>JAJVHZ010000026.1:0-26432 GCA_022072255.1 Gammaproteobacteria bacterium | reverse complement strand
GATATCGGCAACTTCGAGGGCGTCAGCGTCATCGAGTTGCACGTGCAGCCCGGCGATCGCGTGCAGGCCGAAGACCCGATCATCACGCTCGAGAGCGACAAGGCCACGATGGACATACCGGCGCCGTACGCCGGCGTCGTGCGCGAGCTGAAGGTCGCGGTCGGCGACAAGGTGAGAGAGGGGGTGCCGGTCGCCGTTATCGAGCCGATTGCGCAGGGCGCCCCGCCACCCGCGGCGACTGCCCCAGCCCCGCAGATCCCGACGGCGGCGACCTCGCAGCCGGCCGCCATTGTCATGCCCTCGGACGCTGCACCGTCCCCAGCGCCGGCGGCCGCCGCGCCCACCCCCCGGCCGGCGCCTTCAGGTCTGCCCCACGGAGCCGAGATCGTCGGGGCGAGCGAGTCGGCCCGCGCGCATGCCAGCCCCTCGGTGCGTCGGTTCGCGCGCGAGCTCGGCGTCGATCTCGGGCTGGTGCCAGGCAGCGGGCCGCGCGGACGCGTACTCAGGGACGACATCGCCGCATTCACCAAGTCGGTCATGAGCGGGGCGAGGTCGGCCGCGGCGGGGCTGCCGACGGCGCCGCCGGTGGACTTCTCACGCTTCGGCCCCGTGGAGCACCGCCCGTTGTCGCGGGTGCAGCGGCTGGCGGGGCAGGCCCTGCATCGCAGCTGGGTGACGGTGCCGCACGTCACCCAGTTCGACGAGGCGGACATCACCGACCTCGAAGAATTCCGACAAGGCAAGCTCGGGGAGGCCGAACGGCGGGGCGTGAAGCTCACGTTGCTGAGCTTCCTGTTGAAGGCCTCGGTCACCGCGCTGCGGAAGTACCCGGAATTCTGCGCATCGCTGTCGCCCGACGGCGAGACGCTCGTGCTCAAGCAATACTTCCACGTCGGCGTGGCCGTGAATACCGGCAACGGGCTGATCGTGCCGGTCATCCGCGACGTCGATCAGATGGGGCTGCTCGATCTCGCGCGCGAGGTGACCGTGGTGAGCGAGAAGGCGCGCGCCGGCAAGATCGCGCCGGCCGATCTGCAGGGGGGATGCTTCACGATCTCCAGCCTGGGCGGAGTCGGGGGCACCGCCTTCACGCCGATCGTGAACGCGCCCGAGGTGGCGATACTGGGCGTAGCGCGCGCCGCCATGCGGCCGGTCTACCGCGGCGGGGAGTTCGTGCCGAGACTCATGCTGCCCTTCGCCCTGTCCTACGATCACCGCGTCATCGACGGTGTCGCAGGCGCGCGCTTCACACAGTTCCTCGGCACGGTGCTGGCCGATATCAGGCAGATACTGCTGTGAGCCGACGGTGTCGGGGCGCGTGCCATCGCGGCCGTTGTCACGTCGCGGCTATCCGCCGGAAGCGATCGTCAGCGGCAGCTCACCCTGGTCGGTCGATTCGCGCTCTGGCGGCGGGCCGCCCGGCGAGAGGGCGCTCGCCCGCACGCCCAGCAGCCGCAATCTCCGATCCAGCGACACGCGTCGCAGGCATTCGCCCGCAGCGCGGCGGATGGTGCGGGGATCGTCGGTGGCGCTCTGCAGCGTCACATCACGCGTGACGGTGCGAAAATCCTCGTAGCGCAGCTTGATGCCGATGGTTCGTCCGCGGTATCCCCTGCGCCGCAGGTCCTCGGCCAGCTTTGCGCACAGTGCCGTGAAGTGCTCCGACAGCGTGGCGCGATCGCGGCGCGGATGCAGGTCGCGATCAAAGGTGGTCTCCCTGCTCACCGACTTCGGTTCGGACCGCGTGACGATGGGCCGCTCATCGATGCCGTGAGCAACCTCGTGCAGCCAGAGGGCATGGCCGCGTCCGAAATGGTCCTGCAGTATCGCCGGATCGACGTGCGCAAGCTCGCCGACGGTGTTGATGCCCAGCGCCGCCAGCCGCGCGGCGGCCTTGGGCCCGATACCGCTGATTCTTCGCACCGGCAGCGGCCAGATCCGCTCGGCAACATCGGAAGACGCGAGGATGGTGAGGCCGTCGGGCTTGTCGAGGTCGGAGGCGATCTTCGAGAGTAGTTTGTTCGGTGAAACGCCGATCGAGCAGGAAAGTCCCGTAGCGGCGCGCACCGCGTCCTTGATCTGCCGCGCCAGCCTCAGCGAGTCGCCGGGCAGATCGCTCAGGTCGATGTAGATCTCATCGATACCTCGATCCTCGATCTCGGGGGCGATGGCCGCGACGGCCGCCTTGAACAGGCGCGAGTAGTGGCGATAAGCGTCGAAATCCACGGGCAGCAGGATCGCGTCCGCGGCGAGTATGGCGGCCTTCATGACGCCCATGCCGGAGTGGACCCCGAGCGTGCGTGCCTCGTAGGTGGCGGTGGTTACGACGCCGCGGCCGACGTAATCGCGCAGGCGCGAGAACCGGCGCGTCCCGTCGGCGGCCACGGTCGGTTGCCGATCTCTGCGCCCGGCGATGACCACGGGCATCCCTCGCAACTCCGGATAGCGCAGCAGTTCGACCGACGCGTAGAAGGCGTCCATGTCGAGGTGGGCGATGCGGCGCGGGCCGTTGCTCATGGTGTGCCGAAGATACCTGAAATGCCGGCGTCACGACGAGCACTCGATCCCGTACCGGCCTGGCGGGCGAGGCCGATGGCGGGGACTGGAGCGGCTGGCGGAGTCGGTCGGTCGACTCTGCGAGGTGATCGCGATTCGGCATGTCGCGCGGTACTTCGGGCTCGACTGGAAGACGGTCAAGGACCTCGATCGCGCCCGCCTGGAGCGCTCGCTCGGTCCCGTCGATCTCGATGGGATCGAGATCATCGCCCTCGATGAATTCGCGATCCACGAGGGCCACCGCTACGCGACCGTGATCCTCGAGCCCACCCGCAAGCGCGTGCTGTGGGTCGGGCGGGGCCGCGGCCGCGAGGACGTCCACCCATTCTTCGCACTGCTCGACCCGCAACGTGGCCGGCGCCTGCGCGCGGCGGTCATGGACATGAACGCCGGCTACGAGCGGGAGGTGCGCCAGCACTGCCCCAGCGCCGCCATCGTCTCGTTGTCTACGTGCTGCGCGATGCCCTGAAGGAGCTCTGGGCGTACCGACACGCCGGCTGCGCGGCCCGAGCCTGGCGCAGCTGGTATCGCAAGGCGCTGCGCAGCGGAATCCAGCCCCTGATCCGCTTCGCTCGCCGGCTGCGATCCTACCTCCCGGGCATCCCCGCCCACTGCCGCTGGCCACTCGGCACCAACCTCATCGAAGGGATCAACAACAAGATCCAGGTCATCAAGCGCATGGCCTACGGCTTGCGCGACGATGTCCACTTCTTCCTCAAGATCCGCGCCGCCTCTCCCGGAGTCGGGAGATGAACCAAAAAAAAGGACCGCCGTCGCGGTCCTTCATCATCAATTCTTGGCTGTCGCCGTCCGCTCACTTCTTGCCGGCGCGGGCTCCGGACTCATTTTTGCCCTTTTCCTTCCGTGCGGCCGCGGTCGTGGCAATGACAACCTTGGGCGTCGGCGCGGCAATGGCCGACATCGCATGCAGTCCGCGGAACTGTGTCGCTATCTTCTGTGCGTTGCTGGTTTGCATAAGCTCCTCTGGATGATAAACCTCACGGTGAGACCGTGACACGCGCAATTGGTTCGGCTGGTCCGTTCGACTCGTCCTCACCAGGCAGCCCGTTTATCGGCCGTGACCGCAGTAACTATAATTTTCAAAGCTTACGACTCTCGAGCTGAACGCAGCCTTAAATGCCGAGGCTCGAGGATTGCAGTCGGCCTCGAGACGGCGGGCGAAGCGCGGTCGCGAGGGTCGATCGGTGGTGAGCTGCGGCGCAGCGCGGAACGCTCGATCCGGGGCAGGGCGGGCCGTTCGTTCAGGTGTCGCGCGTGTGCGGACCGGCGAGCATGCTGGCATGCCCGCCGGCCTGATCGGGACGAATTCAGCGGGATTCGGGAGCGGGCGGCGGTTCCGGCATGGGTGCCGCGGTGGGCGGCGCGGTGGGCGGCGCGGTGGGCGGCGCGGTCGTCGCGATATCGCCGGGGGCCCCCGATGCCTCCCCTTCGGCGGGGGGCGCGCCTGCCGCCGCGGTGCTCGTTGCGCCCGCCGCTCCCGCTTCGGGCGGGTAGCCAGCCTTGTCGAGGGCAGCCGTCAGCGCGGCCGCGTCGTACTTGCGGAGTATGGTGTCGTCGATATGGACGACCGGAACGTTCATCAGCCCGTCCTCGACCCCGAGCAGCTCCTGCAGCTCCTTTCGGACCGCCCCGTCGGTGGAGGCGTCCTTGTCCGTGAATGGCACACCGCGGGCCTTCAGCTGCAGGCGGACCAGCTCGCAACTGTCGCAATTGGGGATGGAATACAGGGTGACCGGATGCTTCGCCACGATCTCCGACATCACCGGCGTGGGCGGATTCACGTTGCCTTGCAGCCGCTTTTCACCCTTCTTGATGCTGCCCGGCGGGCAACTGTCCCGGAAGGAGCTCTGACCCGATTCGTCGATGCACTCGACGATGGTGACTGCCGTTGCCGGGATGAGGCCGGCGAGGGCGGTGAGCACCAGCACCTGGCAGGATCGAAGCAGGGTAGTTCGCATCATTGGCGGGTTCCTGACTTTCACGGTAGAAAGATGCGAATCCGCCGCACACGGATCCTGACCTTCACGGTCTCGGCGGCGCGGCTGTTCGCGATACGCGAGAAGTATAGCAATCAGTTGCTTGTTTTCCGTCCTTTCAGAGGTACCGGACGGGGGTTACCTGCGTGTTTGACCTCAGTATAATGCCCCGTGTGCGGCAGGCGCCCCGGTATCGAGCGCCCTCCCGGTCGGCCCGAGCCATGTTTCCCCCCTGCGAGACCTCGACCCCAGTCTTCCGGGTGACGGTTTATTCCTCCGGGGGAACGCCATCGGCACGCGAAAGTGGCGGAACTGGTAGACGCGCTGGATTTAGGTTCCAGTGGGGCAACCCGTGAGAGTTCGAGTCTCTCCTTTCGCACCATCTCGTGGGTGACCCGGGGCACCGCCGGGCGCCGGGCCTCTGGCGGTCGCGGGCCCGGGCGCAAAAACCCAACGGTAAACATATATATAGGGCAGGAACATATGCAGGTATCAGTCAGCAGCACCGGCACCCTGGAGCGCCGCCTCACCGTCGAGGTACCCGAAGAGCAGATCAGCAAGGAGGTCCGGAGCCGCCTCCAGGCGATCACGCGCACGGCGCGTATCGATGGCTTTCGGCCGGGCAAGGCGCCGATGCGACTGGTGGAACAGCGCTTTGCGGCGCGGGTTCGCGACGAAGTGGTCGGCGAGGTAGTCCGCCGCAGCTTCGCCGATGCCGTGATTCAGGAGAAGCTGCGCCCTGCCGGGGCGCCGGTCATCGATCCCCTGAGTGTGGAGCCGGGCAAGGGCCTCTCCTATACGGCCACCTTCGAGGTCTACCCCGAGGTGACCATGAAGCCGGTCACCGACCTGAAGCTGAACATGACCACCTGCGAGATCTCCGAGGCGGACATCGACAAGATGGTTGCAAAGCTGCGTGAGCAGCGTCGCACCTGGAAAAAGGTGGCCCGCAGCGCCGCCGCTGGCGATCGGGTCAGCATCGATTTCGTCGGCAAGGTCGACGGCACGCCCTTCCCCGGCGGCACTGCCCAGGACTATCAGCTGGAACTGGGGGCCGGCCGGTTCATCCCGGGGTTCGAGGAAGGACTGGTCGGCAAGGGGCCGGGGGACCACGAACTCACGGTCACCTTCCCGAACGACTACCCGCACCAGGAGCTTGCGGGCAAGGGGGCGGTGTTCGCGGTCACCCTCAAGCAGGTCGAGGAGCCAGCCCTTCCAGACCTCGACGAGGAGTTTTTCAAGGCATTCGGTGTCGAACAGGGTGGGATCGAGGCCTTCCGGGCGGACGTCCGCAAGAACGTCGAACGGGAACGCGACCAGGCCCTGCGCACTCGCCTCAAGCACGGCACCTTCAATGCCCTGATCGAGGCCAACCCGCTCGAACTGCCGAAGGCGCTGGTCGAGAATGAGGCACGACGATTGCTTTACCAGAGCCAACAGGGCCTGATGATGCGGGGCATCCCGCGCGCCCAGGTGGAGGGCATGTCCGCGGACTCGTTCCGTCCACAGGCGCAGCGGCGCGTGGCGCTCGGACTGCTGATGGGCGACATCATCCAGAAGCAGAAGCTGGAGGCGGACCCGGCCCGGGTGCGCAATCTGCTCGAGCAGATGGCGTCCACCTATGACGACCCGGCGGCGGTGATCAAGTGGTACTACGAGGACGGGGAGCGCTTGAACGAGATCCGCACGGCCGTGCTGGAGGATCAGGTGGTCGACTGGCTGATGACGCAGGCAAAAGTCACGGAACAGAGCAGTTCGTTTGACGACCTTATGAATCCGAGGCAGACTGAAATCGACGCTAAAGCATAAGCTTGACATGACCGATAACGCCCCCATGAATACGACCACTCGCGCGCTGAACCTCGTGCCTGTCGTCATCGAGCAGACCGCGCGGGGCGAGCGTGCCTACGATATATACTCGCGCCTGCTCAAGGAGCGGGTGATATTTCTGGTCGGACCGGTCGACGATCACGTCGCCAACCTCATAGTCGCCCAACTTCTGTTCCTGGAATCCGAGAACCCGGACAAGGATATTCATTTTTATATCAACTCGCCGGGAGGCTCGGTCAGCGCCGGGCTGGGCATCTACGACACCATGCAGTTCATCAAGCCGGACGTCAGCACGATGTGCATCGGCATGGCGGCCAGCATGGGCGCCCTGCTGCTGACCGGCGGCACGGCAGGCAAGCGCTACTGCCTGCCGCATTCCCGCGTCATGATCCACCAGCCGCTGGGCGGCTTTCAGGGTCAGGCCACCGACATCGAGATCCATGCCAAGGAGATCCTGAAGGCGCGCGAGCGGCTGAACTTCATACTCTCCCATCACACGGGACAGCCTCTGGACCGCATCGCCCAGGACACTGATCGCGACAATTTCATGAGCGCTGATGAGGCGAAGAGGTACGGCCTCATCGACGAGGTGTTGACCCGACGTGGTTGACAGGCCCATCGACTGCAAGGTGCAGCCGGCGCGCGGGACGCGATCGACCGCGGTGTGGTCTAGAATTCTCAGTGTGGGCAATCGGAGAGCAAAGCGATGAGCGACAACAGGCAGAACAAGGGGGAGGGCGACCGACTTCTGTACTGTTCTTTCTGCGGCAAGAGCCAGCACGAGGTGCGCAAGCTCATCGCCGGTCCTTCCGTGTTCATTTGCGATGAATGCGTCGAGCTCTGCAACGACATCATCCGCGAGGAGATACAGGACAAGGCGACCGGCGGACTCGGCAGCCGGCTGCCGACGCCGCAGGAGATCAAGAACACTCTCGACGACTACGTCATTGGCCAGGAGCAGGCCAAGAAGATCCTGGCCGTGGCCGTGTACAACCACTACAAGCGGCTGGAGACGCGCAGCAAGAACAGCGACGTCGAGCTGGCCAAGAGCAACATCCTGCTCATCGGCCCGACAGGCAGCGGCAAGACGCTGCTCGCCGAGACCCTGGCGCGCCTGTTGAACGTGCCGTTCACGATTGCCGACGCGACTACCCTGACGGAAGCCGGTTATGTCGGCGAGGACGTCGAGAACATCATCCAGAAGCTCCTGCAGAAGTGCGACTACGACGTCGACAAGGCGCAGACCGGCATCGTCTACATCGACGAGATCGACAAGATCTCGCGCAAGTCCGACAACCCGTCGATCACCCGCGACGTCTCGGGCGAGGGGGTGCAGCAGGCGCTGCTGAAGCTCATCGAGGGCACCGTGGCCTCGGTCCCGCCGCAGGGCGGACGCAAGCACCCGCAGCAGGAATTCCTGCAGGTGAATACCTCCAACATCCTGTTCATCTGCGGCGGCGCCTTTGCCGGCCTGGACAAGGTCATCCAGAACCGCACCGAGAAGAGCGGCATCGGATTCTCGGCGGACGTGCGCAGCAAGGTCGACCGCAAGACCACGGCGGAGTTGCTGCACCAGGTCGAGCCCGAGGACCTCATCAAGTACGGTCTGATACCGGAGTTCGTCGGCCGTCTGCCGGTACTGGCGGTGCTGAACGAACTGGACGAGAGCCAGCTCGTGCAGATCCTCACCGAACCGCGCAACGCCATCACCAAGCAGTACGCCAAGCTCTTCGAGATGGAGGGCTGTGAGCTGGTCTTCCGCGAGAACGCCTTGCGCGCGGTCGCGCGCAAGGCCGTGGAGCGCAAGACCGGGGCGCGCGGTCTGCGTTCCATCCTGGAACACGTGCTGCTCGATACGATGTACGAGCTGCCGTCCATGGACAATGTCGCCAAGGTGGTCGTTGACGATACGGCCATCGAGGGAGAGTCCAAGCCTCTGATCATCTACGAGAGCTCGGAGCAGCAGCGCCCCAAGGCAGCATCCGATTGACGCATCCGCGACGGGTGCTATAGCAGTCATGCAAGGGGGGCGTCGCCCCCCTTGATTTTTTCGCCGGCGACCCCAACGTACCCGCTGTGGTGGTTTGGTTGTTGCTTGCTTCATCCAGACCTGTGCGCAGTCCGCGAGCGGGACGGGGTGAGTGTGCTGTGACGCTGCCGTCGCTCGCCAATCTGTCGAATACAGATATACTCAATTTAAGCAATACCGCGTAAGAAGGCGCGCCAACGAAATGACCGAATCCGCCCTCGTAGTCCCAGTGCTCCCATTGCGGGACGTCGTCGTGTATCCGCACATGGTCATCCCCCTGTTCGTGGGCCGGGAGAAGTCCGTCAAGGCGCTCGACATGGCGATGGAGAGCAACAAGCAGATCCTGCTGGTGGCGCAGAAGAGCGCCGGTGAGGACAACCCAGAGGTAGGGGACATTTACACCGTCGGTACGCTCTCGAGCATCCTGCAGCTGCTGAAGCTTCCGGACGGCACCATCAAGGTCCTCGTGGAGGGCAACCAGCGTGCCAACGTGAAGCGGTACATCGCCACCGACGCGATTTTTACGGCGGAGGTCGAGGTGGTTCAGTCCCAGGAGGTCGACGAGCGCGAGGCCGAGGTCCTGATGCGCTCGGTGATGTCGCAGTTCGACCAGTACGTGAAGCTGAACCGCAAGATCCCGCCCGAGATCATTTCCTCCCTATCGAGCATCGACGAGCCCTCGCGCCTGGCCGATACGATCGCCGCGCACATGGCCGTGAAGATCCCCGAGAAGCAGAGGATCCTGGAGATCGTCAGCGTGCGCGAGCGGCTCGAGCACCTCGTCGGCCTGATGGAGGGCGAGATCGATCTGCTTCAGATCGAAAAGCGCCTGCGTACCCGTGTCAAGAAGCAGATGGAGAAGAGTCAGCGCGAGTACTACCTGAACGAGCAGATGAAGGCCATCCAGAGCGAGCTCGGCGAGATGGACGGCGGCAACGAGTTCGACGAGCTGCAGAAGCGCATCGACAAGGCCGGTATGTCCAAGGAGGCCAAGACCAAGGCGAACGCGGAGCTGAAGAAGCTGCGCATGATGTCGCCGATGTCGGCGGAGGCTACCGTCGTGCGCAACTATGTCGACTGGATGCTCAACGTGCCCTGGAAGAAGCGCACCAAGATCAGCCAGGACGTCAAGCGCGCGGAAAAGGTTCTCAACGAGGATCACTACGGGCTCGAGAAGGTCAAGGAGCGCATCGTGGAGTATCTCGCGGTGCAGGCGCGCGTCCAGAAGATGAAGGGCCCCATCCTGTGCCTCGTGGGTCCTCCGGGCGTGGGCAAGACCTCGCTCGGCAAGTCGATCGCGCGCGCGACCAACCGTAACTTCGTCCGGATGTCGCTGGGCGGCGTGCGCGACGAGGCGGAGATCCGCGGCCACCGCCGGACCTACGTCGGCGCCCTGCCTGGCAAGATCCTGCAGATCATGGCGAAGGGGGGCACGCGTAACCCGCTCATTCTGCTCGACGAGATCGACAAGATGGCGATGGATTTCCGCGGTGACCCGGCCGCGGCGCTGCTGGAGGTGCTGGATCCCGAGCAGAACAGCACGTTCAACGATCATTACCTGGAGGTCGATTACGACCTCTCCGAGGTCATGTTCGTTACGACCGCCAACAGCATGAACATCCCGGCGCCGCTGCTCGACCGGATGGAGGTCATCCGGCTGTCCGGCTACACCGAGGACGAGAAGGTCAGCATTGCCGAGAAGTACCTGATCCCAAAGCAGATCAAGGGCAATGGGCTGAAGACCGAGGAGATCGAGATACCTACCGCCACGATCCGCGAAATCGTGCGTTATTACACCCGCGAGGCCGGTGTGCGCAATCTCGAGCGCGAGATCGCCACCATCTGCCGCAAGGTCGTTAAGGAGATCCTCTCCAAGGGCGGCGGCAAGCGCATCATCGTCGCGGCGAAGAACATCGAGAAGTTCCTTGGCGTGAAACGCTACCGGTTCGGGCTCGCCGAGGAGCAGGATCGCGTGGGGCAGGTTACCGGATTGGCGTGGACCGAGGTCGGCGGCGATCTGCTGACGATCGAGGCGGCCGTGGTGAGCGGCAAGGGCAAGGAGACCTATACCGGGCGTCTGGGCGATGTCATGCAGGAGTCCATCAAGGCGGCGATGACCGTGGTGCGCAGCCGCGCACCGGCCCTGGGCATCGATCCGGAGTTCTACCGCAAGCGTGACGTGCACTTCCACGTTCCGGAGGGCGCCACGCCGAAGGATGGTCCGAGCGCAGGTGTCGGCATGTGCACCGCTCTGGTGTCGGCCCTGACAGGGATCCCGGTGCACTCGAACGTGGCGATGACCGGCGAGATCACCTTGCGCGGCGAAGTCCTGCCCATAGGCGGCATGAAGGAAAAACTGTTGGCCGCACTGCGCGGCGGCATCAAGACGGTGCTAATCCCGTTCGAGAATCAGCGCGAACTCGCGGAGATCCCGAAGAACATCAAGCAGCACCTTGATATCCGGCCGGTGCGTTGGATCGACGAAGTGCTCGAGGTTGCGCTGCAGCGTTTGCCGGCGCCGGCGAAGTTCGAGGAGCCGGCCGAACCGGAGACGCCCGCAGCGAAGCCCGAAGGCGAGGATTCTGCCGATCTGCTGCGCGCGCACTAGCTCGCTGACTGCCGTAACTCAACACCAATCGCGCGGCAAGTTGTTGACGGTTGCGTCGCACGAATTCGCGTGCCGCGCTTGCTTGACGCCTTCGGAGGCCTGTTGGTATAAAGCGCTCTCTCGAGACGATCGAAGTTCCTCACGTCCAAGCAAGGCGGCGCAAAAGTATCGATCCGCCGCACACCGTGGAACTCAGCGACAACAAGCCAAAGGGGATGAGCGATAATGAACAAAGCAGATCTCATTGAGAAGATTGCCGAGGCTGCAGATGTTTCGAAGGCAACGGCGACGAGGGCCCTGGACGCGACGCTCGAAAGCATCACGAAGGAACTCAGGAAGGGGCAGATGGTCACCTTGGTCGGCTTTGGCACGTTCACGGTTCGCAAGCGTGCGGCTCGCACCGGCCGCAATCCGCGGACCGGCGAAACACTCAAGATAAAGGCGGCGAAAATCCCGGGCTTCAAGGCTGGCAAGGCCTTGAAAGATGCCGTAAACTAGCGCGCCCAAAAAAGGGGGCAGCGCTTGGGTGCTTAGCTCAGCTGGGAGAGCGTCGCCCTTACAAGGCGAATGTCGGGGGTTCGATCCCCTCAGCACCCACCAAAATTCGTAGGAGCGGTAGTTCAGTCGGTTAGAATACCGGCCTGTCACGCCGGGGGTCGCGGGTTCGAGTCCCGTCCGCTCCGCCAATCTCGAGGGCGCTCCCGCGCACGCAGGGTGCGCCCTTTTTCGTTGCTGCGGACAGCAGGCCCCTGATAATTTTGTTCTCACCGGGTTGACCGAATGGCGAGGTAGACGAACGTGTTGCAGAACATCCGTGATCGAGCACAAGGCTGGTTTGCCACTGTCGTTTTCGGCCTGCTGCTCATTCCATTCGCGCTCTGGGGCGTGAACTGGTATGTGCGGGAGCGCTCGGAAGTCGTGGTCGCCAAGGTGAACGGGACCAAGATCCGCCTGCAGGAATACGAACGTGCGTACCAGGAGCAGCGCCGCTACTTGCAGTCACTGCTGGGCGCCGCCGCTCAGCTGGATGGCAAGGATCTCAAACAGCAGACCATCGACAAGCTGGTCAGCGATCGTCTGCTGGACACCGCGACGCAGCGGCAGGGTCTGCGGATCGGCGATGGTGATCTCGTCGGCGCCATCCAGCTCTTCCCGGCGTTTCAGAAGGACGGCAGGTTCGTGCCGCAGCTTTACGAGAATCGACTGCGCGAGCTCGGGTTGTCACCGACCGGTTTCGAGGAGCGCATGCGCGTCGACCTGGCCACCGAACAGCTGCACCAGGGTATCAGCGACACCAATTTCGTCACCCAGGCCGCGGTCGAACTCGTCGAAAAACTGAAAGGTCAGCGGCGCGACGTCGTGTACGCGACGGTCGCCGCAGAGCCGCTGAAGAGCCAGGTCACGCCCACGGAGGCTGAGATCGAGGACTACTACCGGCGCAACAGCGCCCGCTTCATGTCCCCGGAGATGGTGAAGCTGGCCTATGTCGAACTCTCGGCCGACGAGCTGGCCAAGGGGGTGGCGGTCGACGAGCAGGCTCTCAGGGACTATTACGAGACCCACAAGGCGACCTTCAGCACGCCGGAGGAGCGCAGCGCCAACCACATCCTGGTGCATGTGAAAAAGGACGCGACGCCCGAGCAGGTGGAGGCCGCGCGCAAGCTGGCCGAGGGGTATCTGAACGAGGCAAAGGCGGGCAAGTCCTTCGAAGAGATCGCGATGCAGAAGTCCGACGATGTCGGCTCCAAGGCGGAGGGCGGCAAGACGGGCTTTTTTCCGCGCGGCGTGATGGCCAAGGAGTTCGAGGATGCCGCCTTCTCCATGCAGCCCGGCGAGCTGCGCGGCCCGATACGTACCGAATTCGGCTGGCATGTCATTCGCCTCAACGAGATCAAGCCGGCGACCACGAAGACCTTCGAGGAGGCGCGTGCCGATGTCGAGGCGGCGGTGCGCAAGGAGCAGGCCGAGAAGATGTACTTCGACGAGGCCGATCAGTTGTCGACGCTGACCTACGAAAACTCCGATTCCCTCGAGCCTGCTGCCAAGGCGTTGAACCTGAAAGTGAAGGAAACCGACTTCGTGACCCGCACCGGCGGCGAGGGGCTGTTCGCCAACCCCAAGGTGGTCGAGGCGGCGTTCAGCAGCGAGGTGATCACGGAGCGCCTGAACAGTCAGCCGATAGAGATCGGCCCGACGCACGCGCTGGTCCTGCGCCTCGTGGAGCACAAGCCCTCGACACTGCGGCCGCTGGCCGACGTGAGGGCGGAGGTGGTCGCGCTGGTGACCGCGGAGCTCGCGAAACGCAAGGCCGAGGAGCGCGGCAAAGCCCTCCTGGAACGCCTTGCCAAGGGCGAGGACCGCGAGACCCTGGCCCGCTCCGGGCAGCTCGCCTGGACGGAGGTCAAGGGGGCGACCCGCGAGGATGACACCAGGCTCAGCCGCGCGGTGGGACGTCTGGCATTTCGCATTCCCTACACAACCCAGGGCGAGGCCCGTTACGATGGCCTGTCACTGGGCACGGGCGATTACGTCATCGTCGGCGTCACGGGCATCGGCGAGCCGGATCTTTCAAAGCCGGACGAGGACAAGCGCAAGGCCGAGCGGGAGGCGCTGTTTGCGAATTACGCCAACAACGACTGGCGCGACTACCTCGCCGAGCTGAAGGCCGGCGCGAAGATCTCCACGTATACCGACAGGCTCTAGGCGCGAGGCGGCGGCCAGTCCCGGTCCCTGGCCGCAGTCCGCTGGCAGGCGCTCCGCCGCGCGAGGAGGGGGCGCGGCGCTGCAGTCTCCTCAGACCTCCGCGAGCCCGATCGCGTTGTAGCCGCAGTCGACGTAGGTAATCTCTCCGGTCACCGCCGAGGCGAGGTCCGAGCACAGGAACGCGCCGACGTTGCCGACCTCCTCGATCGTGACGTTGCGCCGCAGCGGCGCGTGCCTCTCGACATACTCGAGGAACTTGCGCAGATCCTTCACGCCGGATGCGGCGAGGGTGCGGATGGGGCCGGCGGAGATCGCGTTCACACGCGTTCCTTGCGGACCGAGATCCTGGGCCATATAGCGCACGTTCGCCTCCAGGCTCGCCTTCGCCAGCCCCATGACGTTGTAACTCGGCATCGCCCGTACGGCCCCGATGTAGCTCAACGTCAGCAGCGCGCCCTTGCGCCCCTTCATCATCGGCCTTGCCGCCTGCGCCAGCGCGGTGAAGCTGTAAGAGCTTATCTCGTGCGCGATGCGGAATCCCTCGCGCGTCGTGGCGGCCATGTACTCGCCCTCCAGGCATTCGCGCGGAGCATAGGCCAGTGAGTGCACGAGTATATCCAGATGATCCCAGCGTTTGGCCAGCGCCTCGATCGCCGCCTCGATCTGTCCGTCCTCGGCAACGTCGCAGGGCATGGTGACGTCCGAGTCCAGTTGTCGCGCGAAGTCCTCGACGCGTTCCCTGAATCGCTCCGTCTGGTAACTGAGCGCAATCTCCGCGCCTTCGCGGCGCATGGCCTGGGCGATGCCCCAGGCGATGGACTTGTTGCTCGCCACACCGACGATGAGAGCGCGTTTGCCGTGCAGAAAACCCATGATTGCTGCCCCTTGTCGATCTCCGAATTACGCAAAGTGTACCCGGTCGCCGTCGGGTTTATAATCCCCGACGGATCGCAAGCCATGCGCCCGAGCAAGATCATCGCCGTCCTGATCCTGGCCGCCAGCGATGTCGGGGCGGCGCCGTGGAACAACCCTTATCCGGCGGCCGACGCCACCGCCAATGTCTACTACGATTCCTTCGAGGAACGACCCAAACACCTCGATCCGGCGCGCTCCTACGCCGAGAACGAGGGCCAAATCATCGGACAGATCTATGAGCCTCCGCTGCAATACCATTACCTGCGGCGTCCCTACGAACTGGTGCCGCTGACGGTCAGAGAGGTCCCCACACCGGTCTACCTGGACGCCGACGGGCGCGAACTGCCGGCGGACGCGCCGGCTGATCGCGTAGCCCGCAGCGTGTATCGTTTCAGGCTCAAGGCCGGGATCCGGTTCCAGCCTCATCCGGCGCTCGCCCGCGATGCGCGGGGAGGTTTTCTCTACCATGCCCTCGCGTCCGCGGACCTCGGCGCCATGCACGCGCTCTCCGATCTGCCCGTCGGCGGGACCCGCGAACTGGTGGCCGCCGACTACGTGTACGAGATAAAGCGCCTCGCCGACCCTGCGGTGGCTTCGCCGATCGCCGGCCTGATGTTCGAACACATCGTCGGCCTGCGCGAGTACGCCGAACGGCTGCGGCGTCTCGGCGCTGAGGCGCGCGCGAGCGGCAACGGCGGCTTCCTCGACCTGCGCGAGCATGATTTCGAAGGAGCGCGTGTGATCGACCGGTATACCTGGGAGGTCACGATCATCGGGAAGTATCCGCAGTTCCTCTACTGGCAGGCGATGACGTTCTTCGCGCCCATGCCCTGGGAGGCGGATCGCTTCCATGCGCAATCCGGCCTGACCGAACGCAATATCACGCTCGACTGGTTTCCGATCGGCACCGGTCCATACATGCTGACGGAGAACAACCCGAATCGACGCATGGTCCTGGTGCGCAATCCCAACTTCCGCGGTGAGCGCTATCCCGCCGACGGCGAGATGGAGGATGGCCCGGCGGGGCTGCTTGCCGACGCCGGGAAGCCCATGCCCTTCGTTGACCGCGCCGTCTACAGCCTGGAAACCGAGAGCATCCCGCGCTGGAGCAAGTTCCTGCAGGGCTATTACGACATCTCCGGGATCCCGAGCGACAGCTTCGATCAGGCGGTTCAGTACACCACCACCGGGGCGACGCTGACCGAGGAGATGCAGCGCCGCGGAATCGGCCTGTTGACGGCGGTGAGCGCGTCGACGAGTTACGTCGGATTCAACATGCTCGATCCCGTGGTCGGCGGCGATGGCGAGCGCGCGCGCAAGCTGCGCCGTGCCATCGCCATAGCGGTGGACACGGAGGAGTACATCAGCATCTTCCGCAACGCTCGCGGCGTGGCGTCGCAGGGGCCCATACCCCCGGGCCTCTTCGGCGCGCGCGACGGCGAGGCGTCGATCAATCCCTACGTTTACACCTGGGCCAATGGCCAACCGTTGCGGCGCACCCTGGAGGAGGCCAGGCGCCTGTTGGCCGAGGCCGGCTATCCCGGCGGACGCGATCCGGCGAGCGGACGAGCACTGGTCCTGTATTTCGACACCTCGGCCTCCGGTCCCGATTCCAGATCGATGCTGGACTGGTGGCGCAAGCAGTTCGACAAGCTGGGTATTCAGCTCGTCGTCCGTGACTCGGATTTCAACCGTTTCCAGGACAAGCTTGCGCGTGGCAATGCCCAGCTCTTCCAGATTGGATGGAACGCCGACTATCCGGACCCGGAGAATTTCCTGTTCCTGCTGGCAGGCAGCCAGGCGAAGGTGCGATACGGGGGCGAAAACGCGGCCAACTATTCGAATCCGGAATTCGATCGACTCTTCGAGCAGATGCGGAACATGGACAACAGCCCCGAGCGGCAGCGCATCATCGATGGCATGGTCGAGATCGCCCGTCGCGACGGACCGTGGCTTTGGGGTTTCCACCCGATCGGCTACACGTTGATGCATTCCTGGTACGCCAACGCGAAACCCAATCTCATGGCCCGCAATACGCTGAAATATGTGCGGGTGGACCCGGGGCTGCGCGCCGAGCGCCGGAAGCAGTGGAACGCGCCGATCTGGCAGCCCCTCGCGTGGTTTGCGGTGATACTTGCTGCGGGCCTGCTTCCGGCGATCCTGGCCTATCGTCGGCGCCTGCGGGCAACCGCGTTATGACCGCTTACATCATCCGCCGTTGCCTCTACGCCGTTCCGATCCTGATCGGCGTGAACCTCGTCACCTTCTGGCTTTTTTTCTTCGTCAACACGCCCGACGACATGGCGCGGCTTGCGCTGGGCGCCAAGCACGTGACGCCGGAAATGGTCACGAGCTGGAAGCAGCAGCACGGTTACGATCGTCCGCCGTTTTTCAACGCCACCGCCCGCGGCACGGGGAAACTCACGGAGACGCTGTTCTACCGGAAATCACTGCGGCTGTTCGTCCTCGACTTCGGTTCCTCCGACGGCGGACGGGACATCGGACACGACGTCGGTCAGCGCATGGGGCCGAGTCTGGCGATCGCGGTGCCGACACTGCTCATCGCGCTGGTCGTCGAGGTGGGCATCGCGCTGCTGATCGTGATGTTCCGGGCGAGCTACATAGACCTGTTCGCCCTGGTGACCTGCATCGTGCTGATGTCGATCTCGCTGCTTTTCTATGTCATAGGCGGTCAGTACCTCATCGGGAAGGTCTGGCGCCTGGCGCCGATATCCGGGTTCGGCTATGGCGTGGACGCGTGGCGCTTCGCGGCCTTGCCGGTGTTCATCGGGATCATCGGCGGCATGGGTGCGGGCGTGCGCGTCTATCGAGCGTATTTCCTGGAGGAGGAGGGCCGTGATTTCGTCCGCACGGCGCGCGCCAAGGGGCTCACCGACGGGGCCGTGTTGTTCCGACACGTGCTGGGCAATGCCATGATCCCGGTGCTCACCGGGCTGGTCGTCGTTCTGCCGTCGCTGTTTCTGGGCAGCCTCATCATGGAGTCGTTCTTCGGCGTTCCCGGCCTGGGCAGCTACACGATCGAGGCCATACAGAACCAGGACTTCGCCATCGTGCGCGCCATGGTCTTTCTGGGATCGGTGCTGTATGTGCTCGGGCTGCTGCTGACCGACATCTCCTATACGCTCGTCGACCCGCGGGTACGCCTGGGATGAGGCTATGGCTGGCATTGCAGCAGTGGTGGCGCGGTGACGCCGTGCTGCTGTGGACCGATGCGCTGCTGCTCCTGCTCCTGATGGCACTGGGAGCGGCGTACCTCTACGTTCGTCGTGATGAACCGTTGCGACGGTGCTGGCGTCGCGTGCTGGCGAACGCGCCGGCCATGGCCTCGGCGGTCGTGCTCTCCGTCTACGTCCTGATCGCACTGTTGGATTCGCTGCACTTCCGGCCGCTGCAGGCCGCGGCGGAGGACGGCGGGCGTTACGAGGCCGGCGTCCTCAGCGTGCTCGACGTCGCCCTCGCGCCTGTGCGCACCCACACCGAGCGCTCGTACTCCCGCCCCATGGACATCTGGGCGCTGGAGATGACGACCGTCACGGGCCCCGACGGTCTCTCGCGGCAGGAGTACCAGCGCCTGCAGTACGGGGGCTCGCATCTGGTGGACCCGGCGCAGCGCGGCGCCGACCTGCTTGCCGCCAGCGCCCGGGCGCTCGGCCCGGCAGCGGTGACTGTGCTGCTGACTTGGGCGCCGATCAGCTGGCTGCTGGCGCGCCGGCGCGGCCTGAGCTGGCGCACCGTGGCCTTCGGCGTCCCCGCGGGGAGCGGCGCAGTCCCCTGGCGCACCATCATGGTTGCCCTGTTCGTGCTGTTATCGCTGGTGGGCCTGTGCGCCGAGCTCGGCCCGCGATACCACCTGCTCGGGACCGACAAGGTCGGCAACGACGTGCTGTTCCAATCGTTGAAGGGCGTCCGTACGAGCGTCATCATCGGCACGCTGACCACGCTGCTGACCCTGCCGCTGGCGATAGTCTTCGGCGTGGCTGCCGGCTATTTCCGCGGCACCGTCGACGATGCCGTCCAGTATCTGTACACGACACTGGATTCAATCCCGGACGTGCTGCTCATCGCCGCCATGGTGCTGGTCATGCAGGCTTACATGGCCGGGCATGCAGAGAGCTTCAGCAGCGTGCAGCAGCGCGCGGACCTGCGCCTGGTGTTGTTGTGCGCGGTGCTGGGGATCACGCGCTGGACGGGGTTGTGCCGGCTGCTTCGCGGTGAAACCCTGAAGCTGCGGGAGCACGATTACGTGCAGGCCGCGCAGGCGCTCGGCGCGGGCCACTTGCGCATCCTGGGGCGCCAGATCCTGCCGAACGTGATGCACCTGGTCCTGATAACGCTGGTCATGCAGTTCAGCGGACTGGTACTGGCCGAGGCGGTACTGTCCTACATCGGAATTGGGGTCGACCCCGGCATGCACAGCTGGGGAAACATGATCAACGGCGCGCGGCTGGAACTGGCCCGGGAGCCGGCGGTATGGTGGTCGCTCGCCGCCGCGCTCGCGTTCATGCTGCTGCTCGTGCTGGCGGCCAACCTGTTTGCCGACGCGGTGCGCGATGCCTTCGATCCGCGCGCGAAACGCGGGTTGGAGGGAGTGGCGCGCTGACCACCGCTGCGCTGCATTGACAAATGGCAAGATGCCGACAAGGATCGCGCCCAGCCCGCGGGGCGGGCGGCCCGCCGCGCCACGAGGCCCGGCAGACCTCCGCGGGCGGCGATGGACCCGATCATGGAACGAAAGCCGACGGTCCCGGCTCCAACCCGGACCGGCCCCTTGAGGTTCGCGCCCATACAACAACAGTGCCGGCATTGACCACCTGTCATAACCGCATCCAAGAGCGACGTGCATGAAAAGACTGATTCTTGCCCTGAGCATCACGCTGGCCGCGATGAACGCCCATGCCGCCACCCTCGCCGAGGCCAGGGCCGCATTCAACAGTGGTGACCATGCCACGGCGTTGCCGGCGTTCGAGGAACTGGCCCAGGGCGGCGACCACGAGGCGGAGTTCTATCTCGGGCTGATGTATTACGCCGGCCTGGGCACCAAGGCCGACAAGGCCGCAGCGCTGGAATGGTTCCGCAAGTCGGCGGCGGCGGGCAACGCCAAGGCCCAGAACAATCTCGGCGCCCTTTACCAGAAGGGCGACGCGGTCGAGCAGAATTTCGCCGAGGCCATGAACTGGTACGGCAAGGCCGCCGAACAGGGCATGGGCATGGCGATGCAGAGCATCGGCTACCTGTATTTCAAGGGCGAGGGCGTCGAGCAGAATTACGACAAGGCCGTGGAGTGGTGGAACAAGGCCTCCGAGCGCGGCGATTCGCAGGCGAAATTCAACCTCGGCCTGATGTATTTCTCCGGCAAGGGCGTGAAGGCCGACGTTCCCAAGGGCATCAGGCTGTGGCGCGAGGCGGCCGAGATGGGTAATGCCGAGGCGCAGAGCGCGCTCGGCAACATCTTCTACAACGGCACCGAGGTCGACCAGGACTTCCAGGCGGCCTACATGTGGTTCCGGCTCGCCACGGCTTTCGGCAGGCCCGGGGACGATTTGAAGGCTACGATGGCCGCCCAGCGTCTGAAGAAGAAGGAGCTCGATCAGGCCGAGAAGGAGGCGCAGCAGAAGTTCGAGGTCATCAAGGCCGGGCTCATCAAGCAACAACAGCAGGACGGCTGAGTGGCGTGCGCCGCCGGGCCGGCGGGCCGGGAACGGGCGCATGCTACCATTGCGCGGTGCGTAGACGATCGCGCATTTCTGCCAAGGGGTAGGTCGGATGGCCGTACCACTGCTCACGGTGTCCGATCTGCGCGTGCATCTGGACACCGGCGGGCCGCCGGCGCGTGTCGTCGACGGGGTATCCTTCGCGATCAGTGCCGGTGAGACCTTCGTGCTGCTGGGCGAGTCCGGCTGCGGCAAGTCGATGACCGCTCTCGCGCTGCTGCGGCTGCTCCCACCCGGTGGCCGCTACGTGAGCGGATCCATCTCTCTCAACGGCACCGATCTGTTGCGGATCCCGGAGCAGGCGATGCGCGAGGTGCGCGGTCGCCGCGTCGCCATGGTCTTTCAGGAACCACAGACCGCGCTCAATCCCGTGCTCACCGTCGGAGTGCAGGTGGGCGAGGTGCTGACACGACATCGCGGACTGCGCGGCGCCGCCAGGCGCGATCGCGTCGTGGAGCTGCTCAACGGTGTCGGGATCGCCGATCCGCAGCGCCGCGCCGAGGAGTATCCGCACCAACTGTCCGGCGGCATGAAGCAGCGCGTCATGATCGCCATGGCGTTGGCCGGGGAGCCCGATCTGCTCGTCGCCGACGAGCCGACCACGGCGCTGGACGTCACCATGCAGGCACAGGTGCTGCAGTTGCTGCGCGAAATCAAGCAGCGTACCGGCATGGCCATCCTGCTCATCACGCATGACCTGGGCGTGGTCGCGGAGATGGCCGACCGGATCGGGGTGATGTACGCCGGTCAGATCGTCGAGGAGGCGGGCCGGATCGGGTTCATCGATGCGCCCCTGCACCCGTATTCCCGCAAGCTGTTCGAGTCGTTGCCCGACGACGGCCGGCGCGGCGCCCCGCTCGCGGTCATCGAGGGTGTGGTGCCGCCGCTGAGCACGGAATTCCGGGGATGCCGGTTCGAATCGCGCTGCGAGCGGCGCTGGGAGACCTGTGCGCTCGTACCGCCGAAATGGATCGACCTCGGCGCTGGCCGCTACGTGCGGTGCCACCTCCATGACATCGCGGTGCATGACGTCCCGGAAGGCGCCGCGCGCGCGGGCCCGGCGCAACCGGTGGCCGGCCTGCCGTGGCGAGGATCCGAGGTCGCCGCCACGCTGACCGTACGCGACCTCAAGGTCCATTTCCCGATCGAGCGCGGGATCTTCCGGCGCACGGTAGGCCACGTCTACGCGGTGGACGGCCTCACACTGACCGTTCCACCCGCGAGCACGCTCGCGCTCGTGGGCGAGTCCGGCTGCGGCAAGACGACTGCCGGCAAGGCGATTGCCCGTCTGCTCGATGCGACCGGCGGGGAGGTGCGGTTCGACGGTACCGATGTACTCGCGCTGCGCGGAAACGGGCTGCGGCGCCTGCGCCGGGAGATCCAGTTCATCTTCCAGGATCCATACGCGTCAATGAATCCGCGCATGAGCGTCGCCGACATCGTCGCCGAGGGGATGGTGTCCCAGGGGATCGGCCGCACCGCGGCCGAGCGACTGCAGCGTGTCGACTCGCTGTTGATGCAGGTGGGCCTGGACCCGGAGGCGAGGAGTCGCTACCCGCACGAGTTCTCCGGCGGTCAGCGGCAGCGCATATGCATCGCCCGCGCACTGGCGGTGCAGCCGCGCCTGGTCATCTGCGATGAGCCGACCAGCGCGCTCGACGTCTCGGTGCAGGCGCAGATCCTGAATCTGCTGCAATCGCTGCAACGGGAACTGGGGCTGAGCTACCTCTTCATCACGCACAACCTCGCGGTGGTCCGGTATCTCGCCCACGAGGTCGCGGTGATGTACCTGGGCCGCATCGTCGAGCACGGCCCGATCGGTGCGGTGATGGCGCAGCCGCGGCATCCCTACACGCGTGCCCTGCTGTCAGCGGCGCCGCAGGTGGATCCCGAAACGAGACGGGAACGGATCCGTCTGGAGGGCGAACTGCCGTCTCCGTCCGCGCCACCCGCGGGCTGTCATTTCCATCCCCGCTGTCCGGTGGCGGTGCCGCGCTGCCGTGAACAGTACCCGGCCGCGGTGAGCGTCGGCCCCGGCCATATGGCGCGCTGCCACCTCCTGGCCGCGCCGTAGATACCGCGCCCGCGCGGTGCATAGACACGGACCGCGGAGATCGGCCCTCAGGACTTCAGGCGCTCGACGATGGCGCGTGTCATGTCCCCGGTCGTGGCGCTGCCGCCCAGGTCGCGCGTGCGTACCTTGTCCTCCGCGAGCACCTGCTTGATGGTGGATCGAAGGCGGCGCGCGGTGGCGTGCTCGTCGACGTACTCGAGCATCAGGCAGGCGGCCAGCAGCAGCGCGATGGGATTGGCGACGCCCTTGCCGGCGATGTCCGGCGCCGAACCGTGCACCGCCTCGAAGATGGCCGCGTCCTTGCCGATGTTCGCGCCGGGCGCCATGCCGAGGCCACCGACCAGTCCCGCCATGAGATCCGAGAGGATATCCCCGAACATGTTGGTGGTCAGCAGCACGTCGAACTTGCTCGGGTCCATGACCAGTTGCATCGCGCAGGCGTCGACGATGCGATCCTCGATGGTGAGCTTGTCCTCGTAGAGTTTGCCGACCTCGCGCACCGTCTCCAGAAACACGCCGGTCAGTGCCTTGAGGATATTGGCCTTGTGCACGATGGTGATCTTGCGGCGGCCGTTGCGCAGCGCGTAGTCGAACGCGAACTCGGCGATGCGCCGGCAGCCGGCGCGTGTATTGATGCCGGCACCGATGGCAACGGCGTGGGGATCCCCCTCGATCGGGAAATAGTGCTCGAAGCCGACGTAGTAGCCTTCCGTGTTCTCGCGCACCATCACCAGGTCGACGCCCTCGTAGCGCCCACCCGGTATCCAGGTGCGGGCAGGGCGCACGTTGGCGTAGAGGTCGAAGGTCTGCCGCAAGACGACGTTCGCGGAGCGGTAGCCGCCGCCGACGGGCGTCGTGAGCGGCCCCTTCAGCGCCAGCTTTGTTCGGCGGATGCTGTCCAGAGTGACCTGCGGCAAGGGGTCATTGTACTTTTCCATGGCCGCCATCCCGGCAACCTGTTCCTCCCAGCTGAATGGTGCGTCGATGGACTCGAGCACCTCCAGCACGGACTCGACGATCTCCGGACCTATGCCGTCGCCGGGGATCAACGTTACGGGGATCTTGACTTCGTGTTTCTTGGGCATGGCAGTCCTTGATCGTTGGTGTTTCCCGATGAATTCGCTCCATTTTACATGACACGCGCCGACAACGGGCGGATGTAGCCGGCGAGGCACGTCCGGCGGCACCCGTTCGGTGCGGAGGCGCAATCTGGTAAGGTTGCGCGATCCCGGACTGCCGACACGGCAGTTCGCGGGCCGGATGAAAGACACCCGGAGGGCGAGATGTCGACGAAGTCCAGACCGACGCAGAGGTTGCGTGACCTGATGAAGAAGCCCGGCATCATCCGCTCGCTGGGCGCCCACGACGTGCTCACCGCCGTCGCCATCGAGCAGGCGGGATTCGAAACGGTCTTCATCGGCGGGTTCGGCACCAGCGCCAGCCTGTATGGCCTGCCCGATCTCAATTTTCTCGGCATGACCGAGATGGCCGATGCCGTTCGGCGCATGGCGCATCGCGTGTCGATACCCGTCATCGCCGATGGCGATACCGGTCATGGCGATCTGCACAACGTCATGCGCTGCGTGACGGAGTTCGAGGCGGCCGGGGCGGCGGGCATCATCCTGGAGGACCAGGTCTTCCCCAAGCGCTGCGGCCACTTCGAGGGCAAGCATGTAATCCCCATGGAGGAGATGGCCGGGAAGTGGAAGGCGGCCGTGCGCGCGCGCAGCGACAAGGATTTCCTGTTCATCGCGCGCACCGACGCGCGCGAGCCCTGCGGGCTGGAGGATGCCATCAACCGCGTCAATGCCTATTGTGCCGCCGGTGCGGATGTCGCCTTCATCGAGGCGCCGCTGGCAATCGCGGAGATGGAGATCATCTGCAAGAAGGTACCCTACCCGAAGCTCGTCAACATGCTTGCCTTCGGCAAGACTCCGATCCTGACGAACGCCGAGCTGGAGGAGATGGGCTTCAAGATCGCCGTGGCGCCAATCGACTCGGTGCTGCTCGCCGCGCGCGCCATGCGCGAGATGGCGGAGACCTACATGCGGGAGGGCAAGACGACCGCGCTCGAAGATCGAATGCTGCGATTCGATGAGATCAAGGAGATGCTGGGCGTCAAGGATTTCCTGTCGCTGCGTGACACGCTTTAGCGGCGACCGCAAGCGACGGCGCCGCGGGATCGTCGAACCCGCTGGCCACGTCGTCACGGGTGTGGCGGGAGTCCGGCTGGCCGGGCCGGGGCAGATGGCTCCCGTCGCCCGCCAACGGACGGCGATGCGATACCACGGCGGCGCGCGCTTTCGGTATCATCGCGCCCATTCCGGTAATCTCCGGCTTCGGCATATTGGGGGGGACATCGCGCATGATCAGGATCGCCGTGGGCGGCGCCGGCGGGAGAATGGGGCGCACCATCATCGAGTTGCTGGCGCAGCATGAGGCGGCAAGCCTCACGGCCGCCCTGGAGCGACCCGACTCCTCGCTGATCGGCGGTGATGCAGGCGAGATCGCCGGGGTGGGCCGGCTCGGCGTCGCGGTATCGGCGGACCTGGGCGCGGCGATCGCGGTGAGCGACGTGCTCATCGAGTTCACGCACCCGGCCGCGACCCTGGAGCACCTCGAGGCGTGCCGTGCCGCCGGCAGGCGCATCGTCATCGGCACGACCGGGCTGGACGCGGCAGGCCGGCGCGCGATCGAGGACGCCGGCCGCGCCATACCCGTCGTTTTCGCTCCCAACATGAGCGTAGGTGTGAATGTCTGCCTGAAGCTCCTGGACCTTGCGGCGCGCGCACTCGGCGACAGCGTCGACGTCGAGATCATCGAGGCGCACCATCGCCACAAGATCGACGCGCCCTCGGGCACCGCCCTGCGCATGGGGGAGGTCGTGGCCGCCGCGCTCGGGCGCGACTTGAAGAGTTGCGCGGTGTACGGCCGACAGGGACACACCGGCACTCGCGATCGCAGGACGATAGGCTTCGAAACCATCCGTGCCGGCGACATCGTCGGCGAGCACACCGTGATGTTCGCCGACACCGGCGAGCGCGTGGAGATCACTCACAAGGCCAGCAGCCGCTCGACCTTCGCCGGCGGAGCCATACGTGCGGCCCTGTGGCTGGCGCGACAGCCGCCCGGCTGTTACGACATGCAGGACGTGCTCGGCCTGCGCTGAGGTGATGGCGCCGTCGCGGGCGACCGCCGGCGATCGGTGCTTCGATCGCTGCTGCGCCTGCCTGTGCATCACGCGTCGCAGGTCAGGAATCGCGCATCACGCGCTGCCGGATTCGCCCAGTTCCACCTCGCCACACTCGTTCACGCGCACGGGAACGGTGCGCAGGCGCATGCCGGCGCACGGCCCGCGCACGCAATAGCCGTCCTCGACGCGAAATAGCGCGTCGTGATTTGCGCACTGGATGTACTCGCCCGCAGGGTCCATGAAGCGGTCCGCAACCCAGTCGAGAGTGAGCCCCTTGTGTGGACAGCAATTGTGGTACGCGCGAACCAGCCTGCCGCGCCGGACGAGGAAGATGTCGCTCCGGCGCGGCGCGGCGGGGAGCCAAACGGTGCAGCCGCGGCCGCTGCTCTCGGGAATATCCTCAAGCCGGCAGATCATGTGGGGTCGGCCCGACATCCTCGTGCAAGACGTGCGCGGAGGTCGGATTCACTCCTTGTAGCCGCCCGCCACCTTTACCATGTAATCGACTGCGGCCTTCACCTCGTCATCCGTCAGGCTCGGGTTGCCGCCGCGTGCCGGCATGCCGCGCAGCCCCTTGATGGCATTCTCGTAAAGCTTCTCGCGGCCCTGAGCGATGCGTGGCGTCCAGGCGACCTTGTTGGCGAATTTCGGTGCGCCGTTCATGCCGGCCTGGTGGCAGGCCATGCAGACACCCTGCGCGATGGCGGCCCCGTCGATCGGCCTGGACGGCGCCGCCGCCGCGGCGGTCGCGGCGGCGGGCGCCCCCGTTGCGGGCGGCGGCGTCTCGGGCTGCGT
>JAJVHZ010000076.1 GCA_022072255.1 Gammaproteobacteria bacterium | reverse complement strand
CTAACACTACAGCGCAGCGAACTCGTGACCCTTTTCCTTCCAGTACGGAATGAGTTGCTCGAGGGCCTGATGTGTGACCGGAAATTCGTCATGGAAGAGGATAATGTCGCCGTTTTGCACGTCGTGCACTCGCGCAAAGATAGCGTCCGCGGTCGGGGCGCGATAGTCCACGGCGTCCTTACTCCACATCACAATACGTTGCTCACGGGCGACGGCATAGCGAACGAAACCAACTGACAGCTTACCGTAGGGAGGACGACAGATCCCTGGTTGCCATTGCGGCTGGATTCGGTGAATCTCCTGCGCGCAACGATCCATGTCATCGAGGAGCGCGGAATACGAAAGAGTCCGGGCCGACAAATGGCTGAAGGAATGATTGCCAATACGATGGCCTGCCGCGAAGATAGCCGAGAGTGTGGATTCGCGATTGACGATGCGTTTCCCAAGTATGAAAAACGTGGCCTTGACGCCATGGTATTCAAGGATGTCCAGGAGCTTGGGCGTGTTCGGGTTAGGGCCGTCGTCAAAACTCAGATAGAGCCGCTTGCGGTCGGGATCTCCCCGAAACTGGATTGGCATCATCGTCGAAAGGATGCCGGTGCAAAGGGCGTTCATAGTCAATCCAGTGTCTGGCTGCGTAAGAGACGTTTGACGCGTTTCAGAACGGTAGGTTTGAAGCTGTTCAGCCTTGAAAGGTGTCGTACAGTGTCCGAGCCGATGGGACGGCGATTGGCCCAAAGCGTGGCCGTGTGGCGCAGGCCCTCGAAGCAGCCCCGCGCGAAATGAACTAGCCGGCCGCGAATGAGCGAGAACAGCGCAAGGGTGCTCCATTCACGTAGAATCGTGCGAATGGCAAGTCCAACCGGGTAGGTACGAAGCGAAATCCAGTAGATGTTGCGGGCATTGAAGAAGAACTGTCTGCCGCTGGTTCGACCTTCTGTGGCGACGGAGTGGGTGACGCTGACGGAGGGTAGATAGTAGATATCGTAGCCGGCATCGAGTATCCGCGCGGCGAGCTCAACACCCTCCTGTCCGATGAACAGGTCTAGGGGATAGGCCCCGATCTTCCGGACTATTGCGCCATTCAGCGCGCAGGCGCCCTCGGAGATGTAATTGGTCTCGAACAGCCGATCGGCATACAGGGCGGGGTCACGAGGATGGCACCAGTCGCTGAGATCGAGCGACAGGTCGCTTTCATAGAGTATCCTGAAGTTGACGCAGCCGATCCTGCTGCCGACCTGGAAAAATCGGCGGAGATTGAGCAGTTCTGACGGGTCGCGGAGTCGAACATCGTCGTCCAGGGTCAGCACGATATCCCCCGAGGCGGCCAGAATGCCATGCGTCCGGCCGACGGCACCATCATTGCTTGTCTGAGGGAGGATGCGAAGGTTAGCGGGTGCATAAGTACGCGCAAACTCGCTCAGTTGCGTGGAATTGCCGTTGTCCACGACCAGGATCTCGTGAAAAAGGCTGGCATGCGGTTCGAGAACCCGAAGGGTGTCACAAACGATGGCTTCGCGCAGATAGGTGACAATAACCAAGGAGATGGTCGGACTGTCATTCATGGGGGTCCTCAGGTCCCCGGCGACGGACTGTGCCCGGCCGGGTGTATCGCGGGCTCGACCCAAGCCGAACGCAGGGCTGGATGTTTCAACCCTCGAATTTGCAGGGATCGCCTGCGCGTCCGAGACGTGGGGTCCGTGGGGAACCTCGGCGATGTGCGATGCGACGGCGTGCGCCTCATTCATGGGTGGGTACGGCCGATACATGCGACGGTCCACACGAGAGCTAGCATATAATACGCATTTAGCGTATCTGGCCCTAGGGCCGTGGGGGTATTGATTGGTAACTGACACACAAAACCACTGTATTCTCATTGGGCAGGTGAAGGGTGCCGAATAGACTGCTAGCGCTTCGGACTTGTCGCCGCGACGCTTCACGAGCGCCGGAATCGCCCCGGATTGGTGTCGCAGTGGGGCGGCGCCGTCAGGCTTTGCTTGCTGCGCAAAGTGCGGTCATGAGTGATCGAATCTGACGAAACCTGGACGCCCCTTGAGAATTCAGCACTGCGCCATCGCCCTGAGAATTGGGTAAAGACGTGACACGTGCGATAAAGGCCAATGCCGTTCCTGCGGCGCCAGGCGGTGCCGCGCAGCCGGTTAGCGTGTCGACCTGGCTGGTACTCATTTACGTCTGGCTGCTGACTACCACGCCGCAGGTTCGTTTCGGGATCATCGCCGATTCGCATTTCGAGCGTATCCTGGTCGCGCTGATCGTCTTGTCATTGCTTGCGGGGCGGAGGATCGAAAGGAGCCTCAACCTCGCGACAGTGCTACTCATATGCTTTTTCCTCTGGGCTCTCGTTGGGTACCTGCAGTCTCCGTATCAAGACGCCGTGACGGCTGTGTGGTGGATCGAGAACTACTGGAAGCTGATGCTTTTTTATTTCTTTCTTGTTCTCGGGATACGCAGCATTCGTGACCTTGAGGTCTTTGTCATCGGCGTTGCGGTAATTTCCTTCGGTTATCAGTTGCTCTCGTGGCGTGATTTCCTGGCTGGCGGAAGTTATGTTTATCAACAGGGCGGCAAGCGGATGATTGGAGTCTGGTCCGGCGGCGGAATTGGCGCTGCAAATGCATACGGGCTTCTGGCGCTTTACTCGCTGCCGTTCGCCCAGTATTGGCTGATGTCCGCACGTCGAGTCGACATGAAATGGTTGGCGCTGGGTTCCATGGCTGTGTGCTTCGCGTCGGTCATCTTCAGCGGTAGTCGCGCGGCGATGGTGTGTGCGGTTGTGTTCGTTCTGATCATTTACGGGAAACGGCTGCTGAATGTGAGGCTGCTGCTGACTCTCGCCGTCGGCGGAGCAATTGCATTTTCAGTCATGCCCGAGCACCTCAGACACCGCTACTTCGATCTGATACTCGTCAATCAGGACGCAGTATCCAGAGAGGGTGCGGATCGCCTCGCGGAGGAATCGGCGCAGAGTCGCAAGCAGGGTCTCCTGGACGGATTCTCGCTGGCGCAACGCCGGCCGATTTTTGGCTACGGACCCGGGGCCTCCGCGTTGGCCCGTGCCGAAGTCGGTGACACGAATATACCAGTCGCGGGTGACGATCCGGAGGCGTTGCAATTGCATAATCTTTACGGACAGGTGATGGCGGAGACGGGATTCGTCGGCACGAGCATTTTTGCAGCGCTGGTTGCAGCGACACTGATTCAACTACGAAAGGCGCGGCGCGTGCGGCTGGACACTGCCGAGGCCACGAAGATTGTGAACGGCGTGGCCGGTCTGATATCGATGACGATAGTCCTGCTGCTGATATATGGATTGACGGCACACAGTCTTTACAGGTTTTACTGGCTGGTCCTGTTCGCGGTGCATGTTGTTCTGATGGATTTGATAATCGACGACAAGAGCAAGGCCGGCAGGCGATACTAGCGGGCCCGCGCAGGGGCCGATTCGCTCGCCGGGATTCGCGCAGAGGCTCGGCATGCAGGCCCACTATGCCGGCGCCACGTCTGCTTGCCAGTATCAATGTCCAAAGAAATAAAAAAACTGGCCCGCCATTCCATTATCTATGGAATCGGAAGCAGTCTAGGTGCGGCGGGCAGTTTCCTGCTGATCCCTCTTTACACACACGCGCTTACCACGGAGGACTACGGGGCAGTCGAGCTTCTCTACCGTCTTTGCAGTGTTCTGATGATGGTGATGTTCCTGGGCGTACGCCAGGCATACATCCGCTTTTTTTTCGACAAACGCGGCGATGCCGAGTGGCAGGAAACCGTCACAGGATCGACCATGGTGTTCGTGGCAATATCCTGTGCGACGATTCTTGCTTTGTTTTTTCCATTCGAAGGCATAATTCTTGAGAAACTGTTGAGCGGACACGTTACGGATACGGTCCTAATGTTGGCACTTCTCTGGATACCCTGTGAGATGTTCCTGAACGTGGGATTGACCCATTTTCAGATAAGGATGCGATCGCTGGCATACGTATCTATCAATGTGCTCTTCGTGATCCTGTACCTGATCGCCAACCTTGTGCTGGTCTACTGGATGCGCCTCGGAATCAGGGGGGTCTTTCTTGCCCAGATCGGAGTGACGGGCTCTATCGCTGTCGGGGTCATCCTGTATATCGCGGTAACAAGCCGGCTTCGCGTGTCGGTCGACATTATTCGAAAGATGATTGCCTTCGGTCTGCCGTTGCTGCCAGCATCTTTCTTCATGTACCTGATAAACAATGCGGATCGATATTTCCTTGGGATTTACTCTGGCCTTCAGGATGTCGGTGTCTACGCGCTCGCGGCCAAATTGGGAACGGTTGGTACGATGTTCCTGATGGATCCCTTTCTTAAGGTCTGGTCGCCGTTTCTCTTCGACAATTACGACAAACCGGACGGGCCAAGCTTGCTCAGCAGGGTCCTCACGCTGTTCACGCTTGCGTGCGTATTGGTGGCACTCGGCGTTTCGGTCTTCGCGCCAATCGTGCTTCCATACGTGACGGGCGCGCAGTTTGCCGACGCCTTCGCATTGGTCCCGCTCGCAAGCCTGGCCGCGGTGTTCTACAGCATTTCCGGACTCGTCGATGCCGGGCTTCTGATCGAAAAAAAGACCCAATACAAGCCAATCATCTTCGGCGTAGCCGCCGCTGTTTCCGTGACCGCGAATGTCGCCCTGGTACCGCTCTTCGGTATGTGGGGCGCGGCGGTGGCGGCGGTGGTGTCGATGATCACGTTGGTGCTCGTGAACCTACACTATTCGAACAAATTCTATCGCCTGCCCATCGAGTGGCGGCGCCTGATGCTGGTGTTCGCGGGCGCGATCGCGACGTATGGTCTGTGTGACGTGATATTCATCTGGAGCAATCACTCTGTACTTGGGCAGGTTGGCTCCGTGCTCGCAATGGTCTCGTTTCCTCTGCTGTTGTGGTGGGGACGGTTTTTTACTCTCGATGAGATCAAGGCGATCCGTGGCGTTGGGAGGAGACGGTGATATTCGTAGGCGAACGCAGCGCTTCGCGCGATATGAAAGCTGAGCGATGGCCGCAGCGAGGATCCTTTGAGTCCCGATGACAGGAGGACAATCGGCAATGGGACAGGCGCAGATTATCGGCATCGTCGGTGGAGTCGGCCCGCACGCCGGGCTTGACCTGAGCAGGAAGGTACTCGAGCAGACTCGTGCGACGGGCGATCAGGAGCATCTGAACATGGTCCTTCTTTCCTGGCCGCGTGATGTGCCTGACAGAACTGCATTCCTGCTCGGCCGGTCGACCGAGGATCCGGTGCCCGGTATGGTTCGCTGCGTGCAGGCCCTGGAGTTGGTGGGCGCCACGGTCGCGAGTATCGCATGCAACACGGCGCACGCGCCGCGCCTGTTCAGTCGTCTTATCGCATCGCTTCAGAGCAGCGGAAACAGGATCGGGGTTATCAACATGATTCAGGAGGTGGCCCTATTCATCCGATGTAACTTTCCCGACGTCCGTCGAGTGGGTGTGCTCGCGACGGACGGCACCGTGACTACAAATGCCTACGGGGAAGTCCTTGCCCGGGAGAATTTGACGTGTATCTACCCGGATGCCCAGATCCAGCGGGAACTGGTGCACACCGCGATCTACGACCGAAGTTACGGGATCAAGGCCGTATCGTCGCCGGTATCGGAGCGGGCACGGGCCTGTGTGCTCGCGGCTGCGACGCATTTGTTGATCGATAAGGGTGCAGATGTCGTGGTGCTCGGCTGCACCGAGTTGCCTCTGGCGATTTCCGAGAGACGTCTGCAGGGGAAACCGGTGATCGACGCCAGCATGGTCCTGGCGCGCGCGCTGGTGGCGAGCGTCGAGCCGGAGAAATTGAAGCCGATTGACTTCGGTGGGCCATAGAACGGGGCGGAGGAGCGAATGCTGAAGGCGGTCTTGTTCAGGTCGGCGCGGCGTTTCGACGCCTTCGAGAAGCGGCTGCATGAATCGGGCGTAGACGTCACCGTGCTGGATTTCGACACGCCTGACTGGCTTCGATACGACTTTGGCGGCACCCACATCGTAATCTACTTCCCCGAGTTCACTTACACCTCCAACCATCCTCAGTCTCTGTATCGGGTGCACGACAACGTGATACACATCCATCGTCTGTATCCGCACCTGCGCATGTTTCCCGATCCGAAAACCATTCCTTACTACTCCGACAAGTATCGTCAGTATCTTTTCCTGCAGGGAAGAGGTCTGCCATATCCGGAAACATATGCGTTGTCGTCGGAGATCTCGATTGACTTCGTCGTGCAACGCCTGGGATTCCCGCTGGTGGTCAAGAACCGGTATGGAGCTGGCGGCGACTATGTTTTCAGGGTGAACTCCAGGTCGGAGCTTCTGCACCTATTCAGGATGTCACAGCTCGACCTGTTCCGCTTCAGGGCCATTCGGCATTTTCTCCGTATGTTAACCAGCCGAATGTTCTACTATCACCTGATTCGTGAAAGGCGCATGGCCTATCCATTTTTTTCTCCGCCGCTTCTGGCGCAAAAGTTCGTGCCGCATGACAGGGACATTAAGACCGTTGTCGGCGATGGCAGAGTTGTCGAGGCACACTGGCGGGGCAAGGCGGATGAGCGGATGTGGAAGGTGAATATCGACGGCGGCGGGATAGGGGAGTGGAGTTACGTCCCTCCGGAGATAGTCGAGCTTTCCGAGCGTCTGGCCCGCGAGTTGAATTCGACGTGGCTGAATATCGATATCATCCAGAGCGGGGGGAAGTACTTGATCACCGAATTCTCCCCGGTATGGCATCACTACCGGTATAGGGAAAAGCCGAGTTTTGTCTACAAGGACGACTACAATATCGACGTCCCGTTGGAGATTGCTCTCGATCTCGAGAGGATTATCGTCGAATCCCTGGTAAGAGCCGCGTCAGCCTCATCGTCGTCGTAGAATGCGCGCGCGCGTACATGTGGCGGCGAATCAGGAGATTCCGATTGCTGTTTGCAGCAGCAGTCGCCGCGGGCGGTACGGCGGGAGAACTCGACTATGACGGGGCTGCTGCATCTGTTTTTGCGCCTGCCGCTGTACGTTACGGTCCTGCTCGTCGTGCTTGCAGTCGCGGCTTATCGTGCCGCACCGGGCACGATGCTGAGGCGGTTCCGGCACCTGTGTGCACTGGCGGCGATCGCGGTATATCTCAGCAGCGCGCCTGTGGTCAGCAACGCCCTGACTCGATATCTTGAGGAGCAGTATCCCGATGTGGACGTCAAGAGTATCGCCAGGGACGAAAACAATCTGATTCTGATCCTGACCGCAGGCTCGTTCAGGCGCACGAGGACCGGCTACGAGGCGCGGATTGGCGAAGAAGGTTGGGAGCGGTTACAGGCAGGCCTCATTCTGCACGGGCGGATCGGAGGACGACTGATCTTTGCCGGGGCGCCGAGCCCGGACGGACGGTCATCAATCGCAGGAGCGATGGCGGAAATGGCTCGACGGTTCGGCATTCCTGGCGAAGACATACTGATCGAGGATCGCTCTTCCAATACGTACGAGAACATTGTCTTCACGAAGGCGCTGTTTGCGGAACGTCGTAAACCCGTCTGGCTGGTCACGAGCGCGATCAGAATGCCGCGGGCGATGGCCGTGGCGGCGAAGCAGGGCCTGCAGACGATTGCCTACCCCTGCGACTTTCGCGGCGACCAGAGATCTACATGGTGGGCCTGGGTGCCGGCCAACCACAGCACGCTCGCCCTGGAGAGAAACTTGCACGAAATCGTCGGCATGCTGGTGTATCGCGTTCGGAATTGGGCCTGACTGGACGGGCCGTAGACTGGACGAAGCTACGCCGGGGTCTCTGCACGAGTAAGGTTCGGATAATGCGCATCGCCCATTTCATAGGCACAAACTTTGTCGGTGGCCCGGAGAAGCAGATTCTCAACCACATCGGAAGGCTCCCCCGCGGCTCCTACGCCGCAATGCTCATCAGCTTTGCCGAGCCGGGCGGTCACGAGCTGAAACTCGAGGCGGAAAAGCGCGGCATCACATGCCTGCTGCTGCCGGCGGAGAAATGGCGGCTGTTCGCAGTGCTCCGAGGATTGCTGCGGACCCATGACGAGTGGCGTCCGGACGTCGTGTGCGCGCATGGCTACAAGGCCGGGTTCTATACGCTCCTCCTGAAGTTGCTGCGTCGCTGTCGCTACGTCGGCTTCTCACGGGGATGGACCGGCGAGAATCTGAAGATCCACCTGTACAGTCTCCTGGACAAGTCGGTAATACGGTTCGCCGACGCGGTCGTCGCGGTCTCGGAGTCACAGCGATTGCGGTTGCTGGAGGCGTGGGTCCCGGAACGCAAGATCCATGTCGTCGAGAACGCGGTCACCGTCCCGGACCAGACAGTCATGAGGAGCGACCCGGGGCAGACGGATATCCGTAAGGAGTTGGGGCTGCCAGCCGGCGCACGGACGATTCTGGCTGCCGGCCGGCTGAGCCCCGAAAAGGGCTACGACGATCTGCTGAGGGCCATGGCGGTCGTGAGGGAGAAGGCGCCATACGCGCAATTGCTGCTGGCGGGAACAGGGCCGCTGGAGCAGGCGTTGAAGACACAAACGCGCGAGCAAGGATTGGAGTCCTGCGTCCACTTTCTCGGTTTCAGGAAGGACATCCTCAGCCTGTACGGACAATCGGACGTCTTCGCCCTTTCGTCTCTCTCCGAGGGATTGCCGAATGTCGTTCTCGAGGCGATGGCATTGGGGCTTCCCGTGGTGGCGACACGGGTCGGGGGGCTCCCGGAGGTCATCGAAGACGGGAGAACGGGACTGCTCGTGACGCCGCGCGCCCCCGAGGAACTCGCGGCTGGCATGATAAGGATATTGACGGACGGCCCGTTCGCACGCTCCATTTCTTCCCGGGCGCGAGAGGACGTCTACCGGCGCTTTGCCCCTGAGAGCCAGACCGAACGGCTGCTGGAAGTATATCGGGAGGCCATGGCGGCATGAACCAGGCCGAGCGGCGTTTGCCGAGCATCACCGTCATGCTGCCGGTGCGCAATGAGGAGCGGTTCATCGCGCAGACTCTGCAGCAGATCTACGATCAGGATTTCCCGCGGGAACTGCTCGACGTGGTCGTCGCGGACGGAATGTCGACCGACAGGACCGCCGAGATCGTGCGCGAGTTCGCGGAGAGCCATCCGGATCTGCGCATACAGCTTCTCGCGAATCACAAGCGACTGTCGAGCGCCGGCCGCAACCTGGCGTTGCGCCACGGTAGGGGGGAGTACTTTCTGCTGATCGACGGGCACGTGTATATCCCGCGCCGCGACCTGCTCTCAACCGCGGCGCAACTGGTGTCGGAGCATGACGCCCAGGTTCTGGGCCGACCGCAACCGTTGACTCCGCCGGATATCGGTGAGTTCCAGAAGATGGTGGCACTGGCGCGGCAGTCTCCGCTGGCGCATTCGCAGGAGTCCTTCGTTTACTCCCAGTTCGACGGATGGACGAGTCCTCTCAGCATCGGGGTGATGTACCGCCGGGACATCGTCGAGCAGGTGGGCGAATTCGATGAGACATTCGACGCCGCGGAGGATCTCGAATTCAACTACAGGGTCGAACGCGCCGGTGTGCGTTGCTACACCTCTCCGCGCCTTGCCGTGCACTACTACCCTCGCGACTCATTGTCGGGACTGCTCCGGCAGACGCGCCGCTATGGCTACGGACGCGCCGCTTTCGTGTTCAAGCATCCGGAACGTTTCCGGATAGAGACTATCGTGCCAGCCGGATTTTTGGTCCTGCTCGCAGCACTGCCACTGGCCGGCTTGACTCATCGCGGATTCCTTGCCGGCTGGGTGGCGCTGATACTGCTTTACGCGTCGATACTGGGGCTGGAAGGCTTGCGCCTGGCGCGCCGCGCCGGCATCGTTTTCAACTGGCGTCTGCCTGCGATCATCGCCTGTGTGCACCTCGGTCTGGCCGTCGGGTTTCTGGAAGGACTGGCCCGCTGGCCCGGGAGGCTCTGGAAGCGGAGGCGCGCCGAATCGCGATGACACTGCAACCCGCTGCCGTGGCTCGCGCCAGCACTACGATAACGAATAGGGGGTCCACGAGTTCCGCCTTGTCGCGGCCCTGCCCGATTCCGGCACGTCACGGGCAGGGCTGTTGCCAGCAGTTACTGCACGCTTTCTGGTCTGTGACGCAGGTACAGACGGAGTGCTGGTTCGACAGATCTGGTTTTGCTAGCATCCGCGCGCTGTGTTGTAGCGACTATTCAACATGGCCGTGTTCTGCAACACGGATGCGCAATACATTCAGCACGGAAATCGTTGCGTGACCGTATGGAAGCCTCGAAGATGGTAGAGGACAAGTGGTCAGTTCGCTTTCTCGATGCCGCCGAGGCGGTACGAACGCCCGTGGTTCGCGAGGCCTGGGAGAAGCTCGTCGCGGCAGGCGGCAATCCCGATGCGCTCTATCAATCGCCACCCTGGCTGGAGAACCTTGCGCTTCACGACAGGAGCGCGGACCACGTGGTGGCACTGGTGAATAACGGCGGGGACGAGATTGTCGGCGTGGTGGCCCTGCGGATGCAGGACTTGCCGCTGAACTTCGACATCGGCGAGCGTTCATTCTTCGGACCCAGGATCCGCGTCGCCAACGTTCTCGGCAGTCAGCCGCTGCTGGTCGCGGACGCCTCCGCGCATGCGGGACTCTATGACGCGATCGCTCGGGAGTTCCCGGCCTGTCGCGGGCTGTTCTTCAAGACACTGCCTGCCGAATCTTCGACGTGGAGATACCTTCACGAGTATGGAAAGGGGGGGTGGTTGTGTCACGCCATGAACGGCCTGCACAGTCACCACCTGATTCGCCTTCCGGAGACATTCGAGGAATTCCTCGAATCGAAGAACAGCCGCACCCGGAGGAATTTCAAGCGACGGCTGAAGGGATTCGACCCCTCCGTAACGCCGGGGTCCCGACTCGTGCGAATCGATCGGGCGGATCAGGTGGCGATGTTCCTTGAGACGGCTGGGGTCATCTCGAAGAAGTCATGGCAGTTCAGGAATATAGGTGTGCGCGTGATAACCAGCGCCGAAGAGTCTGTACGGCAGACACATCTCGCGGATTCCGGTCTGCTGCGATCGTATCTGCTCTACTACGGTGAGACCCCGTGCGCGTTTCTCATCGGCTATCAGTACGCCGACGTGTTCAATGCCACGGAGGTGGGGTTCGACCACGGACTTTCCGAGGCATCGCCCGGCACGGTGTTGTTCCTGCGCGTGATAGAGGACGTCGTTTCGGAGCGGCCGGCCAGGTGGTTCAATTTCGGTACTGGTGACGCGGCATACAAGGGTCTGTACAGCAACGAGGTGTACGACGACGCACTGATGCTGGTCATGCGTGATACCGTGCGCAACCGAATGCTGATTGGTTCGCACGCAATGTTCATCCGGTTCCGAGAGTGGCTGAAAAAGAAGATGAAACGCGGCGAAGCGCCGGAGACCTGATGGGCTGTTCCGGGGCTGTTGCGGAGGTATCGTGTCGCGACGTGCCAGGCGTTACGACGGCGGCAAATCCGGCGCCATGGTGTCGCCGGATGGTTGGCGTCCAGGGCACGGCGCGGGGATCGCATCCACTGCACTGCAATCGCCTGCTGGCCGGATGGACGTGGAAACCGCCGGGCCTGGCCGGTATCGCGAGCAACCGTGTGCCGCACGCGGCAGAACGCACTCCGGCAGCTGGCAACAACGATCAATGATTTTCAATTTCAGGACGAAACGATGACGACCTCGGGCGGTGCTTCAATCTCCGTAGAGATCCTGGAGGGACGCAATGGCCAGCTCCCGGATGTAAGAGAGGCGTGGGATCGCTGTCTCGCGGACGCTCCCGAGCATCAGAAGCTGTTCGGATACGAGTGGTATTCCGCGTGGATGCAGCATCTCGGCAGTTCGGGGCCATGGACCGGGGAGAGCCGCGTGTTGATGGCCCGTGATCGCCAGGGCGTGGTGCGGGGAATACTGCCTTTGGCGAAGCGGCAGACCTTTCACGTCCCGTTCTGGTGCCTGCCCGGGTACTACCAGCCCGTACGCGGTTTCGTGTGTCACGATGCAGTGCATGAGCGGGTCTGCGCGGCCTTGGCGCAGGCATTGCTGAAGACGCAGGGATGGTTCGAGTTGTACCGCTTCGGTCCTACCGACACGGCATACCCGGAGAGGGCCAGACTTCTGGAAGAGCTGTCGACAGGCTGCCGCCGGCTGGTCAAGTTCATCAACAAGCCGACCATCGTTGCCCATGAGATTCCAGCCACTGCCCATGAGTATCAGGAGATGGTACGCGAGCATTCTTCCATGAAGCGCATCCGCTCCTACGAGCGCCGTATGCAGCGGGAGGGAGAATCCGAGATCCAGCACTACAGCAATCCACAGGGCGAAGAGCTGCGGATCATGCTCGAGGCATGCGGGGCTATCGAGAAGAAATCCTGGCTGGGGACCAGCAAGTCAGGGCAGCCTCGCTACATGTCGAACGAGGGCCTGAAGTTCTGGGAACAAATCTGCACGCGACAGCTTGGTCCGAAGGGGCAACTCGATGTCTGGCTGGTGTACTTCAACAAGCAGCCGATCGCGTTTCGGTTTACCCTGACATCGGGTTCGACACGATACCTGATTGCCAATCAGTACGACGAGGAATTCGCGCAATATCGAGCCGGGTGGATCCTGTATCTGCGCGACCTCGAGAACTGTGCGGAACGCGGTGTCCGGGCGATCGACATGGGCAGCGGGGACGCGCACTACAAATCGAGGTGGGGCGGGAAGGAGGGGGCGGAGGGCGTCGATTTCGTTATTCTCCCGCCCGGACCGACGGGGTACCTGGCCGCGAGACTCATGCACGTGGATCCGGTGTATCAACGTGCCAGAAGAATGCTGACGAGCTAGGGGAGAGGCATGGGCAGGCCGACCGAAAGGCAATCGGGCAACGACGGGTTCGAGGCTTTTCTGCCAGGCGTCGGCGGCGACCAAATAGCGGAGCAGAAATAGGTACCGGTTGAAGGAACTCGGGCAGTACGTGGAGAACGGATCGTCTGCGAAGTCATAACGGTCCCCAAGGAGGCTGCCCGATGGCAATAAGTGTGGACTTTCCAGACGGCGCGCCCCTTCGCACTATGGATGCCGGCATCGACATGCGCTCGGAACGCTCCACCGACCATGGCGGAATTCGGACAGCGTGTCCCACATCACGTCGATCCAAAGCGCCGCGTGTCTCCTCGGAGAAAGCTGGAAGCCGAAGGGGCCCTGCGGATGTGGTGGCATGCGAATCCTGCCCCCGGGGATGTCGGGCGGAGAGTATCTGATGCCGGCCGGGCTGCCGGGATACATCGCCACCGCCTTGATACACCGCGACGCTATCCACAGGGCCATCGGCGCATAGGGCTGCGCCGGGCTGCCATATGTTCAAGTGCCAGAAACGCTCCGCCAGGGGCACCCGGACGATTAGCCGCAGCTGTCTTGGTCGCGATGCTGGCCGGGAACGCGACTTGGGTCGAATAATGCGCCTACAAAGCTTGTCGGGTGTGAGAGTGCAGATGAGAATCTGCGCCAGCCGGTGGTCCTCGGTGCGGTGGGCCGGCTGCCGGTGACAGCGGGTCCATGCTCGCGGCCTTATCGGAGTAGAGTCGGGGGCGCCTGCGCCCAACGGGCTGGGAGCAACGGCCCCATCGGCCGTATCGCAGTGACCACCAGCCGGGTCCACGGAGTGATTGGAGCGCAAGTGTGAGTTCGACCGCCAAGTCCGCAAAGTCCAACCGTTACGCCTGGGTCGACTACGCCAAGGGGATTTGCATCATCGGCGTGGTCACCCTTTACGTCGCCGATTACATGACGATGCAGATTGGTACGGCGGGGTGGATGCACTATTGGACCGACTTCGCCAGGCCGTTCCGGATGCCGGACTTCTTCCTGCTCTCGGGCCTGTTCCTCGCGCGCGTGATAGACCGTCCGTGGCGGGATTATCTCGACAAGAAGGTCGTGCACTATCTGTATTTCTTCGTGGTGTGGACCATCATCTTCTTCGCGGCGCGCGTCGCCACGGAAGGCACGGCGGCGAGCGAGCTTGGCCAGCCCGATGAAAGCCTCATCGCCTGGATAATCTCGAAGCCCTTCGCCATGTTGTGGTTCATCCAGGCGTTGCCCATCATGTTCCTCGTGACGCGATTGACGCGGCGCGTGCCGTGGTGGGTGATGTTGCCGGCGGCCGCCCTGCTGCAGATGTTTCCGCTGGGGTCGAAAGACTGGGTGATGGTCGACCACTTTTGCGTACGCTACGTCTACTTCTACGTCGGCTTCGCATTCGCTCCGTACGTCTTCCGCCTGGCCGAAGGCGCGATCAAGCGCCCGCGGGTGGCGCTGATTGCCGTTCTGGTCTGGGTCGTGGTCAACGCCTACCTGGTGCAAGCCGGCTTGTCGAAGCTGCAGGGAATTTCGCTGGTACTGGGCCTGGTCGGCACCGCGGCCGTGATCACCACGGGTACGCTACTGTCCCGGATCGACTGGATGGATTGGCTGCGTTATCTGGGGCAGCACTCTATCGTTACCTATCTCGGTTTTTTCATCCCCATGCAGGTGTCCCTGAAGGTGTCCCAATGGGTTCCCGTCTTGTCTGATCCGGGGACCGTGGCGGCATTGATCTCCATGCTTAGCGTGCTGTCCGCCATGGTGCTGTTCTGGGCCACGCGCAATACGCCCGCGAGTTTCCTTTTCAAGCGCCCTGACTGGATCCGTGTGCCCGGTCTCGCGCCAAAGCCACGACCCGCGGCCAGCGTTGCCGCCGACTGAGGGCGGCGACCACACCGGCGGTCAGTAGCGCGGCCTGCGCTCCCAGGCCAATGCCGAGCGCACGATCGCGGGCAGGTCGTCGTACCGCGGCACCCAGTCGAGTGTTTTCCGTATGCGATTCGCCACAGCGATGAGGCTGGGCGGATCACCTGGCCGGCGGGGTTCTTCCCGTATGTTGAGCCTGACTCCCGCCACCTTCTCGATCATGTCGAGCACCTCCCTGACGCTGTACCCGTGCCCGTAACCGCAGTTGAGCGTAGTCGAGGAACCGGCATCCTCGAGATAACCGAGCGCCCGGAGGTGAGCGTCGGCGAGATCCTCCACGTGGATGTAATCGCGCACGCCGGTGCCGTCCGGGGTGGGGTAGTCGGTGCCGAAAATGGCGATGCTCTCACGTCTGCCGACGGCTGCCTCGCTGGCGACCTTGATGAGCAGCGTCGCCTCACGCGTCGACTGGCCGATACGGCCATGCGGATCGCAACCGGCGACGTTGAAATAACGGAGTATCACGTGCCGCATCGACGAGGCCGCGCAGGCGTCGCGCAGCATGTGCTCGCTCATGAGCTTCGACATGCCATAGGGATTGATGGGCATGGTCGCCGTGTCTTCATCGCAGCTGCCGGACGCCGGTATGCCGTAGACGGCAGCGGTCGAGGAGAAGATGAAATTCCTGACACCCGCCGCGACACAGCACTCGATCAGATTGCGCGTGCTGCACGTGTTGTTGGCGTAATACTTCAGCGGATTGGCCACCGATTCCGGGACCACCGTGTGTGCGGCGAAGTGCATGACGGAGTCGATATGGTGACGGCGCAGCAGTTCGGACACCAGGTCTCGGTCGCCGGTGTCGCCCACCACGAGCTCCCCGTACAGCACCGCATCGCGAAACCCCTTGGACAGGTTGTCGAGGATCACCAGATCGTGTCCGGCCTCCCCGAGCTGCCGCGCCACGTGGCTGCCTATGTATCCCGCGCCTCCTGTGACCAGTACCCGGTTCATTCGTCTCTCTCTTTCAAGTTTTTCAATGGTCGGACCCAATGTGATGCGTCATCGCGGTCAGGCCGTCGCGCGACCGGGTACTGGCACCCGGCGGCACACAGTTGTCGCGTCCGGGAAGTATAACGACTGCGCGCGGGCAATCGCCTGAGCCCGGCACGCGTTTCCCCGGAATTGGCCAAGCGAGTGAACTAGTCGGCATCGAGGTGTCGAAGGGGGAAACCGGCCGGGACACTCTCCCTCCATGGCGAGACCCGGCTGCCCCGTCGTGGCCGGCGCGGCATCATCATCGGCCGGCATGGTGTAAGATGCGCAGCACTCGAGGGCATGGCATCGATCGATATGAAATATTCCCGATGAGGAGGAAGCAATGAAATTTGGAAAGGCAATGGTATTGATGCTGGCTGCTGTTCCGGTGCTGGCGCATGCCGAAAACGATTATCCGACGCTCGACCGGGTCAACTACGCGTTGGACTGCGTGGACCGGCACGGCGGTCCCAAGATCGAGAATCTGACGTCGTGTTCCTGCGAGATCGACGTAATCGCCGGGCAGATGACCTATGAGCAGTTCGTCGACGCCAATGTCTACATACTCAACAAGGATACCCCCGGCGACAAGGGCGGCGTCTTTCGCGACATGCCTATCGGCAAGGATGGCTACGCCGCGCTGATGAAGGCGCGAGAGGAAGCGGAGAAGATCTGCTTTGTTACTGTCCGTGAAGTGAAACGCAAGAGCGAAGCCGGCGCGGCGGGCGAGGAGAACGCGGCGGCGACATCCGAGGCTGCGACGACGGGCGCGGGGGAAGCAGCGCCGTAAGCAATAGCCGAGACGATGGTCCGGTGTGCGAGGGGAAAAAGGGCGCGTCACGAGCGCCCTTTTTCCATTCCGGTTCCAGGTGCGCCACCGGGATTGCAGTCCGCCCGGGAGGCCGGTTCCCGCGCCTCTTTCGCTGCTGCGGGCGCGGGGGATGCGTGGCCCACGCGGGCTGGAAAACGGCCCCCGTAAGCCATCGACCGCCGTCACGGCATGGTCAGTATTGCTGTGTCCCGGACGGTGTGCGTATAATCCCTTCCTTCTAGGGAAATCCCCCGCTCGCGACGAGAAAAGTTCCCTTCAAACCAGGGCTTTTTTCTGGACAAACAGCAGGGGGGTGTCTATAAAGGAAGGGTGGCTGGCGAGCACCAAGTCAGCCCGGGAAACGTTGCAGGTCACAACGTTCGTCTACTGAATGATAATTAAAACGAATCGTCCTGCTGTAACGACCACTGCCCCCCGTTCACTCCCGCATGCAGTGATGTTTTTTTGCGGCGCACCAATTTCCTTGAAGCTGCTCGCACCGCCCGGGCTTAGTGCCGAGGACGGTGGAATGGGCCGGCACACACGGCAAGTACCCAGTTTCCGCTAGCTCTCTTCTTGGTCTCGGGGAGCTGGGGGTCAGTAAGGGAGTGATGAGATCAAGCCTGGAAACTCGTTAACAGTTAACTAGTGAGTAAGGAGGAGGTCATGCGAAAATTAAATAAGAAGTGGGTATTCGCGGCCCTCTCGTTGGCGGTACCCAGCGTGGTATTCGCGAACGAAAGCGTCGAGAAGCTCATTAAGGACCCGAACTACTGGGCCTTCCCCGGTGGTAACTACTGGAACTGGCGTTATTCCGCCCTGGACCAGATCAACACCTCCAACGTGAACAAACTGCAGGTCGCGTGGACGTTCTCCACCGGCCGCCTGCAGGGTCACGAGGGTGGCCCGCTGGTACTGCCGCCCGAGGCCACGGGCCGCAGCAACAACACCCTGTACATCCACTCGGCGTTCCCGAACGACACGTTTGCCATCGATCTGGATACCCTCGAGATCGTGTGGGAATACGATCCGGTCCAGGAGGAGAGCGTGCAGGGCGTGCTGTGCTGCGACAACGTCAACCGTGGCCTGGGCTACGGCGACGGGATGATCTTCCTGCAGCAGAACGACACCACGCTGGTGGCGCTGAAGGCCGGTACGGGTGAGAAGGTGTGGGAGGTGAAGAACGGCGATCCGAAGCTGGGTCAGACCAACACCAACGCCCCGCACATCATGAAGGACAAGGTGATCACCGGCATGTCGGGTGCGGAGTTCGGCGTGCGCTGCTGGATCAACGCCTACAACATCAAGGACGGCTCGCTGGCCTGGCGCGCCTACTCGATGGGTCCGGACAGCGACATCCTGATGGATCCGGAGAAGACCACCTCGATGCTGAAGCCGGTCGGCAAGGACTCCTCGCTGAAGACCTGGAAGGGCGATCAGTGGAAGATCGGTGGCGGCTCGACCTGGGGCTGGTGGCCGTACGACAAGGAGCAGAACCTGCTCTTCTACGGCACGGGCAACCCCTCGACCTGGAACCCGGTGGTCCGCCCGGGCGACAACAAGTGGTCCATGTCCATCATCGCGCGTGACGTCGACACCGGTATGGCCAAGTGGGCCTACCAGATGACCCCGCACGATGAGTGGGACTACGACGGCATCAACGAGATGATCCTCGTGGACATGAAGGTCAAGGGCAAGGACCGCAAGGCCCTGGTGCACTTCGACCGCAACGGCTTCGGCTATACGCTGGACCGTGTCACCGGCGAGCTGCTGGTGGCGGAGAAGTTCGATCCGGCGGTGAACTGGGCCACGCACGTCGACATGAAGACCGGCCGTCCGCTGGTCGTCGAGTCGAAGTCCACCCACTCCGGCGGCGAGGACACCGTCTCCAAGGACATCTGCCCGGCAGCGTTGGGCAGCAAGGACCAGCAGCCGGCAGCGTACAGCCCGCTGACGGGTCTGTTCTATGTGCCGACCAATCACGTTTGCATGACGTATGAGCCCGTGTCCAGCCCGCTGTACGAGGCCGGCAAGCCGTACGTGTTCGCGAACCTGACGATGTTCCCGGCCGGCAAGGTGTCTCCGGGTCCGGAGTTCGGCAACAGCGAGACCAACGACAACATGGGCAACTTCATCGCGTGGGATGCCGATGCAGGCAAGATTGTCTGGTCGATCCCCGAGAAGTGGTCGGTGTGGTCGGGTGTGCTGACGACCGCGGGCGGCATCGCGTTCTACGGCACGCTGGAGGGCTGGGAGAAGGCGGTTGACCAGAAGAGCGGCAAGCTCCTTTGGAAGTTCAAGGCGCCCTCCGGCATCATCGGCAACACCCATACCTGGGTGCACGGCGGCAAGCAGTACATCGGCGTGCTCTCCGGCATCGGTGGCTGGGCCGGTGCGGTCGTCGCGTTCCGCAAGGAGAATACCGCTCCGGACGAGTGGGCGCTCGGTGCGGCCGGCGGCTATCGCGCTCTGAAGAGCGTCTCGAAGAACGGCGGCGTGCTGATGGTCTTCGCCATGCCGTAAGTTCGATTCATAACAACATCTAAATTTGCAGTTAGCCTGAGCCCGGTACCTCTCGCGAGGTACCGGGCTTTTCGTTTTCGGGGTCCGTCCTGCAGGCCGGCAGGCCATAGGCGGCTCGCCGCGGTTCTCGTCCTGCCCGCGGGTCCGGGGCCTTTGCCGAAGACCCGTTTGTCCTGCGGCATCGCCTCGCCTGGCGCCCGAATTGGTACGAAGCGGTACGGTCCGCGTCCGGCTCGGGAAGAATGGTCATTGTAGTTTTCGCGCCGCTATCGTATAAAGCATCCGCGAATTTGCACGGCCTTCCGCCGCATTTTTCGACTTACGCGATCTCCCTGTCCGGGCTGGAATCGAGCGTCCTGAATCGCCGCTGAACGGTTCTCCTCGCGCGTGCCGGGCCGCCAATCGGGACGGCAGCCGGCTCGATGAACTTTCATCGGGTTGCGGCTTCTAATTCAGCGGATTTTGCGTCCGCATGGAAGAAAAACAATGGAGGCGCGCCACGGATGACAGTGGGCGAACATCAACAGGCAGTTCATCAATAATCACTCTGGAGAGATGAAGCATGAAAATGGTCAAGTCTGGGATCTTTTCCCTCGCGCTGGCGGCCTCGATGGTTGCGTCCGCTGCCGAAATCACCATCGTTGCCGGCCCCCGCAATTTCGACCCCGTAGATCCCGATCTGAACATCAGCCTGGTGAAGGCGCAGCCGGGTGACACGATTTCCTGGAAGAACATGAGCACTCACAACACCAAGTCCATCGAGGTGCCGGAGGGCGCGCAGCAGTGGGAAGGCAAGTTGAACGAGGATTTCCATGTCACGCTCGACAAACCGGGTGCCTATGTGTACGAGTGCGTCCCACATGCCTCCATGGGCATGGTTGGCGTGATCCTCGTGGGTGACGGCAAGCCAGCCAATCTCGACGCCATCAACGCGAGCACCAATCCGCTCGTCAAGCGCATGGGCAAGAAACTCGCGAAGTTGTTCCCGTAAGTGCGGAACTTCGTGAAAGGACCGCGAAGAGAGTCCTGAAGTCACACAAGACACGAGAGGCGGTCTGGCTTGATGGCTTACGACAGGCAGACCGCCTCGTTATTTTTCCGTTCTGCCCGCTGTCGGTGTCCACGCACGGACGAATTGGCGGGCCGGGGTGTTGCCGCTGGCATTGAAAAACGCAGAAGGCCCTGCTGGAGGATGTCGATGAAACGCACGAACGCTGTCGGATATACGCTTGCCGTTGCCGCCGTTGTCGCCGCCATTGGCAGCCCCGCCATGGCCCAGCAGGAGGCCGCCCCTCCCCGCACCGCGCTGAAGGTCTGCGCGGACCCCAATGCCCTCCCTGCCTCCAATGAGAAGCAGGAAGGCTTCGAGAACAAGATTGCCAAGGTTTTTGCCGACAGCCTAGGTCTGCCACTGGAGTTCTACTGGTTTCCGCAGCGATTCAAGTTCATCCGCAACACGCTGAAGAATGAAAATCCCGACGGCTCGTACAAATGCGATCTCGTGATGAGCGTGCCCGAGAAATTCGACATGGCTGCCACGACCGAGCCCTATTACCGTTCGACCTGGGCGATGGTCTACGTGAAGGGGCGCGGCCTGGATGACGTCAAGGCCCCCGAGGATCTCATCAATCTGCCGGAAGAGCGCAAGAAGAAGCTGCGCATCGGGCTCTACGATCGGGGGCCGGCGACTGACTGGGCCTTCAAGCACGGGTTGTTCGACAACATGGTGCCCTATCAGCACCAGACGGCCGACGTGTCGGACTATCCGGGGCGGATCATCGACCAGGATCTGGTGCAGGGCAAGATCGACCTGACGTTCGAATGGGGACCCATCGCGGGCTACATGTCGAAGAAGATCAAGGACGCGGAGATCGTGGTGATCCCGATGAAGTCCGAGCCCGGCATACAGTTCGACTTCACTTTTTCCATGGCCGTGCGATACGGCGAGAAGGAGTGGAAGCAGCAGGTCAATGAACTCATCGATCAGCACCGCGAGGACATCAGCCGGATATTCGCGGAATACGGCGTGCCGCTGCTGGAAGTGGAGGCCGGCAAACAGGCCGCGTCGGAGGGCGACGAGGAACGACGGGGGGGCGATGACGATGATGGTCCGGCGCCGGCCGCGGGCGACGGTCAGGCGGGATCCGGCGAGGCCGGCACGGCCGCGCAATAGGTACATACCGATCGAGGGCGACAGAGATGAAGCTTGTCATTTCCCTGGGGATCTTGCTGACTGCCATGGCGGTGATCCCGGCCGCCCGGGCGCAACAGGAAGAGGCCGCTGCCCCGGGGACTCCGGCGGCCACGGCGGAAGGCGGGGGCGCACCCGCTGCAGCGGCCGGCGAGGAGCAGTCGTTGCCGCCCATTTCGGCGGCGGAGACCATACTCTGGATGGGCGACCAGTTGAAGGGTATCGCCGAGCCGGCGACTCTCAAATACGAATTCAGGAAGGCGGGGTCGCTGGAAGAGGGATTTACCGACAGAGTGCATCTGCATATCACGGACCTTCTGCCCGAGGGCATGAAGAAGGCAACCGTGGATTTCTTCACCGGCCAGCGCCACCTTTATATCCCGCCGTATGAGGCGATCAACGGCAACGTGCTGCTCGCCATCTTCCTGCAGGGGGATATCCTCGAGATGAAACGCCTCACGGAAGGGGGCACGCGCTACTTCCAGCAGAGGATCAAGTACGCCCTGGCGACCAATGCCCGGATCGCGGATACGGAGATCGAATTCGACGGCAGGAAGCTGCCGGCGAAGCAGATTACGATCACTCCTTACGTGGATGATCCGAAGGCGGAGATCAACGAGAAATTCCGCAGGCTGAAGGACAAGGCGTACGCCTTCACGGTCTCGGAACAGATACCGGGGTATTTCTACGAGATCCACACGCTGGTGCCGGCACCCGCAGACAGCGCGCCGGGCGCCGGGCCCGTGCTCGAGGAATACCTGCGGCTCACCTCGGTGGGGCCGCTGGAATCGACCACGGCAGCCTCGCAGTAGGCACCCTGCCTGCGTCCGGCGGCGCCACGGAGTTCGACGCTCCGCAGCGCCGCGCACAGGCCTCAACCGGAGATCGGTATCCCGGTCTGGTTGGCCTGTCCGTAGAAGATCTTCTGATTGTGCAGTTTGCCCAGCACCTCGTGCAGCCGCCGGATCTGCGCCTCCTCCTCGCGATGTTCGTGGGCTGAATCGATCGGGCTGACGTGCAGGCGGTCGCTGAGTTCGCCGATCTCCTGCCTCAGCGCCCTCTCGATGAGCTCGATGTCCTGCACACTCAGTTGAAAGACGTCTTTGTATCGGGCCATGGTTGCAGGCTCCTCCTTAACAGCATAGTCGCGGCCGGCCGCTGGCGGGCCGCCCCGTACCCTTACACGTAATTTTCCACAATTTTGCGGTGCCGACCAGAGCCCAGAGGGCATGTCGCGGGACATTCGCGCGCTGCAGTGCGCAAATGCCGGGTGTAGGAGGCGTCGCCCGGTGTGACCCGGGCCGGCCCGGGCGCCGGGGCCCGGCGCCTGGTGGCATCGAACCCGGGCGTCCGCCGCGTCCGATCAGGCCGCGGCGCGGGTGACCCGAACGGCGCAGAACTTGAACTCGGGGATCTTCCCGTACGGGTCCAGGGCGTCGTTGGTGATGAGATTGGCGGCGGCCTCGTTGAAGGCGAAGGCCATAAAGACGCTGCCGACCTGGACCTCGCGGCTGACGCGTACCTGCGCGGCCACGCGACCGCGGCGGGACTCGACCGTCGCGAGCCCACCGGGACCGACCCCGATTCGTGCGGCGTCCTCGGGGTGCACGACGACTATGGGGCCCGGCTCGATTGCGTCGAGGACGGTTGCCATGCGGGTCATGCTGCCGGTGTGCCAGTGCTCCAGCAGCCGGCCCGTGATAAAGACGAAGGGGTAATCCTGGTCGGGCAGCTCGGCCGCCGAGGAGTAATCCGCCGGCACGAAGCGGGCGCGGCCCGACTTGGTCGGGAACCGGTCGATGAAGATCACCGGTTCCCCGGGGTCGCCTTCCTTCTCGCAGGGGTAGGTGACGGAGTCCTCCCGCTCGAGGCGTTCCCAGGTGATCCCGGCCATGCTCGGTGACGCCTTGCGGATCTCGTTCCAGACGTCGGCTGGGCCGCCGTAATTCCAGTCCAGGCCGATGCGCCGCGCGATCTCCTGGATGAGCCAGAGATCCTGCCTGGCCTCGCCAGGGGGCTTTATAGCCTGTCTGCCGAGCTGCACGCGCCGGTCGGTGTTGGTGAAGGTGCCCGTCTTTTCCGGGAACGCGGAGGCGGGCAGCACGACGTCCGCATAGCTCGCCGTCTCGGTGAAGAAGATGTCCTGCACCACCAGATGCCTGAGCTCCGACAAGGCCTGGCGCGCATGATTCAGGTTCGGATCCGACATGGCCGGGTTCTCGCCCATGACATACATGCCGTGCACCTTGCCGTCGTGCACCGCGTGCATGATCTCCACGACGGTCAGACCGGGTCTGGGGTCGAGCTTCGTGCCCCACAGCTTCTCGAAATAGGCGTTTGCCTCGGGGTTGTCGACCCGCTGGTAGTCCGGGAAGACCATGGGAATCAATCCCACGTCGGAGGCGCCCTGGACGTTGTTCTGCCCCCGCAGCGGGTGCAGGCCCGTGCCCGGTCGCCCGATCTGGCCGGTCATCAGCGCGAGCGCGATGAGGCAGCGGGAATTGTCCGTGCCGTGGATGTGCTGGGACATGCCCATGCCCCAGAAGATGATCGATCCCTTGGACTTGGCGTACAGGCGCGCCACCTCGCGGATCGTCTCCGGGTCGATGCCGCAGATGGCCGACATCTTCTCGGGCGTGTATTGCAGCACCTTCTTGCGCAGAGCCTCGAACCCCTCGGTGTGCTCGGTGATGTAGGCGTCGTTCTGCAGCCCCTCGCTGACGATGACGTGCATCATGGCGTTGAGCAGCGCGACATCGGAGGCCGGGCGGATCTGCAGATAATGGGTCGCGTAGCGCGCCAGCTCCGTCACCTGGGGGCCGATGACGACCAGTTTTCTGCCTGCCTTCGCCGCGTTCTTCATGAACGTGGCGGCGACCGGATGGTTCACCGTCGGGCGTGCCCCGATGACGACGATGACCTCGGACTCCGCCGTGCCGTCCGCGACCTGGTTGGACACCGCCCCGGAGCCGATGCCCTCCAGCAGCGCCGCCACCGAGGAGGCATGGCAAAGGCGCGTGCAGTGATCGACGTTGTTGGTCCGGAATCCGGTGCGCACCAGCTTCTGGAACAGGTAGGCCTCCTCGTTGCTGCCCTTGGCGCTGCCGAAGCCGGCGAGCGCGTTGGGGCCGTGTTCGTCGCGTATCTTGCGCAGTCCCGCGGCGGCCAGATCGAGCGCCTCCTCCCAGCTCGCCTCGCGGAAGTACCTGCCCATTTCCGTCGGCGCTATGAGCGCCGGCGATTTCGGCGCATCGGCGCGGCGGATGAGCGGCCTGGTGAGCCGCATCGGATTGTGCACGTAGTCGAAGCCGTAGCGCCCCTTCACGCACAGCCGGCTCAGGTTCGCCGGCCCGTCACGCCCGTCGACGAACATGATCCGCTCGTTGCTCACGTTGAACGTCAGCAGGCAGCCCACCCCGCAATAAGGGCAGGCCGAGTTGACCTGCCGGTCGATGTTGGCCTGGCCGGCGTTCCTCGCCGGCATCAGGGCGCCGGTGGGACAGGCCTGGACGCACTCCCCGCAGGAGACGCACGTGCTCTCGCCCATCGGGTCGTCGAGGTCGAAGACGATCTTCGAGTGCTGGCCGCGGAAGGCGTAGCCGATGACGTCGTTGACCTGCACCTCGCGGCAGGCGCGCACGCAGCGCGTGCACTGGATGCAGGCATCCAGATTCACCGCGATGGCCGGATTGCTGAGATCGTTGGCGGGCTGGTGCCGGGCATCGAAGCGCGGCTCGCGGACACCGAGATGCGCGGCCCATTTGTCCAGCTCCGAGCGCGGCGAGTACGGCGACCTGCCCTGTCCGGGGATGTCCGAGAGCAGCAGCTCGATCACCATCTTCTGCGACTGCACCGCACGCTCGCTCCTGGCGGCGACCTCCATGTTGACGGTCGGGGACCGGCAGCACGACGGCGCGAGCACGCGCTCGCCCTTGATCTCGACCACGCAGGCCCGGCAATTGCCGTCGGCCCGGTAGCCATCCTTGTAGCACAGGTGCGGGATGTCGATGCCGACGCGCTTGGCGGCCTGCAGGATCGTCTCGCCCGGCAGCGCCTGGATGCTGCGGCCATCGAGCGTGAAGGTGGTGGTCTCGGGCAACGGGATATCAGCGGGATTGGCGGCCATGGCGTTCAGCTCGGCTGGGTCACTTCTTGAATTCTTGCGGGAAGTACTTCATCGCGCAACGTAGCGGATTGGGCGCTGCCTGTCCGAGGCCGCAGATCGAGGCATCGGCCATGGCGCCGGCCAGCTCCTCGAGCAGCTCGGGGTCCCATTCCTCCTTTTCCATGAGATTCGCGGCCTTGGCCGTGCCCACTCGGCAGGGCGTGCACTGGCCGCAGGACTCGTCCTCGAAGAAGCGCATCGCGTTCAGGGCCGCGCCGCGGGCGCTGTCCTCGTTGGAGAGCACGATGATCGCCGCCGAGCCGATGAAGCAGCCGTATTGATTGAGGGTATCGAAGTCCAGCGGAATGTTGCCCATGGATGCGGGCAGGATGCCGCCGGAGGCGCCGCCCGGGAAGTAGCCGTAGAAGCTGTGTCCGGGCAGCATGCCGCCGCAGTACTCGTCGATCAGCTCCTGCATGGTGATGCCGGCCGGGGCGAGGTGCACGCCGGGCCTCTGCACGCGTCCGCTCACCGAGAACGAGCGCAGCCCCTTGCGGCCGTTGCGGCCGTGGGAGGTGAACCACGCCGCCCCCTTCTCGAGGATGTCGCGTACCCAGTACAGGGTCTCCATGTTGTGCTCGAGCGTGGGCCGGTTGAACAGGCCTACCTGGGCGACGTAGGGCGGACGCAGGCGCGGCATGCCGCGCTTGCCCTCGATCGACTCGATCATTGCCGACTCCTCGCCGCAGATGTAGGCGCCGGCGCCGCGCCGCAACTGTATGTTCCCCGGCAGCGGGCAGGGCGGATTGCGCAGCAGGGCCCCGAGCTCCGCGGTGAACGCCGCCCGTACGCCCGCGTACTCGTCGCGGAGGTAGATGTAGATGTCGTCGCATTCGATCGCCCAGGCGGCGATCAACATGCCTTCGAGGAAGCGATGGGGATCGCGCTCCAGGTAATAGCGGTCCTTGAACGTCCCCGGCTCGCCCTCGTCGATGTTTACGGCAATCATGCGCGGCCTGGGCTGATCCCGCAGGATGCGCCACTTCCGGCCGGCCGGGAATCCCGCGCCGCCGAGACCGCGAAGGTTGGAATCCTCCAGCGTCTTGACCACGGTTTCCGCACTCAGCTCGCCGCGCATGCACTTCAGCAGCGTGGCGTATCCGCCGTTGGCCCGGTAATCGTTGTAGCTGATCACCCGCGGCACCGCGGCCGTGTGCTGGCCGTCCCGCACCGCCGCCTCCACGCTGGCGGCGCTGGCATTGTCGATGGGATTGGTGCCGACCACCGCGACGGGGGCGCCGTGGCAGCGGCCGACGCACGGGGCGCTCTTCACCCGCACCGCCGGCCCCAGCCGCGCCTGCAGGTCCGAGAGCAGCGACTTGCCGCCGAACATCTCGCAGGTGACCGAGTCGCATACGCGCACCGTGAGCGCGGGCACCGCCGCATCGCCCTCCTTCACCACGTCGAAATGGTGGTAGAAGGTGGCAACCTCGTAGACCTCCGTGGTCGGCAGGTTCATCTCCTCGGCCAGGGCCACCACGTGCGCCGCGGAGATCTGCTTGTAGTGGTCCTGGATCCGGTGCAGGTGCTCGACGAGCAGGTCGCGCCGCCGGGGGGCATCGCCCAACAGGGTGCGTACCTCCGCGAGTGCCTTCGGGTCAATCTGGCGGCCGCGTGGGGTACCGCGCGGTTTCTTGATCTTGGTGACGGATGCCGTGCGCACGGTCTAGATCCTCCCTGTGTTGGAGCGGGTGTTCAAGAGGTGTGCTCAGCGCAGGACGAGCAGCTCGCCCTTGCCGACGTTGGCGAGGTCGCCCGCGTAACGCTGGGCGCGCGCGCTGGCGCGCTTACTCAGGGCGGCGGCGCGGTGGCTCAGTCTGCCCAGGCTGCGCAGCAGCAGCGGCAGGAATCCGAATTCGAAGGTACCACAGTCGTTGAAGGTGGCGGGCAGCCTCGGAACACGGGTCAGCAAGATGCTGCCGCGCTTCATGGAGTAGCCGATGAAATCCCCTGCTTTGCCGCATACGAGTATCGACCCCGCGATCATGCGAGCGCCGCAGTAATCGCCGGCGTTGCCCTCGATGACGATGGCCCCGCGGCGCATCTTGTCGCCGACGCGCTCCCCGGCATTGCCGCAAACAATAATCGTGCCGTTACGCATGCCCTGGGCGTCGCCGGGCCATGCTGCACCGAGGCAACGACCGGTGTCGCCGTGAATGACCAGCGTGCCGCCGGCCATCCCGGTGCCGGCCCAGTCGAGCGTGCTGCCGCGCACGGTCAGTGTGCCGCCCGCCATCTGCGCCCCGGTGCGGTGGCCGGTGTTGCCGTGCACGGCGATCGAACCGCAGGTCATGCCGGCCCCGACGTTGTCGAATTTCCCGGTGCATCTGCGGATGACGATCTCCTCGCAGTTCCCGGCGGTCACCGCGAACAGCTCGGCGACGGCGACGGTACGGTTGCCGCATTGCAGCCTGATCCTGCCGATCTCCGCGGCCTTCTTGCCGCGCAGCTTCTCCGGGGTGATCGGCGCGAGATCGACGCGCTGCGCGGGCGCGGCCTTCAGGGTGAGCGTCAGGGCCTTCATTTCAGGATCCGTCGCAGGTGGAAGAGGTGGGGGCCGAGCTTGCCACCGTAGTTGCCGGCCGAGATCCGCACGATGCCGCGCCTGCGGCCCAGAGAGCAGGCGGCGCGTATTCCCGCCCTGGTCGCTGCCCGGATGGCGGCCTCGTCGAGCCCGTCGATGACGATCTCCATGACGGAGCCGACCTCGGGGGGCAGGGCGGACCTCACCTGTCCCTTCAGGGTCGGGCAGTAGGCGTCGTTGGTCGACGCGGGCAGGGCCTTGTATTTCGAACCCACCTTGGAACCGGAGCGCACCACCCCGCCGGGGAACGGCATGATGACGTTGGGGATCCTCTTCATCGCGGCGATCGCCTTCTCGCAGGCGGCCAGTGCCTGTCTTTGAGTCTCCGCGAGGACCAGGAAGTTCCCGCCGCCGATCGCCTTGACCATGCGCGTGTTCTCCTGGCAGAGGAACTCCCCGTCCATCACCGGCACCCGCCAGTAGCGTGCGCCGTCGATCTTCTTGGAGGCCTGGTAGCCGTCGCCGAAGAAGCGCAGGTTCTTGCCCAGTGCGAGCTTCTCACCCTCCTTCGGGCCCATGCCGGCAAAGCACGCGCTGGTGGGGGAGGTCAGGACGCACTGGCCAATCCGGTTCTGAACCTGCCTGGCCATCTCCTTGCTCGACATCGTGAACAGCAGCATGGACACGCCGGGCCGCCCGTCCGGCGTCTCGACCGGCTTGAGCTCGCGCTCGATCCCCGCCTCGCAGCCGCAGGCGATTACCGAGGTGGCGAACCCGGTGGCGGCATGGGCGGCATTGAGCGTCCAGCGGCGGTTGACGGCGGTGACGATGATGCGGGTGGCCCGCATCGGGAACGCCTCCGCGTAGGTGTCTTCGATCTCGACGCCGTTGATATTCATTGCTTATCCCCGGGAGCCGGCACGGAGCTGGTTGACGATGATACGCCCGCGGCCGTCGTTGACGATCTCCTCGTCGCTGACGCAGAAGTTCTCGAGCCGCATTGTATGGAACTGCTCGAAGTACGCGCGCAGCGGCTTCAGCACCGCCTTGTCGAAGCCTGGGCGCAGCGTATGGGTTCCGCCGTCGGTCACCCTGACGATCCTGCCGTTCCTCGCCACCGGGGTGCCGTCCTTGAAGACGTAATCGGGCTTCTCGAACATGCGTTCCCTGTCGCCGTGCGGCGTGTAGACGGTGATGTCGGCGGCCGCGCCAACGCCGAGGTGGCCGCGGTCGCCCAGGCCCAGGCTGCGGCTCGGCGCCGCGCGGGTCATGATGGCGATCTCGTAGAGCGAGTACTCGCGCTGAACGGACTTCAGCGTGCTCATCGCCTGCGCCTCCGGGTGCAGGCGCTCGAAGTTCGCGTCGCGGAAGCTCTTGTCCATCAGCAGCCTGATGAGATGAGGGTAGGACGTGAACGGTGCGCCGTTGGGATGATCGGTGGTGAGAAACACGCGCCAGGGGTCCTCCACCAGCAGGAAGATCTCCAGGCCGATCGCCCATTGCAGCGCGTTGACGAAATTCTGGTCGCGATAGCGGAACGGCACCACGCCGCAGCCGGCGTCGCATTCGATGTCCATGCAGACCCACTTGTTGGGTGTGGCGAAGCCGCGATTGCGGAACTGCGCCATGTTGTCGCCCGAGGCGGTGACCGTCTGGCCGAACATGATCTGGCCGACGTCGGCGGACACGTGCTTGTGCCGGTTGATCGCCTCGGCGATCTGCGCGGCCCCGGAGGAGAATTTCTTGTCGCCCTCGGTGCCGTAGCTGTGGAACTGGATGTGCGTCAGGTGGATGGGCAGGCCCTCCACCCCGGTGATGGTGTCGAGCGTGGTCTGCACGTTTCCGGGCACGCCGAGATTGCAGCCGTGGATGTGCAGCGGATGGGGAATGCCCAGTTCCTTCACGCCGCGTGCCAGGGTCTGCAGGATCTGGCGCGGGGTGACGCCGTAGTAGCTGTTCTTCTCGTCCAGGTCCAGGTTGCGCTGGTTGAACTTGAAGGCGCTGATGCCGCCGGGATTCACCACCTTCACCGCAACCGCCTGCGCGGCGACGATCGTGTAGGCGATGTAGTCGTTGATCTCCGCCTGCGTCTTGCCCGCCGCCATCATGCGCAGCAGGTAGTCGTCGGAGCCCAGCATCACGTAGGCGCCCTTGTCGATGATCGGGGTGTCGGCCAGTTCCATGTGCGCCTGGCGCGAGTTCGCCGGCAGCATCGCCGGTTCGAACACCGCCGTGTAGCCCATCTCGGCATAACGATAGCCGGTGGTGATGCTGGACGGCGCGGCGCGGCCGGTGCCGGATCGGGTCAGGGCCGTGCGCGGTATCGGGTGCGGGCGGTGATCCTCCGGCAGCAGCGTGCGGGCGATGTTGACCTTGCCGCCGCCGATATGGGAGTGCGGGTCGATGGCGCCGGCCATCACCACCTTGCCACGCAGGTCGTATTCCTCGTCGATGCGCTGGTCGGCGGGTGGGCTGGACACGACCCGGCCATCGCGGACGTAGATGTCGCGCACCTGCCCGTCTACCCCGTGCATGGGGTCGTAGACGGTACCGCCTGTGAGCTTGATCAGCATGGGGGCCTGCTACAGGGACTGCAGGAGTAGGTTGCAGACGCCGGCCACGCTGGGCAGCGCCGATTCGCGCACCTGGTGCAGGGGCAGCGACACGACGTTGTCGACGCGGCACATCTGGCCGCGATGGTCGACTCCCGGCGTGCCGACGGGAATGTAGACGGCGCAGCGGGTATCCAGGCCGCGCAGCGGCGGTGCCAGCAGGACGGTGGGCGCCTTCGTCTCGGGCGGCGTCTGCCCGGTCAGGAACGTGGAGGTCCACAGCAGCAGATCGACGTCGTCGTCCGCGAGCAGCCTCGCGGTGGCGTTGCGCGTCGGGTCGAATTCGGGGTAGCCGGCGGCGAAATCGGTGCGCAGCTGGTAGCCGCTCTGCCAGGTGCAGACCGCTCCGGCCGTCAGGATGCCCTCGTTGCCGCCGAGGGCGAAGCCGGAGAAGCGGGTCTGCGCATTGAGTTCCTTCACGAGGTCGCAGATGGCCTCGACCACGAGGTCAGCGGAGGCGAACGGCAGGCGCGGCGGCGACCAGATGATCACGCCGTACTTCGCGCCCTTCATTATCCCGAGCAGCTTCGTCAGTTCCGCGACCTTCACGCCGGCGACCGTCCTTGCCTGCAGGCTCTGGCCGGCCAGCAGTGCGCGCAGGGCGCCGATCAGCTCGCCCAGCCGCTCCGGCTCGTTCCTCAGGTGCAGGGGCTTGCGACCGTCCGGGCTCACGCCGGGGCGGGTGTTCAGCCCCTCGCCCAGGTAGACGATCCGACGCGATTTCGTCGCCAGGCCGAACATGGATTCCGCATTCCAGATGTTGCGTTCGAAGAAGCGGGGATGATCGCTGACCGCGTCGAGGTTGGCGAAGATGACGACATCGGCCCGGTTTCTCACCTCGGTCATGGTGGTCATGATCCAACCGCGATCCTGCATGGCGAGGATGTTGCGGTACATGGTGTCGCCGAGCATGTGATCGACGATGCCGCCGGTCCTGTCGGCCAGCGCCAGCAGCCCGCGCATGCCGGCCACGTCGGTGCCGAGCCCGCCGTAAAGCGGATGGCGCGCGCCGCGCAACAGCCTGGCCGCCGCGGCCACGGCCTGGTCCATGCTTACGTCCCGGCCGTCCATCTGCGGTGACAGGGAGGCGTAGTCTCGCTCGAAACCGCCCCTGGCGCGGGCACAGTCTCCCGCGGTGACGCCAAGGCTGCCGCCGCGATTGGTGACCTCGAGGTCGTCGCAGAGCAGACTGCAGAATGGACAGGTGACGGAGGTGTGTGTGCGGGATCCCGACTTCGCCGTCGGCGACGCTGCGGTGGCTGGATTCATGGCGCTCTGATGGTTGTTCCCCCGCTGACGCGGCAGCGGGTTCTCGTTGATTCTTTGACCACGGGCGCGGGCACCGCGGCCCCTGCGCAGAGGGGGAGAAATTAGCACACTATGTGGATCGCGGCCACAATCACGTGCGGACGAGCGCGGGCGGCCGCGGGTGCGGCGCGTGCACGCGCCTGCGCTGTCTCGTTGCGGCCGGCTGCGATGCCGGTACGCGTTCGGTATACTGCCGCCTGCAGGGCCAAACATTCACCGCATCCGAATTCCGGGAACCGACACATCCATGTCATCCGAGCGTGCGCACGACTCCACGCACATCGTGTTGGTTGATGCGCCCGCGCGCCTGCACCTCGGTTTCGTCGACATGGAGGGCGGGTACGGTCGCCGCTTCGTCAGCCTGGGATTGCCGATCACCGGTGTCGCCACGCGGCTGACCGCCGCCAGGTCCGATGCAGTGACGGTGGAGGGGCCGGGCGCCGATCGCGCCAGACGTTGCCTGCAGACCATCCGCGAGCGGCTCAGCCTCACGGCGGGCATCAACCTGCGCCTGCTGCAGGCCATCCCCGAGCACGTCGGCCTCGGTTCGGGCACCCAGATGGCGCTTGCCGTCGGCACGGCCGCCAGCCGCCTTGCCGGCCTCGCTCTCACCTCGGTGGAACTGGCGAGCCTCATGGGGCGCGGACTGCGTTCGGGCATCGGCATCGCTGCCTCCGGGCAGGGCGGATTCATCCTCGACGGCGGGCGCGGGCAGGAAACGGTCGTGCCGCCGGTCATCGCCCGCCTGCCGTTCCCGGAGCAGTGGCGGGTACTGCTGACATTCGATCACAATCGCCAGGGGGTGCACGGCGCCGGGGAGGCCGAGGCGTTCGCGCAGTTGCCGACGATGAGCGCGGCGACCGCGGCCGAGCTCAGCCGCCGCGTGCTGGTGCAGATGCTCCCGGCGCTGGCGGAGCGGCAGTTCGAGGTGTTCGCCGAGGCGGTCAGGGTCCTGCAGGAGGCGATGGGCGACATGTTCGCGGCGGCGCAGGGCGGCCGTTACGGCAGCCCGCGGGTGGCGGCGGTGCTGGAGTGGTTGCTGGCACAGGGTATCAGGGGCGTAGGGCAGACCTCCTGGGGACCGACCGGCTTCGCGCTGTTCGCGGATGACGCCACGGCACTGGCGACGCAGGCCGACGCCCGCGCGCGCTGGCGGGACACCTCGCTGGAGTTCGTGGTGGTGCGTGGCCTGAATCGCGGTCTCGCCGTGCAGGAGACGCGCACACGACAGGGTGCCCGCCCCCAGGCGCTCAGCAGCTGACCGACGGGCGGCCGGAAGCGGGCGTGCGGCGAGTGCGCCGCCGCGCGCCACATCCGGCGCCGTCTTCGACATCGACCATTCACACAGTCAAGAGCGGGCATCATGAACGAGACGACAGCGGATCGCCGGAATTGCAAGGATCGCCGGGCCAAGAACAGCCAGCACATCCTGCACATGTTCAACCCCACGAAGAACGTCAGCCCGTTCGACATCAACATGGCGTACGAGGCGAACTACGATGCGGTCGTTCCTTACAGCGACGTCGCCCTGGAGGACATCCCGGCATTGACCCAGGACACGATCTTCTCGCGCGGACCGAAAGGCGTGAAGCGCACCGGAATCTTCATCGGCGGGCGCGATCTGGGTCTCTCACTGGACATGCTCGACGCGGCCCGGGGGGCGATGGTCCCGCCGTTCGAGGTCTCGGTGTTCCTCGACCCGAGCGGCGCGATCACCACCGCCGCGGCGCTCATGGCCTGCGTGGAGCGCTGGAGCGTGACGCGCGGCGGCGGTGACCTGAAGGGCAAGCGCGTCTACATCTTCGGCGGCACCGGCCCGGTGGCGATCTGCGCCGGTATGCTGGCCTCACGCGAAGGCGCCGAGGCCGTCCTGGTGAGTCACCAGCGCAAGGCCATCGCCGATGATCTGGCGGAGAGGTACAACAAGCGATTCGGCACGCGCATGCACGGCGCGGAGGGCAGCTCGCCGGAGGGGATCGTCGCGCTGTTGCAGGAGGCCGACATCGTGCTTTCCGCCGCTCGCGCCGGCGTGCAGGTGCTGAGCGCCAGCATGCTGCGCAGCGCGCCGCGCATGATCGTCGCCGCGGACGTCAACGCCGTGCCGCCTCTCGGCATCGAGGGGATCGGCGTCCACGACATGGGCAAGGTGCTTGCCGACACGCCCAAGCAGGCGGTGGGCATCGGCGCGCTCGCCGTGGGCGACGTCAAGTACAAGGTCCACACCCGCCTGTTCCAGCTCATGATCGACGCCGAGAGGCCCCTGTACCTGAGCTTTCCAGAGGCCTTCGCGGTGGCGCGCGAGCTCGCGGCGCAGCCGTAGTTGTCCGTATCCAGCGTTCTCGTCATCTCGCTCTCGGCGCGCGCGCTCGCGCAGGCGGCGGCCCGGTGCGGCTACGCCGTACACGCGATCGATCTGTTCGGCGACTCGGACACCCGCGCGGCGAGCGTCAGCGCGCGGGTGGTGCCGTCGGATGGAGGGGGATTCGACCGGGGGGCGCTGCTGGCGGCGGCCGGCGAGACCCTCACGGCCCATCGGCCGGCGTTCATCGTCTGCGGAAGCGGCTTCGAAGCCGCACCGGAGCTGCTGGAGGACCTGGAGCGGCTCGCGCCCGTCCGTGGCAACGGTGCGCGGACGGTGCGCGCGGCCACGCGGCCGGCGGCATTGTTCCCGGCGCTGCTCCGGCAGCGGATAGAGTTTCCGCACACCGTGACCGACGGGACGATCCCCGGCGAGGGCTGGCTCGAGAAGCGGATCGGCGGCTGCGGCGGCGCGCACGTGCGGCCTGCCCGCGGCGGCCGTCCGCTCGCGGAGCATCACTATGCCCAGCGCCGGGTGGACGGCGTGTCCATGTCGGCGCTGTTGCTCGCCGACGGCCGCCGGGGCGCGGAGCTGCTCGGGACGTGCCGCCATTGGTGTGCGCAGCCCACCCTGGTGACGCCGTACCAGCACAGCGGCACGGTGCTGGCGCGGGCCGACAGAGCCCTCGCGCGCCTGCTCGCACAGTGGTGCGGACGTTTGACCGGCGAGCTCGGGCTGCGCGGCCTGTGCGGATTCGATTTCGTGCTCGCGCCTTCCGGCCGCCCGCTGCTCGTCGATGTCAATCCGCGCCCGCCGGCCTCCTTCGAGCTGTTCGAGTCCGAGCCAGCCTCGCTGTTCGCGCTCCATGTGGAGGCCTGCCAGGGCAGGCTGCGGCGACCGGCGCCGGCGGCCGTCTCGCGGGCGCAGAGCGTCTACTACGCGCCCCGGGACCTGGCGATCCGGGCCTCCATCGCGTGGCCCGAATGGGTCGCGGACATCCCGTTGCCGGGAACACGCATCGCGGCGGGAAGCCCGCTATGCACCGTCCGCGGCACCGGCGCCGATGCGGAGCAGGCAATCGGGGTCGTGCACCGCAGATGCCAGGACCTTGCGGCGTCGCTGCGGGAGACAATGGCCGCGGAAAGCGATTAGGATAGCGGCCCTGATCTTGACCGGGGCCGCACGGCGCGGAGCCCTCCACTACTGCTGAGGCCGCGACATCGGCCAGGAGATCGAAGAGGAAGAACGATGGCAGCGAAGAAGAAAAAGGCGCGTGCCGGGAAGGCCGCCGCCATGACACCGGGAAAGAAGAAGACGACGGCGATCAGCCGCAGGCGCGCGGCGAGGAGCGCACCTGTGCGGGCACGCGCCGCCAGTGCCCCGCTCAGCGTAAATACCCTTGCGGCGCCGATCGTGGAGAACCTGGTCAGCAATCAGCAGGCGCTGCGCGTGCAGGTGCGCCGGCTGAGCAACGGGGTGCGCATCGTCGATGCGGGCATCGAGGCGGCCGGCGGCCTGGAGGTCGGGCGCATGGTCACAGAGATCTGCATGGGCGGGATGGGTCGCGCGCTCATCCGCTCCGCGAACCTGTTCGGCCGCTGGAAGTGGCACATCGACGTGCATTCGACCAATCCCGTGCTCGCGTGCCTTGCCAGCCAGTATGCCGGCTGGAGCCTCAGCCATGGCTCCGGCAAGGACGGCTTCAACGCGCTGGGTTCCGGGCCGGCGCGCGCGCTCGGCAGCCGCGAGGAACTCTTCCATGAGCTCGCCTATCGCGACAGCGCCGGCGAGGCCGTCATGGTGATCGAGGTCGACCGACCGCCGCCGCTCGAGCTCACGCAGAAGATCGCCGACATGTGCAGGGTGAATCCGCGCCGGTTGACGCTGATCCTCACGCCGACCCCGAGTCTCGCCGGTTCGGTGCAGGTGATCGGTCGGGTGCTGGAGGTGGCGATGCACAAGGTGCACGCGATCGGGTTTCCGCTCGGCGAGATCGTCGACGGCGCGGCCAGTGCGCCGCTGTGCCCGCCGGCTCCGGACTTTCTCAATGCCATGGGCCGCACCAACGATGCGATCATCTTCGGCGGACACGTGCACCTTTTCGTCGCCAGCGGCGACGACGCCGCGCAGGACCTGGCGAACAGGCTCCCGAGCCATGCCTCGCGCGACTTCGGCAAGCCCTTCGCGCAGATATTCAAGGACTACGGCTACGACTTCTACAAGATCGACCCGATGCTGTTCAGTCCGGCGCGCGCCGCCGTGACCTCGATGAAGACCGGCCGTACGTTCCACGCCGGCGCGCTGCACGAGGAACTGCTCGACCGTTCCTTCGGCGTTGTCTGATCGCGCCGCAGAGGGGGAACCCGGCAAGGTGGTACGCGACGGCGACAAGGGCATGGGCGTGCCGCTCGAGATCGCGGCGCGGGATCCTCGCGTCGTCATCATCTCCGACGAACCGGGGTGGCACGGGCGCGAGCTGAAGCGCGTCTTCGCCGCCCGGGGCCATCCCGGCCAGTACGTCTCCTCGCTCGCCTGTCACCTCGATCTCGCCGGCGCGTCGCCGCGCATCGTCATTCCGACCTTCGATCTGCTGCCGAGCGGCGTATTCGTTCGCGGCGTGCCCGGGGGCACGCTCGAGCAGGTGATCCTGCGCCTGGACATACTCCACGCCCTGCGCGAGCTGCGCGTTCGGGTCTACAACGATGCGCGCGCGATCGAACGCACGGTCGACAAGGCGATGACCAGTTTCCTGCTGAAGCGCGCGGGCCTGCCGACGCCCGAGACGTGGGTAAGCGAATCGCCGACGCAGGCGCGCGCCGTCGCCATCGCGCAGACCGGCCGCGGCCGCAGATTGATCGCCAAGCCACTGTTCGGCTCCCAGGGCATCGGCGTGCGGCTGATCGAATCGCCGGCCGATCTCGCCAACGAGGAGGGCCTCAACGGCGTGTACTACCTGCAGGAGTTCATCGAGAGGAGCGGAAGCGAGTGGTGCGACCTGCGCGTGTTCGTCATCGGCGGTCAGGCCGTGGCGGGCATGTACCGTCGCAACGCCCGGCATTGGCTGACCAACCGCGCGCAGGGCGGAGACTGCGCGGCGCTCCCGCTGGACGGCGAGTTGAGCCGCCTGGCAGTGGCGGCGACGCGCGCCGTAGACATCGACTACGCCGGCGTGGACCTCATCCCGTTGCCCGGCGGCGGCTACACCGTGACCGAGGTCAACAGCATTCCGGCCTGGCAGGGGCTGCAGACTGTCACGCCCGTGGATCTCGCCGCGCGGCTGGCGGATCACTTCTTCGCGCGCATCGCCGCGGACGCGCCGCTGCAGGCATTGCCCTGAGCATGGCCGCCCTGTCCCCGGAGGCGGTCGCGGCCACCGTCCGGGAGGCCTGCCGTCTCGAGGTGCAGGCGCTGAAGCCGGGTAATGTCAGCGTCCACGCCTCCGGACACCGGATGGTCGCCGATGAATTCTTCCGCAGCGCCGAGGCGGTTGCCGACGTCATCGCCCTGCCGGGACTTTCGGTCGGCGAGCGGATCCTCCGTAGCGTGGAGGCGACACATGCGGCGGTCGGCTGCAACACCAATCTCGGCATCGTGCTGCTGCTGGCGCCGATGGCGCACGCGGTGCTGGAAGACGGCGGGCGCCGCGGGCTGCGCGATGCGCTGGGCCTCGCGCTGCGTGGACTGACGGTCGCCGACGCGGTGGCGGCCTACCGGGCCATACGCCTGGCCAACCCGGCGGGCCTCGGCAGCAGCGCGACGCAGGACGTCGCCGATGTCCCGACGGTCACGCTGCTCGGGGCCATGCGCGCCGCGGCGCAGCGCGACCGCATTGCCTGCCAGTACGCCACCGATTACGCCGACATATTCGCGTTGGGCATGCCCGCGGTCGCGTCGGCGGAGGCGCGCGGATGGGGGCCGGAGTGGACCGCCGTGGCCTGCTACCTGCGATTCGCCTCGGAATTCCCGGATTCCCACGTCCTGCGCAAGCACGGGCCGGAGGCGGCCGAGGCGGTTCGCGCGCGGTTCCGGGCAGTGGAAACCCGTATCAAAGCGTGCGACAATCCCGATGCAGCGGTGCCCATACTGCTGAGGCTGGACAAGAATCTAAAAGAGGAAGGAATCAACCCGGGGACCAGCGCGGATTTGACCGTCACTTCGTTAGCCGCCTGTCGCTTCGATGCCCTCCTTGAGAAGACGAGTTAAAGTCCGCGACTTCAGCAGACCAATCCCTTAAGTGGCCAGCCGATGTGGCCGGGCCGATCGGTCCGTCCTAATAAAAACGGGGTGACGAGCTATGTCTATCTTCAAGGCTCTTGTCGGAGAACCATCAACAAACTCTAGTGTTTCCAAAGGAGGAAGAACCATGGCAGTGATTGACAGAACTTTGGTCGGCGAATCTCTGGTCGGCGACGGCAACGAGGTTGCCCACATCGACCTCATCATCGGACCCCGCGGCAGCGCTGCCGAAGTTGCCTTCGCCAACGCGCTGGTCAACAACAAGGATGGATTCACCTCCCTGCTGGCCGTGGTTGCGCCGAACCTGGCTTGCAAGCCGAGCACCGTCATGTTCAACAAGGTGACCATCAAGGGCGCCAAGCAGGCGGTGCAGATGTTCGGACCGGCCCAGCGCGGTGTGGCGATGGCCGTCACCGAGTGCGTCGAGGACGGCACCATCCCGGCCAACGAGGCTGACGACGTGTTCGTCTGCGTCGGCGTGTTCATCCACTGGCTGGCCGACGACGACGCCAAGATCCAGGACTTCAACTACCGTGCGGTGAAGGAGTCCATCAAGCGCGCCGTCAAGCGCGAGCCGAAGGCCTCCGAGGTCATCGCCAAGAAGTCCACCGCGCACCCGTTCGCGGCGAAGGTCTGAGTTCCGCTTCGACAACAAGAACAGATCCGGGGCCCGGCGACGGGCCCGAAGCAACAATGCCCCGGCCTCGCGCCGGGGCAGTTTTTTCAGGGGCCCGTGCGTTCATCGCCGGGCCGCAGATCCTGCGCACTGATACGGCCTTCGTGCAGCGACGTCGCGATCAGGGCACCGCGCGCCCCCGCCAGGCCGAGGGCGCGCAGGTCATCCACGCCGCGCACGCCGCCGCCGGCGTACAGCGCGGTGGCCGGTGAGCGCGCATGCATGCGCCGGATCGCGGCAACATCGGGCCCCTCGGCCGAGCCGACGCGGGCGAGATCGAGGTGAATGACCCGCCGCGGCCACAGCGTCGCTCGCCTGGCCAGCTCCGCAGGTCCCAGCACCTGCTCGCCACGACGATCCAGCGAGAGTACGGCGTCCGGCGCGCTCGTACGCAGGTGGTGATAATGCGTCAGGCAGGTGATCGACTCGCTGCCGAGCACCGGGGTGATACGCGCCGACGCCACGCGCTTGATCTGTTCGGGCGTGGTGTATCCGGCATCCAGCCAGATGTCGACCTGCGGCATGGCCTCCAGCAGGGAGCGCAGGACGGCGCCGTGATCGCCGGCACCCGTGATGGCATCCAGATCGGCAACGTACAGGGTCCCGACGGTGCCAAGCGCCACCAGTGCGCGCGCCACCGTCAGCGGTTCATTCGAGCTGCACAGGCGCGAGGCGAGCGGGGCATAGTGCCGGCGATCGCCGCGCCGTGCGTGCACCACGAGGCCGCCTTTCAGATCGATGACGGGTATGATTTCCACGGAGGCGGGTGTTGCGGCTGCTGATTATCGAATTCGTCACGGGCGGCGGCTTCGCGGGCGCCATGCTGCCGGAGTCGCTGGCCGCCGAGGGCGAGATGATGTTACAGGCAGTGTTGCATGATCTCCATGGCACGGCCGGCATCAGCGTGCTGGTGGCGCGCGACGCGCGCCTGAGCCGCCCGGCGGCGTGGTGCGAGGTGGCCGATATCGAGGATACACCGTGGCCGCGTTGGGCGGCGGCCATCGACGCCGTCGACGCGGTGCTGCCGGTCGCGCCGGAGACCGATGGCCTGCTCGAACGCCTCAACGGTCTGGTTGTCGCGCGCGGCCGGCATCTGCTGGGCTGCGATCCGGCCGCCGTGCGTATCGCCGCCAGCAAGACCAGGACCGCCGCCGCGCTGCAGCGGGCCGGCATCGAGGTGATCCCGACCTCCTCGGACGCCGGCCGGTTGCCCGCGAGCGAGTACGGATGGGTCGTCAAGCCCGACGAGGGTGCCGGCAGCGAACACACCTATCACCTCCGCGACGCGGGCTCGGTGCGGGAGCGGATGAATTCCGCCGGGACCGCCGCGCCCGTGGTGCAGCCGTTCGTGCCGGGCGAGCCGATCAGCCTCTCGCTGCTGTGCGCGGCCGGGCGGGTGCGGCTGCTGGGCTGCAACCGCCAACTGCAGAGCCGTGCGGGCGACGCACTGCGACAGTGCGGAGTCGTGGTCAACGGCGCGATCGAGCACCTCGCCGCCGTGCAGCCGCTCCCCGGGTGGCTCTGTGCCGCGCTGCCGGGACTGCTCGGCTACGTCGGCGTCGATCTCGTCATCAGCGCGCGCGGACCGGTGGTGGTGGAGGTCAATCCGCGCCTGACCACCGCTTATGCAGGTCTGAGCGCCTCGATAGGTTTCAATGCCTTTGAACTCCTGCGCCGGGCCTGCGCGAACGATGCCTCCGTGTTCGACGTCCCCCTGGACAGACGCCGCGTGGAGGTGCGCACTCATGGCTAGCAGGCCAGGGGGGATCATCGGCTGGGACATCGGCGGTGCGCACGTGAAGTTCGCAGCCCTCGCCGCGGACGGACGATTGCGGGAGGTGGCGCAATTGCCCTGCCCGCTGTGGCGCGGCCTGGGCGAGCTCGAGGCGGTACTGCTCGATCTGAATCGCCGGTACGACCTGAGCGCATACCGTCACGCGTTGACGATGACGGGCGAACTCGTTGACCTGTTTCCCGATCGCCGTCGCGGGGTGCGCGCGCTGCTGCGGACATTCATGAAGCATGCGGGGCGCGCCCGCGTGCTCGTCTACACGATGAGCGCCGGCCTGCGCACGGTGGACCTCGCGCGCCGCCGTCTCGAGGCCGTCGCCTCCGCGAACTGGCACGCGACCGCGGCGATGGTCGCCCGGCGCTGCCCCGAGGCGGTGCTGGTCGACATCGGCAGCACCACCACCGACATCGTTCCCATACGGCGTGGCCGCGTCGATGCACGCGGCTGCAGCGACGGCGACCGCCTGCGGCACCAGGAGCTGCTGTATACGGGCGTCGTGCGCACGCCCGTGATGGCCGTCGTGCGGCAGGCGCCGTTTGGCGGCGAATGGCAGGGCGTGGCGGCGGAGTGGTTCGCGAACATGGGCGATGTCTACAGGCTCACCGGCCAGCTGCCGTTGCGGCACCATCAGTCGGCGACGGCGGACGGCAGGGGCCTGAGCGCCGCGGACTGCGCGCGGCGGCTCGCCCGCATGCTCGGGCGCGATGCCGCCGAGGCGACTGCCGCGCAGTGGCGGCGGCTCGCGCGCCACCTCGCCACCGAGCAGCTTCAACAGGTCCGCGCCGGGCTCGAGCGCGTGCTGTCGCGCCGCCCTTCCGGCGACGCCGTGACCATCGTGGGCGCCGGCTGCGGCTGTTTCATCGCCCGCGAACTCGCGCGGCGGCTACAATGCCCGTACACGGAACTGGCGACCCTGGTGTCCGTCCCGGCGCGGTGGCGTGAGATGGCGACCGTGTGCGCACCGGCGCTCGCCGTGGCGAGACTGGCTGCCGAATCATGAAAGCGCACCCGCGGATTGCCGAGATCCCTTTTCTGGCCGACAGCGCGCGGCGCTTCGAGCGGCTCGCCGAACGGCCGTGGTGCATCTTCCTCGACAGCGGCAGGCCGCGCTCCACGCAGGGTCGCTACGACATCCTGAGCGCCGAGCCCCATACCACGCTGACCACCTGGGGGGAGAACACCGAGATCACCTCACGCGCGGGAACGATCGTCACCCGGGAGGATCCGTTCGCGGTGCTCGCGCGCGCGCTCGGCGAGCGCGTTCCCGCCGTCGGCGGCCTGCCGTTCAGCGGCGGGGCCCTGGGCTATTTCGCCTACGATCTGGGGCGCCGCGTGGAGCGCCTGCCCGCGATCGCCAAGGCCGATGTGCCCATGCCCGACATGGCCGTGGGAATCTACGACTGGGCGGTCGTCGTCGATCATCACGAGCGGCGCGCCCATATCGTCACGCAGGGTCAGGACGAGCGCACGCTGGACGAATGGCGCGCGCTCACCGAGGTGGCGCACGCGGAGATGCCGGTGGCCTACTGTCCTTCCTTCAGCGTGCGCTCCGCGGTCACCGCCAACATGACCAGGGAGCACTACGCCCGCGCCTTCGCGCGCCTGAAGAAATACCTGCGCGACGGCGACTGCTACCAGGTCAATCTCGCGCAGCGGTTTTCAGCCCGCGCCGAGGGAGTGGCCTGGGATGCCTACAAGTACCTGCGGCAGCTCAACCCCGCGCCGCATGCGGCCTTCATGCTCACGCCCTACGGCACGGTGCTGAGCTCCTCCCCCGAGCGCTTTCTGAAGGTCGAGGGCGGCCGGGTCGAGACCAAGCCCATCAAGGGCACGCGACCGCGCTCGGAGGACCCCGCGCGCGACGCGGCGCTGGCGGAGGAGCTGCGCGCCAGCCCGAAGGATCGCGCCGAGAACGTGATGATCGTGGATCTGCTGCGCAATGACATCGGCAAGGTGTGCCGCATCGGCTCGGTCTCCGTGCCGAGCCTGTTCGCGATCGAGAGCTTTGCGACCGTGCATCACCTGGTCAGCACGGTGACCGGCGAGCTCGATGCCGGCAGGCGCGCGCTTGATCTGCTGCGCGGCTGCTTCCCGGGCGGCTCGATCACCGGCGCGCCGAAGGTACGCGCGATGCAGATCATCGAGGAGCTCGAGCCGCACCGCCGCAGCGTGTATTGCGGCGCCATCGGTTACGTCGGACACGACGGCAACATGGACACCAGCATCGCCATCCGCACGCTGGTCTGTTGCGACGGCTGGATGCACGCCTGGGCCGGCGGCGGCATCGTCATGGATTCGTCGATGGAGGCGGAATACCAGGAGAGCCTCGACAAGGCCGCGGCCATGCTGCGCCTGTTCATGCGGACCGAGGACCAGTTCGTCGTGCATCGCTGAGCGCGGCCGTTCGCTGTGGATCAGGACATGAAATCCGGCATCTGGGTCTTCAAGATAGGCGGCAGCCTGCACGCGAATCCGCAACTGCGCGGCTGGCTCGGTGCGCTGGCGACGCACGGCGCGGGCCGGGTGGTGATCGTGCCCGGCGGCGGGCCGTTCGCCGATGCCGTGCGCGCGGCGCAGGCGCGGTGGGGGTTCCCCGACGCCGACGCCCATTTCATGGCGCTGCAGGGGATGGATCAGTACGGGCGCATGCTCGCCGCGCTTGAGCCGCGCCTGGCGCTCGCGCCGGATGCAGCGCAGTTGCGCGCGCTGCTCGAGCGGGGGCGCATCGCCGTCTGCCCGGCGGTGGGCGCGTTCGCCGGCGATCCGTCCATCGTTCCGGGCTGGGACGTGACGTCGGACAGTCTTGCAGCCCGCCTTGCCGGCAGGCTGGTCGCCGCCGGCCTCGCGCTGGTGAAGTCCGCGGTCCCGACTCCCGGTCCCCACACCGCGCAGGCGCTGGCCGAACGGGGCATCGTCGATGCGGCATTCCCCGGGCAGATCGCCGGGGCGCGCTTTCGCGCCTGGTGGCTGGCGGCGGACACGCCGGAGGTCGTCGCGGATCTGCTGGCGGGAACTCCGGGCGGCGCGGAGATCCTCGCCGGTACGGCGCGGTCCGCCGCGTTCGACGCCGTCGATCAGCGCGGCGGCTGAGTGGATGCGAGCGACGGGCGGGTCGCCGTCAGGGCGAGCCACTCCGACAGGCGCCGATGGCGTCCGCGCCAGTCGTGCGGGTAGCGAAAGTCGACGTATTCGAGTGCAACGGCGAGTGCGATATCGGCAAGACTGAATTGATCGGCGACGAGAAAGTTGCCGTCGCCCAGCGCCGCTTCGGCAAAGGCGAGCGCACGGGCGACCTTGCCCGCCTGCCTCGCGACCTGCTCCGCGGACTGCTGCGCCACTGGTCGACGCGACTCGAGCAGTCGTGCCACGACCGCGTCCATGATGCCGTCGGCCAGCGCCTCCCATCGCCGCACCGACCAGCGCAGGTCGCCGACCGGCGGGATCAGTGAGGGCATCGCCATGCTGTCGATGTACTCCGCGATCACCGGCGAATCGAACAGCGTCGAGCCGTCGTCGCGCGTCAGAACCGGCACCTTGCCGAGGGGATTCAACGCCGGCACGGGGCTGTCGGCGGCCATGACATCGGCGATGACGAATTCGCACGGGATGGCCTTCTCGGCGAGCACGACACGCACCTTGCGCGTATACGGTGAGGTAAGGGAGCCGTAGAGTTGCATCAAGACGGGCCTCGGGGGAAAGGGATGTCGCCGGTGTCACGAACAGCGCGTATGGCCGCGGGTCCCGGCGCGCGGGGATTATACAGGCCCGCACGTCGGGAATGATGAACGTGCCCGGCGCACCGCCGGGGTGTGACGGCAGCCTGGAGCGCTGCAGGCGGGGCGGCGCCTCAGGCCCGCGCAGCGCTCGTCTCGGGCAGCTCGTCGTCGACGTCCTCGGCCAGGAACCCGCCGCTCTGGTGGGCCCACAGGCGCGCGTACAGTCCACCGCGCGCGAGCAGGGTGTGATGATCGCCCTCCTCCACGATGCGTCCCTTCTCGAGCACGACGAGCCGATCCATCGCCGCGATGGTCGACAGGCGGTGGGCGATCGCGACCACCGTCTTGCCCTGCATGAGACGATAAAGGTTGGTCTGGATCGCCGTCTCGACCTCGGAGTCGAGCGCGCTGGTGGCCTCGTCCAGCAGCAGTACAGGAGCGTCCTTGAGCATGACCCGCGCGATGGCGATGCGCTGGCGCTGGCCGCCGGAGAGCTTTACCCCGCGCTCGCCGACATGCGCGTCGTAGCCGGTGCGGCCCCGCGGGTCGTGCAGGCCGACGATGAAGTCGTGTGCCTCCGCGCGGCGCGCCGCCGCGATCATCTCCGCATCCGTGGCGTCCGGGCGGCCGTAGAGTATGTTGTCGCGTACGGAACGGTGGAGCAGGGAGGTGTCCTGAGTGACCATGCCGATCTGCGCGCGCAGGCTCACCTGGGTGACGGTGGCGACGTCCTGTCCGTCGATCAGGATACGTCCACGCTCGATGTCGTAGAAGCGCAGCAGCAGATTGACGACCGTCGACTTGCCGGCGCCGGAACGCCCCACCAGCCCGATCTTCTCCCCGGGGCGGATGTGCAGCGAGAAGTTCTCGACGACCGGGCTGCGCTCGCCGTAGCCGAAGGTCACCGCGTCGAAGCGGATGTCGCCGCGCGTGACCCTCAGCGGCGCGGCCCCGGGCCTGTCGACCACGGCGTGCACCCGCGCCAGGGTATTGATGCCGTCCTGCACGGTGCCGATGTTCTCGAACAGTTGCGCGGCCTCCCACATGATCCAGTGCGACATGCCGTTCAGCCGCAACGCCATGGCGGTGGCTGCAGCCACCGCGCCGACGCCCACCTCGCCGCGGCCCCACAGCCAGAGCGCGGTGCCGGCGGTCGCGAGGATGAGCCCCATGCTGAGGCTGTGATTGACGACCTCGAAGCCGGTGACCAGGCGCATCTGACGGTGCACGCTGGTCATGAACTCCTCCATCGCCGCGCGCACGTAGGCCGCCTCGCGCCGGGCGTGCGAGAACAGCTTCACGGTCGTGATGTTGGCGTAGGCATCCGTGATCCGGCCGGTCATCAGGGCGCGCGCGTCGGCCTGCATCCTGGCGACGCGGCTCAGCCGCGGCACGAACAGCCACAGCGCGAGCACGAACAGCGTCACCCAGCCAAGCAGCGGCAGCAGCATCCAGAGATTGAAACCGCCCACGAGCCAGGCGATGGTGACGAAGTAGATCGCGACGAACACCAGCATGTCCGAGACGATCATCACCGTGTCGCGCACCGCCAGCGCGGTCTGCATCACCTTGGTCGCCACCCGGCCGGCGAACTCGTCCTGGTAGAAGCCCATGCTCTGGTCGAGCAGGTGGCGGTGGAAATTCCAGCGCAATCGCATGGGGAAATTGCCGGCCAGCGCCTGCAGCTTGAACATGCTCTGCAGCGCCACCAGCGCCGTGCTGGCGACGATGATGGCGGCCAGCAGCAGCAGCTTGCGGCCCTCGTCCTGCCACAGGCGCGCGGGCTCGACCCTGGCCAGCCAGTCGACGATGTTCCCGAGCATGCCGAAGAGCATGGCTTCGAACACCCCGATCAGCACCGTCAGCGTCGTCATGGCGGCGATGTACCTGCGCATGCCGCGCGTGCCGGTCCACAAGAAGGCGAGGAAACCGCGTGGCGGGGTCTCAGGCGGCGCGTTGGGGTAGGGGTCGACCAGGCGCTCGAACCGGCGTAACACGTGCAGTCTCCTTGCCGTCGGTTGTGGATGCAGACGCCCGGGGCGCGTTCATGTGCGGGGATAGCGACCCCGGCGCGGATGCCGATCGCCGGACACCGGACCCGCCTGGACGTTCACTCCGGCTCGACTTCGCTCCAGCGCACCCACACGCCGCCTCCGACACATCGCAGCACGTCCTCGCCGCTGCGCACGAACGAGCCTATGGGGTAACTCGTACCGTTGAAGTAACACACACCGGTCGCCAGTTCGGTATCCAGCGAGGCCTCGTCATACTCGTCGAAGATCGGCGAGGTGTTCAGCTCCGGATCCGGGGCGCCGACCTGCGGGACTTCATTGGCCATTCCCGTGTCCTCTCTCGTTGGCCTGCAGGGTCGGCAGCTTACAAGGTTATGACGGGCATGCAACCCCGTGCCCGGAGTCCGCATCCGCGTGCACGTGCGGCTTCCGCTCAGGCAGTGGTGAAGGTGAAGTAACAGTCGCACTGTCCCTCCGGGCCGAGGCCCCTGCCGTCGATGTCGATCCGGCAATCGATCCCCAGTTCACCGGCGACGCCTTCGAAGAAGGGGGTCAGCACCGGCCAGGTCAGGTGCTGTTCCAGGTCCAGCTGCTTGGCGATGCGGTCGTACCTCGAGATGCCGCACACCCGCAGCACCGTCTCCGCGGGCGTGTACTTGACGAACTCGAAGTTGTACTCGGGCGAGGCGGTGTACACGGCGGTGATGAACACCAGGCTCGGCGCCCTGGAATCCCTGGGGATCTCCACTCCACGTTCCAGGGCCTCCCTGGTCTTGAACTGCCCCAGTTCGCGGAACACTGTCCGGGAGATGTCGTCCATCGCCTGCCATCCGAACCGTTCGCCGACGTGCTCCAGTATGAACCCGTAGAATGCCGCCACCACGTTGGACAGCCGCAACGTCAGCTCCTCGGCGGTCCTGGGGTACGTCTTCTCGACGAGGTAGGCCTCCAGGTGATCGTCGGGATACTTGTCCCGGCCGCGAATGGCGTGCATTTCGCTGTAGAGTCGGTGCGTTAGGATGGTCATGGCCAATCCCTCCTGTATTGTGACGACTAGAGGAAGCGCTGTTCGATGGAGGTCGAGGACTCGAGCCCGATCCTCTCGAAGTGCTGCGCGAGAAAAGCCGCGCCCCGTGCGCGGCCCAGCCGGAAGAGCCAGTCGAGAAATTCGCGTTCGGTGTTGTACTTGCTCGAGGCGCCGAGGCGGCGCATCTCCGCCTCGGCGTCCACGCAGTGGATGCGGATCTGCTTCAGACGCCCGCCGTCGTCGAAACCGGCGGCCACCAGGCGATTCACGAACGCAATCGCGCGCATCTCGCGCATCAGGCTCGAGTTGAAGCTCAGGGTGTGGACGCGATCGAGGATCGCCTGCGCGCTGCGCGGCGGCTGGTCGATCTCGATGGGGTTGATCATGATGAGCAGGACGTCCGCCGATGCGCAGTTGTAGATCACGGGAAAGATCGGCGGATTGCCCATGTAGCCGCCGTCCCAGTAGTGTTCGCCATCGATCTCCACGGCCTGGAACAGGAAGGGCAGACAGGCGGAAGCCAGCACGGCGTCCACGCTGATGTCGCGATGATCGAACACGCGTATCCGGTTGGTCATGACGTTGCAGGCGCACACGAAGAGTCTTGCCTCCGCCGAACGGCGCAGGCGTTCGAAGTCCACCTGCGCCAGCAGGATCTCGCGCAGCGGGTGATGGTTGACGGGGTTGAGCTGATAGGGGGAAAACATGCGCGTCAGGCTGTCCAGCATGATCCAGCCCGGCGAGAAGTCGATGTTGCCGCGACTGGTCAGCCGATCGATCCACGAGGGCTGCATGACGGACCATGCGCCCTGGTCCATGACGGCATTCCAGAATCGGCGCAGGGCCGCCCGGGCGCCCTCGTTGCCGCCAACCGCCAATCCGTGGGCCGTGACCGCGGCGTTCATTGCGCCGGCGCTGGTTCCGACGATACCCTCGATTGAAAGGCGCTCGTCCTCGAGCAGACGATCGAGCGCACCCCAGGCGAAAGCGCCGTGCGACCCACCCCCCTGCAGGGCAAGATTGATCCGCTTGCGCTCAGACCCCGAGTGATGCTTTGCCAAGGTGACGCCTCCCCTTGCCACGCGGAGCCATTCGGCATTTCCTCAGTTTCGGGCCAATGCGTGGTTCAGCAGGCCGGTGATGTTGTGCACGGGCAGCGGTCTGCTGAGCCCCTTCAGTGCGAGCTCGCCGATCGGCTCGAGCCGGGCCATGTCGGCGACGGCGGTAGCCACGCGCTGGCTCACGAGGATCTGCCCGTCTCCGGCCTCGGCGGAAAGGCGGGCCGCGAGATTCGTGACCGTGCCGATGGCGCCGTAATCGTAGCGGTCGCCGAAGCCGACCGGACCGAGCGTGGCGTAGCCCTGCGCGATACCCACACCGAAGCCGAGGCGATATCCGCGCCTGCTCCAGTCCTGCGCACGCTCCGCCACCCCTTCGCGCATGGCCACCGCCAGCCGCACGGCGCGCGCGCCCGGATCGGGGCAGGGGAGCGGGTCATTGAAGAACACGAGCAGACCGTCGCCCGCGTAGCGCTCGAGCGTGCCTTCGTGGCGGTGGATGAGTGGTCCGAGTGTGGCGTGGTACTCGTGCAGCACCGCCATGACGTCCTCGGGTTCCGAGGTCTCGGCGAAGGCGGTGAATCCGCGCAGGTCGCAGAACAGCGCCGCGATGTCGCGGCGGTGGCTTTCGAGCAGCCGTTCATCGCCGGCCGAGACGATCAGATCCGCCACCTGCGGCGGCAGGAAGCGCCGCAGTCGTCCCACGCGCTCTATCTCCTTGAGCTGGGCCGCGACGCGCTGCTCGAGTTCGCGGTTCCAGGCGGCCAGTTCCGCCGCCTGCGCGTCCAGCTGCCGGGCCTGCGACTGCACGGCATCGTGCAGCGCCTTGATGCGGAGCATCGAACGCACCCGGGCCATGAGCGCCGCGTGATCGACAGGCTTCGTCAGGTAGTCGTCGCCGCCGCTGTCCAGGCCCGCCACGACGTCGCCCGCCCCGGCCTTCGCGGTCACCAGGATGATCGGCATGAACGGCAGCGTCGGATCGCCCTTCAATCTCCTGGTCACCTCGATGCCGTCGAGACCGGGCATCATGATGTCGAGTAGCACGAGGTCCGGCAGCGCCGAGCGCGCCATCTCCAGCGCCGCCTCCCCGTCGGCGGCCGTCAGCACCTCGTAACCCTGGCTCTCCAGGCGCGCGCGGACGATCTCGACGTTGTCCGGAACGTCGTCGACCACGAGGATGCGGGCGGGGGAGGACATGATTGCCTGCGGCTATCCTTCCAGGTATCTGCGCACTGTGGCGAGCAGTTGCCGCGGACTGTAGGGTTTCGTGATGTACTCTGCGCAGCCCGCGTTGCGCGCCTTGCCGGCATCGCCGCTCAGGGCATACGAGGTCACGGCGATGATGGGAATGTGACTGAGCTCGGGGTTGTCCCTGATCCGTCGCGTCGCCTCGTAGCCGTCGATACCAGGCAACTGGATATCCATCAGGATCAGATCCGGACGATGCGTCTCGGCCATCCGCACGCCTTCGTCCCCGGTGTGCGCCTCGATCGTCTCGTAGCTCGCGCTGGCGAACAGGTCCCTCAGGATCTGCCGGTTGTCCTCCTGGTCCTCCACCACGAGGATGCGCCTGCTCATGGCTCGCCCGCCTGGCGCTCCACGCGCACCGGCAGCGTGAAGCGGAACGTGGCCCCCTGGCCCGGTGCCGACTCCACCCACATGCGGCCGCCGTGCTGCTCGATGATCTTCTTCGCGATCGACAGCCCGAGGCCGGTCCCGCCCTTCCTGCGGGTGTTGGAGTTGTCGGCCTGCTGGAAGCCCTCGAAGATCTTCCCTTGATCGGCCTCGGCGATGCCCGGCCCGGTGTCGACCACCGAGACCAGGTACGCGCCGTCCGGTAGCGCGACGCCGACGCGCACCTCGCCGGTCTCCGTGAACTTGATCGCGTTGCCGAGGAGGTTGAGCAGCACCTCGGTGATCCGCCGCGCGTCGCCCTTGCCGGCAGGCAGATCCGGCGGAACGTCGATTGCGAGGGCGAGCCCCTTTTCCGTCGCCAGGGCCTCCACCGCCATGGCCGCGGACTGCACGATCTCCTTCATGGCGTATTCGCCGAGGTCGAGCGTGAACGAACCGGCCTCGATCTTGGACAGGTCGAGGACGTCGTTGATCAAGGTGAGCAGATGCCGCCCGTTCTTTTCCAGCCGCGCGAGCACTTCGCGGATCTTCTCCGGTACCGCGCCGTAGACGTCGTCGAGGATGAGCTCGGTGTACCCGAGGATGGCGTTCAGGGGCGTGCGCAGCTCGTGGCTCATGTTGGCGAGGAACTGCGACTTGTGCCGGCTCGCGATCTCGAGCTGCCGGCCCTTGTCCTCGGCCTCCCGGAACAGCCTGGCGTTCTCGATCGCCAGCACCGACTGGTCCGCGAAGGTCTTCAGCAGATCGACGGTCTTCCGCGGGAACTCGCCCGGTTGCCTGCGGCATACGGAGAGACCACCGACGATGCGGCCCTCGCGCAGCAACGGCACGACGAGGATCGCCCGGAATCCCGACTGCGCCATCAGGCTGTGCAGACGCGGGCCGTAGGCGTCGACGTCTATGTCCGCGAACTGCACCGGCTCGCGGGCGACCGCGACCCTGCCCACGGCTCCCTCGCCCAGCCGCACGGGACTCGCGCGCAGCGCAGCCCCGAGCTGGTCGTCCATGCCGTGGGTTGCGCGCAGGATGAACTGCTCGTCCTGCTCGTCGTACTCATCGATCGCGCCCGCATCCGTGCCGGAGAGCTGCACGGCGTGCGAGACGATGGTGGTCAGCACGATCTGCAGGTCGAGCGTGGAGTTGACCGCCTGGCTGATCTCCTGCAGGACCTTCATCTCCTCCATGGTCCGGGCCAGCTCGTGGGCCCGCTCCTGCTGCTCTTCGAACAGGCGCGTGTTCTCGATCGCCAGCGCGAGCTGCTGGGCCACCGGCTCCAGCAGCCCGATGTCGCGCTCCGTGTAGGCGCCGGGGGTCAGGCTGTCGAGGAGGAAGGCGCCGACCGCCTCGCTGCCGGCCATCAGCGGCAGCAGGAGGCTCGCGCGCACGCCGGCCCTGGCGACGAACGCCTCGTCGGTGAAGGCATGCTCGGTGGCGAGGTCGCTCACCAGCCGCGGCTGCCTGTGGTTCAGCACCCAGCCCACGGCCGTGCCCTCCGTCTGCTCCCAGGACTCGCCCTCGTACGAGGCGAGCGGCGGCTGTGCGACCGACAACGCCATCAGCAACCGGCCGCCCTTGGGTATCACGACACCGATGCGGTCGTAGTTCACAAGGAGTCTGACTGCCTCGGCGAATGCGGGATAGACCTCCTTGAGCTGCAGCGAGCGCTTCCGCACCGGCCGGGCGGCAGCGTGGGGGTGCGCGTACGCCAGCGCGCGGGCCGCCTGCGATGCCAGCAGCGCCAGCGCCTCCAGCATGGCCGGCTCGAAGCGCCGGCGGGCGCAATCCCAGCCGGCCGCGAGCACACCGATCGTGCGCCCTTCGACGAGCAGCGGCATGATCGCAAAGGCGCGCGAGCGAAACGCCGCGAGCTGGTCGTAGGGCGCCTTGAGCTGCAGATCCTCGGCGAGCGGCGACTGGCCCCCCCAGATGACCGGTTCGGAGTTGAGATAGGCCCTTGCCAGCGCGCCACCCTCGGCACCGACAGGGACGCGGATGGCCTCGAGCGGTCCCTCGTTCTCGGTGGTGGCGACGGCGCACAGCCACGAGCCTTCGGCATCCGGACGCAGCAGACTCATCTTGTCCAGGTGCAGCACCTCCCGTACGGTGTGCAGAAAGCTCTCGAACCATTCCCTGATCCCCCGTGGCTGCTGCAGGCTCGCCTGGTAGAGGACGCGGAAGGATTCCGCCATCTTGCGCTCGGTGATGTCGGCCCATGAGCCGACAATCTCGAACGGCGTGCCGCTATCGTCCCTGATCACCTTGAAGGTGTCCTGGAACCAGCGGTAGTGGCCGTCACGGTGGCGGAAGCGGTACTCCACCGAGCCGCCGCCGTGTTCGATGAGCTGAGCGAGTTCGGCGAGCACGTGCCGCGCATCCTGCGGATGCAGGTGCGCGGTCCAGAAGTCCGGTTCGTCGACGACTTCCCGGGATGTGTAGCCCATGATCTCGTTGCAGCTCTCGCTGACGAAGGTGCAGGCGAAGGCGCCCGAGGCCTCCGTGGAGTAGGTGATCGCCGGACTGACCGCGAGCACGTGCTGCAGCCGCGCGCGGGTCTGTTCGAGTTCCGCCTCCATGCCCTTGTGGGCGGCGATTTCGCGGGTCAGCGACTCATTGGCGCGCAGGATCTCGTCCGTGCGCTCCTGGACACGCCTTTCCAGCAACTCATCGGATTTCAGTGCAGTCACGCGCGCGGCCATCCGCCTTGCGTCACCGTCAAGGTGCTGTGCTGCCGGCGGCTTTGCTGCTGCGCAGCATCGTACTTGCCTCCGGGATCGACAGCGCGCCTGCGGCGGTGGCCCCGGACAGCCGGGGAAGGGGGCGAATTGCAGTCTGGCATGGGATGCCTCCTGCGATGCGGCAGATCAGATAGAAATAGCAGGGAAAGGCGAGCCCTGCACGACTCCGGCCGTGCACCGCCCGGGTGTGCGGCGGTGTGTGCCTAGCCAGTTCGACACCGGGGAGCCGCGAAATGTTCGGTCGTTGGTGGGCAGCGGCGCGAACGCCACTGATCTAGACTGAAACCACGACCGACCGACGAGGAGGTTCCATGACGGACTTCGACTGGCGCATACGTGGACCGGAGATCTCCACGTGCAATTGCAACTGGGGCTGTCCCTGTCAGTTCAACGCTCCGCCCACTCACGGGAACTGCCGCGCCGGCGTGGCCATGCGCATCGACGAGGGTCACCTTGACGGTGTGCGGCTCGACGGACTGTGCTGGGCCGGCATGTTCGCCTGGCCCAGGGCGCTCCACGAAGGCAACGGTGAGGCGCTGCTGTTCGTGGACGAGCGCGCCGGGGAGGCGCAAAGGCAGGCGATCCTCCGGATACTCTCCGGTGAGACCTCGAAGCCGGGTGCCACCGTGTTCGGTGTGCTCGCCGCTACGCTCACGAGGCTGTACGACCCGGTCTTCGCCCCGATCCACTTCGAGGTGGACTACGAGAACTGGACCGGGCACTTTTCCGTTCCTGGCTACGTCGATGCACATGCCGCGCCGATCACCAATCCGGTGACCGGGGAGTCGCACCGTGCGCGTGTCACGCTGCCGGCAGGCTTCGAGTACCGCGAGGCGGAATTCGTCAGCAGCCGCACCAGGGGCTGGGGCGCCATACCGCTGGACTGGGTGGAGGGGCACGGGCACATCTGCATGATTCACATGACGGCCGATGGCCCGGTGGACTAGCGATCCGGCCGGCGTCGAGGGGATCTCCGTCCCGCGGCCGGACCCGATCAGCGCATTCATCGAGGCGGCGGCGCGGCGCGATCGGGCCGTTGTCGCCGGGGCCATCGCGGTGATCACCGTGCTCGCCTGGGCCTATCTGCTCGGCGGCGCCGGCATGTCGATGGACATGCGGGGCATGGACATCGACATGATCATGCCGACGTCTTGGACGCCGGGCTACGCGCTCGTCGTCTTCCTGATGTGGTGGATGATGATGACGGCCATGATGCTGCCGGCGGCGGCGCCGATCATCCTGCTGTTCGCCCTCGTCAACCGCCGCAGCCGCGAGCATGGCGCCCCGTACGTTCCGACCGCCGTCTTCGCCGCGGGCTACCTGCTCGTCTGGGGAGGCTACAGCCTCGCGGCGGCGCTGCTGCAGTGGTGGCTGCAGAAGATGGGCTGGCTCACCATGGCGATGGCTGCCGCGGATCCACGGTGGGGTGGTGCCCTGCTGGTCGCCGCCGGTCTCTACCAGATGACGCCATGGAAGCACGCCTGCCTGCGGCATTGCCGCGGCCCCGTCGATTTCATCGCGCGTCACTGGCAACCGGGACACGGCGGCGCGCTGCGCATGGGGCTCACGCATGGCGCCTATTGCGCTGGCTGCTGCTGGCTGGCGATGGGCCTGCTGTTCTATGGCGGCGTGATGAACGTGTACTGGATCGCCGGACTCTCGCTGCTCGTGCTCCTCGAGAGGTGCATGCCGGCGGGTCACGACCTGGGCAGGTTGAGCGGCGTGGGGCTCATCGCCTGGGGCGGGTGGCTGCTGGCTGCTTCGGCCTGAACGCATCGGCCGCCGCGGCGGCCCGGGTGTCGGGATCGGGTATGCCGACCTCGACCTGATAGAATCGCGCCGAGATGCAACCGCCGGCGGCGTCACCGAAAATCCTCCCGACTTTCCCGGGTCCCGGGATCATCGACCTCTGAGCTCGATTCATGCTGATCACCACCGATGACGCGCTGCGGCGTCAGGCCGAGAGCTGGCGTCGATGCCCGTGGCTGACGCTCGACACCGAGTTCGTCCGCGAGGACACCTACTTTGCGAGGCTCGCGCTGCTGCAGATCTGCGACGGACGGACCGCGGCCTGCATCGATCCGCTCGCGGTGACGGATCTGGAACCGCTGCGGGAGATATTCGACGCGCCCGATGTCCTCAAGGTGCTGCATTCACCCGATCAGGATCTGGAGATCATCGTTCATCGCTGGAGCACCTGTCCGAAGCCGCTGTTCGACACGCAGCTGGCGGCAACACTGCTCGGGATCGCCGATCAGCCCTCCTACGCCGCGCTCGTGGCGGCGCTGCTGGGGGTGGCGGTCGACAAGAGCCTGACCCGCACGCCGTGGCTGCGCCGTCCCCTGCGCGCGGCGGAACTGGCGTACGCGCAGGCGGACGTCGAGCATCTTGCGCGGATGTATCCGGTTATGGAGGGCCGCCTGCGCGAGTCGGGCCGCCTCGCCTGGCTGCAGGAGGACTGCGCGCGCATGGCGGAGCCGGCGCGTTTTCGCCCGGATCCGGAGGGTGAGTGGCGACGCCTGAAGTCCCTGGCGCGCCTTCAGGCGCGGGCTCAGCACGTGGCCGCGCGCCTGGCGGCGTGGCGCGAGACCGAGGCCGCCAGTCGCGACCGTCCGCGCCGGTGGGTGCTGGCGGACGAGGCGATCTACGCCCTGGCGACCCGCGGTCCGCAGACGAGGAAAGACCTGGCCGCGCTCGAGGTGCTGGCCCGCGATCAGCTGGATCGCGATGCCGAGGCGCTGCTCGCCTGCGTGCAGGAGGGTCTGGCGGTGGACGCCCCGGCCCTGGTGAGGGACCTGCGCGAGATGCCGGAGGTCAAGGCGCGGCTGCAGCGCCTGCAACAGGTGCTGCGCGACCGCGCCGCCGCCGTCGGCCTGCCCGTGACATTGATCGCGCCACGCGCGGATCTCGAGGCGATCGCGCGTCAGGGCGATTCGGCCGACGTGCCGGCCCTCACGGGGTGGCGCCGCGTGGTGGCCGGCGAGGCCCTGGTTGCGAGTCTCTGACTCCGCGCCTGCGTTCGCACGCGTGACCGCGAGGCCGATCGCCGCCCACGACGGTTGACGGGTGTCATGGCATGAGGCGGGTGATCGCCATAGTCTGCCGCGTGATCATGCGATTTTGGCCAGATGAAACCTAATCCGACAGACCAGGAGCGGACATGCTGCGAGTGATGCGATGGATCGTGATCCTCGGCGTGCTGGGCGCTGCCAGCTACTTCGGCTTCCGGGCGTGGCAGCGCATGCAGCCGCCGCCGCTGCCGGACGGCTTCACCGTCGGCAACGGGCGTCTGGAGGCGACCGATATCGACATCGCGACCAAGCTGGCCGGCAGGCTCCAGGAGGTCATGGTCCGGGAGGGCGATACGGTGGAGGTCGGGCAGGTCGTCGCGCGCATGGATACACGAACGCTCGAGGCGCAGCTGCGCCAGGCACAGGCGAAGGTGCAGCAGGCCCGCGACGCCAAGGACAGCGCCGCCGCCGTGGTGGTGCAGCGGCAGAGCGAGCTGGCTTTCGCGAAGATCGAATACAAGCGCGCCCAGGATCTCGCCGCGAAGAAGGTCATCAGCGATCAGCAGCTCGACATCGCACGAACCCAGGTGCAGACCAGCGAGGCCGTCCTGGTCGCGGCGCGCTCGGCGGTCGTGGAGGCACAGGCCGCGATCGATGCAGCCATCGCCGAGACCGAACGCCTGCAGGTCGAGATCGACGACAGCGTGCTGAAAGCGCCGCGTCGTGGCCGCGTGCAATATCGCCTCGCCGAGCCGGGCGAGGTGCTCGACGCCGGCGGGCGCGTGCTGACCATGCTGGACCTCACGGACGTCTACATGACGCTGTTCCTGGCGGAGGCCGAGGCCGGCAGGGTGCCGATCGGCGGCGAGGCGCGCATCGTGCTGGATGCCGCCCCGCGCCTGGTGATCCCGGCGACGGTCTATTTCGTGGATGCGGAGGCGCAGTTCACGCCGAAGGCGGTGGAGACCGCGACCGAGCGGCAGAAGCTCGCCTTCCAGGTGCGGGTGAGGATCGCCGCGGACCTGCTGCGACAGTACGAACCGATGGTGAAGACAGGTCTTCCGGGCGTCGCCTACGTGAGACTTGCCGCTGACCGACCCTGGCCGGAGAACCTGCAGGTGAAACTCCCGCCGCTGTTGCCGTCGCCGCAATGACCGCGACGCCCGTTGCGCGGCTGCGCGGCGTCACGCACCGCTACAAGAACGTCCTCGCCGTGGACGCGATCGATCTGGAGGTCCCGGCGGGCGCGATGGTGGGCTTCATTGGCCCGGACGGGGTCGGCAAGTCCAGCGTGCTTGCGCTGATTTCCGGCGCGCGCCGCATCCAGCAGGGTCATATCGAGGTGCTTGGGGTGGACATTTCCCGGGTCCGGTTGCGCGAGTCGGTCTGCCCGCGCATCGCCTACATGCCGCAGGGTCTGGGCAGGAATCTCTATCCGACGTTGTCCGTTTTCGAGAACGTCGATTTTTTCGGCCGGCTTTTCGGGCACGCGGCGGCGGAGCGGCGGCGTCGCATCACGGAACTGCTCGCCGCCACCGGGCTGGCGCCGTTCGCGGACCGCGCAGCGATGAAGCTTTCCGGCGGGATGAAACAAAAGCTCGGCCTGTGCTGCGCGCTGGTGCACGACCCGGATCTGTTGATACTGGACGAGCCGACTACGGGTGTGGATCCCCTGTCGCGGCGCCAGTTCTGGGAACTGCTCCGCCGGATCCGCGCGGACCGCCCGCAGATGAGCGTGCTCATCGCGACGGCATACATGGAAGAGGCGGCGGATTTCGACTGGCTGGTTGCGATGGACGAAGGTCGGGTGCTCGCGACCGGCAGCCCGGAGGAACTGAGATCCAGGACCGGCACGGGCAATCTCGAGGCGGCGTTCGTGGCGTTGCTCCCGGAGCACAAGCGGCATGGGCATGCCGGCCTGCAGATCTCGCCGCGTGCCCGGCGCGACCATGGCGTGGCGATAGAGGCCCGCGGACTGACGCGCCGTTTCGGCGATTTCACCGCCGTGGACAATGTCAGTTTCCGCATCGAGCGCGGCGAGATCTTCGGATTTCTCGGCTCGAACGGATGCGGCAAGACCACCACGATGAAGATGCTCACCGGCCTGCTGCCCGCCACGCAGGGGCAGGCGCTGCTGTTCGGGCGTACCGTGGACACTCGCGACATGGGCACCCGCAGGCGGGTCGGATACATGTCGCAGGCCTTCTCGCTCTACACCGAACTGACCGTGCGCCAGAATCTCGATCTGCACGCGCGCCTGTTTCACCTGCCGGCGGGAGCGATCGGAACGCGCGTCTCCGAGATGGCGGACCGCTTCGGGCTGGTGGATTACATCGATCAACGCGCCGAGAGCCTCCCGCTTGGCATCCGGCAGCGCCTGTCCCTGGCCGTGGCGGTCATCCACGGTCCGGAGATGCTGATCCTCGACGAGCCCACCTCGGGTGTCGATCCGGTCGCGCGCGACACCTTCTGGCAGCTGCTGATCGACCTTGCGCGCAACGACGGCGTCACCATCTTCATTTCGACGCACTTCATGAACGAGGCCGAGCGCTGTGACCGCATCTCGCTCATGCATGCCGGTCGCGTGCTGGCGCAAGGGAGTCCGGCGGAGCTCGTCCGCGCACGCAGCGCCGGTTCGCTGGAAGCGGCATTCATCGGCTATCTCGAAGAGGTCACCGGGGACGCGGCCGCGAAGGTATCCGCGCCGGTGCCGAGAACCGAAGATGCGCGAGCGTTTCCGGAGTCCGCCGCTCGACAGCCGGTATTCAGCCCGAGCCGGTTGTGGGCATACGCGCGCCGCGAGGCCATGGAGATCCGGAGGGACCCGGTTCGACTCGCGTTCGCGCTGCTCGGGCCGCTCATTCTGATGATGGCCTTCGGTTACGGGATATCCTTCGACGTCGAGGATCTGTCGTACGCGGTGCTGGATCGGGATCGCAGCCCGCAGAGCCGCGCCTATCTGGAGAACTTCGCCGGTTCGCGGTATTTCAGCGAGCGCGCGCCCGTGTCCAATCATGCAGAGCTGGAGCAGCGGCTCCGCAGCGGGGAACTGAAACTCGCGATCGAGATCCCGCCGCAGTTCGGACGCCACCTCAAACGTGGCCGTCCGACGGAGGTGGGCGTGTGGATCGACGGCGCATCGCCGATGCGCGCCGACACGAGCCGCGGCTATATCGAAGGCGTCCATCTGCAGTATCTCGACAAGCTGCGCCGCCTGGATCCGAAGGCTCACTCCCCGCCGGTCGCGGACATCGAGGTCCGCTATCGCTACAACCAGGCGTTCAAGAGCGTGTATGCCATGGTGCCCGGAGTGACCATGCTGCTGCTCATCTTCATACCGGCGATGATGACCGCGGTGGGGGTGGCGCGGGAAAAGGAGATGGGGTCCATCACCAATCTCTACGCGACGCCGGTGACCGGGACGGAGTTTCTGCTGGGCAAGCAGCTGCCCTATGCGGGGATCGCGTTCCTGAACTTCATCAGCCTGATCCTGCTGGCAGTCCTCGTGTTCGAGGTGCCGGTCAAGGGCAGCCTGGCGGCGCTCTCCATCGGCGCGGCGCTCTACGTATTCGCGAGCACCGGTTTCGGATTGCTCGTCTCGTCCTTCGTGCAAACCCAGGTCGCCGGCATCTTCGCCGCCGGCATCCTGACAATGCTGCCGGTGGTGCAGTTCTCGGGTCTTCTCATCCCGGTGTCTTCGCTTTCCGGGGGCGCGAGGGCGATGGGTTACCTGTTTCCGAGCACCTACTTCCAGAAGGTCAGTCTCGGCGCCTTCACGAAGGCGCTCGGGATACAGGATCTGATGCACAATTTCCTCGCGCTGGCGCTGTTCGTGTTCATGTACCTGCTGCTGGGGCGCATGCTGCTGCGCACGCAGGAGCGCTGATCCATGAGCAACATCTTCCGGCTGGGCCTGAAGGAACTCGTGAGCCTGCGCTACGACTTCGTGCTCGTGTTCCTGATCGTGTATTCGTTCACCTACGCGGTCTACGCGCCGTCGCGCGGCGCGCGCATGGAGCTGGCCAACGCCTCCGTGGCCGTCGTCGACGAGGACGAATCGCCGCTGTCGCGCCGTATCCACGACGCGCTGCTGGAGCCGTACTTCTTCCCTCCTGCCTCGCTTCGCGTGCAGGACGTGGACGCCGCCATGGATGCCGCGCGCTACACGTTCGTTATCGATATCCCCCCGGGCTTCGAGGCGGACGTGCTGCGGGAGCGGCGGCCGGCCGTGCAGGTGAACGTCGACGCGACCGCGATGAGCCAGGCCGGCAGCGGCACGGCCTACATCAGCAACGTGATAGCGCGCGAACTGGACGCGTTCGCGCGGCGCGCCGGGCCGGCGGCCGCGACGCCGGTGAATCTGGTCATGCGCGCCAGGTTCAACCCCAATCTCGAGTCCAGCTGGTTCATGGCGGTGATGCAGCTCGTCAACAATGTCACGCTGCTCGCCATCTTCCTGGCAGGCGCCGCGCTCATCCGCGAGCGCGAGCACGGAACGATCGAGCATCTCCTGGTGATGCCGCTGCGGCCGGCGGAGATCATGCTGGCGAAGATCTGGGCCAACGGCCTCGTCATCGTCGTCGCGGCGGTGTTATGCCTGCGGCTGGTCATCGAGGGCTGGCTCGACGTGCCGATCGCAGGGTCCGTCCCGCTGTTCGCCGCCGGCATCGTGGTCTACCTCTTCGCCGTCACTTCGCTCGGGATCTTTCTTGCGACCCTGGTGCGATCAATGCCGCAGTTCGCGCTGCTCGCCTTCCCGGTGTTCATCGTCATGAACCTGCTTTCCGGCGGCACGACGCCGTTCGAGAGCATGCCGCCGGCGGTGCGGGCGGTGATGCGGTTCTCGCCGTCCACGCATTTCGTGAGCCTGTCGCAGGCCATCCTTTATCGCGGCGCGGATCTGTCCATCGTGTGGCCGCAGTTCGCGGTCACCGCTGGCCTTGGGGCTTTGTTCTTCACGGGATCCCTGCTGCGCTTCCGACGGACCGTGACCTCGGCGCAGAGCTAGCCGGCGCGGGCCGCGCGCTCGGCATCAGGCCGTCGCACGATGGTGTGCATAGTGTCTGGCTCGAATGACGCGCTTACGTTCGCTGTGTCAGGGCGAGTGCACGGCGTCCGTAGCAGGCGCGGCGGAAACGCCTGCGGGCAGCGGCGTGCGACCGAACAAACGCGCGAGCGCGAGGTAGATTACCGGGGTCGAGTACAGTGTCAGCACCTGACTCAGCAGCAGGCCGCCGAACACGGCGATGCCGAGCGGCTGCCGCAGTTCCGATCCGGTGCCGAATCCGACCATCAATGGAACCGCCCCGAGCATGGCAGCGATGGTGGTCATGATGATCGGGCGGAAGCGGGTGAGGCAGGCGCGGTAGATCGCCTCCTCGGGCGCAAGCCCGAGCCGCCGCTCCGCGTCGATGGCGAAGTCCACCATCAGGATGCCGTTCTTCTTGACGATGCCGATCAGCAGCACCACGCCGATCAGCGCCATGATGGAGAAGTCCAGTCCCCACAGCCAGATGAACAGCAGCGCGCCGATTCCCGCCGACGGCAGCGTCGAGAGGATGGTCAGCGGGTGCACGAAGCTCTCGTAGAGCACGCCGAGGATGATGTAGACGGCGAGCAACGCGGCGAGTATCAGCAGCGGCTGGGTGGCGAGCGATTCCCGGAAGGCCTGCGCCGTGCCCTGGAACGCGCCGATGATCCCGACCGGCATGCCGAGCGCGGCCTGCTCCGCCTCGATGAGCGTGACCGCATCGCCCAGGGCCACGCCGGGGGCGAGGTTGAAGGAGATGGTCACCGACGGGAACATGCCGTTGTGGCTGATCGACAACGGGCCGCTGGCGGGCGGTTCGACGCGGGCGATGGCCGCGAACGGCACCATCTCGCCGGTGAGCGGCGAGCGCAGGTGAAAATACTGCAGGCTCCCGGCGCGGCCGCGCAGGCGCGCGTCGATCTCGAGGATCACCTTGTACTGGTTGGTCTCGGTCTCGTACTCGCTCACCTGGCGCTGGCCGAACGCGTCGTAGAGCGTCTGATCGATGTCCGCTGCCGTCAGCCCGAAGCGGGCCGCGGCCGCGCGGTCGATGGTCAGGCGGGTGACGGCGGCGCCCAACTGCTGATCGTCGGAGACGTCGCGCAACTGCGGCAGCTGCGCCAGCCGGTCCGTGAGCCGTTCGGCCCACCCGGCGAGCAGCGCGCTGTCGCTGCTGCGCAGGTTGTACTGGTACTGCGTGCGCGTCGGCCCGGAGCCGGCGCCGACGTTGATGTCCTGCGCGGCGCGGAAGTAAAGCGCGATCCCGGGAACCTGCTCGAGCTTGGGACGCAGCCGCTCGATGAACTCGAACACCGAGACGTCGCGATCCGATCGGTCCTTGAGGATCAGCCAGAATCGGCCGTTGGAGATCGTCTGGCTGCCGCCGGTGCTGCCCACCGAGTGCGAAAACGACTGCAGGCCGGGTTCCCTGGCGATGATCTCCGCCAGCGCCTTGTGTTTGGCGACCATGTCCTCGTAGGAGACATCCTGCGCCGCCTGCGTGGTGCACAGGATGAAAGCGGTGTCCTGCAGCGGGAAGAAGCCCTTCGGTATCCTGATGTACCCCGCCACCGCGATTGCGACGGTGAGCGCGAACACCAGCAGCGTGGCGTTGCGGTGACGCAGAGCCCATCGCAGGGTGCGGTCGTAGGCGCTCAGCAGCGCGCCGGCGAGGCCGCGCCGCTGGCCGTCGTGATGCGGCAGCGCCTTCATGAAGCGCGAGGCGAGCGCGGGCGCCAGCGTAAGACAGGCCAGGACGGAGATCATGATCGCCGCCGTGACGGTGACCGCGAACTCGTGGAACAGCCGGCCGACCACCCCTCCCATGAACAACAGCGGAATGAAGGCCGCGACCAGCGACAGGCTGATGGAGATCACGGTGAACCCGATCTCCGAGGCGCCCTTCAGCGCCGCGTCGTACATGGACTCGCCGGCCTCGAGGTGCCGGTGGATGTTCTCGATGACGACGATGGCATCGTCGACGATGAAGCCGACGGCGATCACCAGTGCCACCAGCGTCAGGTTGTTCAGGCTGAAACCGAACGCATACATCGCCGCGAAGGTCGCGACCACGGACACGGCGAGCACGGCGGTGACGATGAGGGTGGCGGAGAGCTGACGCAGGAACACGCTCATCACCAGCACCACCAGCGACACGGTGATGGCCAGGGTGACCTCCACCTCGTGCAGCGAGGCGCGGATGGTGCGCGTGCGGTCGTTGAGCACCTTGACCTCGACGCTGGCCGGCAGCATCTCGCGCAGTTCCGGCAACGCCCTGAGGATGCGTTCGGAGGTCGCCACGATGTTGGCGCCCGGCTGGCGGCGGATGATGAGGTTCAGGCCCGGCTCGCCGTTGGGCCAGGCCTCCTGGTAGTCGTTCTCGGACCCGAAGGACACATTGGCGACGTCCCCGAGCAGCACCGGTGCGCCGTCTCGCCAGGCGATCACGAGCCGGTCGTACTCCCCGGGGGAGAAGATCTGATCGTTGGTGGCGATGGTGGAGGTGCGTTGCGCGCCGAACAGAGCGCCCTTGGCCAGGTTCACGCTCGCCTTCTGCACGGCATTGCGTATGTCGGCCAGGGTCAGGCCATAGGCCGCGAGCCGCTCCGGGGAGGCCTGCACGCGCAGCGCCGGCTTGCGCTGGCCGGTGATGCCGATCTCGGCGACGCCGTCGAGCTGGCTCATCTGCCGCGCCAGCAGCGTCTCGGTGATGTCGCTGAGCTCCGTGATCGACATCTGCCTGGATTGCACGCCCAGCACCAGGATCGGACTGTCGGCCGGATTCACCTTGCGCCAGGTCGGCAGGTTCGGGAGGTCGGCCGGCAGCCGCGCGGCCGCCGTGTTGATGGCGGCCTGCACCTCCTGTGCCGCCGCGTCGATGTCCTTGGTGAGCACGAACTGCAGGGTGATGGAGGTGCTGCCCAGCGCGCTGGTCGAACTCATCTGCGTGATGCCGGGGATCGAGCTCAGCTCCGCCTCGAGCGGCGTCGCGACCGACGAGGCCATGGTCTCGGGACTGGCGCCGGGCAGACGCGCGCCGATCTGTATGGTGGGGAAATCGGTCTCGGGCAGCGGCGCGATCGGCAGCAGGGGGAAGGCGAACACGCCCAGCATCGCCGCCGCCGCGGTGAGCAGGGTCGTCGCCACGGGGCGCCGGATGAACCACTTCGAAATCCCGGGCCGGATCGTCATCGCGCCTTGCCGCCGACCAGGCGATCGCCCGGTGTGCCGCCGGCGATACGAACGGTGGCGCCCGGCTTCAGGCGCGACTGACCGTCGAGCACCACCGTGTCGCCGGGCGCCAGCCCGCTTGCAATCACGGCGATGTCGTCGTTCTGGTATCCGATCGACACCGGCACCGCCTCGACCTTGTCGCCAGTGACGCGGTAGACGAACGAGCCGTCGATGCCGAGCTGCACGGCCTTCAAAGCCACCACCATCGCGGCGGGGCTGTTGCCGACGGCCAGCTCGACCGTGACGAACTGTCCCGGCCACAGCCGCTCCTCGGCGTTGGGAAATTCGGCCTTCAGCCGTATGGTTCCGGTGGCGGGGTCGATCTGGTTGTCGATGAACGCCAGGCGACCGGTGGCGAGCACCTGGCTGCCATCCTGGTCCATGGCGGTCACGGCGACGGGCGCGGCGCCGTGCAGCAGCGTCCGCAGGCGCGGCAGCATGTCCTGCGGCAGCGAGAACACGACGGCGATCGGGTCGAGCTGGGTGACGGTCACCAGGCCCTCCGTGTCGGCCGCCCGGACGAGGTTGCCCGGATCCACGCGGCGCAGGCCGAGCCGACCCGTAAGCGGAGAGACGATGCGCGTGTAGGACAGTTGCACCTCGGCGGCGGCGATGGCCGCTTCGTTCGCGGCGATCGCGGCTTCCAGCTCCTCCACCAGCGCGGCGGCCTGGTCCAGCGTCTGCCTCGGTATGGCCTTGTCCTTGCTGTAGAGATCCCGGTAGCGCGTGAGATCGAGTTGCGCCGCGTGGCGCTGCGCCAGGTTACGTGCCTTGTCGGCGCGCGCCTGTGCGAGCGTGGCGAGGATGGCGCGGTCGTCGATCTTCGCCAGCAGCGCGCCGCGCTCGACGCGCTGCCCCTCCTCAAACGGCGTCTCCGTGAGTATGCCGTCGATCTGCGATCGCAGTGTGACGCTGTTGAGCGACCGCACGTTGCCGATGCCGCGCGCCAGGTGTGGAACGTCGCGCTGCTCGACCTGGGTGACGATGACCGTGACCGGCGCTGGCGCGCTCGCGGTCGCCGCCGGGCGCTGCAGCCAACCCATGCCGGTGATCCCGAGACCGAACAGCGCAATGCAGGCGATGCCGGCCGCGCCCCTGGAAAGCGGATTCACCGTGGCGCGTCCCCGGTGCCGGTCGCGACCTGCGGGTGCCGCTGCAACACCGCCCGCCGGTGGTCGCGGGCACTGGCGCCGTCCCCGGCCGCCGGCGGTGCCGCCATTTCCTCGTCTTTCAACGGCCACATGGGAGGACTCTCCTTGGCGAAACGAGGGGTACCGCCCCCTCGGGCAGGTCAGGACCGCAATCCGATATGGACGTCCGCGCCGGGCAGGAGTTCGACCGGCACCTTGGAGGGGGATCCCGCCAGCTCACGCACCAGCCGCGGCACCAGGTAGCCGGGCAGGGATGCGCGCAGCCCGCTCACGATCTGCAGGGCCCGCGATCGGGGGACGTCGAAATGCGAAGCGCCGGCGACCGGGTCGAGCAGGTGCAGGTAATAGGGCAGGACGCCTGCGGCGAACAGCGCCTCGCTCAGATCGCACAGGGCGTCGGCATCGTCGTTGACCCCGGCCAGCAGCACCGCCTGATTGAGCAGGGTGACGCCGGCGGCCTGAAGCCGGCGCGCGGCCGCGATCACCTGCGCATCGATCTCGTTGGCGTGGTTGGCGTGGACGACGACGACCTTCTGCAGCCGCGTGCGCCCAAGCCAGCCGAGCAGGCGGTCGTCGACACGGGCCGGCAGCACGACCGGCAGGCGCGTGTGGATGCGCAGCCGCGTCAGATGCGGTATGTCCTCGAGCGCCTGGACCAGCTCCGCGAGCTTGGCGTCGCCGAGCGTGAGCGGGTCGCCGCCGCTCAGGATCACCTCGCGGATCGAGGCATCCCCGCGCAGGTAGCCGAGCGCCGCGGTCCAACGCCCGCGCGCCGCATGCGACCCGGCGTAGGGAAACTGCTGGCGGAAACAGTAGCGGCAGTGTATGGCGCACGCCCCGGTGGCGATCAGCAGTGCGCGGCCTTCGTACTTGTGCAGCACCCCGGGGACCGCCTCCGCGGCGAGATCGCCGACCGGATCGGCGACGTAGCCGGGGACCTCACGCCTCTCCGCAGCGATCGGCAGCACCTGGCGAAGCAGGGGATCCATGGGGTCGCCGCGGCGCATGCGCGCCGCATAGGCGTGCGGTACCTTCATCGGGAACGGCGCCTCCGTCAGCAGCCGCTCGGGCAGCGTTCGCGCCTCGACCTCGAGCAGTCGCAGCAGTTCGCGCGGATCGCGGATGCCGCGGGCCAGCTCCTGCTGCCAGCAGGCGGGCTGAACTCGGGCCTGTGCTTGCGTTATCATGGCGCCCTTTTGGCGGATCTCCCGGAATGCACTCATGGCGACGTACAGTACAAACGAATTCAAGGCCGGACTCAAACTCCTGATCGACGGCGACCCCTACAACATCCTCGAGAACGAGTATGTCAAGCCCGGCAAGGGCCAGGCTTTCAATCGCGTGCGGCTGCGCAACCTGAAGACCGGCCGCGTTCTGGAGCGCACCTTCAAGTCCGGCGACACCTGCGAGGGCGCCGATGTCGTCGACACCGAGTTGCAGTATCTCTACACCGACGGGGAGTTCTGGCATTTCATGAACCCCGAGACCTTCGAGCAGATCGCCGCCGGCAGCACCGCGATGGCCGATGCCGCACAGTGGTTGAAGGGCGAGGAGACCTGCATCGTGACCCTGTGGAACGGCGTGCCGATGGCGGTGCAGCCGCCCATCTTCGTCACGCTGCAGATCACCGACTGCGAGCCCGGGGTGCGGGGCGACACGGTCACCGGTGCCACCAAGCCGGCCAAGGTCGAGACTGGCGCCACCGTGAAGGTGCCCCTGTTCGTCAACCAGGGCGAGACCATCAAGGTCGACACCCGCACCGGGGGGTACATGTCGCGCGTGAAGGAATAGCGCCGACGCCCGCTACGATGCGCGCGGACCCGATGCCCGAGTGGCGCCCCACCGCTGGCGTGGCGGTGCTGCGGGCGCGGGCACGGATGCTGGCGCAGCTGCGCGCCTTCTTCGCCGGTCGTGACGTCCTGGAGGTCGAGACCCCCGCGCTCTGCAATGCCGGGGTAACCGACCCGCATCTCACCAATCCCGCCACGACCTGCCTGCTGCCGGGCGGCCACGAGCCGCGCCGGCTCTACCTGCAGACCTCGCCGGAGTACGCCATGAAGCGCCTGCTGGCCGCCGGCAGCGGCGCCATCTACCAGATCGGCAAGGCCTTCCGCGGCGGCGAGGCCGGCCGCTGCCACAACCCGGAGTTCACGCTGATCGAGTGGTATCGGCCGGGGCTGGACTATGCCGCGATCATCACGGAGACGGCGGCACTGGTGGCGGAAGTCACCGGGCGGCGGGCCGCGGAGGAGCGGCTGAGCTATGCCGAGGCCTTCCGCCGGCATGCCGGCATCGATCCGCTACGCGCCGCGCTGCCGGCGATCCGCGAACGGGCGGCCGCGGCGGGCATGGACGTCGGCGATCCGGAGCGGCTGGAGCGCGACGACTGGCTGGACCTGCTGTTGAGCCATCTGGTCGCACCGCGACTCGGACTTGGCCGGCCGACCTTTCTCACCGAGTTCCCGGCCTCGCAGGCCGCGCTGGCCAGGCTCATACCGGGCGACCCGCCGGTCGCCGCGCGATTCGAACTGTTCATCGAGGGCATCGAGATCGCCAACGGCTTCCATGAACTGACCGACGCCGGCGAGCAGCGGCGGCGCTTCGCCGAGGACAACCGGCGTCGCGCCAGGGCCGGCCTGCCGGAGATGCCGATCGACGAGCGGCTGCTCGCCGCTCTCGCAGCCGGCCTGCCCGAGTGCTCCGGGGTTGCATTGGGCTTCGACCGCCTGGTCATGGTCGCCCTGGGCCTGCCCGACCTGCGCCAGGCCATCGCCTTTCCGACCGATCTCGCCTGAGCCGGCGCTTTCAACCAATCTGCGAACTCGGCTCGATTTCGTGCCGGGATTCCAGTGGATTAGTACAATTTCACGGATTCAGTATGTCTTGTTATTTGGAGATATATAATTTAACCTCATGTTTATCATGTGGTTATTTTGCGTCATTCGAGTATGGAATCAGGGCCGCCACGGGCCTCACTCGCACGCCGTGCAGAGACTCAGGTGGCTGTATGTATTGGTGATTCTGCTGGCTGGCCGATCGGCGGGCGTGTCCGCGGATGCGCGCGAGCAACTGCTGAGCGAGATCCGCCCGTACCTGCACGTCCGGATCGGTGCGGATTTCCTCGCCACGCCCGATGCGGCGCCGAACCTCGAGCTGGAATCCGACTCCGGAAATCCGGCGGCAGGCCTCAGTCTCGGTGCGGATCTCGGGCGCTACCTGGGGATGGAGGCGGCGCTCGACTACCACAAGACGGCCCTGGAGCGACCCGGCGACGGGAAACTCGGCGATTACACGCTCGCCCGCGCCACCGCCGAGCTGCGGCTGAAATATCCGATGTACGAAGACCGCTTCGTCCCCTACGCGCTCGCCGGCGTCGGCGCCGGCTTTGGCGAGTTCAGCGGCCGCGAGGATTTCACCTTCGACGGCGGCGGCAACGATCTCGATCTCATCGGGGTGGCCGGCGCCGGTTTCGACTATTTCGTGGTCGACAACATCGCGCTGACGGCGCAGGCCAAGTACGTCTTCGGATTCGACCCGGAGGTGAACGACACGGGCATCGACCGGGAGCTGAGCGGCAATGCGGTCGAGCTCAGCGCCGGCCTGCGCGTGTACGCCGATCACTGGAGCCAACCCGCCGGCTCGGCCCTGCCGCCGGCGCGCGACAGCGACCGGCGGCGCGGCTACCTCACGCTGAAGGGCGGGCAGGCGATCTTCACCGATACGGAGACGGTGCCGGGCGTGCAGATCGAGACCCTCTCGGGTCTGTACGGCGAGGGCGGGCTGGGCGTGAATTTCAACCGGCATTGGGGAGCGGAGTTCGACGTCAATTACACCCGCGCACAGCTGGCCTCGCCGACGCTCGGTGAGATCACCGGCTACCCGCTGTTCACCTGCACGCTGCTCGGGCGGTACCGTTACCCGCTGCCGGGCGATGCCCTCGTCCCTTACGTGGTCGCCGGCGGGGGCATCGGCTTCGGCGAGGTCGGCGATCGCGACCAGCCGTTCACGACAACGCGTTTCAGCGGCGAGCAGGACTCCTCGCCGGTCGCGGCGTTCGGTGCCGGGTTCGATTACTTTATCGAGGAGAATCTCTCGGTCGGTCTCGAGGCCAGGTACACGACGCTGTTCGAAACCGACGTCGCGGTGGCGGGCGTGCCGGCGACCCTGTCGCCGGATTCCCTGGCCGTCACCGCCGGCGTGCGCATCCATTACCCGTGAGGGCGCCGGCCGAGCTGCGAAAGTTCTTGAGATCCATGCGGCGCATACGAAGAAACTCAATGGCCTACGTGCAAATCCGGTATGATTGAATTCGATGCGTGGTGGCGCGTTGCGGGCCCCGCGCGAGAGGGTGACGTATCGGGGGCGCAGGGTGACGACGGTTTACTCCATCGATCGACTGGTGGGTGAGGCACGGCGGCTGGCCGCGGATTACCGCCGCGCGACCGGCAAGACGCTGCCCGTGACCGCCGAGATCGCGGTGCAGGACGCCATCCGCCTGCTTGGCCTGAAGCCGGCGGAGAGCAGCGCCGCCGGCTACGATGCCATCCGCGAGCGCGCGGGGGGGGTCGAGCGCGTGCAGGTCAAGGGGCGGGCGATCTTCGATGACAGCAAGACCGGCCATCGCCTCGGCCAGTTGAAGCTCGAGCAGCCATGGGACTATGTCGTCCTGGTGCTCATGGACGAGAACTACGAGCCGGTGGAGATCCACGAGGCCGATCGCGAGGTCCTGGTGGAGACCCTCAACGACCCGTCCGCCAGCAAGCGCACGGCCCGCGGCATGATCTCCGTCGCCCGCTTCAAGATCATCGGCCGCATGCTGTGGACGCGCGAACATGGCCTGGAGGACGATGGAATCTGGGACAACACCAGCGCGCGATAAGCCCGAACCGCGAGCCGGCGCGCAACGCGCCGGCGTTCGAAGGGGTCTCGGCGGCGCCACCGCCCGGATGACCGCATCCTGTGCCGAACTGCTCGGCGAGCATGGCCCGCTGGCGGCGGCGATCCCCGGATTTTCCGTGCGGGCCGGCCAGCAGGAGATGGCCGGGAGCGTCGCCGAGGCGATCGCCCGGCGCTCGGCCCTGGTCTGCGAGGCCGGCACCGGAGTCGGCAAGACCTTCGCGTACCTGGTGCCGGCACTGCTCTCCGGCCAACGGGTGATCGTCTCCACCGGCACCCGGACGCTGCAGGATCAGCTCTTTCACCGCGACCTTCCCGTCGTGCGCAGGGCACTGCAGGTGCCGGTCACCGTTGCGCTGTTGAAGGGGCGTGCCAACTACCTGTGCATACACCGGCTGCAGCGGGCGCTGGCCGAGGGCAGCCCCGGCAGGACCACGCAGGCGGCGCTGCTGAAGGTGCAGGCCTGGGCCGCGCGCACCCGCAGCGGCGACGTGGCCGAGGTCGACGAGGTGCCGGAGGATGCGCCGGTGTGGCCGCTGGTGACCTCCACGGCGGAGAACTGCCTGGGCGGGGAGTGCCGCCACTTCCAGGAGTGCTGGGTGGTCAGGGCACGACGCGAGGCGCAGGCCGCCGAGGTCGTGGTGGTGAATCATCACCTGTATCTCGCCGATGCCGCGCTCAAGGAAACCGGCTTCGGCGACGTGCTGCCGGGCGCGGACGCCGTCATCTTCGACGAGGCGCATCAACTGCCGGAGACCGCGGCGCAGTTCTTTGGCAGCGCCGTCAGCAGCCGCCAGCTCGTCGATCTGGCAAGGGATGCGGTGCAGGCGCAGCTCGGCGAGGCGGGCGACGCAACGGCGATCCGCGAGGCGGCCCACCGGGTCGAGAAGGGCGCGCGCGATCTGCGCCTTGCGCTCGGCCAGGGCGAGACGCGCACGGAATGGTCGACGGTGCGCGGCCGGCAGGCCGTGGGTGAGGCCATGGTCGCGCTCGCCGCCAGTCTGCGTGGGCTCCAGGGTCAGCTCGAGGCCATGGCCGAGCGCGGCCCGATGCTGGCCAACACGCTGAAGCACTGCACGCAATTGAGCGGTGAACTGCGGCAGTTCGACGGCGAGGCCGGGGAGGAGACCGTGCACTGGTTCGAGACCAGCACGCGCGGATTCACGCTCCATGCCACGCCGCTGGACATCGCCTCCCTGTTTCAGCAGCGGGTCGGAGCGCAGCCATGCGCACAGATCTACACCTCCGCCACGCTCGCCGTGCGCGAGGATTTCAGCTATTTCACCCGCCAGCTCGGGCTGCTGAACGCGGGCACGCGGCGCGTGGAGAGCCCGTTCGATTACGCGCGCCAGGCACTGTTGTACCTGCCCGCGATCGCGCTCGACCCGCGCCAGCATGGGTATACCGCGGCGGTGGTCGAGGCTGCGCTGCCGGTGCTGCAGGCGAGCCGCGGCCGCGCGTTCCTGCTCTTCACCAGCCACCGCGCGCTGCGCGCGGCCCACGAGCTGCTGCGCGCGCGGGTCGACTTTCCGTTGTTCGCGCAGGGCGAGATGCCGCGCGCGGAGCTGTTGGAGCGATTCCGCGCCACGCCGAACTCGGTGCTGCTCGGGACGGCGAGCTTCTGGGAGGGCGTGGACGTGCGCGGCGAGGCGCTCTCCTGCGTCGTCATCGACAAGCTGCCGTTCGCGGCGCCCGAGGACCCGATGACCCAGGCGCGGATCCGCGCGCTCACGCACCGCGGCGTGAACGCCTTCCGCGACTATCAGCTCCCGGAGGCGGTGATCGCGCTGAAGCAGGGCGTGGGCCGGCTCATCCGCGACGTGCACGACCGGGGCGTGCTCTGCCTGTGTGACCCGCGGTTGCGCAGCAGGCCCTACGGCAAGGTGTTCCTGGCGGCGCTGCCGGCCATGCGGCGTACGCAACGGATCGAGGACGTGCGCGAGTTCTTCCGGCAGTCATAGCAGGACGGGACGAGCGGCACCGCATTGGCCGCCTGGCATCCGGTGCGGATGAATCGCGGAGCGGCGACGCATCAGCCGGTCATGCGCCTGAAGCCGGTTGATCTGTGTCAAAGCGCCGCCGGCGGTTGGTGCGTAAATACGCGGGCCAGACGCCCGCGTGCCTGGGCACAACGGAGGAGGCGAACACACCATGCAGACCACGGCCGTTTTCGATAGCGACCTCATCCAGCGCTACGATCGCCAGGGCCCGCGCTACACCTCCTATCCCACCGCGGTGCAGTTCCACGCCGGCTTCGGCGAGGACGAGTATCGGGACGCCGCGGCCGTGACCAACGGCGATCTCATCCCGGCGCCGCTGTCGCTGTACTTCCACATCCCGTTCTGCGCCACCGTCTGTTACTACTGCGCGTGCAACAAGGTGGTGACGGCCAATCGCGCCCGGGCGGAGCAGTACCTGCAGCGGTTGCTCAAGGAGGTCACACGCCAGGGCACGTTGTTCGATCGCTCCCGCAGGGTCGAGCAGTTGCACTGGGGCGGCGGCACGCCGACCTACCTGTCCCGCGAGCAGATGCAGCGGCTCATGCAGGCCACGCGCGAACATTTCACCGTGGTGGAAGACGGCAGCGCGGAGTCCTCCATCGAGATCGATCCGCGTACCGTGAGCGCCGAGGACGTCGCGTTTCTGCGCGAGCTCGGCTTCAACCGTGTCAGCCTCGGCGTGCAGGACTTCGACAGCCGGGTGCAGGCGGCCGTAAACCGCATACAGCCGGCGGAGCAGACCATGGCGGTGATCGAGGCCGCCCGTGCGGCGCGATTCCGATCAATCAGCATCGATCTCATCTACGGGCTGCCGCTGCAGACCGTGGCGAGTTTCGATCGCACGCTCGAGCTGGTGATTGAGGCCGCGCCGGATCGGATCTCGGTGTTCAACTATGCGCACCTGCCGCACATGTTCAAGGTGCAGCGGCAGATCGACGAGTCGCAGCTGCCCGAGCCGGCTCAGAAGCTGCACATGCTCGCGCGCACGGTCGAGAGGCTGACGGCGGCGGGCTACGTCTACATCGGCATGGATCACTTCGCGCTGCCGCACGATGAGCTCGCCGTCGAGCAGCGCCAGGGACGCCTGTCGCGGAACTTTCAGGGTTATTCGACCCACGATCACTGCGATATCGTCGGGCTGGGCGTCTCCGCCATCAGCCGCATCGGCAACGTCTACTGCCAGAACGAGCGCGAGCTTGCCCGTTACCAGGCGCGCATCGATGAAGGTGGTCTGGCGGTGTTCCGCGGCGTGGAGCTCAACGACGACGATGAGCTGCGGCGCGCGGTCATCATGCAGCTCATCTGCAATTTCGAGCTCGATATGGCCGCCGTCGAGGCGCGCTTCGGGGTCCGCTTCGACCGGTATTTCGCCGACGAGCTGCGGGTGCTGGAGGGCATGCGGGCCGACGGGTTGCTGGCGCTCGACGGGGCGCGCATCGAAGTCCTGCCGCGCGGGCGCCTGCTCATCCGCAACATCTGCATGGTCTTCGATCGTTACCTGACCCAGCACGGCGACGATCGGCCGCGCTATTCGCGCGTGGTCTGAGGGCGCGCGCGCCAGGGCCTCGCGCCGGTTGCGCGGCTGCACCCCGGCGGGGGGCGTCCACGGGCCTGGATCCGACCGCCACGGCGGGCACGGGGACTTTCCGCGATCCGCAGGGGCATGATTCAATGGCCGCGTCCGGGTGAGCGCGACGGCATCGCCCTCGCCGACACGCCGTTTCCTGACCACCTCCGCAGATATCGCCCCGGCCGCGCGGCTACCGTTGAAGTCGCATCGCGGCCGGTTCCCGCCGCGAGGCGGGCTGGGCCCTGCCGGCCACGTGGCACGGGTCCTGCGAGGGGAACCGGGTTTATGCGCAAGCCTGTTTTCGGGGGACCAACCCGTATGAGGACGACTCCATGGACGTGATTACACAATGGTGGCCGTACCTGCTTGCGGCCGTCGTGCTCGGCACCGCGTTTGGGTACTGGCTGCGCCGCACGGGCGCCTACGCCGCGGCCGACTCCGCCGACGCGGGCGCGGGGGAGACGGCGGCCGAGGAAGCGGATGTGCCGCGCCAGCCACCTGCAGACATCGAGGCCGAGCGCGACCGGGAAGCGCAGCGCGCGGTGCACGCGGAGAGCGAGCTGCGCCGCGAGCGTGAACGGTTGCAGGCCGATCTCGGCGGCCGCATCGGCGAACTCGAGGCGCTATTGCGCGATCGCGACGAGCGGATAGCCCGGCTGACCGCGGCGCACGCCGCCCAGCCGGATCGCGCGCCGTCGAGCAGCGAGCCGGCGATCAGCCGGGAGGAGGTCGACACGCTGTTCGCCGAGATCATCGAGGCACGCAAGGCCATGAAGGCCGCGGAGCAGGAGGCGCGCCGGCGCGAGGAGGAGGTCGCCGCGGAGCTGGCGGAGGCCTATGCCGAGCTGCAGGCGGCCAGCGCCGCGATCCGCATGCGCGAGCAGCGGCTGAGCGGCGAGCTGGAAGAGGCGCGGCGTGAGCTCGAGGAGGGCGCGGAGCGGCTCGCCGCGACCCACGCCGTGGAACAGTCCCTGCGCGGGGAACTGGATCAGTCCCTCGCCGCGGAAACCTCGGCGCGCAGGCAGGCGCAGGAACTGCTGGAGGAGAACGCCCGCCTGAGCGTTGCATTCAAGGAACTCGAGGCACGACTGAGCTCGTCGCTGCAGACCGAGCTGGCGGTGCGCGCGGAGCTGGAGGTCATCGGCGGCGGTCCGTCAGGACGCGAACTCGAGGGATTGCGCGTGGAGCTCGAGGACACCCGTCAGGCGCTGGCCGCGGCCAGCGCGCGCGAGCAGGAGCAGCAGGCGGTATCCGCGGAGCTGCGAGCGCAGCTCGCCGAGGCCCGCGGCCGGCTGGCGACGGTCGCCGGGGAGGAACACGGAGTGCGTGTGGAACTGACGGATTCGCACCACCTGGCCGCAGCCGCGGCGGAGCACGAGGCGTCGCGGCGGTACGAGCCGGAGCGGGCCGGGCAGCGCATTGCCGGACCGCAGGCGAGCGATGCGCCAGCGGCGATCGCCGAGCGGCCGATCCCGGCCGCCGCGAGCGTTCATCGACGCGAGGTCCCGGCGTCTGAAGGCGGGGGGGCGCGCGCTACCGGCGCGACCGGGGACGCCTGCGTGCCGTCCATGGCCGCGGGGCTCTCCGCGGAGGAACTCGAACGCCTGGTCCTCGCCGCCGGCGATGGCAGCAGGCCGGCCGGCCGCGAACTGGCCGACGGTCAGCGACCGGACGATCTCAAGGCCATCGGCGGGGTCGGACCGGTGAACGAACGCTGGCTGCATCGCAACGGTTTCTATTTCTTTGCCCAGATCGCCCAATGGTCGCCGGAGGAACTGGCCTGGGTGGCTCGACATCTGCCGAACTTCGGCAAGCGCGTCTATCGGGAGAACTGGGTGCGCCAGGCGGCAGAGCTGGCGCGGCCGGACGTGATGCCGGGGCAGCAGGGCAAGCGTCTGCGCGCGGACCGCCACTGAGCCCCGCCAAATCAGCCGCCGCCACGCCGGTAGTGCGTGAGGAACCCCTCGAGAAATTGCGCGGCGTGCGCGCGGCTGCAATCCTGGAACTCGAATGTCACCCGCAGTCGGGGCAGACGCAATGAGGCGACCTGCAGCGGCGGGGCATCCGCGTGGCGGATCGTGATACGTTCCCGGCCCTCACCCGTCTCCACGGACCCCGGCCCCAGCCGGTAGCCGCGGCCGGCCAGGGCGATCGGCAGCAGCCGGAGAAATTCCGGCTCGTCCAGGCTCATCAGATATTCGACGCGGTGGATCTCCCCGCCGTGCAACGCGGAAGGCCCGCCTCCGCCATCCGCAGCCGGTCTTTCGCTCCTCAACCGCCGGCCACCGGCGGCCACACCGCCAGCGTGTCGCCGTCCCGCAGTATCGCCCGGTCGCGTTCGGAAGGGGGGACGTAGACGCCATTGAGCACCACCAGATGCGCGAGTCTGCGTGGCACGCCGTGGCTGTCGATCATCTGGTTCGGTGTCGTGCCCGCCGCGACCTCGGCATCGATCTGGTGATCGCATGCCTCGCTCGGCAGGAAATCGCTCAGCGTGGCGTAGAGTTTGAACTTCACTTTCATGTGCAGCATCGCTCCGGCGGAGCGCGCGGATCCTCTCGGCAGTGCCAGGCCAGCAGTGTCCGGATCCGCGCGCGGAGGCTGTCAGATGAGACCGGCGTTGAAGCCCACTGCCTGGGTGCTGCCCAGGTAGGCCTCCATGATGCGGGTCGGGTCCTTCACCAGCTTGTCCTTCCATTCGCGCAGGCGGGTCCTGGTCTGGATCAGCCCGCGCAGCACACCGACGTGCTCGGTGAGGCCCAGGCTGGTGGCGCCCACCAGCACGTCGTCCTCGAACTGCAGATTGAGGTAACGGTACCGGCCCGGGTCGCAGAGCTCCGTGCTCTCGCCGTCCTTCGCGCCCATCCACAATCCGAACGAGCTGGAGATGAGGCCGAGGGTGTCGAGCACGTTCATGTTGACGCTGCCGCGGTGGATGGCACCCCGCCGCCCGCCCATGTTGCGCGCCGCGAGCTGTCCGTGGTCGGCCGCCGTGGGCTGTATGGCCTGTACCGAGTACTCCCCGGTGGAGAAGTCCAGGCCCTGCGCCACGTCACCCGCGGCGTACACATCCGGATTGCTGGTCTGCATCTGGCGATCGATGAGTATGCCGTGATCGGTCTTGACGCCGCTGCCCTCGAGGAACTCCACATTGGGCTTCACGCCGGTGGCGGAGATGATGAGATCGGCGGCCAGCACCGTGCCGCCGTCCAGGCGTACCGCGAACCTGCGCCCGCCAGTCCCCGGCTCGATCGCCACCACCCTGGTGGAGGTGTGCACGTGCACGCCCTTCTCCTCGCACCACCTCTTGATGAGGTTGCCGGCGATGTTGTTCATCATGCGCGGTACCATGCGGTCGGCCATTTCGACCACGGTGAGATCGACGCCACGTTTCGCCAGGGCCTCGAGGATGATGCAGCCGATGAAACCCGCGCCCATGAGCACGACCTTCGCTCCCGGCACCGCGCCCCTGGCGATGTGCCGGGCGTCCGTCAGCGTCCAGCACGGGTAGATGCCCGGCAGGGCCATGCCCGGGATGGGCGGCGAGACCGGGCGCGAGCCGGTGGCGAGCAGCAGCTTGTCGTAGGCGAGCGCGCCGCCGCCGGCGAGCTGCACCTTCCTGCCTGTGGTATCGACGCCCGTCACGCGATCGCGTTTGACGTCGATGCGCAGGCGATCGTAGTGACCCGCGTTCTTGCGCAGGTAGGTGCCTTCCTCGCCGACCTTGCGGATCAGCAGGTAGGGCAGGGCCATGCGCGAGTAGGGCGGCTCGGCTTCGTCGCCGACGATGGTCACGCTCGCCTCGGGCTGCAGCTTGCGCAGCGTCTCGGCCGCGATGACGCCCGACGGTCCGGCACCGATGATGAGGTGTTTCATCTCACAACCCCAGGCGCGCCCTGGTGGCCTGCAGCGGTTCGCCTTCCGGCGTCCAGCCGCGGACCTTGTAGTACTCCGGCAGCATCTTTTGCAGGTCGTTGGCCTTGCCCTTCGCCGGGCCGGTCTGCGCCGGCTCGGAGAGCAGGCGCTTGGGTAGTGTGTCGTCCTTGGCGGTGAACCCGGCGGCGTTGTTGAACATGCGCTCCATGTTCCAGATGCGCTCGCCCACCTCCAGCAGTTTCTCCAGCGACCAGTCGCCTTCGCAGGCGGCCGCGACCTGCGGCTGGATGTCGTTCAGCGTCCATGCAAAGGTCGTGAACACGCACAGGCCCGTGGAGTCGACCACCGAGGTCGCGTCCTGGAATGCCTTCACGAGCTCGGCCTTGCCGTCGGTCACCAGCGGATCGGTCTTCACCGGGATGCCGAGGACCTCCGAGGCGACCGTGTAGCCCCGCAGGTGGCAGGCGCCGCGGTTGGAGGTGGCATAGGCCAGGCCCATGCCCTGTATGCCGCGCGGATCGTAGGCCGGGAACTCCAGCCCCTTCACGCTCATGGACAGCTCCGGGCGGCCGTACTTCTCGCACAGACGCCTGGAGCCCAGGCCGATGTCCCGCCCGAAGCCTTCGCCGCGGCAGGTCAGCTCGGTCAGCCTGGTGACAGCCTCGGCGGAACCGAACTTCAGCTCCAGGCCGCCGGTGTGCTCCTTGGTGATGAGACCGGCCTCGTACAATTCCATCGCGGCGGCGATCGTCGAGCCCAGCGTGATCGGGTCGAGACCGTCCTCGTTGCAGAGAAAGTTCGCATAGGTCAGCGCCTCCAGGTCCGAGACGCCGGTATCGGAGCCGAGCGCCCAGGCCGCCTCGTACTCCAGGCCGCCGGAGGCGCCCCAGTACTGCGGTCTGTTGACGATGGTGTAGTGGTTCTTGTCGATCACGGAGATGCGGCCGCAGGCGATGGTGCAGCCGAAGCACGCGGCATTGGTGACCAGGTTGGCGCGCCCGTCGCCCGCGCGCACCTCGTGCATGGCTTCCCCGGAGATCTTGCTCGCGCCCTCGAACTGCACGTCGCGCATGTTGCGCGTCGGCATGGCGCCAATCTCGTTGATGACGTTCATCAGCACCTGCGTGCCGTACTTGGGCAGGCCCTGGCCGGTGACGGCGTTGTCGGCAAGCACCTTCTTGCCGGCGTTGACCGCCTGCATGAAGGCCTTCGGATCCTTGATGTTGCCCACGCCCCGGGTGCCGCGCAGGACCACGGCCTTGACGTTCTTCGACGCCATCACCGTGCCCACGCCGGAGCGGCCGGCGGCGCGATGCAGGTCGTTGACGATCGCCGAGAACAGACAGCCCTGCTCGGCGGCGCGGCCGACCGCGGCGATGCGGATCAGCGGGTCCTGATGCCTCGCGTGCAGGATGTGGTCGGCATCCCAGATGGACCTGCCCCAGATCTCCGAGGCGTCCATCAGCTCCGCGTGATCGTTCTCGACGTACAGATAGACCGGTTTCGGCGACTTGCCTTCGAAGATGATCATGTCCCAGCCGGCGCCCTTGAGCTCGGCGCCGAGGAAGCCGCCGGAATTCGAGCAGGCGATGGCGCCGGTGAGCGGGCCTTTGGTCACCACCGAATAGCGGCCGCCGGTGGAGGCCATGGTGCCGGTCAGCGGGCCGGTGGTGAAGATGAGCTTGTTCTCCGGAGACAGCGGATCGACCTTCGGGTCGATCTCCTCGACGAGGTACTTGCTGGCCAGGCCGCGCTGACCGAGGTACTGGTTGGCCCAGTCCATGTTCAGCGGTTCGCGCTTGATCGTGCCGCTGGTCAGGTTCACGCGCATGACGTTACGAGTCCAACCCATGGCTATCGCTCCTGTCCGTATGGGGTTATGCGGAGGCTCCGAGCGATCGCTGCGCGTGCGCGCGCATGCGATCGAGCCCGGTCTGATCGATATCGACGTAGGTGATGGCGCCGGTGGGGCAGGCCTCGGCGCAGGCCGGCTGGCCGCCGCAGAGATCGCACTTCTGCACCTTGCCGGTGTCGTGGTTGTAGTTCACGGTGCCGAACGGGCAGGCGATGGTGCACACCTTGCAGCCGACGCAGACCTCCTCGAGCACATCCTTGGCGCCGGTCTTCGCGTTGATGACGATGGCCTCCACCGGGCAGGAGTGCAGGCACCAGGCCTCCGCGCATTGCGTGCAGGTGTAGGGCGCGAACCGGCCGCTGTCGTGAAAGTTGAACACCTTGATGCGCGACTTCGATGGGTTGAAGAGCTGCTCGTTCTCGTACGAACAGGCCATCTCGCACTGCAAACAGCCGGTGCACTTCTCGGGCTCAAGCTTCAGGGCTCGTAGCATGGTCTTCTCTCTCCTCCACGTGCGTGGTGGCGGCTGCTCCCACAGCCATGCCGTTCTCGACTGCGGGCAGATGCGGCCGGCCACACCGGCACCGGCGCGCATATGCATGAGCAAACTATAGCCTCCGGCGAGACCTCACTGAAGGGCCTGGCCGAGGCTTGTTGCACATCGATACATGCTGCGGCGCAGAAGGCGTCTTCGCGAAGGCGCGAGGAATCCGGCAGGCCGCGGCCCCGCGGACTTCCAGGCATCGGCTATGCGAGCCAGTCCGAGCATTGCGCTGGCGGCCGCGGCCCTGTGTGGGGCGGCAGTGCTGTCGGGATGCGGAACGATGCCGCTCGATCGCGGCGTGAGCCGCGCGGCGGCGGCCCTTATCCCGTGCCGCTGCCGGCGCGGATCAGATGAGCCCGGCGAAGGGCTGCACCTCGACCGGATCGCCGATTTCCACGCCGGCGCAGTCCTGCGGCAGGATGATGAAGCAGTTGGCGTGCGACATCGAGGTCAGTATCCCGGACCCCTGCATGCCGGTCTTGCGTACGACGAGAGCGCCGCCTTCGTCCTGCCCGAGCACGCCGCGCTGGAACTCCACGCGCCCCGGGCGTTTCTTCAGCCTCGATGCGCTGGTGGCCCTCAGACGCAGCTCCCCGCCCTGCGTCTCGCCCATCATCCGGCGCAGGGCCGGCTGCACGAACTGGTAGAAGGTCACCATCACGGACACCGGGTTGCCCGGCAGGCCGAAGAACACGGCCCCGCGCACCCGGCCGAAGGTCAGCGGACGCCCCGGTTTCATCGCCACCTTCCAGAACTCCGCGTGGCCGAGCTCGCTCAGTACTTGCTTGACGAAATCGGCCTCGCCCACCGAAACGCCGCCGCTCGAGATGATCGCGTCCTGGCCTGCGGCCGCGGCCTGGAAGGCGGCGCGCGTGTGCTCCGGGGTGTCGCGCACGATCCCGACGTCCTTGATCTGCGCGCCCAGGCGCTGCAGCATGCCGCGCAGCGTGTAGCGGTTGCTGTCGTGCACGTCGCCGGGTCCAAGCCGCTCGTCTACCGGCCTCAATTCATCGCCAGTCGAGAAGATGGCGACCCGGAGCGGCCGGTGCACCGCGACCTCGGCTATGCCCAGCGAGGCGATGAGCCCGATATCCGCGGGCATGAGCCGGCGGCCCGCAGCGAGCACGGTCTGGCCCTCGCGAATGTCCTCGCCGGCCTGCCGCACGTTGTCGCCCGCCTTCAGGTTGCCATCGATCCGGATGATTCGATCCCCGCGCTGCCCGACGCGTTCCTGCATCACGACGGTGTCCGTGCCCGGCGGCAGGGGCGCGCCCGTCATGATCCGTACGCACTGCCCCCGGGCAACAGTGGACAGGTACGGACGCCCGGCAAAGGCGGTGCCGATCACCTCGAGTTCGCCTGTGCCCCGGGCGGGGATATCCGACCCGGAGAGCGCGTAGCCGTCCATGGCCGAGTTGGTGTGTGCCGGGACGTTCATCGTCGAGACGATGTCGGCGGCCAGGATGCGGCCCAGCGTGGCGGCGACCGGTACCGGCTCCGGGCTGCATACCGGCGCGACGTTCGCGAGTATGCGCGCCAGGGCGTCCTGCACCGTCAGCGACATCGGATCATGGTCGTCGGCGCAGCTGGGGGCGGCCGGTATGGCTTCGGTCATCAGGGGATCCCCATGTCCACCGTCTCACGGCCTACATTGTCCGCCAGGCCGAGATAGCGGAGGATGAACGCGGCGACCTCGTCCGGGTCGTTCAGGTCGAGCAGTGCGACCGACGGCGGCGTGGCGATCGGTCGATCCGCGGCGACGGCCACGATGTGAGGGTCGTCGGGAAACAGCGTCGGCATCCCCAGCGCCGGGCGGTGCAGTTCGATCTTAGGGATCGCCTCGCGTTTGAGGCCCTCGATCAGGATCAGATCCAGTGCCTGGCCGCCGAGGTGCGCGAGCATCTCCGCCAGCGAAGGATCCTCCTGAAGATCGGTCTCCACGACCAGCGCCCAGCGCCTGCGCGAGCCGACCAGCACGTGTGTCGCGCCGGCGCGACGCAGTTCGTAGCTGTCCTTGCCCGGGATGTCGATGTCGAAGTCGTGGTGTGCATGCTTGACGACACCCACGCGCAGTCCGTGCCTCCGCAGGCGGGGAAGGAGCGCCCGCAGCAGCGTCGTCTTGCCGGTCCCGCTCCAGGCCGCGAAGCCGATCATCGGGATGCTGTTGAAAGTCCTGCGCATGGCTAACAGCTTGCGTGCTGCGGATCGCGATGACAAGCCCCCCGGGGCCCCGTCATCGGCATGCGCATGCAGAAGGCGGCGGCGCATGGCAACGCCGGTCGCGCGCGTTCCGGAGGCGCGGGACGCCGGCGAATCACTCGCCGCCGGTGCGCCCGCTCGCGGCGGCGCGCGCCTGCATCGTCGCCTCGGCGGCGGCCAGCTCCTCCGGCGTGTTCAGGTTGTGAAACATCCCGGGCTCGTCGGCGAAGTCCACGCGCGTCATCGGATGTTGCGCATACCAGCGGTCGATCTTGCGTTCGCCGGCCTCGAGGTAGGCCAGCAGCGACGGCAGCAGGGTTCGATCCAGCAGCGCGAACACGGGCTCGAGGCGCTCGCCGCTGTCGGCCACCGCGATCCGCGCGCCGTCGCGGAGGAGGCCGCGATGCAGGCGCGCGGCGAGATCCGCGGACAGGAACGGCGAGTCGCACGGCACGGTCAGGAGATAAGCGGTGCGCGCGACCTTCATCGCGCTGGCCATGCCCGCCAGCGGTCCGCAATAGCCGTCGATGAAGTCGCTCACCACGGGCACACCGAATTCCCGGTAGCGTACGAGATTGCGGTTGGCATTGATGAACAGATCGCTGACCTGCGGGCGCAGGGCCCGAAGCACGTGCTCGACCATCGGCCGGCCGGCGACACGCAGCAGACCCTTGTCCTCGCCGCCCATGCGGGTGGCGCGGCCGCCCGCGAGTATGACGCCCGTGATCTCGCCGCGTACGGCCGCCTCGAGGCTCATGCGCGCTCGCCTCGCGATGGCGTGACCCGGGTCGCGGTCCGCGGCCGGCGCGCGGTTGCGCTCACGAGGCGGATTCCAGGCGGAACAGCAATTTCATCCCCGTCTTGCGCGGCGGCAGGCGCAGGACCGGTCTGAAACCGTAGCGATCGAAGAGTGCGCGCAAATTCTCCTCGGTGAACAGCCCCGTGTGCACGGGGGGCGCGAAACCGGGCCATTCCTCGATCCTGGCCGGGACGTACCGGCTGCCCAGGTCGGGCGTGGTGACGAAGACGTATCCGCCCGGGCGGCAGCAGGCAAGCAGCAGCCGCATGAGCACGTGCGGATCGGGGGCGTGTTCTATCACCTCGGAACAGTGTACGAGTTCGTAGCGCGTGGCCGGCACGAAGCTGTCCAGCGACGCGCAATGGAAATCGCATCCCGGAAAGGCGCGGCGCGCGTAGGCGATGGTGCTGGCATCCACGTCGACGCCGGTCGCGGTGGCGGCGCCGAGCAGGCGCGCGGCGCCCACGAAGAATCCTCCGCCGCAGCCGAGGTCGATGACGCTCCGGCCGCGGATGCGACGAATGAGGCGCAACGCGCGGAAGAACGCCTTGCGTCGCCTGGACGACGGATGCGGGTAGTAATCCGCGGCTATGCCCTTGTGACCCTGGTATCCGGCGTTCAGATCGATCTGGCTCGGCATCGGATCGAGAAACGCGAATCCGCAGTCCGCGCAGCGGTGGTACGCGTAGCCCTTGACGACGACGTAGGGTGCGTGTCGTGACCCCGAGCAGAGCGGGCAGGTACTCCTGGCGCGGGCGGCGACGTTCATGCGGCATCATTATGGGGAAGTTGCGCCGGCCGGCAAGTGCGCGTCCGACGATTCGCGCGCCGGCGAGGCTATAATGAACGACTCCATTTCACGCAGGAGACTTCTGCCATGGCCATGGATGCAGTTGATTACGAGATCCTGGGCGACGACATGCAGTACGTGGAGATCGAACTCGATCCGGGCGAGGCGGCCGTCGGCGAGGCGGGCGCGATGATGATGATGCAGGAAGGTGTGGAGATGGACACGGTCTTCGGCGACGCCTCCGCCCAGTCGCAGCAAGACGGCCTGTTCGGCAAGCTGATGGGCGCGGGCAAGCGGCTGCTGACCGGCGAGTCGCTGTTCACGACGGTCTACCACAACGAATCCGACGGCAAGCGCCGCGTCGCATTCGCGGCTCCCTATCCGGGCAGGATCATCGCGATCGATCTCGACGAGGTCGGCGGCACGCTCATCTGCCAGAAGGACAGTTTCCTCTGTGCCGCGCGCGGCGTGTCGCTGGGCATCGCGATCCAGCAAAAGCTGGGCGTGGGACTCTTCGGCGGCGAAGGCTTCATCATGCAGAAGCTCGAGGGCGACGGCATGGTGTTCGTGCACGCCGGCGGGACGCTGGCCAAACGCGATCTCGGACCCGGGGAGACGATCCGCGCGGACACCGGCTGCGTGGTCGCGTTTCAGCCGCGCGTCAACTTCGAGATCAAATACGTCGGCAAGCTGAAGAGCGCCATCTTCGGCGGCGAGGGACTGTTCTTCGCGACGCTGACCGGGCCGGGCCGGGTGTGGCTGCAGTCACTGCCGCTCTCGCGGCTCGCGAACCGCATCATCATGTCGGCGCCGGTCGCCGGCGGGCGTTCGGTGGGCGAGGGCTCGCTGCTCGGCGGACTGGGGGGATTGATCGACGGGGACAACCGGTGAACCCTCGGCCGCGCGCCTGGCCCATGCGCCCGCCGGCGGGCCGGACGGTACGCTCGCAGGATCGCGCCGTCGCCGAACTTGCGGAATGAAGGTCTCGCGCGACGTGGAGTCGCAGGCCGATGAGAAGGGCTGCGACGGCCTGCTGGCGGCGGCCGTCACGACCGGAGGAACGCTTCAGCGGTTGCCGGCGAGCGGGCGTGGCGTGGTCTGTTCCAGGTCCGCGCGGATGCGCTCGCGCTGCAGGTAACCGATCATCTGCGCCGTGTCCAGTGGCGCGCTGAACAGGTAGCCCTGTCCCTGGTCACAGTGATTGGCGCGCAGGAACGCGAGTTGCTCCCTGGTCTCCACGCCCTCGGCGATCACGTTCAGGCGCAGGTTGCGCGCCAGGCCGATGATCGCCTGGGTGATGGTGGCGTCGTCGTGGTCGCGCGGGATGTCGCTGACGAAGGAGTGATCGATCTTGAGCGTGTCGATCGGGAACCGCTTCAGGTAATGCAGCGAGGAGTAGCCGGTTCCGAAATCGTCGATGGCGATGCCCACACCGAGGGCCTTGAGACGCTCGAGCGTCGCTACCGATGCCCCGGTATCCTCCATCAGCACGCCCTCGGTGATCTCGATCTCGAGGTGCTCGCCGCTGAGACCGGTCTGCGAGAGCGCCGCGGCGATGATCGCCGCCAGGTCGCACTGGCGAAACTGCCGTGGTGAGATGTTCACCGACACACGCGTGCCGGGGAGCCCGAGCCCGGACCAGCTGCGGACCTGCCCGAGCGCCTGCGTCAATACCCACTCGCCGATCGGGATTATGAGACCGGTGTCCTCGGCCAGGGGGATGAACTGCGCGGGCGACAACAGCCGTCCGCCGGGTCGCTGCCAGCGCAGCAAGGCCTCCACGCCGTGCAATTCGCCGGACTGCAGGTCGACCTTCGGCTGATAGTGCAGGACCAACTCGTTGCGGTCGATCGCCTGGCGCAGTGCCGCCTGCATCCGCAGGCGCTCGCCGGTGAGCTCGTTCATGGCCGGCGTGAAGAACTTGAAGCCGTTGCGGCCACCGGCCTTGACCCGGTACATGGCAGTGTCGGCGTTCTTGATCAGGGTGTCGGCACTGTCACCGTCGAGCGGATAGAGCGTGATGCCGATACTGGGCGTGACGTAGAACTCCTGGCCGCCGACCATGAAGGGCCGCGAGATTGCCTCCACGATCTTCTGGGCGATCGCGGCGGCCTCGTCCGGCGAGCGCGGCTCCTCCAGGGTCACCGTGAACTCGTCTCCTCCCAGCCGCGCGACCTTGTCGCACTCGCGCAGGCACGAGCGCAGGCGCTTGGCCACCATGACCAGCATCCGGTCGCCGGCCTGATGGCCGAGGGTGTCGTTGACCGCCTTGAAGCGATCGAGGTCGATCATCATCAGGGCGACATTGCCGCGGCGGCGCGCGCCGCGCTCCAGGGCCTGCTCGAGGCGGCGGCGGAACTGGCTGCGATTGGCGAGCCCGGTGAGGCTGTCATAGTGCGCCAGCCGGCGCAGCTTCAGCTCCGCCTGTTTGCGCTTGATCGCCTGGCGTATGGTACGCGCGATGATGTGCCCGTCGGTCTGTCCCTTGACGATGTATTCCTGTGCGCCCGACTCGACCGTGTCGAGGATGGCCTGGTCCTCGTCGACGGCGCTCAGCACGACCACCGGTATGTACCGGCAGATCTTCAGCAGCCGGTGCACCGTCTCCACGCCGCGGGAGTCCGGCAGGTTGAGGTCCGTCATGACCACGTCGAACGGGGTGGACTTCAGCGCGGCGAGGCCGGCCCTGAGGTCGCCGACGTGGGTCATCACCATCCCGGCGCCGGCATGCGCGGACAGCCGTCTGCGGATCAGCGCCGCGACATCGGCCTGGTCCTCGATGAACAGTATGTTGACCGCCCTGGCGGGTGCTGTGGGTTGCATGGAGTGCCGCGACCCCGGCTGGTTTGAACGCTGTCGCGCATCTGCGGTGGGTAGCGGCCGGAACGGTACGGACTTTATCCGGGCGAGGAGCGGGGGGCGCGCGCGTGGCACGGCGACGGGTGCGGAATCCGGATGGCGACGAGGGCACCGGCGGCCGTCGCGGTCGCCGGGGTCCGCGCGGCGGCGAGCCGCCGATGCGGCCGGTCGGCGGACGGACGGCGCCGATCCGTGCGCCGGTCAATCGTGCCCCGCTGGCCGGGCGCCGGTGCCGGGCGGGCGCGGCGGCGGCATCTCGTCGTGGACGATGTTCTCGGCGCCGTGGAACGCGAGAAAGTGGCGGCCCTTGGCGCGCGCGATCATGGTGACCCCGACCTTCTGCGCGAGCTCCAGGCCCATCTTCGTGACGCCGGACCGCGAGAGCAGCGCGGGAATGCGCATCTGCGCCACCTTGATGACCATCTCCGAGGTCAGCCGGCCGGTGGTGTAGAAGACCTTGTCTTCCCCCGCGGTATCCTCGAGCCACATCTGTCCGGCGATGGCATCGACGGCGTTGTGCCGCCCGACGTCCTCCACGAAGGTGAGGATCTCCGTGCCCGCGCACAGTGCGCAGCCGTGCACCGCGCCGGCATTGCGATACACCTCGTTGTAGGCGTGCAGGTTGCGGAGCAGCCCGTAGATCATGGACTGGCGCAGGGGCACCTGCGGCAGTCGCAGCTGGTCCAGTTCCTCCATGATGCGGCCGAAGACGGTACCCTGCCCGCAGCCGGTGGTGACCGTGCGGCGGCTCAGCTTCTCGTCCCAGTCCGCGGTGCCCCGGCGCGTGGTGACGGCCACGGCGTTCACGTCCCAGTCGACCTGCACGGAGACGATGTCCTGCAGATCGCTCACCAGCCTCTGGTTGCGCAGGTAACCGAGGGCCAGCAGTTCCGGGTGCGTGCCCAGCGTCATCAGCGTGACGACCTCGCGCTTGTCCACGTAGAGCGTGAGCGGGTTCTCCCCGGCAATCTGCGTGGGCTGCGGCTGGTCGTACTCGTCGATCGCGGTGACCGCGTGCGTCGCCGGCAGGCCGCTGACGGTCATGATCGGGCGGTAGCGTGCGGTATCGGTCGTCATGGCGATGATGCGGGAGAGCGTGCGGCGCGTTTGCCGGCGGCCGGCGGCGGTGCGGTGCGCATGCGGCGGGCGGCCATGGCAGCGGCCCCCGGCACGGCGATGATCAGCCGCCGGTCACGTTCATGTGCCGGAAGATGACCGGCTGGGCAGCGAGATCGAAATCGTGTCCCCTGGGCTTGATCGCCATGGAGTCGCGGATGGCCTGTTTCAGCGTGGCGAGATCGCCGGGGTTGGCGCGCACCACCCGCTTCAGGTCGACGGAATGCTCCTGACCCAGGCAGAGCAGCAGCCGTCCCTCCACCGTCAGGCGCACCCGATTGCATGATTCGCAGAAGTTGTGGCTGTGCGGCGAGATGAAGCCGACTCGCGTTCCGGTCTCGTTGATGCGGAAGTAGCGCGACGGCCCACCCGTGGTCTCGGCCGTCGCCGTCAGCGTGTATGCCCGCTCGATGTCGCGGCGCACCTCGTCGCTCGAATAAAAGGCCTCGGCGCGATCGTGATCGCCGATGACGCCGAGCGGCATCTCCTCGATGAAGCTGATGTCCATGCCGCGCTCGCTGGCGTAGCGCACCAGGTCGATGATCTCGTCGTCGTTGCGATGGCGCAGGATGACGGAATTGATCTTGATGCGCTCGAAGCCGACGCGCCTTGCCGCCTCGATACCGGCCAGGACCTGGTCGAGATCCCCGACCCGCGTGATCTGCCTGAACCGATCACGGCGCAGCGAATCCAGGCTGACGTTGATGCGCCGCACCCCGGCATCCTTCAGCTCCTGCGCCATGCGCGGCAGCTGCGAGCCGTTGGTGGTCAGCACCAGCTCGCGCAGCGACAGCGCGCCGAGGTCGCGGAACAGGCGGCTGACGTTGCGCCGCACCAGCGGCTCGCCGCCGGTGATGCGGATCTTCTGCACCCCGAGATCGACGAAGGCGCGCCCGATGAATGCCAGCTCCTCCAGGGTCAGCACCTGCGCGCGCGGCAGGAACGTCATCTCCTCGGCCATGCAGTACACGCAGCGGAAGTCGCAGCGATCCGTCACCGAGATGCGCACGTAGTTCACGGTGCGGCCGTAGCGATCGACCAGCTGCGGGGAGAGATTGGCGGGAGCAGGGCTCATGGAATTCCTCGACCGGAACCAAGTATACCACCCGGCACGCGGCCGCAGAGACGTGTCCGGACAATGACTTGACTTATCGCATCCGGTTAGACACTCTGCCAGCCAGCACGGTTCGAGGATCCCGAACCGTCTGCCACGGCGCCAGCAATTCAAACGACAATAACGCCTGACTTGGAGGACCCTGCATCATGGCGCAGCTGCTGTCCAAAGAACGCATCATCGCCAGGCCGGGATTCAACCGCTGGCTGGTACCGCCGGCCGCCCTGGCCATACACCTTTGCATCGGCATGGCCTACGGCTTCTCGGTGTTCTGGAAGCCGCTCGGCGCGGCCCTGATCGACGCCGATGGCAAACCGGTGCCGGCCTGCGCCGCCGGCGCCACGACCTTCGCGGAGAAGGCGAGCGGGACGCTGAAGGCGCTGGTGGCCACCGACTGCAACTGGACGCAGTTCGACCTGGGCTGGATGTACACGCTGTTCTTCGTGCTGCTGGGCTGCGCGGCCGCGATCTGGGGCGGATGGCTGGAGCGTGCCGGGCCGCGCAAGGCCGGCCTGGTCTCGGCCGTGTGCTGGTGCGGGGGGCTGCTCATCTCCGCGCTGGGCGTCTACTGGCATCAGCTGTGGATTATGTGGCTGGGTTCCGGCGTCATCGGCGGCATCGGTCTCGGCCTGGGCTACATCTCGCCGGTGTCCACGCTCATCAAGTGGTTCCCCGATCGGCGCGGCATGGCCACCGGCATGGCCATCATGGGCTTCGGCGGCGGTGCCATGATCGGCTCGCCGTTCGCGACCCTGCTGATGGTTCATTTCAGGACCCCGGCCGACCCCGGCGTCTGGGAGACGTTCGTGACCATGGCGGTGGTGTATTTCGTGTTCATGCTCGGTGGCGCCTTCGGATACCGCGTGCCGCCGCCGGGCTGGAGACCGGAGGGGTGGAGGCCAGCGGCAAGGACCGCCGGCAACACGATGATCACCCTGCACCACGTGCATCTGAAGACCGCCCACAAGACGCCGCAGTTCTGGCTGCTGTGGGTGTTGCTGTGCCTGAACACGTCGGCGGGCATCGGCATCATCGGCGCCGCCTCGCCGATGCTGCAGGAGACCTTCGGGGGACAACTGTTCGGCAGGCCGGAGGTGGGTTTCCGGCAGTTCACCGACGCGGACAAGGTCGCGGCGGCGGCCGTGGGCGCCGGGTTCGTCGGTCTCATCTCGCTGTTCAACATCTTCGGCCGCATCGGCTGGGCATCGTTTTCCGACAAACTGGGACGCAAGCGCACCTACATCACCTTCTTCCTGCTCGGCGCCGTACTCTACGCACTGGCGCCGATGGCGGCGCGCGGCGATCACCTGGCGCTGTTCGTGGGCTGCTTCTGCATCATCGCCTCGATGTACGGCGGCGGCTTCTCCACCATCCCGGCCTATCTCGCCGACATGTTCGGGACCCAGTTCGTGGGGGCGATACACGGCCGCCTGCTGACCGCCTGGTCGACGGCCGGCATACTCGGACCGGTGGTCGTGAACTACATACACGATACGCACGTGGCGCGAGGCATCGCCCCGGAGCACCTCTACGACTCCATCTTCTACATCCTGGCCGCCATGCTGGTGCTGGGCTTCGTCAGCAACATGCTGGTGAAACCGGTGGCGGCCAAGTACTTCATGACCGCCGCCGAGCTCGAAGCGGAGAGGAGACTCAGCCATGAAACAGGAAACGCGAAGTAGCGAACCGGCCCAGGCCGGTGGCCTGGAGTCGGGACCGGAGTGGCATGCGGATCCTTCGAGCTGGCCGGTGGTGGCGGTGAGCTGGCTGCTGGTCGGCATCCCGCTGCTGTGGGGGATCTACAAGACCTTCCAGACCGCCAAGGTCATCCTCTTCGGTACCTGAGCCGGCGCGGCGCCGCGGGCGGGGTTGGCGCGGACCTCGGCGGCTGCGGCTCAGGCGGGGGCCTTCCAGTCCTTGTAGGGATGCCTCACCAGGTTGCTGTTGTAGTAGCGCGGATCGTGAGAGACCTCCTCGCCGATCCAGTCCGGCCGCTCGAAGGCCTCCTGTTCGTGCCGCAGTTCGATCTCCGCGAACTCCAACCCGGCATTCTCGCCCTCGAAGACATCGATCTCCCACCAGTGGCCGGCGTGCTCGACGTAGTGGCGCGTCTTCTCGACATACGGGCGCGCGCATAATTGTTCGAGGATGGCGCGGCCGTCGGCGGCCGGAATGCCGAAATCGAACTCCGTCCGTGTCGTGCCCAGCGTGGCGCTCTTGATGTTGAGGCGGGCCTCGTCGCCATCCACCCGCACGCGGATGGAGCAGGCGCTGCCGGTGCCCGTCTGCAGGTAGCCCTGGCACAGGTGCACGGACTTGACCACGCCGTTCTTCCAGCCGTCATTGCGCAGCAGGAACTTTCTTTCGATCTCTATACCCATCTTCTCGCTCTCGCGGTGTAAGCTTCCGCACTGTTTGGCCGGTCGCGGCCGTTACTCTACATGACTGGCCACATGGAGCCGAAGCCCTCAACGTCAGTTTCCGGGCGCCGCCTGGCCGAGATGGCACTGCTGGGATTCGCCTCCGGACTGCCGCTTGCACTCACTGCCTCCACCATGCAGGCGTGGCTGACGGTGGCCAGCGTCGACATCAGGAAGATCGGCCTGTTCAACCAGGTCCAGATCCCCTACACGCTGAAGTTTCTGTGGTCGCCACTGGTGGATCGCTATCCGGTGCTGGGGCTGGGCCGCCGGCGCGGCTGGATGCTGCTCAGTCAGCTGGCCCTGATCGTCGCGATCGTCGGCATGGGAATGGTCTCCCCTGCCGGGCACCTGCCGCTCGTCGCCACGGCGGCGCTGGCCGTGGCGTTCTTCTCCGCCACCCAGGACGTGGCCGTGGACGCCTACCGCACGGACTCCCTGAAGGAGCGCGAGCGAGGACTGGGCACCGGAGTGTTCATCGCCGGTTACCGGGTGGCGATGCTGACCTCGGGCGCACTGGCCCTCATCGTTGCGGCCAGCATCGGCTGGCGCTACACCTACTGGCTGATGGCGGCGCTGATGACCGTGGGGGTGCTGACGACGCTCCATGCCCGCGAACCGGACGCGCAGGGGCGGCAACCGCACACACTGCGGGCGGCGCTGGTGGAGCCGTTCCTCGACTACTTCTCGCGCCGGGGCGCAGCGGCGATGCTGGTGCTGGTGCTGCTGTACAAGCTCGGGGATGCGCTCGCCGGGTCGCTGAGCACGGCCTTCTTCATCAGGGAGCTCGGCTTCACGATGCAGGAGGTGGGTCTCATCAACAAGGTGCTCGGCCTGGCGGCGACGATACTGGGCGCGATCGCGGGCGGACTGTGGATGACCAGGCTGCGGCTGTATCCGGCGCTCATGGGATTCGGCATCCTGCAGGCGCTGACCAACCTCGGGTTCTGGGTCCTGGCACTGGCCGGCAAGAGTTACCTCGGCATGGCCGCGGTGGTCGCGCTCGAGAACCTCGCCGCCGGCATGGGCGCCAGCGCCGCGACCGCGCTGCTCATGGCGCTGTGCAATGCGCGCTACTCGGCGACCCAGTTCGCGCTGTTGTCGGCGCTCGCGGCGGTGGGCCGCATCCTGATCGGGGCGCGCGCCGGATACATGGTCGAGGCATGGGGCTGGCCGCAGTTCTTTCTCGTCACCTTCGCCGCGGCGCTGCCCGGCCTCGTGGTCCTGTACCTGTGGCGCGGCCGCCTGCCGATGTCGACCATGAACAACGGCGGCGCACCGTGATCGGCCGATTGCCATGAGCGCATCACGAACCGGCACCGAGCCCCTGCCAGAACTGCCGCGGCGCGCCGTGCCGGCGTTCCCGGGCTGGCTGGCCGCGCTCGGGCCGGGCGTGGTGTGGATGGCGCTGGCGCAGGGCAGCGGCGAGCTAATCTGGTGGCCGTACATGGTCGCCAAGTACGGGCTGGCGTTCCTGGTGCTGCTGGCGCCCGCGTGCCTGTTGCAATACCCGCTGACGGTGGAGATAGGGCGCTATACGCTGGCGACCGGCGAGAGCATCTTCCACGGCTTCATCCGGCTGAATCGGCTCTTCGGCATCCTGCTGTGGATACTGATGACCGCCTCGTTCCTGTGGTTCGGCGCCTTCGCCTCCGCCGGCGGCACCGCACTTGCGGCATTGACCGATATTCCGCACGGCTGGGATCAGCGCGGCCAGTCGCTGTTCTGGGGTTATGCCTCCATTGCCGTCTTCTTCGTGGCCATCGTGCTCAGCCCGGTGGTCTATCTGCTCATCGAGTGGTTCATGAAGGCCGTCGCGGTGATCACCGTGCTCGGGCTGATGTGGGCCTGTGTGCAGCCGGAGGTGCTGCGTGTCGTGCCTGAATTCCTTGGCGGGCTGGCCGGTCGGGGCGGACCAATGCCGCGGCCGTGGGATCCGGGGGACACGACCAGACTGCTGACCGCGATCACCTTCGCCGGTCTGGGCGGCTTCTGGATCCTGTTCTACTCCTACTGGCTGCGCGACAAGGGCAGCGGCATGGCCGCACACAACGGCCGCATCACCGGGCTCATCACCGGGCGCGCGGAGACCGCGGCGGTGAGCGGGAGCCTGCCGCAGGATAGCGGTGAAGACGCGGCGCGCTGGCGCGCGTGGGAGAGATATCTGCGAGCCGATACGCTGATGGGCATCCTCGGCAACCTCGTCACGACGATGATGACCTGCCTGCTGGCGTACGCGTTACTGTTCCCGCAGGGACTGCTGCCGAAGGATTACGAACTCGCCGTCGTGCAGAGCGAATTCTTTGCGGCGAGCCTCGGCGAGGTCGGGCGCGTGCTGTTCCTCATCGTCGCGGCCGCGTTTCTCGCCGATACCTGGCTGGCCACCGCCGACGCGGTGGCGCGGACACAGGCCGACATCGTGCAGGTGCTGTTCCCGGCGGCGCGCCGTTATTCGCAGCGCGGCTGGTATTTCCTGTTCATCTGCGTCCTGACCGCGGTCACCGGCCTGACCATGCTGGCCGATCAGCCCGGCACGCTCATCCTGTTGAGCGCGGTCATCGGATTCATCGGCACGGTGACGTTTCCGGTTGCGCTCTACCTGTTGAACTACCGGCTGCTGCCGGCCCACCTGCCGCCGTGGGCCAGACCGCGGCCGGGCCGCGCATGGCTGCTGGGCGCGAGTTTCCTCGCCTACGCGGCGCTGGCGGTGATGTACGTCCTGGCGGTGCTCGGCGTGCGCGGATAGCCGGCGCGGCCTAGTCCCGCACGGCGCCCGTCCCGAGGAAGCTCGTGATGGCGGGCCAGTACCGGGCGTGATCGGCGATGTTGGCGTGATCGGTGCCCGGCAGCTGCAACCAGGTCTTCGGCCCGCCCCAGGCATCGTGAAGGATGCGCGAATGCAGCGCGGGAATGACCTCGTCGTTCGTCGCGGTGATGAACAGCGCCGGCTGCCGGATCGCGGCGGCGCGCGACAGCGAGTCGAAGGGGTGTTTCAGCAGCGTTCGCACCGGAACGTACGGGTAGCGCCTCTGGGCGAGATGAACGATGCTGTCGTAGGGGGTGACGAGGACGACGTGCCCGACGGAACGGCGCGCGGCCACGTGCACGGCCACGCCGCTGCCGAGGCTGCGGCCCATCACGGAGATCCGCCATGCATCGACGTCCCCGCGCGCGGCCACGGCGTCGTGGATGAGCAGCGCGTCGTCCAGCAGCGCCGCCTCGCTCGGTCTGCCGAGGCTCAGACCGTAACCGCGATAGTTCATCAGCAGCAACGCGCAGCCACCGAGCGCCTGCTGCTGCGCAATGTACGAGGACACCTCCTCGTTGTTGCCGCCGTAATAGATGAGCAGCGGGCAGGGCGCCCCGACCCGGGGCCGCACCAGCCAGCCATGCAATCGGGTGCCGTCGCGCGCCGTGAAGCGCAGTTCCTCCGCATGCCCGTGCTCGCTGCGGATGCGCGCGGCGTCCTCGGTGGACAACGTGCTGCGTTCGAACAGCAGGCGCTCCTGCCGCAGGTACATCCACAGGGGAAGACCCACGGCGGTGGCGGCGGCCATCTTCGCGGCGCGCAGGGCCCGTTGTGTCCACATGGGTGCATTCTACTTCATGCCCGTGCCCCGCCGCCTCAGGCTGCCGCGCGGATCGCGCCATGACAACGATCAAATCCGCCCCGCGCGGCCGCCGTTAGACTTTGCCGGTGTGCGGGGACGATGCAAATGGCTGAAGGCTGGCTGCGGTGGGCCTGGTGGCCGCTGCTCGCCTGGATACTGTGGGGCGTGCAGTGGCGGTGGCTGTTTCGAAGCGGCAACCTCAACCGCCTGCTCGCGTGCGCGGTGGTGCAGTTCTTCGTCTGGCAGATCCGCGCCGACATCCTCGGCCTGAACCTGCACCTCCTGGGCGCGACGGTGATGACCCTGATGTTCGGGTGGCGGCTGGCCATCATCGGCGGCAGCCTCGCCATCGGCCTGAACCTCCTGCGCTGGCATCCGCCGGTTGCCGCCGCGATCACCCATGCATGGATCACCGTCGTGCTGCCCGTGGCGGTGAGCTACCTGCTGGCGCGCGGCGTGGAGCGCTGCCTGCCGCGGAATTTCTTCGTCTACATCTACGCCTCGGCCTTTCTCGGCGGCGCGCTCAGCATGCTGGCCATGGGCACGGCGAGCATGACGCTGATCCCCTCGGCGGTGCCCGACGGGAACGAATGGTCCGCCCGCCTCATGCCATACGTGCTGATGATGTTCGGCGAGGCGTTCGTCAGCGGCGCGCTCATCACGATCATGGTCGTCTACCGGCCCGGCTGGGTGGCGTCCTTCGACGACCGCCGCTATCTGGCCGATCGCTGAGGTTCAGATCCAGCCGGCGCGGCGCAGGCGCCGGTACAGCAGGAGACAGGCGCCGAGGGTCAGCGCCAGTACCAGGGGATAGCCCCAGCGCCACCTGAGCTCCGGCATGAAGTCGAAGTTCATGCCGTAGACGCTGGCCACGAGCGTCGGCAATGCCAGGATCCCTGCCCAGCCGGCCAGACGCTTCACGACATCGTTCTGGCGTATCGTCACCATGGCGATGTTGACGTCCATGGCGCCGGTCAGCGTCTCGCGCATGGTGTCGATCGCCTCGTTGATGCGTGTGGCGTGGTCGGCGATGTCGCGGAAGTAGGGGCGCACAGCGTCGGGCACCAGATTGGCGTGCAGCCGTATGAGCTGGTTGCAGATCTCGATGACCGGCACTACCGCCAGCCGCAGCTCGACCAGCGCGCGCCTGAGATGATACAGGCGCAGCAGCGTGGCGCGATTGAACGAACCCTCGAACACCAGATGCTCGATGTTGTCGAGCTCCTCCTCGAAGCCGTCGACGACCGGCGCGTAGTTGTCAACGATGCGGTCCATGATCGCGTACAGCGCGAAGGAGGACCCGTGGCGCAGGAGCGCGGGCTGCTCCTCGCAGCGGGCGCGCACGTCGGTGTAGGCGCTGGACGCGCCGTGCCGGACGGTGATGAGGTAGTGGCGGCCGAGAAAAAGATGGGTCTCGCCGAAATGCAGTTCGCCGGACCGGAACTGCGCGGTCTTCAAGACGATGAAAAGACCGTCGCCGTAGGCTTCGAGCTTGGCGCGTTGATGGGCGCGGTGGGCGTCCTCGATGGCGAGCTCATGCAGGGCGAACTCCTCCTGGATCTTGCGCAGCAGCGCCTGGCCGGGCTCGTGCAGGCCGATCCAGACGAACCCCTCGGCCGTCGGCAGGACGTCGCTGATCTCCTCGACCGTGCAGTCGCGTTCGCGTCTGCCCTGCGGGGAGTAGATGGCGCAATTGACGACGCTTTCCATTTTCTCTTATGCCCTTGTCACCGCCGGTGGGTCATGCCATCGTCGCTCTCCGGAGCGGCGGACAGCGCCGGGCGGAGGCACAGGCGATGCACGGACAGGGCCCACGCGTGGCGATCAGATACTGCACCCGGTGCCGTTTCATCCTGCGCGCGAGCTGGCTGGCGCAGGAACTCCTGATGACCTTCGGCGAGATGCTGGGTGAACTCGCGCTGGTGCCCGGCACCGGCGGCGTGTTCGAGGTCTACCTCGATGGCGAGCTGCTGTTCTCGCGGCAGCACGAGGGACGCTTCCCGGAGTCCAGGGAGCTCAAGCAGCTCATCCGCGACCGCATCGCCCCGGCGATGGAACTCGGCCACAGCGATCGCGGCGGCGAGGGGTGAGTACGGGCGTTCGCTACTCCTCGCGAACGACGCGGAACCCGATGCTTTCATGCCCGCGCGCCGCCGGCCACTTGTCGCGACGGGCGGCACGTATCGATTTCGGCGGCACGTCATAGCTGCCGCCACGTACGACGCGATCGGCGCACTCGCCGGCCTCACGCGCGCTGCCGTCGGCGGGCGCGCCATCGTAGTTCGGCAGATAGCAGTCCTGCACCCATTCCGCGACGTTGCCGGCGGTGTCGTACAGCCCGAAGGCGTTCGGGGCGAAACTGCCCACGTCCACGGGTTTGACCGGCTTCAGGTCCGGCGAGCACCCGAAACATTGCGCCATGCCCGGCTGTGGTGTGTGGCCCCAGTACCAGTACTGCGGATCGGTTCCGGCCGCGGCCGCGTATTCCCACTCCGCCTCGGTCGCCAGGCGGTAGGTCTTGCCCGTCTGCGCCGACAGCCAGCGGGTATAAGCCACCGCATCGTTCCAGCTGATCCCGGAGACGGGGGCGGAGTCATCCATGCCAAAGGGGTTCGGCGGCTGTCGGAACTGCGCGTACTGGGCATTGGTGACCTCGGTGCGGCCGATCCCGAACCGGCGCAGGGTGACGGAGTGACGCGGGTGCTCGCTCGGCTCCGGCCAGCTGCCCGCGCTGCCCATCTCGAAGCTGCCGCCCTGAACCCACACCATCGGCGGGCCGTTGCCGTCGCGGAATTCCTCGATCGGTGGCGGTGGAGGCGGCGTGGTCGCGACCGCGGGTTCCGGCTCGGGCGCGGCTTCGGGGACGGCGGTCGGCTCCGGCACGGTGAGGGCCGGTGCGGGCGCCGGCTCCTGCGGCTCCGGTTCGGATTCCGGTGCCGGTATGACGGTCGTGGAGTTCGGCGCACTCACGCTGGCGAGCAGGGTGGCCACGGTCGGGTTGGCCAGGATCTGTTCCCGATACAGATAGGCGGCGACGGCGCCGCCCGCCAGCGCCAGCAGCAGCAATAGCCGCAGCCAGCGGCCGGGGCGCACGTAGGCGTCGCGCGGATCGCGGCGCCTGGGCGCGCGCCGGACCGGGCGCGGCGCGGGGGCGGGTTCGGGAACCGGCGCGCTGTGGAACTCGGCGGGGCCGCTGACGGTGCTCGGCGCCCGTCCCACGGCCCGGCCCTCGGCGACGACGTCCTTCAGCACCGGCTTGCCGTTGGCGGTGCGCTCGCCGCGCCCGGGCAGGTCGATGACCACGACCGTGGTGTTGTCCTGTCGGGGGATCGCGGCTTCCTCGACACCCTTGAGGAGCACCGACACGAAGTCGCGCGCGCCCCTGGCGGCGTCGGAGTACGAGAGAATCTTGGCCGCATTCAGCGAATCGAGGCCGTCGGTGGACATGATGAGCCGATCGCCGGGCTGCAGCACGTACGGTTCGTCCGGGCAGTCGACCTCGGCGATCTCGTCGCCGGAGAGCGCACTCATGAGCATGTTGCGGGAAAAGCCCGCCTCCGGCTCCACCGGCCGGCCGGCTGCGGCCATGCGATCGAGAAACCCGCCGTAGCTGTGGCAGACGTTCTTCTTCTCCAGCGTGCCGCTGCGCAGCAGGTAAAGATGACTGTCGCCGACGCTTATCCAGAAAAGTTTCTGGTCTACGACCAGTGCGGCGACCAGTGTGCAGCCCATCCCGCGCAGCGCCGGTGTCTCGCGCACCGTATCGGTGATCGAGGCGTTGGCGGCGCGCACGGCCGCCTGCAGCATCGCCGTTACGTCGGTGGTGGGGAAGTGAGAGGTGACGTGCTTGTTGAAGGTCTGCACCGCCATGTTGCTGGCGACGTTGCCGGCTGCGTGTCCACCCATGCCGTCGGCGACGATGACCAGGGACGCGGAATCCTTGTCGTCGCTGCCGCCGATGGTTGTGATCAGAAATGCATCTTCCTGATAATCGCGTGCCCCGTTGATCTGCGAGCCGGAGATGTCTAGCGTCTGCGCCATGTTGAACCGTCGCCCGTCTGTTACCCGTCTGTCGGGTCAGCACCTGACCCGTGGTTGGACTGACCCTGCCGCTCCTGCCGGCCGCGCGCCTGCACCGCCCGCTTCCGTGCTCCGCACACGCTATATCGAATGCTATCAGTTGGTTACATGGTAATGCTAGCAGCAAACCTAAGAATTGACAAAACTTCCCCCGCCGGTCTGCCCCGAGGCTGAGCCCCTGGCCATGAACCTCCATACCCGCGCGGAGCTCAACGCCGCGCTGGCAGATTGTATGCCGGCGGACCGGCGCGCGCTGCAGCGGCTTTGGCATCGCCTGCGGCAACGGCGCGGGCGCCCGGAGGGCCTGCCGCTGGCGGACGAATTCGAGGCCCGGCTCGCGCGTGCCCGCGAGCGGCTGCAACGGCGCGCGGAGATGTGCCCGGTGCCGGGCTACACGGAGGATTTGCCGGTATGCGCCCGCCGCGACGAGATCGCGCGCGCCATCGCGGCCCACCCGGTGGTCGTCGTCTGCGGGGAGACCGGCTCGGGCAAGTCCACCCAGTTGCCGAAGATCTGCCTGTCGCTCGGCCGCGGCATCCGGGGTCTCATCGGGCACACCCAGCCGCGCCGCATCGCCGCGCGCACGCTGGCCGCGCGGATCGCCGCTGAGTTGGGCAGCGCGGTGGGCGCGGCGGTCGGCTACAAGGTGCGCTTCAGCGAGCAGATCGGCGAGAACACCTACGTCAAGCTCATGACCGACGGCATCCTGCTCGCCGAGACCCGGGCCGATCGCCGTCTGGAGGCCTACGACACGCTCATCATCGACGAGGCCCACGAGCGCAGCCTGAACATCGACTTTCTGCTCGGGTATCTCAAGTCGCTGCTGCCGAAGCGGCCCGACATGAAGGTCATCATCACCTCCGCCACCATCGACCCGGAGAAATTTTCGCGCCATTTCGGCGGCGCGCCGATCATCGAGGTCTCCGGGCGCACCTACCCGGTCGAGATACGCTACCGGCCGCCGCTGCAGGACGAGGAGGCCGAGGAGGTCGACGTCATCGCAGCCGTCGTCGAGGCGGTGGGTGAACTCTCGCGCATCGACCGCGGCGACGTCCTGGTGTTTCTTCCGGGGGAGCGGGAGATCCGCGACGCCGCCGAGGCGCTCGGCCGGGAGCGGCTCCGCGACACGGAGATCCTGCCGCTTTACGCGCGGCTCACGGCCGCCGAGCAGCAGCGCATCTTCGAACCGCATCCGCGCCGCCACATCGTGCTCGCCACCAACGTCGCCGAGACCTCGCTCACCGTACCCGGCGTGCGCTACGTCGTCGACACCGGACTCGCCCGTGTGAGCCGCTACAGTCCGCGCACCAAGGTGCAGCGCCTGCCGATCGAGCGCATCTCGCAGTCCTCCGCCAACCAGCGCGCGGGCCGCTGTGGGCGCACCGCCCGGGGCGTGTGCATACGCCTGTACAGCGAAGAGGATCACTCCAGCCGGCCCGCCCATACCGATCCGGAGATCCGGCGCACCAACCTTGCCGCCGTCATCCTGCAGCTGGAATCGCTCGGGTTCGGTGAGGTCGACGAGTTCCCCTTTCTGGACCCGCCGGAGGGGCGCTACATCAACGATGCCTACACACTGCTCTACGAGCTGGGCGCCGTCGACGAGTCGCGAACGCTCACCGCGCTCGGCCGCGCGCTGGCGCGCCTGCCGGTGGATCCGCGTATCGGCAGGCTGATCGTCGCCGGTCATGAAGGCCACTGTCTCGCCGAACTGCTGATCATCGCCGCCGTCCTCGGGATCCAGGACCCGCGTGAGTTCCCGCTCGACGCGCGTGCGGCGGCCGCCGCGGCCCAGGCGGTCTTCAACGACGAACGCTCCGATTTTCTCTGGTACGTCAATTTCTGGAATGCCCACGAGGCGCAGGCGCGCACGCTGTCGAAGAAGCGGCTCGCGCAGTGGTGCCGCGAGCATTACGTCTCGCCGGCGCGCGTGCGCGAGTGGCGCGACACCTGGGATCAGCTGCGCGAGCTGGCGTCCGGGCTCGGGTACCGCTGCAACGCGATGCCGGCGGAATACGCAGCCGTGCACCGCGCCCTGCTGGCGGGATATCTCAGCCAGGTCGCATTCCGCACCGACGCCAGCGAGTACCTCGGGACGCGCGGCATCAAGCCGGCCATCTTCCCGGGCTCCGCGCAGTTCCGGCGACGGCCCAAGTGGTTCGTGGCCGCCCAGATCGTGGAGACCTCCCGGCTGTACGCACGCAACGTGGCGGCCGTGGAACCGGAGTGGATCGAGCGGGTCGGCGCGCATCTCGTGAAGCGCAGTCACAGCGATCCGCACTGGGAGCGCCGCGCCGGCCGCGTCAGCGCCTACGAGAGATCGACGTTGCTCGGCCTGACGATCGCCAGCGGGCGGAGAGTGGACTTCGGGCGGATCAATCCTGCCGAGGCGCGCGATATCTTCATCCGCGAGGCGCTGGTGAACGGCGAGTTCGACACCGAAGCGAAGTTCTTCGCCCGCAACCGGGCGCTGTTCGAGGAACTGCGCGTGTTCGAGCACAAGGCGCGCCGGCTGGACATCCTCGCCGACGAGCAGGCCATCTTCGATTTCTACGACCAGCGCATCCCCGAGAACGTCCGCGAGCGCCGCACCTTCGAGCAGTGGCTGAGGGAGGCGGAGCGCGCCGACCCGGATCTGCTGCTGATCCCGCGCGAGTATCTCCTGCGCGGTGAGCCGGTAACCGCCGGGCTGTTCCCTGATCGCCTGCGCGTCGGCGCGCTGGATCTGGTCCTTTCGTACCGCTTCGAGCCTGGCCACGAGGAGGACGGAGTGACGGTGAGTGTGCCCATGCTCGCCTTGACGCAGCTCCCGCCGGAGCCGTTCGAGTGGCTGGTGCCGGGGCTCATCAAGGAGAAGGTCGGGCTGCTGCTGCGCTCGTTGCCGAAGACGCAGCGCCGAGCGCTGGTGCCGATACCGCAGTCCATCGACCGCTGCCTGGAAAGGATGCCGTTCCGCGCCGGCAACCTGAGCGCGGGGCTCGCGCGCCATCTCGGGGAGACCGCGGGGCTCAGGCTGAGTGCGGCGGATTTCCGCAACGAGGTGCTGCCGGAGCATCTCGTGATGCGGTTTCGTGTGCTGGACGAAACGGGGCGCGTGCTGGCCGCCGGACGGGATCTCGAGGAACTGCAACGGCGGCTGGGCGGATCGGTGCGCGCCTCCTTCGCGCAATCCACGGGCTGGCAGCCGCGGGCCGGGAGGATCACGCGCTGGGACTTCGGTGATCTGCCGGCCACGGTAGTGGTGGAGCGCGCGGGCACGAAGGTGACCGGCTACCCGGCCATCGAGGATCTGGGCGATGCCGTGCAGCTCTGCATGGTCGACACCGCCGCGCGCGCGAGCGTTCTGAGCCGCGCGGGGCTGCGGCGTCTGTTCATGCTCGAACTCAACGCCCAGGTCAAATACCTCCGCCAGAACCTGCAGGACTTCCAGAAGATGAGCCTGCTGTTCGCCCCCCTCGGCAAGGCCGACACCCTGCGCGAGGACATCATCGCGGCGGTCTTCGAGCAGGTGTTTCTCGCCGACGCCGGCATGCCGGCCAGGCAGGAAGATTTCATGCGCCTGCGCGAACGGGGCAGGCCCCGGATCGTGCCGGCCGCCGGTGCACTCTGCGCTCAGGTGCTGGAATGCCTGGAGCGCGCGCAGCAACTGCGCCAGCGGCTCGCAGGGCTCGAACGGCCGGCCTGGCGGGAGACGCTGGCTGACGTGCGGGCGCAGATGCAGGCGCTGGTGTATCCGGGCTTCGTGAGCGCCACCCCGCCGGAGCGGTTCCGCCATCTGCCACGCTATCTGAAGGCGGCGATCGCGCGCCTGGAGAAGCTCGTGCGCGAGCCGGCAAGGGACAGGCAGCGCGCGGATCAGCTTCGCCCCTACCTGCGGCGCTACGCCGAGTACTGCAGCAGGCAGGAGGGAGCCGCCGCGGCAGGGGCGCTACCGGCGTACCGGTGGCTGCTCGAGGAGTTCCGGGTGTCGCTGTTCGCGCAGGAGCTGGGTACGGCCGCCGCGGTGTCCGCCGCGCGGCTCGATCGGGAATGGCAGGACCTCACGGCCGCCAGCCAGGGGCGTTAGGCAGGACGGGCCGCAACCGTCCGCCGTCACGGTCGTGGCCGCGACCGCAGCATCTGCATGAAGTTGTCGTACAGGGTCCGGGCGTCGCGTGCAAAGGCGGGCAGCCTGGCCTCGGTCTCCTGCGCCAGGGTCGCCGCGGCACCGGCGCCGAGCACCTTCTCGAGCGCGGCCTCGTACGCGGGCACCGCGGACCACTGCGGCACCGTCTCGGCCGTGACCTCGACGTGGAACTGGATGCCGTAGGCATGCTGGCCGACGCGCATCGCCTGCACGTCGCAAAGCGGCGAGCTGGCGAGGACCGTGCCCCCGGGCGGCGGAGTGAGCACCGCAGCGGCATGCCATTGCAGGCACTGCATGGTCGGGGAGATGCCGGCGAACAACGGGTCGGCCTGCCCGGCGCTGTTGAGCTGCACCTGCATCAGGCCGACCTCCGGGGCGCGCGCCTTGCCCACGCTTCCGCCCAGCGCGTCGCCCAGCAGCTGGTGGCCGAGGCACACGCCCAGGTAGGGCATCCGGCGATCGACGACCGCCGCGCGTATGGCGCGCTTCTCGGGCACGAGCCACGGATGCTCGTCCTCCTCCCACACGTCCATCGGTCCGCCCATGACCACCAGCGCCGTGTACCGGTCCAGGTCGGGGACGGGATCCCCTGCGTCGAGTTCCACGACGTCCCATGGAATATCGTCGGCATCGAGGAAATCGCGAAAGATGCCGGGGTGTTCGATATCGAGGTGCTGGAATACTAGAATGCGCATGGGTTCGGCTCCGGTTCGATCCGAGGCGCATGCTATCAAGCTGAAGGCGTCCTTGACGATACCGCGATCGCGAGGCGGCGGGGATGCGATATTGGTGACAAACGACGGTGCTCTGACCCTGATCGGCGCACACCCCGATGCGCGTGCCCTGTTCCGGACCGACCCGGTTCGCCGGCGGCATGGCTGCGGGCCGGCGCTCGCCGCGGCGGTGGCGGGCGTCATGGGACTGGCGGTGCGGTGGCGGTTCCGGCGCCAGGCGGAGTTCGTGCCGCTGCCACCGGCGGGCGAGGCCGACGCGGTCCGGTACGGCTGTGCGATCACGGCGGCGCGCGAGCAGATTCCTACTCTGCAGGCCCGGTGCGGTCTTCGGCGAGGCCGAGCTCTTCCGGCGCGGCGCGGGCGTGCGCAGCCCGTTTTCACCAATGTAAGGGGAAGCAATCGGTGCACGACGGCTCCATCGCCAACGCAATCTTCCTGATCTTCGTCGGAGCCTCCGTGCTGGCCACGCTGGCCTTGTACGCTCGGCAGGCGATGATCGTCGCCTACATCGTGATCGGCATGCTGCTCGGCCCCGCCGGAGCGGGATTCGTGAACGATGTCGTCTGGCTGAACGGGATCGCCGAGATCGGCATCATGTTCCTGCTTTACCTGCTCGGTCTCAACCTGCCCCCCGCCCAGCTCATCCACATGTTTCGCCAGGCGCTCTGGGTGACCGTGGCGAGCTCGCTGGCGCTGGGGTTCATCGGCTTCGCGGTCGCGCGCATCGGTGGCTGGACGACCATCCAGGCACTCGTGGCCGGCGCCGTGCTCATGTTCTCCAGCACCATCATCGGCGTGAAGCTGCTGCCCACGACCACGCTGCATCATCAGCGCATGGGCCAGATCATGATCAGCGTGCTGCTGCTGCAGGATCTGATTGCGATCGTCATCGTTCTGCTCATCCAGGGCGCCGGCGGCGAGACGGACGCTCTCGGCGGCATCGCGCGGCAGCTCGGCGCGTTGATGGCCGTGGGCATCGTGGCGGCGGCGCTCGATCGACTGGTGATCGAAAAGCTCATCGCGCGCTTCGATCGCATACAGGAATACCTGTTCCTGCTGGTGATCGCCTGGTGCCTCGGAATCGCCGAATTCGGCGCGTGGCTGGGGCTGCCGCGGGAGATCGGCGCCTTCGTGGCCGGGGTGACGCTCGCATCCAGCCCGGTGTCGCAGTTCATCGCCGAGAGTCTGAAGCCGTTGCGCGACTTTTTCCTGGTGCTGTTCTTCTTCGCGCTGGGGGCAAGCTTCAATCTCTCCTCCCTGGCCGAAGTCGCATGGACCGGGGGACTGCTGGCGCTGTGCTGCCTGGCGCTCAAGCCATTGGTATTCCGAATGCTGCTGACGAAGGCCGGCGAGAAGCCGGGCATGTCCTTCGAGATCGGGGTTCGCCTTGGCCAGATCAGCGAGTTCTCGCTGTTCGTCGTGGTGGTTGCGCTCAAGGCCGGAGTGATCGGACAACTGCATGCGGATGCGCTTAAAATGGCTACGTTGCTGACGTTCATGGCGTCCTCCTACTGGGTGGTGATGCGATATCCGACGCCGATGGCGATCGCGGATCGATTGCGGCGCGACTGAAGTCCACGGGCAGAAGATGCGAAAGATCATCGCGATCCTCGTAATGGCACTCCTCGGCGTGGTGGCTGCGGACTATTTCGGCCTGTTCGGCGTCCGGCAGGTCGACATGGCCGACCTTCTGCACCTGCGTGTGAAGCCCGTCGACAAGGAATCCGGCCGGATCATCACGGACGTGCACGTCACCTGCGTGCGGCGCCGTTCGGAGGAGGCCTGTTCACAGAAGCAGCAGGCCGGGGACGGCGTGCTGACCCTGAATTTCCTCGTCAACCGCAGCGTGAGATACTCGCGCCTGTTCAGGTTCAAGACCGCCGAGAAGCTCTGGCTGGACGAGGATGCGATCGTCGTGCTGGTGTTCATACACCCGGACTACGAACGGCTGTTCCTGCAGGTCACGACACCGGACATCGTGCAGTGGGGCGAATCCGTGAAGGTCATCGAGCTCGCGCCGATCGCGGAGGCGGGCGGGGCGGCGTCATGAGCGAGGCGCTGGATTTTCTCCTCGCCGCGCGTCCGGAGGCGATGGGTGCGTATTTTCGCTTCCTGCGCGAGGCGGGCAAGCACCTGGATCCCAAGACCCGCGCGTTGATCTCCATCATCACGAAGGTGGCGGCGCAGACCGACGACGGATTCCGCCAGTACATCGCCCGCGGCCTGCAGGCGGGGCTCTCCGCCAACGAGATCCTCGATGGCCTGCTGATGGCCTTTCCCGCGCTTGGGTTGAGCAGGATCATCTGGGCCGTGGATCTCCTGCTGGCGATGGACATACCGGAGTTCCGGCTGGAGGCGATGAATGCGCAGTCCGGCCAGTGGCACCGCGTCGCCACCATCGCCGATCTGCCGGCGCGCGGAGTGCGGCGCCTGGCCTGCGACGGCCGCGAGTTGTTCGTGACCTGCCGCGACCTGGAATTCCGGGTTTTCGACAGCCGCTGCCCGCATCAGGCGACGAACATACCCGAACTCGCGTTGCAGGGCGATCGCCTGGTCTGCCCGCGGCACGGCTGGGTGTTCGACCTGGCCTCGGGCGCCTGTGTGGAGAAGGGCGATCGGCCGCTGCACCGCTTCGAGTCACGCACCGAGGGAGGTTCGCTGCTAGCATACTGGTAAGCGTGTTCCGCTGCGTTGGGGGCGGCGCCGGGTCCAAGGAGCTGGGGAAGACGGGATACCGATGAGGCCATTCGAACGATTGCTGTACGCAACCGATGCGGAATTGGCGAGGATATTCCGGCATCTGCAGCCGCCCGTGCCTGGACAGCAGGAGCGCCTGCTCGACGAGGAGGCGCGCGAGCTGGGCCTGGAGCGGGGGCAGTTCATCTGCGCCTGTGGATTCAACCCGAACCTGCTGCGCGTCCCGGCTCTGGTGCGCCTGCTCGGGTACGCGAATTTCGACAGCCTCTGGAAGAGCCGCAACCAGATTTTCGTCGCGGACACCTACCGGGGCCTGCCCATCGACGACATACTCGCCATCTATACCGTGCTCGGACGGGGCGATGGCGACACGGCGTTCTCCGACCTGATCAAGGCGCGTCTCTCGCAGCTGGAGGAGAATATCGAGGCGACCATCAACCCGATCACGCTCGGGAGCTACAAGCTCGAGGTGCGCAGCATCTACGAACGGAATCTCGTGTCGCGCCGCTTTCTCGACTGGCGGCTGGGCGGCAGTTACTCGGTCCTGCGTCGGCAGACCGGCGAGGTGGCGATGATGCTGGGCACCGGTCTCATCACCCCGGCGGAGATCCTCGCCGAGCCCGGGGTGACCGTCGAGGAGAAGGCTCGACTGGTGCAGGACGGCCTGGTTCCGGTGGAGACGGCGCGCGAGCATCTCGCCGAGCCGTCGCTCTCCGACGGCGAGCGACGCGCCGTGCAACAGGCGATTGCGCGGGTTGCCGCGGGCTGAAGGCGGCGCCTGCGCCGCGTGGGCGCCCGGGGACTCAGCCGGGCGCAAGACTGGCGGCGAGCCGCAGTCGGGCGCGTTCCGAAGGCGACAGTCCGCGCGGATCGAAGCGGTGGCGGTTGTGCAGATCAAGGAGAGCGGCAAGGCGCGTGATCTCGGTTCGATCCGCCGACGGCAGCCGGCGCAGCCAGGCCCTCAGGGTCTCCCCGTCGCGCGGTGGCGCGTGCCGACGGCTGAGGCGATCGACCAGTGCGAAGAATTCCGAATCCGCGCCGCGCATCGGGATCGAGGCCGGCCTGCTCACGGGGCGGTGCGCGCCGGCGCGGCGCGTCCGGCGCAGCCGCCACAACAGCAGCGCGAGCAGCAGCGGCAGCATCCAGGGCAGTGCCGGGCGCAAGCTGGCGCCCGAGGCGCGAACCGCCGACCACCGGTAACCGAGCCACGCCCTGAGGTCAGTCAAGGGGAGCAGCGGGCTCGACGCCGCGTCCTCCTCGGCACGCCAGGTGGCCGGCGTGGTATCCACGACCCGCCACGCCCCGTCGACATGCGCCACCACCCATGCGTGCGCGTCGCGCTGCCGCGCGACATAGCTGCCCTCGAGCGGACTGTACTCCGAGACCGAATAGCCCACGGCGTAGCGCGCGGGGATCCCGAGCTGGCGCAGCAGCAGCGCGGTTGCCGTGGCGAAGTACTCGCAGTGCCCGCTGCGGCGGTGGAGCAGAAATTCGTTGAGCGGCTGCGTCCAGGGCCCGCGACCGCGCTGCACCAGCGAGTAGCTGTAATTTCGCTGGAAGTAGGCTTCGATCGCCTTCAGTCTGCCGTCGTCATCGGCGGGCAGGGCGCCCAGCTCGGCGCTCACCCGGGACAGCGCCGGCCGGTACGCCTCCGGAACCGTCAAGTCCCCGGGGCGCGGATCGGGCTCGCCGCGCAGCTCCCGGCCGAATTCCACCTCGTAGCTGACGAAGCCGGGACGCGCGTCGGCCAGCAGGGCGCTGCCGTAGTGGCGCTGCAGTCCGAGGATCTCCCTGCTCGCCAGCCCGGAGGCGCCCTGTGGGACAGGGATCACCTCCGGGTCGTTTTTCACGGGCGCGGTGACGACGGCGCGCAGGGCGTGCGCGGGCGCGTCCGCCAGGCGCCAGCGGTGGCCGTCCCCATATGGATCGATGGCCGACATCGTGCTGTCCGTGTTGCGCCAGGTCCCGTGGCGAAACTCCTCGTAGGTCGATTCGCGCAACAGCAGCGGTCCGCTCAGCGCGGCATCGGTCTTGATCCGCAGGCGGACGCGGTCGGAGAACTTCAGTCGCCCGAGCATGCCGATTGCCGTGAAGGCCTGATTCGGCGAGACCGACGCGACAAACGAGTCCTGCATCCATCGCATCACCCACACCTCCACACCCTCCTGCAGCTGATAGAGCGCCGAGCGCGTGGCCAACCCCGCGCCCAGGGCCGCCAGCACGCAGAGAGCCCACGGCAGGATGCTCCGCCGCGACCACCGCGGCGGCACGAGCATGGCCACCAGCAGCGCGAAGGCGGCGGGCAGAAACAGATCGCCGGTCTTTGCGCCGGCGCTGGCGGCGATGAGACAGACGATGACATAGGGCCGCGTGAGGTCGGCGGCCCTCGCGACGTGCTCCAGCACGGTCCCGCCGGTGCGGCGGAGGCTCGCGAACAGTGCCGAGAGCGGTATGCCGCCGTCCACGCTGTAGCGTTGCCCGATGAGCAGCGGCGCAAGCACGGCGGGCATCCATTCCAGAATGCGGTAGATGCCGCCCACCGTGTCGTCGCTGAAGCCGATGAACACCAGCGCGAGGAACAGAACACTGGTCACGTCCGCGATGCGCTGGAAATCGGCCTCGCGCAGCTCGAGGCGACGGTGCACGAACGGCCGCGCCTCGAACACCACGGCGAGTGGCAGTGCCACGTAGATGTGCCCGCTCTGCCAGCCCCAGAGCAGGAGTGCGGCGGCGACGATCAATGGCCGCTCGTTCACGCGCGCACGGCCGTGGCTGGCGCGGCGCGCGCGATGCGCGCGCGGTGGCGGGCGAGATCCTCCTCCATGGATTCCGGCCGCACCTCGAGCACGCCGTCGGCATCCGTGACCGGCGCCGCCGGTGAGGTCCCCCGCGAGGTGAGGAAACACTGCAACGGCAAGCCGCGCGCCCGCAACGTGCGCAGAAAGGCGCGCCGATCCTCGTCCCATTGCGGCAGGATGACGATCGCTGCGCTGATCCGCGGCAGCATCGTGAGCACCGCGCCCGCGAAGCGATGGAACTCCCCGGGGAGCGCGGGTTCGGCGCAGGCCAGCAGCGCAAGCTGACCGTCCACCGTTCCGAGACCGCGACCGGAGGAGCTCTCGAGCAGCCGCGGCCCCATGAGCATCAGGTCGATGACCACGTCGGCGGGTTGATCGCCGGCCAGATAGGACGCGCCGATGGACAGCGCCGCCTCGAGCGGCAGACCCGGCGCCGTGCAGGTGTCGAGTATCAATGCCAGCCGGCTCAGGTATTCGTTCTCGAACTGCTTGACGATGGGAGTGCCGGTCCGTGCCCAGCTGCGCCAGTGGATGTGGCGCAATGCATCGCCGCGCATGTACTCCCGCAGCGCAAGGAACTCCTGCGAGTCGCCGACGTTGCTGGCGCGGCGAACGCGGCCGGCCTGATGCCGCCGCGACATGCCGGCGTCGAGCCGCGGGACCGCGTACCGACGCGGCAGTATGAGCAGCCGATCCGGCGCGCCACCGGATTGCAGGGCATTGACGAGTCCGAGCGGGTCGGGGATGCCGAGGCTCGCACGGCCGAAGTGCAGATAGCCGCGGCGCAACGGCTGCAGCGTCATCTCCAGCGAGGCGGCGGCACGCGGCGGCAGCGCATGGCCGCGTTGCGCCGGGATGATCCCGCCGCGGCGCGTGAGCGCGAGCCTCAGCCAGCGCCGGAACCCGAGCCAGCGCTCCAGTGGTCCGTCGAGGAGGCCGGGCTCGACGAAGCGCGTGTACTCATCGCGCGTCGGCCATGATGCGGCCAGCGTGTCGACGAGCTCGAATTCGGGCAGCGATCGGGAGGCCGAGAGATTCGTGATCCGCAGCGTGTAGGCGAGCGCCACGCCGACCGTGCCGTAACGCGGCAGTTCGCGCGACCAGGCGAGGGGCAGGCGTCGGCGCAGCAGGAAGATCGCCGCCACCAGCAGCAAGCCGGTCGCGGCGGCGGCGACCTGCAGCGCACGCGTGCGTGAGATGTCGATGCCGAATGCGGTGGCGACGATCGCCGTGGCCAGGATGGCGCGACCCGAGGGCGTGAAACGCAGACGCAGGGCGCGGGCCATGTGCGCCCCCCAGCGCAGGAGCAGCATCTGAGCGGCACGCCACATGCGCGTTCGCGCCTAGCGCGGCACCGGCAGCCGCCGGAGGATGCCCTCGACGATCTGCGCGGCCGAGAGCCCGCCGAACTGGGCCTCGGCCTCCAGTCCGATCCGGTGCGCCAGCACCGGTACCGCCAGTTCCTGGACATAGTCGGGGGAGACGTAGTCCATTCCGTCCGCGAGCGCCAGTGCCTGCGAGGCCTTCAGCAGCGTGATGGAGGCGCGCGGACTGGCGCCCAGACGCACGCCGGAGGCGATGCGCGTGGCCGCGACGAGATCGACGATGTATCGTTTGATCTCCTCGCTGACCCGTATCGTCGTCGCCGCACGGCGCATGACGTGCACGTCCTCCACGGTCGCCACCGCGCGCAGGTCATCGAGCGGAGGATGGTCCCGATGCGCGTCGAGGATCTCGATCTCCTGCGCCGGCGTCACGTATCCCAGGTGCAGCCGCAGGGCGAAACGATCGAGCTGCGCCTCCGGCAGCGGATAGGTGCCATGCGTCTCGACCGGATTCTGGGTGGCGATCACGAAAAACAGCTCATCGAGCAGGTGTGTCTCCCCCTCCAGGCTGACCTGAGACTCCGCCATTGCCTCGAGCAGTGCCGATTGCGTGCGCGGCGAGGCGCGGTTGATCTCGTCGGCGAGCAGCACCGCGGTGAAAATGGGGCCGCGGTGCAGCCGAAAGCTCTGTTCGCGGGGATTGTAGATCGAGGCGCCGAGGATGTCGGAGGGCAGCAGGTCGGGGGTGAACTGGATGCGCTGAAACGGTGCGTCGACAGACCGGGCCAGTGCCTTCGCCAGGGTCGTCTTGCCAGTACCCGGGTAGTCCTCGATCAGCACGTGCCCGCCGCTCGTGAACGCGGCGAGCAGCAGCCGGATCGCCGGGCGCTGGCCGCGAATCACCTGCTCGACATTCGCGGCGATGGCGGCGATCGAATCGTGGGGGGGCATATCGGGTGCTCGCGCTGGCTGTGGCGCGCCCAGTTATCGGGTATTCATCCGCGAATTGCAACCATGCGGCGGCGTGTCAGCGGGCCGCGCGTTGCCGCGAGCGGAACGTGCGATGGACGGCAGGGGATGCTCAGTCGCCGCGCTTTCGGGTGAAGCGCACGATATGGCGCCGGTCGCGCTTGCTCGGCCGGCCGGCGAACAGTGGTGCGCTCGCCGCCGTCAGCCGCAGCTCGCGCGCCAGAGCCTGTCTGCGCTCGATGCTCCCGACGGTCTCCTCGTAGAGCGCCGCCGCCGCGGTCGCGGGTCCGCGCTGGCGCGACAGCGCCGCGACCCGAACGACGGATTCGAACTGGCCGCGCCGTATGCGCAGCATGTCGCCGATGCGCACGGGCCGCGCGGGTTTGGGCCGCTCGTCGTTGACCTCTATCTTGCCGCCCTTGATCGCCGCTTGCGCCAGTCCGCGCGTCCTGAAGAAACGCGCCGCCCACAGCCACTTGTCGAGGCGCAGGTCGTCATCGTCGGAATCGGGGAGCTTGCCTGTCATCGCTGCCGGAGGCGGGTGCGGTGCTATGATACCCGAGGTCGATTCGATCACCGTAACCGTGAGCAACACGATGGAGCACCGCAGTGAACGTCAGTTCGTACCGCTCGGCATCGGCGTGCTGACCGTTTCTGACACGAGACAACTGGACAACGACAAGTCCGGCGACACGCTTGTGGAACGGCTGGAATCGGCGGGTCATCGCGTCGCGGGCCGTCGGATCTGCCGGGACGACGTATATGCGATCCGGGCAATCGTCTCGAACTGGCTGATCGAGCCGGAACTGCAGGTCGTGCTACTCACGGGCGGTACGGGCGTCACCGGCCGGGACGGCACGCCGGAGGCCGTACGCGTACTGTTCGACAAGGAACTCGACGGCTTCGGGGAGATGTTCCGGGTATTGTCCTACGAGGAGATCAAGACCTCGACCCTGCAATCCCGCGCCATCGCCGGTGTGGCCAACGGCCGGTACGTGTTCTGCCTTCCCGGCTCGCCCGGCGCATGCCGCACGGCCTGGGATCGGCTGATCCGCGACCAGCTCGATTACCGCACGCGTCCGTGCAATCTGGTCGAGCTGATGCCGCGCCTGCTCGAACGCTGAGATCACCCGCCAGGGGCATTCATGCCCGTCGCGCCGCAGACCGCCGGCCTGCCGGTGCTGTCGGTCGAAGGTCGTGCGGGAGGCGGTGACGCTCGCCGTGTCCCCGACGTTCGCTCTGCTGTACATGCGGCCGCCGCGGAAGCTCGACCACCTGTGGGCGTCCTCGTGCATCACGGCGGCGGTGTACTTCATCGATCGGTACGGCCCCTGATCACGGCGTGTCCCGGGGGCGCCATCCCGGGCTCCGCCCTGCGTCTAGGATCTCGAAATAGACCAGCAGCGTGCTCTGCAGCGCGCTGTTGTTGTCGTCGCTCACCATGAAGTAGCGGTTGTCGCGATGGTGGGCGAGACCCTCGAAATTGTCGACCGACCATCCCTGCGTGTTGTCCAGTACCGCCACGTCCTCGACGGCGGCGGCGCCGCCGCCCGGCTGGCGCGCGGGATCCACGCGCAGGCGACGGATGGCGAAGATCACCGGCGAAAATACGTTCCTGTAGCGGCGTTCCAGCACCAGCAGCCCGCCCCGAGGCGTGCTGGCGAGGTCGACCAACGAACAGTGACTCTCGGCAATGGCCGGGAAACTCCACGCCCGCGCCCTCCCGTCGTAGACGGTGTGGAGGTTGCGGGGCTGGCCGCGCAGCGGGCGTTGCGGAGCGAGCAGCAGACCGAGGAGGGGATCCAGCGCGATGGCCTCGAGCTGGCAGTTGCTGCACGCATATCGCGATCCGTCCCTGAGGATCTCCGGTGTGGGTGCGCTCGCGATCCACTGCCCGTTCGGGCGATAGCGATCGACGCGCGGAGTACCCTCGAAGGAGATGAGCAGCTCTGCGTCGCCCGCCACGCCGTTACTGCCGTTGACGATGGCCAGCCCCTCGGCGTCGCCGAGATGATGCGGCAGCCTGTTCTGTTTCCTGCCGCGCAGGCCGTGCGTAGCCGTGAGCTCGACGCCGACGATGCGCTCCTCGTCGAACCGGGGTTGCATGTGCAGCAGATATCCACGGTCGGAAACCGCGTAGAGCAGTTGCTCGTCCTCGTCCCAGGCCAGGCCGGACAGGCCGCTCGCGGAGTGACCATCGACCGGATCGTTGGCGAGGCGAACCGTCCCGAGCAGACGGATGCCCATGAAGGTATCGCCGGTGCGATAGCGTGCCGAGATCTCCGTCGGTTCACCGATCTGTTTGGCGACGCCGGCGCCGGGAAGCAGTGTCGCGACGACCAGCAGAGCGGCCGCCGACTTCCGCATCGTGCCCATTGTTCGAATCATATCGCAGCTGCACTCGAACTTCGGTGGGCGACAGGGTAGTCTCGAGGGTGTGAAACGGGGCAGGGCGTGAGGAACGGCGTTTTTCTCAGGGTGGGGGCCTGGGCGGCGCTCCTGGCCGTGGTCGCCGGCGCCTTCGGGGCACATGCGCTGGGGACCCGCATCGACGCCGGTGCGATGGCGACGTTTCGCACCGCAGTCCTTTATCACTTTCTGCACGCGCTTGCGCTGTTTGTCATCGGCACATGGCAGGTTCCGCCGGCCATCCAGGAGCCGGTGCGCCGATCGGCGTGGTTGCTGACGGCGGGAGCACTGCTGTTCAGCGGCAGCCTGTACCTGCTCGTGCTGACCGGCGCGAGATGGTGGGGGATCCTGACCCCGATTGGCGGCTTGTTGCTGTGCGCGGGCTGGGCATGGCTCGCCATGGCCGCCGGCAGGCTGCGGGGCGAGGGCGGATCGAGGTTCTAAGCCCTTGTGTCGAAACTGGTTTTCATCCGACAAATACGGCATGATTGCGCCCGGCGAACGAGAACTGCGAACACCGGCGGATTTGTCCGGTCGAAAATCTGATGAACTGTAGCGGGGCCCGACCAGGAACGAGCGTAACTCATGAGTCAGACGGAAATCTTTGCCTTTGAGAATCGAAGTGCACGCATGCGTCACGGGCTGAGCGCGGGCCTGATGCTGCTCGCCAGTCTGTCCGTATCGGCGGAGACGTTCGTGCTGCCCGCCAATGGCGACAACGTCATCGGCGCCCTCAACATGGCCACCGTGCCACCGAACGCCCGCGCCGTGGACGTCGCGATGGCCTACGACCAGGGTTATCAGGAATTGAAGATTGCGAACCCGGGCGTGGACATGATCGCGCACAACACATTCGCGGAAGTCGTGGTGCCCAGCCAGTACGTGCTGCCGGAAAGCCCGCGGGAGGGCATCGTCATCAACGTGCCGGAGATGCGTCTGTACTACTACCCGAAGCGGCCGCAGGGGCAGCCGCAGGTGGTCGTCACGCATCCCGTCAGCATCGGCCGCGAGGACTGGACGACCCCTCACGGAGTGACGAAGGTGGTCAAGAAGATCGAGAACCCCACCTGGGTACCGCCGGCATCCATACGCGCAGAGCATCTGCGCGACTGGGGAGAGGCGCTGCCGGCCGTGGTTCCTCCCGGACCGAATAATCCGATGGGTCTGTTCAAGCTGCAGCTCGGACTACCGAAGTATTACATTCACGGCACCGACGTGGCGAAGGTCGAGGGCATCGGGATGAGGGTGACGCATGGCTGCATCCGCATGTATCCCAAGGACATCGAGTCATTGTTCCATCAGGTGGATATCGGCACGCCGGTGCGCATCATCAATCAGCCCATCAAGCTCGGACGACTGAATGGCGCGTTGTACCTCGAGGCACATCCCCATCTCGAGGAGGACCCGACCGCCGCGCACGATCAGTACGACAACGTCGTCAATCAGCTCATCAAGGTGATCGGCGAATCCGGATCAGAGGTGGACTGGAACCAGGTGCGGAGCGCCATCGGCATGCGCAACGGAATTCCGGTCGGGATAGGACAGTGGTTCTATCGGCCGGCCGGGCAACGCACGGCGGACGCCGCTGGCGATCAGGAGCAGGCTACGGACGTCGGCCAGGTCTGGTAACGAGGTGCCCGGCATCGGGATGGCCGATACCGCGCGACGAGCACACAAAAAATCCCCGGCGATCCTGCGATCGCCGGGGATTCATCTACAGATTAAGCAGCTGCTGTCGTCTCAGGCGCAATTACTTGCGCATGATGCGGTTCCACAGCTGGTCGATCTTGTCGCTGTTGGCCTTGCAGCAGGCATTGGCTTCGTCAGCCGCACGCTTGGCCTCGTCAGCCGACGCCTGGGCCGCGCTGGCCGCGGAGGCAGCAGCGTCAGCAGCAGACTTGGCCGCACGTGCCTCGCTCAGCGCCGTGTCGGCCGTCGACTTCACGGCCTCGAACTCTTCACGGGTGATCTGCTGGCAGCCGGCTGCCATCGCGAGGATCATGGCCAGTGCGGAAACTTTAACGAACTTCATCTGCATGATGTTATCTCCTGTTTATCACTTATCACGAAGGGCCCCAAGGTCTTTCGACCTTTAGGTACTGATCATGAACCATTTTTTCCGAAATCGCAATTTCCCCTTGTGGCGTGCAGCGATTCGTGCACATCCGGGGCGAGATTGCTCAGGATCGCGACCAGACGGACGAGCATCGTCGCCGTCGCTCCCCAGATGAGATCATTACCATACTGGATGGTGTCGAAAACGCGAGCTTGATCGCGATCGGGCACCGGCCGCAAATGGTAATTTCGGCGATCCAGAACATATGGCAGGGGAACCTCGAATACCGAGGCCACTTCAGTCTGCTGCAACACCAGCCGGAAACCCTCCTCGACCACGCCGACCACCGGCACTACGCTGAAGCCGGTGCGCGTGTCGAGTTCCGGCAGTGCGCCTGCGAGGTGCACGTGGCGCCGGGCGATCCCGGTCTCCTCCTCCAGTTCGCGCAGCGCTGCCTGCGCGTAGGTCGAGTCCGCCTCGCTGACGGTCCCGCCCGGGAAGCAGATCTGGCCGGCATGATGGGTCAGCGCCGGCGCCCGGCGGGTGAACAGCACGGCGTTCCCCCCGCGGCGGTTCACGATCGGTATCAATACCGCGGCCGGACGCAAGCTCGCCGCGGACCGCGACGGCATGCGCTCGGGTGCAGCGTGAAGGCAGCCGCGCAGGGCGGCGGCCAGATCGACCGCAGGCAGGCGCCCGCCTTCCGGAAGATTCAGGGCCACCGCGCGCCGTTCTCGGGGCTGGCCTTCTGCCGCCGCTCGTGCATCTCGTCGACGAGGGCATGCATCGCGTCGGCGAAACTCGTCGTCTGGCTGTCGGCGCAGTGCGCGTCCAGCCACGCGACGATCGCGTTCATATCCATGTCCGGAACGATGTTGTAGGTCTCGGGCATGAAGGCGTTGTAGGCCGTGATGTAGCCGGCCACATACCCTTGGTAGTGCTCGAATTCGCCGGCTGCACGCGCCTGGTTGTAACTGTGGCAGGAATTCTGGCCCAGGCCCCAGATGACGTAGTGATCCTCGACGTCGGCCGCGTCCGAAATTGCTGCGGGCAGGAGCAGGGTGATGGCAAGCAGGAGGTTCACTCGCACGGGGATGGTCTCCTTGGTGTCCGTTGGTTTTCTGGTTCTCGGATTGCTGCCAGGGCAGCGAGTTCAGTGGCGATCGTGGAGCGTGGCGCGAATGCCATTGGCCAGCCGCTTGACGCCGGCGATGGCGGAGTCGGGATCCAGGGCGCCGTAGGACACTCGTATCGTGCAGCCCTCCCCGATGCCGAATGCCGACCCCGGCAACACGGCCACCCGGTGCTCGCGGATGAGCCGCTGCGTGAGCAACAGCGGGTCCATCTCCGCATCGAGCCGCACGAGCACGTAGAACGCGCCGGTCGATGCCGAAAGTCGGCAGGAATCGCCGAGCTCCGTGAGCTCCCGCATCACCACCTCGCGAACGCCGCTCAGCGTACGGCGCCGTTCCTCCCGGTAGGCGGTGCCGGTCTCGATGACTACGGCAGCGGCCTCCTGCGCGAGCAGGTTCGCACAGATGAGGTTGGTGTCCTGCGCCTTCATGACCGCCTCGAGGAGGTGTTCCGGCAGCACCATATATCCGACGCGCCAGGCGGCAAAGCCGAAGCTCTTCGACAGTGAAAAAATGGATATGGTATGGAACGCGCTGTCCGGCAGCGAACCCGGGGAAAAATGCGCGCTCCCGGCGTAGGTGAAGTGCTCGTAGGCCTCGTCGCTGACGTGATATATGCCCATGTCCCGGCACAACGCATTCACGGCGCTCAATTGCTCCCGGGCGTAGACCATGCCGGTGGGGTTGTTCGGTGAGACGGTGACGACGGCGCGGGTGCGCGCCGTAATCGCATTGCGCAGGGCCTGCAGGTCGAGATTGAGATCCGGCGCGGTCGGCACCAGCACCGGCCGGGCGCCGACCATGCGTATCGCCATCTCGTGGTTGAAATAGTACGGCAGCGGCAGCACGACCTCGTCGCCTTCGTCGCAGATCGCGAACATGGCATTCAGGAAGGCCATGTTGCCGCCCGCCGTCACGACGATGCGCCCGCCGTCGCCGTCGACTTCCATGCCGTTCTCGTGCCTGAGCTTGGCCGCGATGGCGGCGCGCAGTCTCGAGGTTCCCTGCACGGCGCCATACTTGTGATGACCGTGCTGCAGGTAGTGCTCGGCGGCGCGCAGCGCCTCCGGCGGGGGCGGGTAGAAGACCACGCCTTGCGCGAGCGATAGCGTGCCCGGGTGCTCGTGGATCCACTTTCCCACCGTTGGAATGATGGGAGTCTGCACCGCGCGCATGCGCTCGCTCTGCCGCCATGAGCCGTGTGTAGGGGGTGCCATCGGACGCGCGTGACTGAGACTCCTGGAAGCGTGCCGGTTCCGAGGGATTAGCTGAGATCGGGATAGCTGATGCCGGTAATCTCCAGCTCCACGTTCCCGGCCGGTCGCTCCCAGGTGACGACGTCGCCCACGCGACGCCCGATGAGCGAGCGCGCCAGCGGTGACACCCAGCTTATCAGTCCGGTTGGCGCGCAGGCTTCCTGTTCGCCGACGATCAAGACGTGGTGCTGATGGCCGTCTTCATCCAGGAGATCCACGGCGGCGCCGAAGCGGATCTCGTCGTGGGATGCCGGCGGGGCGACCAGTATCGCGTTCTGCACGCATTGCTCGAGATAGCGCTCGTCGCGCTCGACCCGCTTCAACTCGGCCATGGCCGTCATGTCATCGCCGCTGGCCTGGAGGCCGCGCCGCTGCTCGCGCAACTCGTGCAGTTCCTGCTGCAGCTTGCGCAGACCGCGGGGCGTGACATAGAGCGGGTGCTCGCTCAGCGGCCGCTCAGGCAAATCGGTGTCGGCGGCATCGCCGTCGGGTTCCTTGACGAAGGCCCGGCTCACGGCAGCACCCGCAGACCGGTTGATGGGATGAACGTATGCATGGGGGGATTGTAACCGGAATGCCGGGGGTTTCCCGCGCGGTGCGCCCTGGGCCGCCGGGCTCGGCCATCGCTGGCCACCGGATCTGTCACGGGGCGCGCGCCGGTCGCCGGCGACCCCGTGCCGGGGCAATACGAATTGGGGGTATCCCCGCGCGCGGCTATTGGAAGCTCAGCAGGCGGCCCTTCTGCTTGAACTGCGACTTCAGGAATTCCATCTGGTCCACCAGGATCCGCCGGTTGCTCAGCGCCAGGAACTCCGCCCAGTTGGGGACGTAGGGGATCGCCAGCAGGCTCACACCTGCCTCCTCCGGCAGGCGATTTCCCTTGCGCGCGTTGCACGACTTGCATGCGGCGACCACATTGGACCAGCAATCCCGGCCGCCCCGTGACAGCGGGATGACGTGGTCACGGGTGAGCTGGCTGTCGTGGAGCTCATCACCGCAGTACATGCAGAGGCTGCCGTCACGCAGGAACAGTTCGCGATTGTTCAGCGGCGGGATGCCCCGGCGCTGGTAGCCGTGACGGTCGGAGCGCTTGACGGCGATAATCGAATTGACCGTCACCAGCGACGGGACCCCCGTTCGCCGCGAGATGCCGCCGTGAAAAGTGAACACGCTCTCGCCGGCGGTCCAGGCGATCATGTCACGGCTGTACAGGCACACCGCATCCTCCCAAGGTATCCAGGTAATCGGTATGCCGGATATGTCGAGCCTCAGGATGAGTGGTGACATGACGGTCACATCAGCAATCTGTCCAGTTTCGACCGAATATCCCGCATGCCGTTCATTCTACATGCGAATTAGCGGGTAAGATCAACCGGGGTGCGCCGCCGCGGCGGCCGCCACGCGCCGATGAACGGGCTCATCGAGATGACGACCATAGGACGATTGCTTGAGATCATGGACCGCCTGCGGGATCCGGAATGCGGCTGCCCGTGGGATCGCCAGCAGACCTTCGCGAGCATCGCGCCGCATACGCTGGAGGAGGCTTACGAGGTCGCCGATGTCATCGAGAGCGGGCGTTACGACGCGCTGCCCGGCGAGCTCGGCGACCTGCTGTTCCAGATCGTGTTCTACGCCCGAATGGCAAAGGAGCGCGGCTGGTTCAGTTTCGATTCGGTGGTCGAGGCGATATGCGAAAAACTGGTTGCCCGGCATCCGCACGTGTTCGCCGGTGCCGCCGTCGACGATGCCGGGGAACAGTCGCGGCAGTGGGAGGCGATCAAGGCGCGCGAGCGCCGTGCCGGAAACGCGGGTGCCGGAACGCTCGACGGCATCGCCCTCAGCCTGCCGGCCGTCACCCGCGCGGCCAAGCTGCAGCGCCGGGCCGCGCAAGTCGGTTTCGACTGGCCAGCGCCAGGACCGGTGTTCGACAAGGTCCTCGAGGAGCTGCGCGAGGTGCGCGACAGCCTCGGGCAGGGACGGGAGCGCACGGTCGCCGAGATCGGCGATTTGCTGTTTGCCTGTGTCAACCTCGCCCGGCACCTGGAGGTCGATCCGGAACAGGCCCTGCGCGGGGCGAACGGCCGCTTCGAGCGGCGTTTCGCTCACATCGAGAGAAACCTCGCCAACCAGGGCAAGGCGATCGCGGAGGCAACGGCGTCGGAGATGGAGGCACTCTGGGAGGAGGCGAAGCGCGCTGACGGCGGCGGATGAGGCCGCCGCCGGCGACTCAGGGCCGGTAGCGTTCTATCTGCTGGATCCGTCCCCGATGGTCGAAGGTGATCTCGGTTATCCAGCCCCGCTTTCCATACGCCGGCATGTACGCCCAGCGCTTGCGGATCGGAATGTGATAGTAGTCCGAGTAGACCGTCTCGTAATCGTACGGACCGAGTCGATACAGCACCTCGGCCTCGGTCATGCCCTCCTCGAGCATGATGTAATCGCGCATGTCGACCTCGCCGGCCACGCACGGTGCCGCGCTCCAAAGCGAGCCGACCAGCGCCAAGAGCGCCGGCAACACCGGTGACCAGCATCCTGGCTTCATCGATTTGGGCCTCGGGCGTCCCTGGATGGGCGCGCGGGACGGCGCGGTGCGGCCTGATTACCGTGTATATGATCCTGCGCCGGGGCTGAACGGAGGCTTACGGAAAGAGCAGGGCGCCCGAGGCGCCCTGCAAGACCCAAGGGAGGAGTGCAACAGTCACTAGACTGATGTTACACGTCCGGGGTCCTGCATCGCCTATGCCAGGCCACACAACGTCAGGACAAACAATCAGTTATACGAGGCGCGCCGTCCGTGCCACCGGCGCCGTCAAGATCCCGGCGTAGGTCCGGCGGACGCCGCGAGCGGCGCCGGCACCGGGGCCGGCATCGCTAGTTCCGGGCCGCACCGCTACAGCCGGACGGCCCATCATCCTTGTCGCGTGCGATCATCGCGTAGGCGGAATGGTTGTGGATGGATTCGAAGTTCTCGGACTCCACCACGTAGGCGGCGATGCGCTCGTCGCCGTTGAGCTGCACGGCGACGTCGCGCACGATGTCCTCGACGAACTTCGGATTGTCGTAGGCGCGCTCGGTCACATATTTCTCGTCCGGGCGCTTGAGCAGCCCGTACAGCTCGCACGAGGCGATCTTCTCGATCATGTCGATGATCTCCTCGATCCAGAGGAATCTCCGGATCCGCACGGAGACGGTCACGTGGGAGCGCTGGTTGTGCGCGCCGTAGTCGGAGATGCTCTTGGAGCACGGGCACAGGGAGGTGATCGGCACCAGGACCTTCACCCAGATCTCCGGGCGGCCGCTCTTGACCTCGCCGACGAAGGTCACGTCGTAGTCCATCAGGCTCTTCACCCGCGAGACGGGCGCGGCCTTCTGGACGAAGTACGGAAAGGTCATCTCGACGTGGCTGTCGCGGGCGTCCAGGCGGCCGGCCGTCTCGTTGACCATGCGCATGAAGCTCTCCACCGAGATCTCGTACTCGTGCTCGTTGAGGATCTCCACGAAGCGCGACATGTGCGTGCCCTTGAAGTTGTGGGGCAGGCCGACATACATGTTGAACTTGGCGACGGTGTGCTGCTCCCTCCCGGATCGGTCGCGTACGACGACCGGATGACGGATATCCTTGATGCCGACGCGATCTATGGAAATGCGGCGCAGGTCCTCCGTGGATTGCGTGTCGGGGATGGTCCCGGCGATCGCGACGGGCTTGTTCATCAGGCTTGCTCCTCTGTGCGGGATGCCCGCTGGCGCAGGCGGCTCTCCAGTGTTCAGATGGGTGCGCGGCGCACCGAGTTCAACGGCATTTGCAGGTTCGACCGGATTCTAGAGGAGTTTCCGCATTGCGGCCATCAGCGGTCGCGGCGGACGATGTAATCGGCCATCGCCCGCAGGGTGTCGCCCTGCGCGCCGAGTATCGCGATGGCCCCGATGGCGTCCTTGTAGAGGCGCTCCGCCACCGCCCTGGCCCCCTCCAGGCCGAGCAGATTCGGATAGGTCGGCTTGTTGCGAGCGGCGTCGGAGCCCTGCGGTTTGCCGATGGTCTCGGTCGCCCCCTCGATGTCGAGAATATCGTCCTGGACCTGGAATGCCAGGCCGATGCAGCGTGCATACTCGTCCAGGCGTGCGAGCGTCACTTCGGTGACCGAGGCGGAGGCCAGCGCGCCCAGACGAACACTGGCGCGGATGAGAGCCCCGGTCTTGTGCAGGTGCATGTTCTCCAGTTCCGCGAGCGTGAGATGACGGCCCACGGCGGCGAGGTCTAGGGCCTGTCCGCCGGCCATGCCCAGCGAGCCGCTGGCGCCGGCCAGGGTATCGACCATGGCCAGGCGCTGCGCCGGCGTGAGACCGCCCGCGGTGGCCTGCGTGATCACGTGCAGCGCGTGCGCCTGCAGCGCATCGCCGGCAAGGATTGCCATCGCCTCGCCGAAGACGCGGTGGCAGGTCGGGCGTCCCCGCCGCAGGTCGTCGTTGTCCATGGCGGGCAGGTCGTCGTGCACCAGCGAGTAGGCGTGAATGAGCTCGACCGCTACGGCCGGCGCGTCCAGGGCCTCCAGCTCCGCGCCCACCGCCTCCCCGGCCAGGTAGACGAGCAGGGGCCGAACGCGCTTTCCGCCGCCCAGCACGGAATAGCGCATCGCTTCGTGCAGCATGGTGGGCGGCAGGGTGGTCGGGGGCAGCCAGCGATCAAGCGCGGTTTCGCTGCGCGCCTGCAGGGAGCGCACGGTGGCATCGAAGGACATGGGGCCCTTATTCGTCTTTGTCGTTGTCGTCGGGATCTGCGGCCTCGAAGGCCTGCAGCCCCGCCTCGCCGTCACGGGACAGGAGTATCTTCACCTTTTGCTCCGCGTCGGAGAGCGCCTTCTGGCACAAGCGGGTGAGCGCGACGCCGCGCTCGAAATCCTTCAGCGACTGCTCGAGTGTCAGCTCGCCACTCTCCATGCGCTCCACCAGCGCCTCGAGTTCGGCGATAGATTTTTCGAAATCAACGCCTTCGCGTTTCTTGGTCACCTGGCCGCCGCTCCCGTCCCATCCCGTGCGGGCGCAAAGTTAGCCCAGTGTCGGGATCGGGGTCAAATTGACCGATGACAATGACGGTCCGGCGGAATGTTGACAGGCTGCGAGCATGGGTTAAACTCCGTTAGACCAAGTCCAAAGGCGGTTTTACCAATATTCCGTAACGACCCATCGGGGCAGTCAAAGAGGAGGTCCAAATGGCAACACTGAAAGGCAGCAAGACCGAAGAGAATCTGAAGTACGCCTTCGCCGGCGAGTCGCAGGCCAATCGGCGTTATCTGTACTTCGCCCAGAAGGCCGACGTGGAAGGCTACAACGACGTGTCGGCGGTGTTCCGCTCCACGGCGGAGGGCGAGACCGGCCATGCGCACGGACACCTCGAGTATCTCGAGCAGGTCGGCGACCCGGCCACGGGGCTGCCGATCGGCAGCACGTCCAACAACCTGAAGGCGGCGATCGCGGGCGAGACCCACGAATACACCGACATGTATCCGGGCATGGCAAAGGCTGCCCGCGAAGAGGGCTTCACGGAGATCGCCGACTGGTTCGAGACCCTGGCCAAGGCCGAACGTTCGCACGCCAACCGATTCCAGAAGGCGCTCGATTCCCTGGGCTGATGAGGCCCGCATAGCAGACGCAGGGCCGGCCAAGCGCCGGCTCTGCGGTTTTCGGGTTTGTGCGGCACCAGATGCCGAAGCCGCGAGGAGAGGGGAGAGCATGGCAGCAGGAAAAGAGGGTTCGCGCGAGGGGAGCCTCCAGGCGCCTACCCGGCACCCGGTGCCCTGGCGCGAGGGCGAATTCTGGGAGCCGGCCGCATTGGAGAAGGAGCTCGAGCGCGTCTACGACATCTGCCATGGCTGTCGCCGTTGCGTCAGCCTCTGCCACGCCTTCCCGACGTTGTTCGATCTGGTCGATGAATCCTCCACGATGGAGGTCGACGGGGTCGCGAAGGAGGATTACATCAAGGTCGTCGACCACTGCTACCTCTGCGACCTTTGCTACATGACCAAGTGCCCCTACGTGCCGCCGCACGAATGGAACGTGGACTTCCCGCACCTGATGCTGCGCGCCAAGGCGCAGAAGTTCAGGCAGGGCAAGACGGGGTTCCGCGATCGCATGCTGACCTCGACCGACCTTGTGGGTTCGCTCGCGGGCATACCGGTGGTCGCGCCGATCGTCAACGCCGCCAACAGGATGCCCCCGGTGCGCCGGCTGATGGACAGTGCGCTCGGGATCCACCCCGATGCCGTCGTGCCGGAATACCACAGCCGTACTGCCCGCAAACGGGTCGCGGGTCGCGCCCGGCCCGAGCTCGGGGCCACGCCCACGGAGCAGACCCGCGGCAAGGTCGCGCTGTTCGTCACCTGTTACGGAAACCGCAACGGGCCCTCGGCGGTCGAGGATCTCGTGGCGGTGTTCGGGCACAACGGGATCCCCGTCGCGCTGGTGCCGCAGGAGCGCTGCTGCGGCATGCCCAAGCTGGAGCTCGGCGACATCGAGACGGTGGAGAAGCTCAAGGACTTCAACGTTCCGAGGCTCGCAAAGATGGTCGACGAGGGTTACGACCTCATCGCTCCGATCCCCTCCTGCGTGCTGATGTTCAAGCAGGAGATCCCGCTGCTGTTCCCCGAGGATCCTCAGGTCATGAAGGTCAGGAAGGCGATGTACGATCCCTTCGAGTACCTGATGTTGCGGCACAAGGCGGGGGCGCTGAACACCGAATTCAGGCACAAGCTCGGCAAGGTCGCCTACCACGTGCCCTGTCACCAGCGCGTGCAGAACATCGGCCTGAAGACCCGTGACGTCCTGCAGCTGGTGCCGGACACGACCATCGACGTCATCGAGCGCTGCTCGGGGCATGACGGCACCTACGCCGTGAAGTCCGAATACCACAAGATTTCGATGAAGATCGCCGGACCGGTGGTCAGCCGCGTGGAGCAGTCGGGCTGCGACCACTACGTAAGCGACTGCCCCATGGCCGGCCACCAGATCGAGAACGGCCTGAAGGAAAGGCGGCATCCGGAGAGCCCCTTCTCGCTGCTGCGGCACGCCTACGGAATCTGAAAGAGTCGAGAGACGAGTGCAACGATGAGAGCGTTGGCCCGCGAAGACCTGATGTCCCTGGAACAGTACGCCAGGGAGCGCACGGTCTTCCGCGCACGGGTGCTGGAGCACAAGCGCACCCGGCAACTGCATCTGGGCGAGCACGCGACCCTGTATTTCGAGGATCGGATGACCATTCAGTACCAGATCCAGGAGATGCTGCGCATCGAACGCATCTTCGAGGAGGAGGGCATCGAGGCGGAGTTGCAGGCCTACAACCCGCTGATACCGGATGGCCGGAACTGGAAGGCGACGTTCATGATCGAGTACGCCGATCTGGCGGAACGGACGCGCGCGCTCGCCGAGCTGGTCGGCATCGAGCACAGCGTCTGGATGCAGGTGGAAGGACATGCGAAGCTTGCCCCCTTCGCTGACGAGGATCTCGAGCGTGCCACGGAGGCGAAGACCTCGGCGGTCCACTTCCTGCGCTTCGAGCTGTCGCCCGACATGATTCGCGCGGCGAAAGGCGGCGCGGCCATCGCCGCCGGCATCGACCATGCGAAGTACCGGTTCTCGCTCGCGCGCGTCCCCGAGGCCATTCGCGCCTCGCTGGCCGCGGATCTCGAGTCCATCTGATTCCCCTCCGGGGTTGATCCTCGGGCCGCGCGATTGGCGGGCGGGGTGCGTGTCCGCCGGCGCCGGCATCTATTGACCGCCCGCCGCCGTCTGCGTTAGAAACGCGCAGCTTCTCGCGGACGGCGCGCGCCACGCGCCGCCGAGGTCGCCGCGGCAGGAACAAAGGGGAACGGTTTGGCCACTCGCTACGATGCTGCAGACATAGAAGTCCTGACCGGACTCGAACCGGTGCGCAAACGGCCGGGCATGTTTACCGACATCTCGCGCCCGAATCATCTGGTGCAGGAAGTCGTCGACAACAGCGTCGACGAGGCAATCGCCGGCCACGCCTCGGAGGTCTCCGTCATACTGCATGCCGACAACGCCGTCACGGTCGCCGACGACGGGCGCGGGATGCCCGTGGACATCCATCCCGGCGAGAAGGTCTCGGGGGTGGAGGTCGTGCTCACCCGGCTGCACGCCGGCGGCAAGTTCTCCGGCAAGAACTACCAGTTCTCCGGCGGGCTGCACGGCGTCGGTGTGTCGGTCGTCAACGCCCTGTCGAGCAGGCTCGAGGTCTGGGTGCGGCGCGGGGGCGTGGAGTACTACATGCAGTTCGCCGGCGGCGAGCCGAAGTCCAAGCTCAGGGAGATTGGCACCGTAGGCAGGCAGAATACCGGCACCACCATAAGGTTCCTGCCCGATCCGAAATACTTCGATACCCCGAAGATCGCGCTGCCGCGCCTGAAGCACCTGCTGCGCGCCAAGGCAGTGCTCTGTCCCGGGCTGCGCATGAAGCTGAAGGACGAGGCCGCGAACGGGATCGAGGAATGGTGCTACCCCGACGGTCTGAAGACCTACCTCGCCGAGGCGCACCCGGGGTGCGAGCTGCTGCCGCAGGAGCCGTTCATGGGCAGCATGAAGAGTGCGCACGAGGCCGTCGACTGGGCGGTGCACTGGCTGCCCGGCGACGGTGAGCCGATTGCAGAGAGCTACGTCAATCTCGTTCCTACGCCGCAGGGCGGCACGCACGTCAACGGCCTGCGCCAGGGCCTGCTCGAGGCGGTGCGCGAGTTCTGCGAGTTCCGCAACCTGCTCCCGCGCGGTCTGAAGCTCACGGCCGAGGACGTGTGCGATCGTTGCAGTCACCTGTTGTCGGTCAAGCTCGAGAATCCGCAATTCGCCGGCCAGACCAAGGAGCGGCTGTCCTCGCGGGAGTGCGCGACGTTCGTCTCCGGCGTCATCCGTGACGCCCTGAGCCTGTGGCTGCACCAGCACGTGGAAGCCGGCGAGAAGGTCGCCGCCATCGCCATCGAGCGGGCCAGCGCGCGCGTGAAGTCGGCGAAGGCGGTGGTGAGGAAGCGCGTCACCGGCGGCCCGGCGCTGCCGGGCAAGCTCGCCGACTGCGCCGCCCAGGACCCGAGAATCTCCGAGCTGTTCCTGGTCGAGGGGGACTCCGCGGGCGGTTCCGCCAAGCAGGCCAGGGATCGCGAGTTCCAGGCGGTCATGCCGCTGCGCGGAAAGATCCTCAATACCTGGGAGGTGGAACCGGGGCAGGTCCTGGCATCCCAGGAGGTCCACGACATCGCCGTCGCCATTGGCGTGGATCCGGGGTCGGCGATGATGGAGGGTCTGCGTTACGGAAAGATCTGCATCCTTGCCGACGCGGACTCCGACGGCCTGCATATCGCCACGCTGCTCTGCGCCCTGTTCGTGCGCCACTTTCGCGCGCTGGTCGAGGGCGGCCATGTCTTCGTCGCAATGCCGCCGTTGTATCGCATCGACATCGGCAAGGACGTCTACTACGCGCTGGACGATGCCGAGCGGCAGGGCATCGAGGACCGGATTGCCGCCGAGGGCAAACGCGGCAAGGTGAACGTGCAGCGTTTCAAGGGCCTCGGCGAGATGAACCCGCTGCAATTGCGCGAGACCACCATGGCGCCGCCGACCCGCCGGCTGGTGCAGCTGACCATCGAGGACGATCAGATCACCGACGATCTCCTCGACAAGCTGCTCGCCAAGAAGCGGGCCGCCGAGCGCAAGGAGTGGATCGAGACCAAGGGCAACCTGGTGGCGGTCTAGCGGCCGTCCCGGTAGACCCGTCGCCCCCACCTTGTACCGCGCCGGAACCCGGCTCTGCGGCAATGAGATGGTCCGGCGGCCGCTCCGGCCCGCTGCCGGCTCCGCACGGCCGTCTCCCGGCACCTCGGCAGCCCCCGGGGAGTTCAGTCCGCGTTAAGTTGCAGCGCCACAAACTATCGCCCGACACACAGAAAAGTGACCGTTGGTCACGTTTTTTGTGCGCCAACATCAGTAAGTTGGATAAAAGGAAAAGAATGCTGCATCGCAGCTGACAAGGCCGCCCGAATGGCGGCGATCGTGGAGGTTGGCAAGGGTGGAACGACGTGATTCGCAGGACCCTGCGGTATCAGGGATGGATTCGAACTCGGCCATGGGCGGTCCCGCCGGAGCGACGCGCGCCGCGGCGCGTCACCTGCACCCCGGGTGGGCGGCGCGGCTCAAGCAGGTCACCGCCACCTTTTTCGTCGTTGCGGCAGTCATCGGTACGCACCTGTGCGCATGGGCCTGGCTGAACCGGCCGGTCGCGGAGGTGGGCTACGCGGACATGATCCGCGGCGTGTCCTTCAGTCCCTACCAGCCCGGGGACAACCCCTACGAGGAGCGCTATCCCTCCGTTGAGGAGATCGATGCCGATCTCCGCCGCCTGCAGGGCAAGGTGGCCGCGGTCCGCACCTATTCATCCACCAACGGATTCGAGGCCGTTCCGCGCCTGGCGCAGCAATACGGCATCAAGGTGATGGCCGGCGCGTGGCTGGACAAGCGCAGGGAGAACAACGTCAAGGAGATCGTCAACGCGGTCAAGAACGCACAGCGCTACTCCAACGTCAATCGCGTCATCATCGGCAACGAGGCGATCCTGCGCGACGACCTCTCGGTGGAGGAGCTGACGGCCTATCTGAAGAAGGTTCGCCAGCGCGTGCGCCAGCCGGTGAGCACCGCCGAGCCGTGGCACATCTGGCTGCAGCACCCGGAACTGGCGAGGTCGGTGGATTTCATCACCATCCACGTGCTGCCGTACTGGGAAGGGGTGCCGGCGGCGCAGGCGCTCGACTGGGTCTTCGAGCGTTATCGCCAGGTGCAGGCCGCCTTCCCGAACAAGAAGGTGGTGATCGGGGAGACCGGCTGGCCCAGCAACGGCAATCGCAAGAAGGACGCCAAGCCGTCGATGGTCAATGCCTCGCGCTTCATCCGTCAGTTCCTCAACCAGGCGCAGTCGCGGAAGCTCGAATACTACATCGTCGAGGCCTACGACCAGCCCTGGAAACGCCTCGAGGAAGGCAGCGTCGGTCCGCACTGGGGGCTGTTCACCGCGGAGCGCGAGCAGAAGTTCCCGATGACCGGCGAGGTGGTCGACGACGAGTACTGGCTGCCGAAGGCCCTGGCCGCCTCGCTGCTGGTCCTCGGCCCCATGCTCTGGTTCGCCGGCCGCCGCCAGGACGTGCGCGTCGGCGGACGGCTGTTCTTCGCCTCGCTGTTACAGATGACCGGCGCCGCGCTCGTGATCGGCGCGCTCATGCCCATCGCCGAAGGCCTTTCGGGCGCCAGCCTGGTGGTCTGGGCCCTGCTGTTCCCGGCGCAGTTGATGCTGCTGACCGTCGTGCTCGTCAACGGCTTCGAGATGGCCGAGCTGCTCTGGCAGCAGCGCATGCGGCGGCACTTCAGACCGCTGCCGGCGGGAGCCGGCGAATATCGCCCGATGGTCTCGCTGCACCTGCCCATCCACAACGAGCCGCCCGAGGTCGTGATCGAGACGCTCAACAGCCTCGCGCGGCTCGAGTACCCGGATTACGAGGTGCTGGTGCTCGACAACAACACCAGGGATCCGGCCGTGTGGCAACCGGTGCGGGCGCATTGCGAGCGGCTCGGGGCGAAGTTCCGCTTCTTCCACCTGGAGAACTGGCCCGGATACAAGGCAGGGGCACTGAACTTCGGTCTGACCGTGACCGCGCCGCGGGCCGAGGTGATCGGCGTCATCGACAGCGACTACGTCATCGACGCCAACTGGCTGTCGTCGCTCATCCCGTATTTCGAGCGTGGCCAAGTGGGGTTCGTGCAGGCACCCCAGGATCATCGCGCCTGGGACAGCAGCGTCTTCCGGCAGATGATCAACTGGGAGTACAACGGCTTCTTCGAGATCGGGATGGTCCAGCGCAATGAACGCAACGCGATCATCCAGCACGGCACCATGACGCTCATCCGGCGCAGCGCGCTGGAGACCAGTGGCAACTGGGGTGAGTGGTGCATCTGCGAAGACGCCGAGCTCGGACTGCGCCTGCTCTCCGGCGGTCACGAGGCGGTCTATGTCAATCACGTCTTCGGGCGCGGGCTGACCCCTGAGACCTTCACCGCTTACAAGAACCAGCGCTTCCGCTGGGTGTTCGGCGCCATGCAGATCATCCGCGGCCACTGGCGCAAGCTGCTCGGTCTGCAGCCGGGCCTGTCGCCGGGCCAGCGCTTTCACTTCATAGGCGGCTGGCTGCCGTGGTTCGCCGACGCCATGCACCTCATGTTCACCGTCGGCGGCATATTCTGGACCATCGGCATCCTCGCCTCGCCTCGCTACTTCGATTTCCCCATGCGCGATTTCATCTGGCCGGTGATGGCCGTGTTCGCGTTCAAGCTGCTCCACAGCCTCGCCCTCTACCAGGCGCGTGTCAAATGTGGATGGCTGGACCGGATCGGCGCGGCGATCGCCGGCATGGCGCTGACTCACACCATCGGCAAGGCGATCTTCACCGGCGTGATGCAAAGGTCCCGCCCGTTCCTGCGCACGCCCAAATCCGAGAGCAGGCACGCATGGGTGCACGGCTTCGCAATGGCGAGGGAGGAGACGCTCGTGGCGGTCGCGCTCCTCGCCGCCGCCGCCGCCTCGGTGTGGCGGTACGGCTCCGACAGCGCCGAGGTCACGTGGTGGGCGGCGGTGCTGATGGTGCAGAGCGTTCCGTACCTGGCGGCGCTCGCCATGGGCGTGGCGAGCGGGTTGCCGGAGCGCGCGGCCCGGCCCGCGGCGCAGGGCGCCCTGCAGCCGGCGCCGAGCACGGCGTGAGCGCGCAATTCCTCTCCGCAGCAATTAAGATATCCGCTGTAACTCCCGCCCCGACCGGTTGCCGCCGGCCGGGGCGTTGATTTTTTCCCAGCAGTTCCCGCCGGAGAGCCAGATGAGCACGACCGCGCGTTTCGAAAACGTCGAGCGCCAGCCCTTGCACCAGTTTACCGAGGGCGCCTATCTCGCGTATTCGATGTACGTGATCCTCGATCGCGCCCTGCCGCACATCGGCGACGGCCTGAAGCCCGTACAGCGCCGGATCATCTACGCGATGTCCGAGCTCGGACTCGACGCCGGCGCGAAGTTCAAGAAGTCCGCGCGCACCGTCGGCGACGTGATCGGCAAGTTCCACCCGCATGGCGATTCCGCCTGCTACGAGGCCATGGTGCTGATGGCGCAGCCGTTCTCCTACCGCTACCCACTGGTGGACGGACAGGGCAACTGGGGCTCGATGGACGATCCGAAGTCCTTCGCGGCCATGCGTTACACCGAGGCGAAGCTCACCCGGTATGCCGAACTGTTGCTGGGCGAGCTGGGACAGGGCACGGTGGACTGGATGCCCAATTTCGACGGCACGCTGGAGGAGCCCCGCGTGCTGCCGGCCAGGCTGCCGAACGTGCTGCTCAACGGCACGACCGGCATCGCCGTCGGCATGGCCACGGACATCCCGCCGCACAACCTGCGCGAGGTGGCGGCCGCCTGCGTCCACCTCATCGACAATCCCGAGGCCACGGTCCGGGAGTTGTGCAGGCATCTGCCGGGGCCCGATTTCCCGACCCGTGCCGAGATCGTCACGCCGAAGCCGGAACTCCGGCAGATCTACGAGACCGGCACCGGGTCGTTGCGCATGCGCGCGGTGTACGAGCGCGAGGACGGCAACATCATCATCACGGCGCTGCCGTACCAGAGCTCCGGGGCAAAGATCCTCGAGCAGATCGCACAACAGATGAACGCCAAGAAGCTGCCGATGCTCGAGGATCTGCGCGATGAGTCCGATCACGAGACTCCCACGCGCCTGGTGCTCGTCCCGCGCTCCAACCGCGTGGAGGCCGAGCCACTGATGGCGCACCTGTTCGCCACGACGGACCTGGAGCGCAGCTATCGCGTCAATCTCAACGTCATCGGCGGCAACGGGCTGCCCCAGGTCAAGGACCTGAGGACCCTGCTCGCGGAGTGGCTGGAATTCCGCGTCGAAACCGTCCGCCGCCGGCTGCAGTACCGGCTCGACAAGGTCCTCGCCAGGCTGCATATCCTCGAGGGTCTGCTCGTTGCCTTCCTGAACCTCGACGAGGTGATCGCCATCATCCGGCGAGAGGACGAGCCGCGCGCGATGTTGATGACGCGCTTCGGCCTGAGCGAGGTGCAGGCCGACGCCATACTCGATCTGAGGCTGCGGCATCTGGCCCGCCTCGAGGAGGTGAAGATCCGGGCGGAGCAGAAGGACCTCGCCGCCGAGCGCGCGGATCTCGAGAAGACGCTGGCCTCGCGCGCCCGGCTGCGCACGACGGTGAAGAAGGAGATCGAGTCCGACGCGGCGAAGTACGGGGACAGGAGAATGTCGCCGATCGTCGTGCGCGAGCAGGCCCAGGCCATGAGCGAGACGGACCTGATCCCGGCCGAGCCGGTCACCGTCGTGCTGTCGCAGATGGGCTGGGTCAGGGCGGCGAAGGGGCACGACATCGATCCGCTCGCGCTCAGCTATCGATCCGGCGACGCCTACCGGGCGCACGCCCCGGGACGATCCAACCAGACCGCCGTGTTCATCGACTCGACCGGCCGGTGCTACTCCCTGGCGGCGCACAGCCTGCCCTCCGCGCGCGGTCTCGGCGAGCCGTTGTCGGGCCGTCTCACGCCCCCGGACGGCGCCACGTTCGCTGGCGCCATGCTCGGGAACGCGGAAGCGCACTACGTGCTGGCCACGGAGGCGGGCTACGGATTCATCGCCCGGCTGGAGGACCTTTACGCCAAGAACAAGGCCGGCAAGTCGGTGCTGAGCGTCGCGCAGGGCGGAGTGGTAGCGCCGGCGCCGGTCGCGGACCCCGATCGCGACGATGTGCTGATCGTCACCCGCCAGGGGCGTGCGCTGGTCTTTCCGCTGCGCGAGTTGCCGGTCATGAACAAGGGCAAGGGGCTGAAGCTCATCCAGATCCCTGCCGCGGATGTCGCCAGGGGCGCCGACGGCGTGGTTGCGGTACTGGCGGTGCCGGGCGGCGCGGCGGTTCGGATCTACAGCGGCCAGCGCTACATGAACCTGAAATCCGGCGATCTGGCCGGATTCCGCGGCGAGCGCGGTCGCCGCGGCGAGAAACTCCCCCGCGGCTATCAGCGCGTCGAGCGCGCAACGGTTTCGACGGATTGAGTCCGGCACCTCGAAACGACGCGTCGTGACCGTGCCATCATTCGTCAGAATGCCTTGGTTTCGACGGATTGAGTCCGGCACCTCGAAACGACGCGAGGTGTCGCAAAAAAACCAATATCTATCATTGAGTTATAGGCACTCATGAAGGAAAAGGTGCCGGGGCGTGGGGAGCCCCGGCGGAATTGGAACGGACCAGGGAGGGGAGGGGAATCCGTTCCAATATCAGGTATCGGCGCGGCCGATCCATTCTTGAGTTTTTTTTCCCGCTGCCGCCTTGCGGTGATTGAATGTGCGCGTCAATCGCCTGTCAAAGGCGGACGTGGCAAGATTGAGCCCACAGATCGGGAGGGGCGTAGCGTGAAGAGATTGATGCTGTTCCTGGGTACCAACATCGCGGTGCTGGTGGTGATCTCCGCCGCCCTGAAGGTCTTCGGCCTCGAACGATTCCTGTACCAGCAGGGTGTCGACATGAACCTGGGCGGGTTGCTCGCGGCCAGCGCCGTCATCGGCATGACCGGCTCGGTGGTCTCACTGCTGATGTCGAAGTCGGTCGCAAAGATGTCGACCGGGGCGCGCGTGATAGCCCAGCCAGGCACGCCGCTGGAGCAGTGGCTGGTCGCGACCGTCGCGCGCCTGGCGCAGGCCGCAGGCATCGGCATGCCCGAGGTGGCCGTCTACGAAAGCGCCGACGTGAACGCGTTCGCGACCGGCTGGAATCGCAACAACGCACTGGTGGCGGTCAGCACCGGTTTGCTGTACTCGATGGACCGCGCCGAGGCGGAGGCGGTGCTCGGGCACGAGGTATCGCACGTGGCCAACGGCGACATGGTGACGCTGGCGCTGATCCAGGGCGTGGTTAACACCTTCGTCGTCTTCCTGGCGCGCATCGTCGCCATGTTCGTCGATCGGGCGCTGTCGCGCGGCGAGGAGCGGCAGGGCTATGGGCCGGGATACTGGATCACTACCATGGTAATGCAGGTGCTCTTCGGTATCATCGCCAGCATCATCGTCATGTGGTTCAGCCGCCAGCGCGAGTTCCGCGCCGACGCCGGCGGCGCGTCGCTGGCCGGCCGTGGCGCGATGATCGCCGCGCTGGAGCGCCTGCAGGCGCTGCACCGGCCGAGCGAGCTGCCGCGGCAGATGGCCGCGTTCGGCATCTCCGGCAACCTGCGGCAGGGGCTGATGCGGCTGTTCATGACCCATCCGCCGCTGGAAGAGCGCATCGCCGCCCTGCGCCAGGCCGCGGGTTCCGACGAACGCCGCGCTGCCTGATACGCAGGCGCACGCGCGGCGGGTGCGGGGTGCGCTCACGGTTGGCCGCGCCCGGTCTGCATGTGAAATCGTGGAAAAAAAGGCGTCCGGACCTCTTGCCGGACGCCTAACCTGCGGTCGCCTACCAAACCGCAATTCCCCCCACTAGTGACCCTTGTGCACGACGTAGATGACGTCGGCGTCGAACTCGATCCTCTCGCCGGTCTCGCATGTGCCCTTCACACCGTGCTCGACGATGCCGATGCAGTGGTCGTCGACACAGCTCAGCAGCGACACGGCTATCAGACGGCCCTCGCAGTTCAGGTACACCGAATCGCCGGGTTCCAGACCGTGAACCGGCTCCCGTCCGCTCTGTGTCGTGTAATGCAACGCCCCGCGCCTCGGCAGCAATCGCGGCGTCATCATCGTGCCGCCGTGGCCCGGCCTCTCCTCAATCCCACGACAGCGCGCCGCCGGTCTGGTATTCGGTGACGCGGGTTTCGAAGAAATTCTTCTCCTTCTTCAGATCGATGACCTCGCTCATCCACGGGAACGGGTTGGTCGCGCCCGCGTACTGTTCCGGCAGGCCGATCTGCGCGCAGCGGCGATTGGCGATGAAGCGCAGGTACTCCTCGAACACGGCGGCGTTCAGTCCGAGCACGCCGCGCGGCATGGTGTCGCGGGCGTAGGCGACCTCGAGTTCCACGCCGGTGCGGATGATCTCGGTGACCTCCCTGCGGAAATCGGCCGTCCACAGATGCGGGTTCTCGATCTTGATCTGGTTGATGACGTCGATGCCGAAGTTCATGTGCATCGACTCGTCGCGCATGATGTACTGGAACTGCTCGGCGCACCCGACCATCTTGTTGCGACGGCCCATCGACAGCACCTGCACGAACCCGACGTAGAAGAAGATGCCCTCGAAGACGACGTAGAAAGCGATGAGATCCCGCAGCAGGCGCTGATCGGCGGCGTGCGTTCCGGTGTGGAAGGTGGGATCGCCCAGGCTCTCGGTGTAGCGCATGGCCCAGGATGCCTTGTCGTGCACGGATGGCACCTCGCGATAGGTGTTGAAGACCTCGCCTTCATCCAGCCCCAGGCTCTCGACGCAGTACTGGTAGGCATGGGTGTGCAGGGCCTCCTCGAAGGCCTGCCGCAGCAGGTACTGGCGGCATTCCGGGTTGGTGACGTGGCGGTAGACCGCGAGCACCAGGTTGTTGGCGACCAGCGAGTCTGCGGTGGAGAAGAATCCGAGGTTGCGCTTGATGATGAGGCGCTCGTCGGCGGTCAGGCCGTTGGGGTCCTTCCACAGCGCGATGTCCGCGTTCATGTTGATCTCCTGCGGCATCCAGTGGTTGGCGCAGGCGTCCAGATATTTCTGCCAGGCCCATTTGTACTTGAACGGCACGAGTTGATTGACGTCCGCGCGGCAGTTGATCATCCGCTTGTCGTCCACCGCCAGGCGGCGCGCGCCGAACTCCACCTGCTCCAGGCCCGTCACGCCATGGGCCTCGGCATTGTCGCGATCGACCGCCTCGCGCGTATTGGAGGGCAACAGGCGCCCGACCGCCTCCACCAATGCGGAATTGGGCACCGCCATCACCTTCGCCACGGCGCTGCCGGGATCCATCACTGGCGGTGCGGCCGGCTCCAGCCTGGTGTCTTTGACGCTGAAGCGCGCGACAGGATCTTCCCAGTTCAGCATGCGGTTCTCTCCCCTTGAATCTCGGTTCTGTTGGTCTATCGGGTCGCACTCGCCGTCGCGGCGTTCACGATCGCCACCGTGGCCACCACCTGCTGGCGCGCGTCCCGTTCCTGCACGAAGCAGCGAACCTCGCGACCGCTCAGCCGCGCCGCCAGCGCACTGCGGCGCGACAGCCACGCCAGCGCGTCCAGATTGCTCACGTCGATGTTGGCCAACCGCACCCGCTCCCGGCGGTGATAGGCGCGCCGGTTGTTCACGCCGACGTAGCGCACCTCGATGTCGAAGCTGCCGCCATCGATCACCTTCAGGACGTGGCCGCGTATGGTGTCGGTCATCGCCGATCTCCTTGTCCGATCCCTACTGGCAGGCCTCGCAGGCGGGATCATCGATCAGGCAGGCCTTCGGCGCGGGCTCCTCGCCGGCATCGTTCTTCACGGCATTGAGCTTGCCCTCGTGCAGCGTGCTCTTCTCGACGTGGGTGGCACCGATCGACCGCAGGTAATAGGTCGTCTTCAGGCCGCGGATCCAGGCGAGCTTGTAAAGATTGTCGAGCTTTCTGCCGTTGGGCTCGGCCATGTAGAGGTTGAGCGACTGCGCCTGGTCGATCCACTTCTGCCGCCGCGACGCGGCCTCGACCAGCCAGCGCGGGTCCACCTCGAAGGCCGTCGCGTAGAGCTGCTTGAGCTCCTCCGGAATGCGGTCGATGGGGGTCACCGAACCGTCGTAATACTTCAGATCGTTGACCATCACCTCGTCCCACAGTCCCAGCGACTTGAGATCGCGCACGAGGTAGGGGTTGACGACCGTAAACTCGCCGGAGAGATTGGATTTCACGTACAGGTTCTGGTAGGTCGGTTCGATGGACTGCACCACACCGCAGATGTTGGAGATCGTGGCGGTGGGCGCGATCGCCATGGTGTTGGAATTGCGCATGCCGACGTGCATGACCCGGGCGCGCAGGTTGTCCCAGTCCAGGCTCTGGCTGCGATCCTGCTCCAGGTATCCGCCGCGGCCTTCCTCGACGCGCTGGATGGAATCGATCGGCAGTATCCCCCTGCTCCACAGCGAGCCCTGGAAGGTCGAATAGGTGCCGCGCTCCTCGGCGAGTTCCGTGGACGCCTTGATGGCGAAATAGCTCACCGCCTCCATGGACCGGTCGGCGAACTCCACGGCGGCCATCGAGGCGTTCGGAATGCGCAGCTCGTAGAGCGCGTCCTGGAAGCCCATGACCCCGAGACCCACGGGCCGGTGGCGGAGATTGGAGTTCTTCGCCGCGCCGACGCTGTAGTAGTTGATATCGATGACGTTGTCGAGCATCCGCATGGCCGTGCGCACGGTGCGCTCGAGCTTGGCGAGATCCAGGCGCGCCCCGCCGCCATCCCGCGCCATGTGGTTGGCGAGGTTCACGGACCCGAGGTTGCAGACCGCGATCTCGCTGGTCGAGGTGTTGAGCGTGATCTCGGTGCACAGGTTCGAGCTGTGCACCACCCCCACGTGCTGTTGCGGCGAGCGCAGGTTGCAGGGATCCTTGAAGGCGATCCACGGATGCCCCGTCTCGTACAGCATGGCGAGCATCTTTCGCCACAGGTCCACGGCGCGCATGGTCTTGTGCACGCGCATCTCCCCGCGGCGCGCGCGCTCCTCGCAGGCGAGGTAGCGCTTCTCGAACTCCCGGCCGCAGGCGTCGTGCAGTTCGGTGGCCTCGTCCGGCGAGAACAGCGTCCATTCCCCTTCCTCCACCACGCGCCGCATGAAGAGGTCCGGCACCCAGTTGGCGGTATTCATGTCGTGGGTGCGGCGGCGATCGTCGCCGGTGTTCTTGCGCAGCTCGAGGAATTCCTCGACGTCGATGTGCCAGGTCTCCAGGTATGCGCACACCGCGCCTTTGCGTTTGCCGCCCTGGTTGACGGCCACCGCGGTATCGTTGGCGACCTTCAGGAACGGCACCACGCCCTGGGACCTGCCGTTGGTTCCCTTGATGTGCGCGCCCATGCCGCGCACCGGCGTCCAGTCGTTGCCAAGTCCGCCGGCGAATTTCGACAGCAGGGCGTTGTCCTTGATGGCGCCGAATATCGCGTCGAGATCGTCGGGCACCGTGGTCAGGTAGCACGACGAGAGCTGCGGTCGCAGCGTGCCGGAGTTGAACAGCGTCGGGGTGCTCGACATGAAGTCGAAGGAGGACAGCAGGCTGTAGAATTCGATGGATCGCCGCTCGGGCTCGATCTCGTTGATCGCCAGCCCCATCGCCACGCGCATGAAGAAGACCTGCGGCAGTTCGAACCGGATGCCGCGCGCATGCAGGAAGTAGCGGTCGTAGAGCGTCTGCAGCCCGAGATAGGTGAACTGGAAATCCCGCTCCGGCCTGATGGCGCGTCCGAGCCGTTCCAGATCGAAATTGCGCAGGCGCGGATCCATGAGCTCCAGGTCGATGGCGCGGCGCACGTAGGCCTTGAAGTACTCGGCGTATCCGAGCGCCATCTCCGACTGCGTGGCGCTCGTCGGACGGTTGTGGATGAAGCTCAGGGCCTCGCTGCGAAGCATGTCGAGCAGCAGGCGCGCGGCGACCTCGGAGTAGCTGGGCTCATTCTCGATGAAGGCGCGCGCGCTCATGACCAGCGCCCTGGCGACGTCGGCCTCGGCCACGCCGTCGAAGAGGTTGCGCCTGGTCTCCTCGAGGATGCGCTGCGGGTCCGTCTCCGGCAATCCCTCGCACGCCTCCGCAACCAGGCGCCCCAGCCGGCCCTCGTCCAGCGCGATGCGATCGCCGGAGGCGGTCGTGACGTACGACGCGGCGCTTGCGCGGCCATTGGCGAGCCCCTGTTCCTGCTCGAGCGCCCGTTCGCGTGCCCGCTCCTCGCGGTAGAGCACGTAGGCGCGCGCGATCTTGTGCTCGCCGGCACGCATCATCGCCAGCTCGACCTGGTCCTGGATGTCCTCGATATGCACCGTGCCGCCGCCCGGCAGGCGTCGGGTGATGGCCGCCACCACCTGTTCGGTGAGGGCGGCGACGGTCTCGTGGATGCGCGTGGAGGCGGCGGCGCTGCCGCCCTCCACGGCCAGGAAGGCCTTGGTCATCGCGACGGTGATCTTGTCGCGGTCGAAAAAGGTGACCTTGCCGTTGCGGCGTATCACCCGGTACTGCCCCGGGGCGTTGGCGCTCAGCTCCGCATCGAGTGCCGGCGCCGTGGGGTCCTGCTGGTCGTGGATGCGGGTGCTGTTGGCGACCGAAGAGACAGCGGAAATATCCACAGCCATCTGCCTTCCTCCAGAAGATCTTTCGAGATCTCTTTTGTGTTTTGTTCGGGGACGGGCTGCCGCACCCCCCGGTGCCCAGCCCAAGTGTCAAAAGGACTGTAAGAGTTTTAGCACCACAAGGAAAAGGGGTCAAGAAACCATTCAACCACAATATCTTGTGCAATAGTCTGTGAGAAATGGGTGAACAGGCGAGGGATAAGCTGGGGATAAGCCGCCCCGGTCCATGGGATTCAGGGGCTTGTCGCACTCGGCGCTCCGCGTCGGGAACCTGGCGCGGGGCTGGAACTACTAGGAATAGTGTCGGCCTGCGGCGCGAAAAGCTAGATCTTGGGTTCGCCAGGCAGCTTCAATGCGAGGGTGATGCCGTCGGCAACGGCAAGCATGCTGAGCATCACGCGCTCGTCTGTCCGCAGGCGGGCATTGAACGCCCGCAGTGCCGCGGTGGCGCTGTCGCTCGCGGCCGGGTCGGCGACCTTGCCGTCCCACAGCACGTTGTCGACCACGATCAGCCCCCCGGTGCGCAGGAGCTGCAGCGCCCGTTCGTAGTAGTGGAGATAGTTCTCCTTGTCAGCGTCGATGAAGACCATGTCGATGCTGCCCGCCGCGCCGCATGCGAGGAGATCGTCCAGCGTCTGCAGCGCCGGCGCGATCCTCAACTCGATCCGGTCCGCCACGCCCGCGGCCTCGAAATAGCGGCGCGCCACGGCCGTCCATTCGGTGCTGATGTCGCAGGCGATGAGCCTGCCGTCGGCCGGCAGCTGCAGGGCGACGCTGAGCGCGCTATAGCCGGTGAAGGTGCCGATCTCCAGGGCGCGGCGGGCGCCGGTGAGGCGCGCCAGCAGCCCCATGAACTGCCCCTGTTCCGGGGCGATCTGCATGTTGGCGTCTGCCATGCGCGCGGTCTCCTCGCGCAGGCGGCGCAGCACCTCGGGCTCGCGCAAGGAGACGCGCAGCAGGTACTCGTATAACGCGTCGGTGAGCGTGATAGTCTTGTTGGTCATCGTGTCTTGCTCCGTGGGAGGTCTTGCCCGTCATGGGCCCAGCGAACAGTGCGGGGCCGCACGCCCATGGTAGCGCGCCGGCGCCGGAGTCCATCCGTCTGGTGCAGATCTCCGACGCGCATTTCGGGCGCGACCCGAACTTCGAATTCGACGGCGTCAATCCTCGCCGATCCCTTGCCTGTCTGATCGGGCAGATCCGGCGCGAGGAGGCCGGCATGGATGCGATCCTCGCCACCGGCGATCTCAGTCACGACGCCAGTCCCGAGTCCTACATCGCCTTGCGCGAGGCACTCCAGCCGCTGGAGGCCCCCGTGTTCTGCATCCCCGGCAATCACGATGACCCGGAGACCATGCAGCGATATCTCACCGGCGGGCGGGTGGTGTGCCCGCAGGCCGCGCAGCTGGGCGACTGGCACCTCATCTTCCTGAGCACCTACCTCCAGGGCAGCCAGGGCGGGAGGCTGGGAACCCGGCGGCTCGCCGCGCTGGACGCCGCCCTGAGCGCGTGGCCGCAGCGCCATGCGCTCATCGCGATGCACCACCCGCCGGTGCCGATAGGCAGCCCGTGGATGGATGCCATGGGGCTGGAGGACAGTGAGGATTTCTTCGCCGTGCTCGACCGGCACCCACAGGTGCGCGGGGTGCTCTGGGGTCACATCCATCAGGAAGTCGAGACGCAGCGCAACGGTGTGGGCCTGTGGGGTGCACCGTCCACCTGCGTGCAGTTCAAACCCGGAGCCACTCGCTACGAACGCGACGATCGCGCTGCCGGCCACCGCCGTCTGATCCTCTGCTCCGACGGGCGGATCCGCACGCGGGTGGTGCGGCAGGGCAGCGGGGACGCGCAGGCCTAGGCCGCGTTGACGCGCCCGGTCGCGCACTCGCGGCGCCCGTTAAAGCCCGCCCCGATGGCGGCCGTTAACCGTTCAAGGTTGCAATCGAACGGGGACGGAATGCCGTCATGGTCGCGAGGTACGCACGCAAACTTCACGCGGGTTACCGCCGGGCCTTCAAACGCTACCCGGTCGAAAGCCGCTTCTTCCTCTTCCTTACCGGCATGGGCTGCATCGGCCTGCTGCTGCAGAAGGAGTCGCTCGCCCAGGGCATTGGCTACGCCGCGTTCTGGTTCTCGTTCATGGTGTCCCTGTTGAGCTTCTGGCACGAGGATCTGTTCTCGGCAGGCGGCTGATTGCCCGCGGCGAACGCATCCGGGTCGGCGTAGCCGCGCGTCATGGCCGCCCCGGCCACCTTCCCCGCGGATCGGGCCCGACACGCAGGATTGCGCGGTACAAGAGGTAACGGATAGACCGCCGTCGGCACCCAACCGGGGCGGGCCGGATCGGTCCGGTGGCGGTCTGCCCCGTAGCCCGGGTGCTCACCCCCGGGGCCGGCGCCCGCACCCCGTTCCAGCCGCCATCCCAATGCGGGAGATCCGGATGCCATCACTGCCCCGATCGCTGTCGACCGTGACGATATTTGCGACGCTCGTGCTGGCGGCTGTCCGCCTGCAGGCGGAGCCGCTGGTCATGGCCAGCGGGCCGGTCGTGGTCCCGCTCATCGAGCTTTACACCTCCGAGGGCTGCAGCAGTTGTCCGCCGGCGGAGAACTGGCTCGCCGGCCTGGAGCGGTCCCCGGACCTGTGGCGACGCTTCGTCCCGGTCGCGTTTCACGTCGACTACTGGGACCACCTCGGCTGGTCGGACCGCTACGGCTCCCCGTTGCACGGCCTGCGGCAGCGGGCCTACGCGGGTACGGGGGGCCTCAGCCAGGCGTATACGCCGGCCTTCGTGGTGCACGGACAGGAGTGGCGCGGGTGGCTCTGGGATCGCGAGCTGCCGCTACCCGCCAGTGACCTGCCGGGCCACCTTACGCTGGAGATCCTCGACAAGGCGCGGGCGCGAGTGACCTTCCGGGCCCTGCAGTCGCGCGCGGCCGCGCTGCGCGCGACGGTGGCGGTGCTCGGTCTCGATCTCGTCTCGGCGATCGAGGCGGGCGAGAATCGCGGGCGCCGGCTCGATCATGATTTCGTCGTCCTCGGCAGCATGCAGGTGCCGATGCGGGGCGAGGCCGGGACATACGTGTCGGAACTGGTGTTGCCTGCGCCCGCCGTGCCCGCCGGGCGCTACGCCTACGCGGCGTGGGTGAGCGCCGGTGCCGACCCGGCGCCATTGCAGTCCGTCGGCGGCTGGGCGGACGGTCGTTAACCCCGATGGTCCGGCCCACGGCGACCGGCGCGATGATATGCGACCAGGAAGCCGATGATGGCGGCCACAGGGCCGAATACGAAGGCGCCGGTCATTGCCGCCTCGAGGCCGCGATCATGCGTGTTCGAGGAGTACTGCAGCAGCAGGGCGCCGCCCCCGAACGCGCCTGCCAGATAGGCGGCCAGCGCCACCACCAGGCTGAGCAGCCAACGCCGCATCAGCCGGCGCTCACTGCCGGGGGCCGCGGGCGTATCCTCACGGCTGCAAGGCCACGGCGTCGACCACGCGGTCGCGCAGATACACGGGCAGTGCGAGTTCAGCCTCGACGGCCTCGCCGCGTGCGAACATCCCCACCGCCAGCGCCGCCACGTCCTGCGCCAGCGGATACGATTCGGGATAGATCGCTGCCAGGCGATCCCCGAGCCTGGCCCTGAGCACCTCCTCGTAGACCGCGAAGGCAGTGCCGGCGCCCGACCATGTCGCGTCCCGCGGCAGCAGCACATCGGCGGGCCTGCCGATCTCCTCGGACGACACGGCGGCCGCCGCACCCTGGTGTTCCGCGTACGCGGCGATGTAGATCTCGCCCATGCGCGCGTCCATGCCCGCCAGGACGTGGCTCGCCGCGCGTGTGCGCACGATCCCCTGTGCCAGCGCGGCAAGCGACGAGACCGCGGCCACCTTCAGCCCCGTGCCCAGCGCGATCCCCTGGATCACGCCGGTGGCGATCCGCACGCCGGTGAAGGCCCCGGGCCCGCGGCCGAAGGCCAGGCCGTCGAGGTCCTGCAGCCGCAGGCCGGCCTCGGCGAGCACGGCCTCGCACATCGGCAGGATCAATTCCGCATGCCGCTGCGGGGCGAACTCCGCGCGCGCGCAAACGCGGCCGCCGGCATGGACGGCGGCGGAGCAGGCCTCGGTGGAGGTTTCGATCGCGAGCAGGTTCACTGCCGCCATTATTCCATACAAGCGGGCGCCGGCCCGCACACGTATAATGCCCGCCCATGTTTCATCCGCTGCCGGTTTACATCGGAGTGCGATACACGCGCGGGGGAAAGGCAACCCGACACCGCAACCGATTCCTCTCGTTCATCGCGGCGACCTCGGTGCTCGGCATGGCGCTCGGGATCACGGCCCTCATCACCGTGCTGTCGGTGATGAACGGGTTCGAGAAGGAACTGCGCAGCAAGATCCTCGGCGTGTCCGCGCACAGCACGGTTGCCAGCAATTTCGAACCGATCGAGAACTGGCAGGCGCTGAATGCGCGACTCGCCGCCCAGCCGCACGTGCTCGGCGCCGCTCCCTTCATACGCTCCGCGGCCATGGCCACCCACGACAACCGCGTGAACGGCACGGTCGTCTACGGCGTCGATCCGGCGCTGGAACCGACGGTGACCGTCCTCGGCGATCCGCGTCAGGGCGGCGCGGACCTCTCGGTGCTGCGCAGTGACGGCGGCATCGTGCTCGGGGCGGCGCTCGCGGAGAAGCTCAAGGTCGGCCTCGGCGACCGGGTGACGCTGGTGGCGCCGCAGCCCACGGGCGAGCCCGGCGGCGTGACGCCGGAGCTGCGCGCGTACGAGGTCCGCGGGCTGTTCGACATCGGCATGTACGAGTACGACTCGGCGCTGGCGCTGCTCAACCTGGCCGATGCCCAGGACCTCTTCAAGGTCGGCAAGGCGGTCAGCGGCATCCGCCTGAAGTTCGACGACCCCCTGCGCAGCCTCGCGCGCGTCAACGAGATCGTCGGTGCGCTGGGTGCGAACTATTTCGCCATCGACTGGACCGAGTTCCACGTCAACTTCTTCAAGGCACTGAAGAGCCAGAAGGCCATGCTGTTCGTGATCGTGACCATGATCGTGGCGGTCGCGGCCTTCAACATCGTCTCCACGCTGGTGATGACGGTGCAGGAGAAGCGCTCCGACATCGCCATCCTGCGCACGCTGGGCCTGAAGCCCCGATCGGTCATGGGCGTGTTCGTGGTGCAGGGATTCATCATCGGGCTGGCCGGTACGGTAGTGGGCGCGATCTGCGGCATCGCCCTGGCCTCCAACATCAAGGACATCGCGCGCTGGATCGAGTCGACCACCGGCATAGACCTGTTGCCGGCGGACGTCTACTTCCTGAGCGAACTGCCCTACGAGGTCCACCTCTCCGACGTGCTGGCGGTATGCCTCACCGCATTCCTGCTGAGCCTGCTGGCGACGCTTTACCCGGCCTGGCGCGCTGCGCGTACCCAGCCTGCCGAGGCGCTGCGATATGAATGACCGCCGGGTGCAGGCGGCGCGCGCGGACCGGGGCTGAGGGACCCGTGTTTCATCCGCTCTCGGTCAGCATCGGCCTGCGCTACACGCGCGCCAAGCGCCGCAATCAGTTCATCTCCTTCATCTCGCTGTCCTCGATGATCGGCGTGGCGGTGGGAGTGCTTGCGCTCATCATCATCCTCTCGGTCATGAACGGGTTCGAGAAGGAGCTGCGCGCGCGCATCCTCGGAATGGCCTCGCATGCGAGCGTGCAGGCCGTCGACGGCACGCTGCAGGACTGGCGGCCGCTGCTCGAGAAGCTGCGCCGACAGCCGCATGTCGTGGGCGCGGCGCCGTATATCCGCACGGAGGCCATGGCGACCTACGGCGGCTACGTCAACGGCGTGGTGGTGCAAGGTGTGGACCCCGCGCTCGAGGGACAGGTCTCCATCATCGGCCAGAAGATGATCGAGGGCCGTCTCGAGGCGCTCGAGCCGGGGCGGTTCGGGGTCGTGCTCGGCGGGGCCCTGGCGCGCTCGTTGCGCGCGAACGTCGGCGACAAGGTCATGATCATCTCGCCACAACCGGTGGCGACCGCTGCCGGCAACATCCCGCGCTCCAAGCGCTTCACCGTGGTCGGCGTGTTCGAGGTCGGCGCGCAGGAGTACGACACCACGCTGGCCGTGATCCACATCGAGGACGCCGCGCGGCTGTTCCGGTACGGCAGCGGGGTGACCGGCATACGGCTGCAATTCGACGATCTGTTCGACGCGCCGCGCATCGGCGGGCAGATCGGCAAGGCGCTGGGCGGCGCCTACGCCGTCAAGGACTGGACCAAGGAGCACGTGACCTTTTTCCAGGCGCTGAAGACCGAGAAGGTGATGATGTTCGTGATACTTATGTTGATCGTCGCCGTGGCCGCCTTCAACATTGTCTCCACACTGGTGATGGTGGTGACCGACAAGCAGGCCGACATCGCGATCCTGCGCACGCTCGGCCTCTCGCCGCGTTCGGTGATGGGCGTGTTCGTGGTGCAGGGCGCCGTGATCGGAGTCGTCGGAACGCTCATCGGCGGCGCCGCCGGCGTATGGCTCGCCACCCACCTGAGGGAATTCATCCGATGGCTGGAGCAGGGACTGCATTTCAAGTTTCTCGACTGCCGCACCTACTACATCTGCGAAGTCCCCTCCGACATGCACTGGTCGGACGTGACGGTGGTGACGGCGCTTTCGGTGCTGCTTACCCTGGTGGCCACGATCTATCCGGCATTGCGCGCGGCGCGCACGCAGCCGGCGGAGGCTTTGCGTTATGAATGAGGTCGTACTGGCCTGCCACGGCGTGTGCAAGACGTTCGACGACGGCGACCTGCGCGTAGAGGTGCTGCGCGGTGTGGATCTCGCGGTGCTGCCGGGCGAACGCATCGCCATCATCGGCGCATCCGGCTCCGGCAAGAGCACCCTCTTGCACATACTCGGCGGCCTGGACGTGCCGAGCGCCGGCGAGGTGCGTATCGCCGGCCAGCGCATGAGCGCGCTGGGGGAGGCCGAGCGCGGCGTGCTGCGCAACCGCACGCTCGGGTTCGTCTATCAGTTCCATCATCTGCTGCCCGAATTCACGGCGCTCGAGAACGTGAGCATGCCGTTGCTCATTGCCGGCTGGCGGCCGGCGGCCGCGGCCGCGCGGGCCGCGGAGCTCCTGCAGCGTGTCGGATTGGGCGAGCGTGTGCGCCACAAGCCGGGCGAGTTGTCCGGCGGCGAGCGGCAACGCGCCGCCGTGGCACGCGCGCTGGTGACCTCGCCGCGCTGCGTCCTGGCCGATGAACCGACGGGCAATCTCGATCAGAAGACCGCCGCGCAGGTCTTCGAGCTGATGCTCGAACTCAACCGGGACACGCAAGCGAGCCTGGTCGTCGTCACGCACGACCTCAGGCTGGCACGGCGCATGGATCGCGTGCTGACCCTGTCGACGGGCAGATTGAGCGCCAACGGCGAGCTGGACGCGACGGCCGCGATGTGACGCGCTGGCGTGCGGGGCGGCGCAGGCCCCGCGCCGCGTGGCGGGGCAGGCCGGTTCCCTGGCGGCGGTGACGCCCGCGAGGGCATGATTTCTCTTACGGCGGGCCCGCGAGCCGGGGGCCGCCGAGGTTTTTCGTCAGGGATGACATTATGCGTTCAGGGACGATCGCCTTCGCGCTCGGCGTACTCGCCGCGCAATGGCCGGCAGCATTGCCGGACACGCGTTATTGCTGGCTGCTGCCAGCGGTCGTACTGCTCGCGCTGCGATGGCCGGGCCTGCGATTGCCCGCCCTGTTCGTCGCCGGTGCGCTCTGGACGTTGTGGCGCGCCTCGCTGGTGCTCGCCGACGCCCTGCCGCCGCAGTTGGAAGGACAGACCGTCGTGATCACCGGCGCCGTGGCGGATCTGCCCGAGCGGTATGCCGATCGCATCCGCTTCCAGTTCCGGATCGATGACCTGGAACTCGGCGCGAAGCGATGGAACTGCTGCGGCACCGTACGGCTGGACTGGCGGGCCGATTCTCCGCCCGTGCTCGCCCCCGGGGAACGCTGGCGTCTGCACGTGCGCCTCAAGCGCACGCATGGGTTCAGCAATCCGGGCGGCTTCGATTACGAGGCCTGGCTGTTCCAGCAGCGCATTCGTGCCACCGGCTACGTCGTGGCGGAGGGCCGGAGGGTGCGGCTCGGGCGGGAGGCGGCGCCCGTGGACACGCTGCGCGCGGTGCTGCGCGAGCGACTGCAGGAGGCGATCGGCGGGGAGCCGCTGTCCGGCGTCATCATGGCCCTGGCCATCGGCGCGCGCGAGGGTATCGATCAGCGGCAATGGCGGGTCTTCTCCCGTACCAACACCGGACATCTCATCGCCATATCGGGCCTGCACATCGGCCTCATCGCCGCCTTCGGATACCTTCTTGGCCGCTGGCTCTGGTCGCTGCCGGCGTATACGGTGCTGTGGATCCCGGCACAGCGCGTGGGTTCGCTCTGCGCGGTGATCGCGGCGGCCGCGTACTGCGCGCTTGCCGGGTTCGAGGTGCCGGCCCAGCGCACGCTGATCATGATCACCGCGGTCGCGCTGTCGCTGTGGCGCAGTCGGCGGGCACGGCCTTTCGATACGCTGACGCAGGCGCTGGCCGCCGTGCTGTTGATCGATCCCATGGCCGTCATGACGGTGGGGTTCTGGTTGTCCTTCGTGGCGGTGGCGATATTGATGTACGGCGGCGGCGACGGGCGGCACGCGTCATGGTGGCGGCGCTACGCGCGCGTGCACGTCGCCATGTCCATCGGTCTGGCGCCGCTGCTCGCCTTCTTTTTCTCGCAGCATCCGCTGGCCGGACCACTGGCGAATCTCCTCGCCGTGCCGTGGGTGAGCTTCGTCGTGGTGCCGCTGACGCTCGCCGGCACGGCGCTGCTTGCGCCGCTGCCGTTCATCGGATACTGGCTGCTGCGCGGGGCGCTCCTGGCGCTCGATCTGGCATGGCGGGTCCTGCAGCCCCTGGCGGCCCTCGACTGGGCCGCGCTGGTGCTGCCGCATCCTTCACCGGTCGTAGCGTTCTGCGCGGGCGTCGGTGCGATGCTGTTGCTCGCGCCGCGCGGCCTGCCGGCGCGCGCGCTCGGTCTGGCGTGGATGGCGCCGCTGTTTCTGCATGCCCCGCCGCGACCGGCGCCGGGCGATTTCTGGTTGACCGTCCTGGACGTCGGCCAGGGGCTGGCCGCGGTCGTGCAGACGCATGAGCGGACGCTGCTGTTCGATACCGGACCCGGGTTCAGCGATCGCTTCGATGCCGGCGCCGCGGTCGTCGTGCCCTATCTGCGCCATACCGGCGTCGCGTCGATCGATCGGCTGGTCGTCAGCCATGGCGATTTCGATCATCGCGGCGGCCTGGATTCGGTGCTCGCGCAGATGCCGGTTGCGACGGTACTGTCGGGCGAGCCGCTGCCGATCCTTCATCCCGACGCCCGCCAGTGCCGCGACGGCCTGACCTGGGCCTGGGATGCCGTGGAATTCCGGATGCTGGGTCCGCCCGCGGGCTTCGTCGGGCACGGCAACGATGCCTCGTGCGTGCTCAGCGTGCGGGGGCGCGGTGGCGGTGCCCTGCTGACCGGCGACATCGAGGCCGACGCCGAGCGCGGTCTCATCAATCGTCACGGCGCGCGGCTGCGGCACGAGATCATGCTGGCGCCGCACCATGGCAGCACCACTTCCTCGACCGCGCCGTTGCTGGCCGCCGTTCGGCCGCGCTACGTCGTCTTCCCGGTCGGCTACCGCAATCGCTGGCGCTTTCCGGCCGCTGCGATCGTGGAGCGTTATCGCCGAGTGCGGGCGGAGATCTTCCGCACCGACCGCGACGGCGCCGTGACACTGCGCGTGCAGGCCTCCGGCATCGGCGCGGAGGGTTACCGGCGCGCGCACCGCCGGTTCTGGATGAACGAGTAGCGCCGCGCGCGCGGAGGACCCAGGCTTTTCCTGCGGGGCATCCTTTGCTATGGTCAGCGCCGCACAGCAAGCGCAGGAAGGGAGCGATCGCCCGTGTTCGAGATCATCAAGGCTGGCGGATGGGTCATGTGGCCCATCGTCATATGTTCGATCGTCGCGCTGGCGATCAGTGTGGAGCGTCTCTGGACGCTGCAGCGCAAGCGCGTGATACCGCGCGGGCTGGTCGAGCAGGTATGGCATTGGGCGCGCAGCGGCGTGCTCGATGCAAAGCGGCTGCAGGCTTTGCGCCTGAGTTCGCCGCTCGGCCGCGTGCTGGCCGCCGGCCTGGTCAACTTGAAGTACGACCGCGCCGTGATGAAGGAGTCGATCGAGGAGGTCGGGCGCCACGTCGCGCACGAACTCGAGAGATATCTGAACATGCTGGGCTCCATCGCCGCGGTATCTCCGCTGCTCGGGCTGCTGGGCACGGTCTTCGGGATGATCAGGATGTTCAGTGCGGTCGCCACGCACGGCGCCGGCAATCCCCAGGAGCTGTCGGCCGGCATTGGCCAGGCGCTGATCACGACGGCGGCGGGCCTCACGGTCGCGATACCGGCGCTGCTGATGCATCGCTACCTGCGAGGGAAGGTGCAGTCGCTGATCGTCGACATGGAGCAGGAGGCGATCAAGATGGTGGAGATCCTGCACGGTGAGCGCGATGCGGAGTCGAGCCTGGCCGGCGCAGAGGGTGACCCGGCGGCTTCGGTCGATCTGACCTCCGGCCGCGCGGGCCAGCGGCGGCGGGTCGCCGGGCGCAAGGAGGCGTCCTGATGAACTTCCAGCGGGGCCACGACGACAACATCGAGATCAATGTGACGTCGCTCATCGACGTGGTGTTGCTGCTGCTCATCTTCTTCATGGTGTCCACGACGTTTCTCAATCCCGAGCACATCAATCTGACCCTGCCCTCGGCGAGCAGGAACAGCGAGCAGAAGGAGGCGCCCGGACCGGTTGACGTGACCATCGACCGGGAGGGTCGCTATTTCGTCAACGGCAAGGCGCTGCTCAGCACGGGGGAATCCGCGCTGAGGCAGGGCATGACCGAGGCGGCGGCCGGCCAGGAGGAGCCGCGCGTCCTGATCCATGCCGATGCCAATACCACGCACCAATCCGTGATCACGGTGCTGGATGTCGCACGCCAGCTCGGCTGGGTGCACGTGTCGTTCGCCACCGAGGTGCGGCCGGAGGGCGAGGCCACGGGCGCAGCGCGACAATAAGGGCCCGCCCTTGGGCATAAGGCTCGAAGAGCTCTGGTACACGGGACATCCGCTCTACCTGCCGCTGTTACCGCTGTCCGCGGTCTTCGCCGCCGCCGCATGGTTGCGGCGCCGCGCTTATCGCAGCGGCCTGCTGCGCGCCGGCGCCCTGCCGGTGCCGGTCATCGTCGTCGGCAACATCAGCGTCGGCGGCACGGGCAAGACGCCGCTCACGATCTGGATCTACAAGTTCCTGAAGGCACACGGTCTGAGCCCCGGCGTCGTCAGCCGCGGCTACGGCGGCCATGCGCGCAGCTGGCCGCAGCAGGTGCGGCCCGACAGCGACGCGTTCATGGTCGGCGATGAACCGCTGGTGATCGCGCGCCACTGCGGCGGACCGGTGGCGGTCGGCCCCGACCGTCTGGCCTGCGCCTCGGCGCTGCTGCAACACCATCGCTGCGACGTGATCATCAGCGATGACGGGCTGCAGCATTACCGTCTCGGGCGCGACGTCGAGATAGCGGTCGTCGACGGCGTGCGCCGTCACGGCAACGGCCACTGTCTGCCGGCCGGTCCGCTGCGCGAGCCCGTGTCGCGGCTGAAGAGCGTCGACATGATCGTCACCAGCGGGATCGCCGGCCGCGGCGAGTTCGCCATGAAATACCTGACCATGCCGATGAGGCAGGTGCGCGTCGAGCTGCCGGGCGGGACACCGCCGGCACCGGCGCAGGGCGTGGCGGTGCACGCGGTTGCCGGCACCGGCAATCCCGACGCCTTTTTCAATTCCCTGCGCACGCGCGGCTACCGCGTGCACCGTCACGCCTTCCCCGACCATCATCGCTACGAGATGACGGACATCTGCTTCAATGACGGCCTGCCGGTTATCATGACCGAGAAGGACGCGGTGAAATGCAGCCGCTTTGCAGGGCCGGAACACTGGTTCGAACCGATCGAGGCGGAATTGCCGCCGGTCTTCGGCCACCGCCTCCTTGAACTGTTGAAGAGGTATTCCCATGGATAAACGCCTGCTGGACATTCTGGCCTGCCCCGTCACCAAGGGGCCGCTCATCTACGACAAGGAACGGCAGGAGCTCATCTCGAAGGCCGCGCGACTGGCCTATCCGATACGCGACGGCATACCGGTGATGCTGGAGGAGGAGGCGAGACCGCTGAGCGACGAGGAGTACGAGCGCCTGCGCTGAAGCGGGTGCATGAGGCTGTCGGCGCCGAGCAGAGTTCATGCCCTTTACCGTCATCATCCCGGCACGCTACGGCTCCAGCCGGTTTCCCGGCAAACCTCTGGTGGACATCGCCGGCATGCCGCTGCTGCAGCATGTGCACCGGCGCGCCTGCGGCAGCGGCGCCGGGAGGGTCGTCATCGCCACGGACGACGGGCGCATCGCGGCGGTGGCGCGCGGCTTCGGCGCCGAGGTGGTGATGACCTCCGCGGAGCATCCGTCGGGAACCGATCGAATTGCCGAGGTGGTCGAGGTGCTGCGGTTCGACGCGGAGCACGTCGTGGTCAACCTGCAGGGGGACGAGCCGCTGATGCCCGCCGAGGTCCTGCACCAGGTCGCCGACCTGCTCGCGCGGGATGACCGGGCGGTGATGGCCACGGTATGCGAGCGCATCCACGACGCGCGCGAGGTCTTCGATCCCAATATCGTGAAGGTGGTGATGGACGAGCAGGGACGCGCGCTGTATTTCAGCCGCGCCCCGATACCGTGGGCGCGTGCCGCGTTCGCGGGAACCCCCGCGGCGCTGCCGCCGGCACAGCCATATTTCCGTCACATCGGGCTGTACGCCTTCCGCGCCGGCTTCCTGCGTGTCTACAGCGGGCTCGCGCCGACGACTCTGGAGTCGCTCGAGGCGCTGGAGCAGCTGCGGGTCCTGCAGCACGGCTACACGATCGCGGTCGCCGAGGCCCGGGCGCCCACGGGTGTTGGCGTCGACACGCCGGCGGATGCCGAACGTGTGCGCGCCCTGCTGCAAGCACAGGGCGCGGTCTGAGGGCCGGACGGACCGGGCCGGGACGCCTCCCGCGCGCGGGCCGCCCGGTCTAGCGGCCCGCGCCGCGCAACCGCCACACTCCGAGGGCTGCGATTCCCACCATGATGACGATGCCAAAGCCGTACGCCGTCGGCACGACCGGCGCGCCCGCATGCGTCACGGCGGTGTAGAGGGCAACGGTAATGAGCATCGAGAGATTGACGAAGAGATTCAGGACCGCGACGGCGTGCCCGGCGCCGATGGTGGCGTGCCCGCACTCCTGCAGCAGGGCATTGATGGGCACGATGAACATGCCGCTGGCGGCGCCCAGCAGGACCAGCAGCAGCGCCGCGGCCGGCAGCGACTGCAGCGGCGCGAGGAGCGCGACCAGCACTCCCATCAGGAAGCCCGGGACCAGCACGCGGTTGATCCGGGGAAGGGAGATGTGTCTCGCGGCCAGCGCCGCGCCGACGGCCACGCCGATGGCCACCGCGGCGTTGAGCTTGGCCGGGGTCTGCGTGTCGCTGATGTGCAGCGCCACGGGCACCCACGCCACGAGCAGGAAGCGCAGGGTGCTGCCGGCCCCCCAGAACAGGCTGGCGCCGAGCAATCCGAAGCGGCTGTCGCGCGCGCGCCAGAACATGCGCACCGCGTCGCTGAAGTCGCGCAGTATGCTGCGCAGGTCGAACTCGGACATGGGGTGCGCCGGCGGCAGCCGCGGGATCCCGAGATTCGCCAGGGCCGCGAGCAGATAACACACCGCGACGGAGACGAACGCCAATCGCACCGAGTGGTCGGCGATGATCCCGCCGGCGATCGTGCCCATCAGGATCGCCACGATCGTCGAGCCCTCGATGAGTCCGTTGGCCTTGACCAGCTTCCCGGCGGGCACCAGCTCACTCAGTATCCCGTACTTCGCCGGCGAGTAGAGCGCGGCGCCGAGTCCGACCAGGCCGTAGGCGGGCAGCGGGTGCACGCCCACGAGCACGAGCACTGCGCCGCACAGCTTGATGAGGTTGCCGATCATCATCACCCACCCTTTCGGCAGGGCATCGGCGAAGGGGCCGACCCACGGGGCGAGCAGGACGTAGGAGACCACGAAGAAATCCTGGAGCAGCGGCGTGGTCCAGGCCGGGGCGGTATCGGCCTTCAGTGCCGCGATCGCGGCAAACAGCAGCGCATTGTCGGCCAGCGCGGAGAGAAACTGCGCGCCGAGCACCGACACCATGCCCCACGAGGCCAGCCCGTCCCGGCGATCCACGTGGGGGGTGCGCGAATCGCCCTGGCTGGCGTGCGTCATGTGTCAGTGTCAGGTTGTGTTCCGGAGCGCTGGCCGGCGAGGTTGCCGCCGGCGTCGGCACGACATCGCGCTCAGGTTGAGCACAGCGGTATAGTAGCCTGTTTCTTTGAGAAAATGGGCTGGGGTAGGTAATATTCCGGCTCCCACGGTGGGCCCGGCGCGAGGGTCGATACACAGGCAGGCTGCGGCGAGACTCCGCCGTGAACACGGGCGTACCGCGCGCCACTCACCGCTAGTCATAAGGTTCCCAGGAGGAGTTATGTGGCAAGTGCAGCTCCAGATGAGTCCGATGGCCTGGCTGGTCGTGGGGCTCATTGTCGGATGGCTGGCCGAATGGCTCATCGATTGGTGGTACTGGCGTCGCCGGGTGGCGCAACGCACGGCGCGGCTGCAGTCGGAGCTCGACACCTGGCGTTACCGGATCCACAACTACGAGAACGCCACAGACAAGGCACGCGCCGATCTCGAGGCTGCGCTTGCCGCGGGTGAGGAGACAAGGAAAAAGCTCGAAGCCGGCGAACGGCAGCACGAGAGTCTGCGGTCCGATTACGAGCGCCTGCGCTCGGAGAACGAGATGCTGCGCGCCGAAGGCGGGGCCGCGGTGGTGCCCGGCGATCTCGAGGAGATGCGCGGTGCGCTCGAGTCCGCGCGCGCAGAGGTCAGCGCCCTGCGCGCGCAGGCCCACGATGTCGGCGAGAGCCAGCTCGAGCTGGAGGTGGCCCGGCGTGAGGTCGAGGAGGCCCGCGGCGAACTCCAGGCCATGAAGCAGGAACTGGCGCGACTGGGCGCCGATCGCGAGGAGCTGGAGTCGCTGCGCCGCGAGATCCCCGAGTCGAGGCAGGCGCGCCAGCGCCTGGAGGCGACAACCGATCAGCTCGCCAAGCTGCAGCGCGAGGCCGAGGCCAACCGGGGACTGGACGCCGCGCTGCAGGAGGCACGCGCGCAGCTCGAGGCAGTGATTGCCGGTCAGGGCGCGGCCCATGCCGAGGCCGATCGTCTGCGCAGCGAGCAGGAGGACCTGCGCGCCCGGCTGCAGAACGCCGTCGGCGAGCTCGATCGGCAGAAGGACGCGAAGTCGGCGCTCGAGGAGGCGCGCGCCGAGGCGCAGGACCTGCGCGCGAGGCTCGGCGGCGCCGAGGAGCAGGTGGCGAAGCTGACCGCGGCGGCAGATGCCCTCGATGCGGCGCAGCTCCAGACTCAGCAGCTGCGCGAGCAGTTGCAGGCGGCCGCCGACGCTCGGCACGGCGCCAGGGCGCAGCACGAGCGTCAACTCGAGGGTGCGCAGGCCGAGGCTGCGCAGCTGCGGGCGCAGCTGCAGGCCGCTCATGAAACGCAGGAGGCCGCGACGAGCGAGGCCAGACGCGCGCAGCTCGAGTACGGCGCACTGCGGGAAAGGTTGGATGAGGCCGGGCAGGAGATCGGGGCGCTGCGGGCGCGCATCACCGAACTCGAACAGACCGGCGTGCAGGCGGAACGGATACGCCGCGAGCTGGATGCCGCGAGGCGGGCGCAGGAGGCGCAGGCGAACGAGCATGAAGACACCAGGGCGCGTCTTGGCGCCACGGTGGCCGAGTTGGAGCGGCTGCAGGGCGCGGCGAGCGAGCTCGACAGGGCCAGGGCCGAGGCGGCCGATCTGCGCGCGAGGCTGAAGGCGGCCAGCGCCGAGACGAACAATCTGAAATCCGCGGCCGCCGATCTCGAGAGATTGCGCAAGGAACTCGTGGCCGCGCAGGGGCGCCTGGATGTGGCGACGGCGCAGCTTGCGGAGGCGCGATCGCAGTCAGGCGATCTGCAGAGGGCGCGCGGCGAGGCCGCGGAGCTGCGGCGTCAGCTCGAGGCCGTCACGCAGGCGCAGGAGCAGGCGCAGGAGCAGGCGCGCGCGGAGCAGGCAAGACTCACTGCCGAGCGCGACGGCGAGCGACGCCGCATGGAGCGCCTCGCGGAGGAGCTGAAGGCCGCGCATGCCCAGGGCGAGGATCTGCGG
>JAJVHZ010000001.1:182430-188660 GCA_022072255.1 Gammaproteobacteria bacterium | reverse complement strand
ACGCAGTTCGCGCCAAGTCCATCATCGCGCTCTGTCGTCATCCTCAGTAGCAGTATCGGCTTGCCCATGTAGGCGCATTCCTCCTGGTTGCTGCCCCCGTCGCTTATGACGAACTCAGCCCCGGATATCAATCGCAGGAAAGGGAAATAGCTGTACCGGGGGCGGCACTCAATATTCGCATTGCTGCAAATGCGATCATAGAATCCGAATCCCCGCAGCTTGCGCTCGGTCGGTTTGTGAAGCACGAACAGCAGCCTGTGCTTTCGCGCCACATGGAGGACGATGTCCACGACACGCTCCAGAGCGCTCCTGGAATAAATGTTCTCGAAACGATGCAAGGTCACGACTGCGTACGGCTCGCGAGGCACAATTTCGTCCAGACTTGATTCCGTGGCGTGCCCGAGGGCGTAGTCTACCGAGTCATGGAGCGTGTTCGTGAACGTATTTATCTTCGCTGCGCCGCGCGACTCGACGTTTGCCACTGCCTTCTCGCCTGGGCAGAAGAGCACATCCGACAAACAAATCGTCGCCAGGCGCGTGAGCTCCTCTGGAAACGGGTGAAAGAGGTTGAAGGACCTCAGTCCCGACTCGACGTGGCCAACTCGATGTCCACCAATTCGCCCGATCAACGCGCCCAGGATCGTCGAGAAGGTGTCGCCGTGCACCAGCACAATGCCGCCGCGATCGCCGGCGAACACGCTCTCACGATTCGTGAGCACGTGCGACACAACGCGGATTACCCAACCCAGCATGGCAGGGACGGATGTGATGTCCTTGCCACTGTAAAGGCTGTAGTCCGGACCGGGCAGTTCGAAATCGCCGAGAATATCGTCCATTGTCTCGCTGTGCTGTCCCGTTGAAATGTAGCGATAGGAGCCGCCCCGCTGCCTGATGGCGCGAAGCACGGGTGCCATTTTTATCAACTGGGCCTTCGTGCCGATGACGACATGTATCACGATTCACTACCGGCCTGGCTGGGGCCGCCGCGGCATCATTGCGTTGATCGGGCCCGCTCCGTTCACATCAGTCGCGCTTGTAAATCAGCATCGTTATCTGCTCGGAGATCAATCCGATCAGGAAGATGATGATGCTGGTCGAGTAGAGCAATGCGCTCATGTTCGTAAATCGGCCGAGAGTGAAATACGTATACGCGTAATATGCCGATGCAACCGAGAAGAATCCGAAGCTGATGGGGCCGAACAGGCGCAAGGGCGAGAACAGGGTGCAGATCCGGAACATGATCAGAACGAACTTCAACCCGTCTCGGATCGGTCGAATGTGACTGTCTCCAAGGCGCTTGGCCGCCTTGATGGGCACGTACGCAACCGAGTAGCCCGTGCGAAAGAAGGCCATGGTGCTGGTGGTCGGGTAGGAAAAGCCGTTGGGCAGCAGGTGCAGGAACTCGCGGAATCTGGCCGCCTTCACCGCCCGGAAGCCCGACGTGAGATCCTTGACTTCGTGCTTGACCATCCAGCTCGCGAAGCGACTATAGAATTCGTTTGCCATCCGACGGCCGAAGCTGGCCTGCGAGGCCGCGTCGCGCGCGCCGACGGCCATCTCGTAACCCTCATTCAGCTTTGCTACCAGCCGGCCTACGTCCTCCGGGGCGTGCTGGCTGTCGGCATCCATGAAAACGATGACGTCTCCGCGCGCGGTCCGTGCACCGCTCTTGATGGCCGCGCCGTTGCCCTTCCTGTAGGGGTGAGTCACGACTATTGCGCCCCCGTCGGCCGCCGCCTTTGCGGTACCGTCCGTCGATCCGTCGTTGACGACGATGATTTCGGCCGCGGGATATTGTGCCTTGAGGCGCGGCACGAGTGTCAGCAGCGACTGCGCCTCGTTGCGCGCTGGCAGCACGATGCTAAGCGGAAACTCCGGCATCGCGGCAGTCGTGTCCGCCCCCGGCGTGACGGATGGATCTGTGGTGGCCGCTCGCGTCATTCTCTAAGGGTTTGAGGCACGCTCAGGCGTGACTGGGAAACTGATCCGGCTCCAGCCTGCCAGGATGTGCATCTTCAGCCGTACTTTATCTCCAGAACGTCCTACCAGACACAATCTGCACGATTCCGGCCCACTCGTCCACATGGGCATCATCCATCACGCTGCTCACGGCGGGGATGCCCCGGCTTCTGTCTCCGCCGCGACAGTGCGTTTCAACTGCTCAATTACCTCCCGCTGGTATTTCGATGCATGACCCATCCGGGCATTGAGCGTCGCCAGTACGCCTCGGGCAGCGTCCCGATCACCCTGTGACAGCAATATCTGAATCTTGATGAGATCCGGTTCCAGCCGCGCGGGGTCGCTGCGATTGGCGGCATCAAAAAGCCTGACTGCGCCCTCCCGTTCGCCCACGTACCAGAGCAGTCGGCCAAAGTGGAACTGGTTCAGCCAGTCGGTGCCTGCCTCGATCTGACGAGCCAGTGCCCGGAACCAGGGCTGCAGTCTGCCGAGATCCACTCTCGCACAGTTGCCGTGCTGCAACAGGTCGGCGAGTGCCAGAATTCTCTCGTGGGTGTAGACGCTCATGTCGACACGCTCGGTAGCAACGATGGCGCGGTACTCCGCGTCCGAGGGACTGTGTCCGACCCGGCAATAGGCCTCGAGTTCATGCAAGGCGTGGCCCGCCGTTCGTCCCCCCACCAGCTCCGCATGCATGTTGATATGACGCTTGGCGTTCCCGAGATCGCCGTCCCGAAGATATCTTGAAATGAGGGCGGTCTGCAGACGAGGCGAGCGCCCGTGACTGTTCTCTGCCATCAGCGCAATCGCCTCGGCGGACTGCCAGGTCATGACCCGTTGGTAGGCGATAAACCCGGTCAGCAATGGGATCAGCGCCAGCAAGACAGCGACTCGTCGCAGCCCCTCGAACCGGTGGCACAAGTGCGCTGCGACGCCGGCCGCGGCTATGAACAACCCGGTGGCGGGCAGGTAATTGCGATGCTCGAAATAGATCTCGAGGGGAAGTACGGTGGATTCAATCAAATGACCGATCAGAAAGAACGTCAGGCCGAAGGCCAGGAGGCGCACGGTGACTGACTTCCGCCACAACACCAGAGTCGTGATCACCGCGATCCAGGCTGCGATGGCGATCGCCGTCGTGGGAGGATTGGCAAGGCTGCGGGAGATGACGAAGTCGTCATGGATCACGCCCATACGCAGCCCATTCGGCAGAAACAACTGGGCAAGATAGTCCCACAATACGCGCGCCTGCGTCATCAGGCGCTCGGAGAGCGTGAAGTCGCGCCCCGCGTAACGCGACAGGAAGGCATCAGTGTGCGTAGCCAGCCAGACTGCGCCCGCGATCACGGGCACGACCGCGAACAGGGCATGCACGGTGCGCAGGAATCGAACCGCCCTGCCTTGGCCCGCAAATCCGAACCAGAAGATCTCCGTGACCAGGATGAGCAGCGGCAGGATCGCTCCATTCTCCTTGCTAAGTACCGCAAGTGGCAGAGCGATCAGGTAGGCCGCAAGTATGAAAGCCGCACCGCGGCGAAAGCTGATGTCGAGCTGCTCTCTGCCGTACACGTACGAGACCAGGCCGACGAGGGAAAACAGCGTGGCAAGCTGCGCCATGCGCTGGATGACGTACAGCACCGTGCTCGCGAACAGGGGCGCAGTCAGCCAGAGTGCCATGGCGAGCAGGGCCCACCACCTTCGCGCCGCGGGTGGCATGGTGCGATGGCGCGCAAACAGCAGGCCTGCGAGCGCGTAGACCAGCACCCCGCAGAGCAGATGAATGAGCAGATTGGTCAGCTTGAACTGGAAGACCCTGCCGCCCCCAACGTAGTAGTCCGCGAGGAAGCTGAGCATGGCGAGGGGCCGTCCCAGCGGGCCCGATGCGTTGTCCGCAACGATGTCCTGCCAACGGATCAGACCGCGTTCCAGATCCCCGAACGGCTTCAGGTTGGGAAGATCGTCGACAATGAGTTCACCGCGCAGGCCCGGCCAGTACAGCAGGGCACATAGGACCAGCAGAAGCATCGGGGGCACCGCAGACTTGAATGCGCCGAGGAATGAACGGGCGGTGGATGCGGCGATATCCAAGCGGACTTGCCTCCCAAAACGAATCGCCCCGGCGGGAGCCGGGGCGATCCTATGCTACTACGACGAAGCGCGGGAGTTACGGACGGCAGTTCGCCGGACGGAACTTCGGCTCCAGGCTACCCGTCCTGCACGACCAGTCGACAGCGGCACCACCCGCCACGCGGACCGTCGGGGTGAAGATGACGGTGTCGTTAGTGGCGGTTGAATCGACGCTGGCCGTGAACGTGACGGTGATCAGACCGTTGCCAGCAATGGTGACGCCGGAGACGTACTTCGAGGCGATGCTCGCCGCGGCGGCGACGCCGGCCTGCAGGTTGCTGGTCGGCCATACGGCCTGGCTGACGCGATATTCCGACACGGAGGTCTTGGCGGCGGAGGCGAGGTTCAGGCCTTCCGTCACCTTCGCGCGGACGGTGTAGTCCTGATAGGCCGGGATGGCGATGGCGGCCAGGATGCCGATGATCGCGACCACGATCATCAACTCGATAAGCGTAAAGCCCTTCTGATACTGCTTCTTCATTTCGACTCTCCTTCGAATCGGTTAAGGATTGGGTACCCCGTGCCGGTATCGGCAACGACCCGGGGCAACTTGAGGCTGATACCAGCTTGCAGTCACCGGAGCCGCCGTGTCAGGGCTTGGCGGCAACGATGCAGCGCCCGTGCCAAGTAATAACTATATTGGGTGTTGTGAGCCGGTAGTGGTCTTCCGATGGTGTCCGGGAAGGCGGTCACAGAATCGCCGATGACGGCCCGGCGCCCTGACTGACAAATTTTGTCCATCTTGACGCTGGCCGTCAGTCCGCCTTGCCCAACCCGAGTTTCTCCAGCCGGTACCTCAGCGACCGAAAGCTGATCCCGAGCAGCCTGGCGGCTGCCGTCTTGTTGCCGCCGGCCTGCTCCAGGGCAGCAACGATGCGTTTGCGCTCGATCTGGTGCAGCGCGGAATCCAGCTCCGCCGTCGTCTCGACCTCGCTGCCGACCGTCGACTCCCCGGGCAAGCGCAACTGCAGATCACCGACGCCGATGCGGTCGCCCTCGCACAGGGTCATCGCCCGCTCGAGGATGTTTTCCAGCTCGCGCACGTTACCGGGAAAGGCATAGCCGCGCAGCGCCCACATCGCCTCCTCGGCGAGCTGCGGCCTGGGAACCCCGTTGTCACGCGCAAGGCGGGTGACAATGAAATCCACCAGCAGGGGTATGTCGTCCGTGCGCTCCCGCAGCGGTGCGACATGCACCTCGATGACGTTGATGCGGTAGTAGAGGTCCTGCCGGAAGCTGCCGGCCGTCACCATGGCCGCAAGATTCTTGTGGGTGGCGCTCAGGATGCGCACGTCGACCTTGACCTCCGTCTGCGACCCGACCGGCCGTATGGCCCGCTCCTGAATCGCGCGCAGCAGCTTCACCTGCATCGAAAGCGGCAGGTCGGCCACCTCGTCGAGGAACAGGGTCCCGCCCTGCGCGGTCTGGAACAGGCCCGGCTTGTCGGCGACCGCGCCCGTGAAACTGCCCTTCTTGTGACCGAAGAGCTCGCTCTCGATGAGATCGTGCGGGATGGCGCCGCAGTTCACGGGCACGAAGGGCTGGCTCGCGCGCGGGCCCTGCTCGTGGATCATCTGCGCCACCAGCTCCTTGCCGGTCCCGGACTCGCCGCTGATGTACACGGGCGCCTGGCTGCGCGCGAGCTTGGCGATCTTGGCGCGCAACTCGCACACGCTCGCCGACTCGCCGATCAGTGTCGAGCGGCCGGCCTCCTGCCGCTGCTCGTCGAGCTTGAGCGCGGTCTCGACCAGACGACGCAGCACCGACAGATCGACGGGCTTCGTGACGAAATCGAACGCGCCGCTCTTCAGTGCCTGGATGGCGGACTCCATGTTGCCGTGGGCGGTGATCATCGCCACCGGCAGATTCGGATGATTGCCCTGGATGTGCGCGATCAGATCCAGGCCGTTGCCGTCCGGGAGCTTCATGTCGGTCAGGCACAGATGGAACCCACCGCGCTTCAACAGATCGCGAGCCTCGCCGAGGTTCGCCGCCGCGACGCTGTCGACCCCCATGCGGGTCAGCGTGATGGCGAGCAGCTCCCGGATGTCGGGCTCGTCATCGACAATCAGAGCTACGGGCTGTCTGCTCACTTGTTTCCCCGCTGCCGCGGCCAGTCCCGGCTCGGCAGGGCCTCTGCCGGC
>JAJVHZ010000001.1:83655-182330 GCA_022072255.1 Gammaproteobacteria bacterium | reverse complement strand
GGGTCAGCGTGATGGCGAGCAGCTCCCGGATGTCGGGCTCGTCATCGACAATCAGAGCTACGGGCTGTCTGCTCACTTGTTTCCCCGCTGCCGCGGCCAGTCCCGGCTCGGCAGGGCCTCTGCCGGCAGGTTGATCCCTTATTGAATCACGCGTCCGGCGCCACGCTCATCGAACCACCGCGCCCGCGGCGCTGCGACGCTAGGCTTCCGTCAACTGCTGACGCGCCGGATGTGCGAAGTTTATACGGAATCGGCAACCACCGGGCGTATTGGCCTCGAGCCGCAACGACGCCTGGTTCGCCTCGCACAGCTCGTTGGCGATGTACAGTCCCAGGCCGGTGCCCTTGGCCTCGGTGGTCGCGAACGGCTCGAAGACCCGCTCCACGAACTCCGCCGGGATACCGGTGCCGTGATCGACAACGTCGAGAAACGGGCGCCCGGATCGCTCGTCGGTGCCGGAGCGCAGCTCGATGAGCGGCGTGCCGCGGCTGTAGCGCAGGGCATTCTCGCAGAGATTCCACAACACCTGCTGGCACTGGCTCCGATCCATGCGCACGGTGAGGTTTCCGGGGGCGACGGCGACGGTCACCGCGTCGCTGCCGAGATCGTGCCGCTCCACGAACTCGGCCACGAATTCATCGAGCCAGGGCCTGAGTTCGAACGCCTCGGGCACCGGCATCTCCCGCCGCGCAAGGTTCATGACGTTCTCCACGATGGCATTCACGCGCCGCGCGTGATCGCGGATGATCTCGGTGAGGCGCCGGTCCTCCCTGCCATGCGTGTCGGACTCCTCGAGCAGTTGCGCGGCATGGCTGATCGCGCCCAGGGGATTGCGCACCTCGTGCGCGATGCTTGCCACCAGCCGGCCGAGCGAGGCGAGCTTCAGCTGCTGCGCGCGCTGGCGGAGCATCGCGTCGTCCTCCAGGAACACCAGCGCGCCCTCCTGGCCGTCGCCGCCCAGGGCGCTGAAAGCAACGGTCAAGTCCACACCCCGTCCGTGTATGGGCATGGAGACATTGCGCCCGTCGGCGCGCCACATCTCGTAGCGGCGACCGATCTCGGGCAGGAGCGCCGCCAGCGGCTGCCCCTCGGCGCCATGCTCGGTACCGAGCAGCCTGGCGGCGGAGGCGTTCATCAACCGCACCCGCTGCTCACTGTCGATGGCCAGGATACCCGAGCGCATGCGCTGCACGATGTGCTCGTTGAGGCGCTCCAGGCTGGCCAGCGCCGCCGCGCGCTGGCGCGCCAGCGCCTCGCTCTCGCGCACGCGGCGCGCGGAGACATACGCCAGCAACGAGGCGGCAAAAAAGGTGATGCCGAGCAGCCCGGCCTGGGTGTAGTTGACGACCGGCAGCCTGTTGACGGCGGCGGCGTAGATCTCCTCGGCGAGCACGGCGATGGACGCGATCGCGGCGAACGCCAACGCATGGCGCCCGGTGGCAAGGATACTCGCACCGACGATGGTGACGACCAGCAGCATGCCCAGCCCGCTGGCCACCCCGCCGCTGCTGAACATCATGACGACCACGGCGGCGGTATCGAGCGCCACCAGCGCGTAGGTCAGCGTGATCTTAGTGGCGTAGCGCTGCTCGATGAACACCTGCATCGCGATCGTGCTGGCAAAGTAGACGAGCACCGCCACCGCGAACAGTTCCGGGTCGACGGCGCCCAGGGGAGGCGGCAGGGTCTTGGCCAGTACGAAAACCGCGAACAGCCCGGTCAGGACGAGGCGGTAGATGTTGAAGTAGCGCAGGGCGCGCCAACCGGTCGTATCGGCAGCCGCGCCGCGCGCGGCCCCGGTGACGTCAGCGATCGCAGCGAGCCCGGTCATCCCGCCCGCGGACCGGCCTGGAGGTGTTCCAGCGAACAGTAGTGCTGCCCGCCGCGTTCCAGGGCCTCGTGCGCCGGGACGTGGGTGCCGCAATGGGCGCAGCGAACCAGCGGAACTGTCGTCGAGCCCGGGCGGTCGGTCGTGGAGCGCCGGCTCGCGGAACGCCACAGCCGGAACGCGATCCACACCACCGCCAGCACGATCAGCCAACGAAGCAGGTAGCTCATGGCGCGTCACCGTCTATGATTAGTGGGGTGCGCGGCGCCCCGGCCCTCCGGCACGGCGATCGGCCCGGCCGCCGCGTGCGGAAACCTACAACGGACAGAAAGACCGAGGTCATGAATCTCCACGAATACCAGTCCAAGCAGCTGTTCGCAGAATATGGCATCCCGGTCCCGGCCGGCAAACCGGCGCACTCCATCCACGAGGCCCTGGCCAACGCCTCGGCGGTCAAGGGGCAGGGTCACGGATGGATCGTCAAGGCGCAGGTCCACGCCGGCGGCCGCGGCAAGGCGGGCGGGGTGCGCATCGCCAGCAGCCGCGAGCAGCTCGAGCACATCGTTCACGACATGCTGGGCAAACGTCTGGTCACCCGCCAGTCCGGTCCGGCCGGACAACCGGTCAGCTGCGTGCTGGTGGAGGCGACGACCGAAATCGCGCGGGAGATCTATCTCGCGATGCTCGTCGACCGTTCCGCGCGGCGCATCGCCATCATGGCCTCCCCTGCCGGCGGCATGGACATCGAGGAGGTGGCCGCGAAGGAGCCGGAGAAGATCTTCACGCTCAGCATCGACCCGGTGCTCGGCCTGATGGGCTACCAGTGCCGCCGCATCGGGTTTTTTCTCGGCTTCGATGAAAAGCAGCGCGGACAATTGACCGCAATACTAAACGCCATGTATCGCCTGTTCATCGACAGGGACCTGAGCCTCATCGAGATCAACCCCCTGGTCGTGACCGGGCAGGGCGACGTGCAGGCGCTCGATGCGAAGGTCAACATCGACGACAATGCGTTGTTCCGGCAACCGGCGCTCGAGCAGTGGCGGGATCCCACCCAGGAAGACCCCAAGGAGTCCCATGCCAAGCGGTTCGATCTGAACTACGTGACCATGAACGGGAACATCGCCTGCATGGTCAACGGCGCGGGGCTCGCCATGGCCACCATGGACATCATCCAGCTGCACGGCGGGGAGCCGGCAAACTTCCTCGATGTCGGCGGCGGTACCAATGCCGAGAAGGTGACCGAGGCGTTCAAGCTCATCGTCTCCGATGCAAAGGTGAAGGCGATCCTGGTGAACATCTTCGGCGGCATCGTCCGCTGCGATCTCATCGCCGAGGGGATCATCAACGCCGTGCGCGAGGTGGGCGTGAGCGTCCCCGTGGTCGCACGCCTGGAAGGCACCAACGTCGAGCAGGGTTACGCCCTGCTCGCTGCCAGCAGGCTGCCCATCATCACGGCCAGCGATCTCGATGACGCCGCGCAGAAGGCGGTCGCCGCGGCAGGGAGCAAGTGAATGTCGATACTCGTCAACAGGAACACCAGGGTCATCTGTCAGGGCTACACCGGGCACCAGGGCACCTTCCACTCCCGGCAGGCGCTGGAGTACGGCACGAAGGTGGTCGGCGGCGTGACCCCGGGTCGCGGCGGCAGCGAGCATCTCGGCCTGCCCGTGTTCAACACGGTGCATGACGCCGTTGCGGCGACGGGCGCGGAGGCGACCATGATCTTCGTGCCGCCGGCCTACGCGGCGGAGGCCATCGTCGAGGCCGCCGATGCCGGCATCGAGGTGATCGCCTGCATCACGGAAGGCATACCGGTCATCGACATGGTCAAGGTCAAGGCGGCGCTGGCGCGCTCTCCGCAGACCCGGCTCATCGGACCGAACTGCCCCGGCGTCATCACCCCGGGCGAATGCAAGATCGGCATCATGCCCGGCAAGATCCATACCCCCGGCCGCATCGGCATCGTCTCGCGCTCCGGTACGCTGACCTACGAGGCCGTGCATCAGACGACGCGGGCCGGTCTCGGCCAGAGCACCTGCGTCGGCATCGGCGGAGACCCCATCCACGGCATGAACTTCATCGACTGCCTGGGCCTGTTCCAGGCCGACCCCGGCACCGAGGGCATCATCATGGTCGGCGAGATCGGCGGCAACGCCGAGGAGGATGCCGCGGAATTCATCGCCAACAACGTGACCAAGCCGGTCGTCGCGTATATCGCCGGGGTCACCGCCCCGCCCGGCAAGCGCATGGGACATGCCGGCGCCATCGTCTCCGGCGGCAAGGGCACGGCGGCCGGGAAGTTCGCCGCGCTGGAGGCAGCCGGGGTGACCACCGTCCGCTCCCCGGCCCAGCTCGGCGCCGCCATCGCCCGGCGCCTCGACCGCTGACGCGCCCGCCGGCGATCGCCTGTGCCGGCGCGAGCGCCCTCGCCCGCGCCGGCAGCGGTTCTGTAATATGAACGGATGAAGAAAAAGGCCGCCGTCCGCATCGCCCTCGCTCAGATCAATCTCCTGGTGGGGGACGTGCAGGGCAACGCCGCGCGCGTCATCGAATGGGCGGGGATGGCCAGGCAACAGGGTGCGGCCCTTGTCGCCTTCCCCGAGCTCACACTGACCAGTTATCCGCCCGAGGACCTGCTGCTGCGCAAGGCCCTATACGGTCAGATCGACAGGGCCCTGGCAGAGATCTGCGCAGCGGTCCGGGATGTCGATGTCGTCCTGGGCTATCCGCAACGCACCGTGCGCGGCCTGCACAACACCTGCTCGGTCATCCGCAACGGCCGCATCATCGCGACCTATCACAAGCAGCACCTGCCCAATTACAGCGTGTTCGATGAGAAGCGCTATTTCGTCGCTGGCGACAAGCCGTGTGTCTTCGACCTGCAGGGGATCCCCACGGCGTTGACCATCTGCGAGGACCTCTGGGTACATGGCACATGTTTCCAGGCGCGCGCGGTCGGGGCGCACCTGATGATCAACATCAACGGCTCACCCTACCACCTGGGCAAGACGCGCGCCCGCGAGGAGATCCTGCAGGCAGCGGTACGCGAGGGCCGCATGCCGGTGCTGTACCTGAACCTGGTGGGCGGTCAGGACGAACTCGTCTTCGATGGCGCGTCGATGGCGCTCGACGCCAGGGGCGAGGTCGTCGCGCGCGCACCGGAGTTCAGGGAGTCGCTGGAGATGATCGAACTGGGCGGCACGCCCGAGGCGGTCTCGGTGAGCGGGACCAGGGCGGCGCCATTGCAGGACGAGGAGAGCGCCTACGCGGCGCTGGTCACTGGCGTGCGCGACTACGTCGGCAAGAACCGCTTCAAGGGGGCGATCATCGGCCTGTCCGGCGGCATCGACTCGGCCCTGACGCTTGCCGTCGCGGTCGATGCCCTGGGCGCCGATGCGGTCGAGGGCGTGCTGATGCCGTCGCGTTACACCGCGTCAATGAGCATCGAGGACGCGCGCGCGCAGGCCGAGGCACTCGGCGTGCGGCATCAGACCATCTCCATCGAGCGGCCATTCACCGCCTTCGGCGAGGCGCTGGAGCAACGTTTCGCCGGCCTTGCCGCCGACACCACGGAGGAGAACATCCAGGCCCGCTGCCGCGGCATCATCCTGATGGCGATCTCCAACAAGACCGGCAGGATCGTCCTGACGACGGGGAACAAGAGCGAGATGGCCTGCGGCTACGCCACGCTCTATGGCGACATGGCCGGCGGCTTCGCGCCGCTGAAGGACGTACCGAAGATGCTCGTCTACCGCCTCGCCAGGTACCGCAACGGCATCAAGGAGGTCATCCCGCAGCGGGTCTTCGATCGACCCCCGACCGCCGAGCTGCGTGAGAACCAGACCGACCAGGACAGCCTGCCGCCCTATCCCGTGCTCGATGCGATCCTCGAGCGTTACGTCGAGCACGACCAGCCGCCCGAGGAGATCGTCGCCGCCGGCTTCGATGCCGGGACCGTCAAGCGGGTCGTGCGCATGGTCGATCACAACGAATACAAGCGCCGCCAGGCCGCCCCCGGGGTGAGGATCTCGGTGCGGGCGTTCGGCCGCGACCGGCGCTATCCGATCACCTCCGGCTACTCAGAGGTCCCTGCCGATTCGTGATTCGTAACTGGTGAATCGTGACTGGCAGGCCCCTGATCACCGATCACGAATCACGCATCACCGCCGCGATCAGCGGATCACGGCCTCCCGCGCCTCCTGCAGGCCCGGATGATTGGGGAAATTCAGCTCCAGGACGCGCAGGGCATCGTTGGCGAGGTCCTCCATGCCGAGGATCCGGTAGGCCTTGGCCATGATGGTGAGCGCCTCCGGCATTGCCGGGGCCTGCTGATAGTTCTCCACCACGTAGCGCGCGCGGTTGGCGGCCGCGACGTAGGCCTCGCGCCGCATGTAGTACTTGGCGACATTGACCTCGTGCTGCGCCAGGATGTTGCGCAGGTAGACCATGCGCAGGCGTGCGTCCTCCACGTAGATGCTGTTCGGATAGCGCTTCACGAGCTCGGAGAAATCGTTGAACGACTGCGCCGCCGCGCCCGGATCCCGCTGTGACGGATCGGTCGGCAGATAGCGCTCGACGAGCCCCTGCTGGCCCTGGTTGAAGTTGGCGAGCCCCTTCAGATAGAAGGCGTAGTCGACCCCCTCGCTGTTCGGGTACAGCTTGATGTAACGATCGCAGGCCGCCACGGCCGAGGCCGCCTCCTCCTTCTTGAAATAGGCGTAGGCAAGATCGAGTTGCGCCTGCTGCGCGTGTGGCCCGAACGGATGGCGCGCCTGCAGCTTTTCGTAGAGTTCCACCGCCCTCTGGTAAGATCCGGTATCGAGCTCGGCCTTCGCCTCGTTGTAGAGCTTGTCCTCCGTCCACTTTTCGGTTTCGTCGCCCTTGTCCCGGAAATACGAACAGCCGCTGCCCGCGAAGGCGAAAGCAACGATGAGAAATACCGCCATGAACCTCTGCAGCACCTGGTTGACCTCGGGTGACAAGTGGCGGGCATTGTAGCCCATCCGGCTTTGATGGACGCGCGCGCAGTATGAACGCCGATGCCCCGCCCATCCTCGAGGCAATCGTGCCTGCCGGGCTGGCCGGCCAACGGTTGGACCGCGTGCTGGCAACCCTGTTCCCGGATTATTCCCGCAGCCGCCTCAAGGAGTGGATCCAGGCCGAGCGCGTCCTGCTGGACGAGCGGCCCTGCCGCCCGCGCGATGCGGTACGCGGCGGCGAGCGCGTGCGCGTGCATACGACCGTCGAGGCGCAGGCGGACTGGCAGCCTCGGGCGCTGGCACTGAACATCGTCCACAGCGACGATGACCTGATCGTCATCGACAAGCCTGCCGGTGTCGTCGTCCATCCCGGCGCGGGCAACGCGGAGGCGACGCTGGCCAACGCGCTGCTCCACGATTTCCCGGAGGTCGCCAGTCTGCCGCGCGCCGGCATCGTTCATCGCATCGACAAGGACACCTCCGGACTGCTGGTCGTGGCACGCTCGCCGCGTGCGCACACGCAGCTCATCCGGCAACTCCAGGATCGCAGCGTCTCGCGCGAATACGAGGCGGTCGTGAACGGCGTCCTCATCAGCGGCGGCACGGTCGATGCGCCGATCGATCGCAGTCCGCGCGACCGCACGCGCATGGCGGTGATCGAGGGCGGGCGCGAGGCGATCACGCATTACCGCGTGGCCGAACGCTTCCGCGTCCACACCCTGCTGCGCGTGAACCTGCAGACCGGCCGCACTCATCAGATCCGCGTGCACATGGCCCACATCGGCCATCCGCTCCTGGGCGACCCGGTCTACGCCGGCCGCCTGCGCCTGCCCCGCGGCGCCACACCGGCACTGGCGGAGACACTGCGCACGTTCAGGCGCCAGGCTCTGCACGCCGCACGCCTTGCTCTCATCCATCCCGGCACCGGCGTAGCGATGTCCTGGACCTCGCCGCCGCCCGCCGACATGCTGGCGCTGCTCGCCGCACTGCGGGCCGACGCGACGAGCGCCCGACGATGACGGGGTCCGGACTGCTCACCATCAGCGCCGAGTGGCCAGCACCGCCGCACGTGCTGGTGCGAACCACGACCCGTTGCGGTGGCGTCAGCGAACCGCCGTTTGCCTCGCTCAACCTCGCCACGCACGTGGGCGACCTCCCGGAGCGGGTCGGCGCCAACCGCGCCCGGGTCCGCGCGGTGCTGCGTCTGCCCTCCGATCCGGTCTGGCTGGAACAGCACCACGGCACGCGGGTCATCGACCCGGGGCAGGACGAGGAGCGGCGCGCCGACGGCTCGTATACGCGTGAGCCGGGCGTTGTCTGCGTCATCCTGACCGCCGACTGTCTTCCGATCGTCATCACCGATCGCGGCGGCACCGAGCTCACCGCGCTGCACGGCGGCTGGCGCGGGCTGGCCGCCGGGATCATCGACGCCGGCCTCGACCGCATGCGCGCGCCGCGCGAGGAATTGATCGCCTGGCTGGGGCCGGCCATCGGCGCGGCGCGCTATGAAGCGGGCGAGGAGGTGCGGGATGCGTTCGCCCGCCAGGAGTCCGCCCTGGCAAGCGCCTTCGCCCCGACACGTCCCGGTCACTACCGCTGCGACCTGTATGCCATTGCACGCGCCCTGCTCCATGCCAGGGGCGTGACCAGCGTCCACGGCGGCGGGCACTGCACCCACCGCGATGCCGCGCGCTTCTTCTCTTACCGGCGCGACGCCGGCAATGGCCGCGATACCGGCCGTATGGCCACGCTGGCATGGATGGAGCCCGTGGGACGGCGAACCGCTATACTCCCGGGCAAATAAGAATGCGGTCGCCGGCCCCTGACCCGGCCCATACATGACACTGCTCGCGTGGATCCTCGTCTTCTCCCTGCTCGGCGGCGTGCTGAGCGTAATGGCGGCCGCCACGCTGCTGGTCGTGCCCACCGGGTGGCGCGATCGCGCCATGCCGCACATGGTGAGCTTTGCCACCGGCGCGTTGCTGGGGGCGGCCTTTCTCGGCCTGCTGCCGGAGGCCCTCGAGGCCGCCGGCCACGACAACCTCCACGCCGTTACCGCAGCGGTGCTGGGCGGCCTGCTCCTGTTCTTCGTCCTGGAGAAACTCGTGATCTGGCGACACTGCCACGAGGATCACTGCGAGGGTCATGGTCACCAGCCGCACGCAGGCAGCAGGCGACGGTCCGCGGGGGCATTGATCATCGTCGGCGACGGGCTGCACAACTTCGTCGACGGCGTGCTGATCGGTGCGGCGTTCCTGACCGACATTTCCCTCGGCATGGTCACCGCCCTGGCCGTGGCTGCGCACGAGATCCCGCAGGAGGTCGGCGATTTCGTCATCCTGCTCGACAGCGGCTACAGTCGCGCCCGGGCGTTCGTGCTCAACGTCCTCTCCAGCGTCACGACCGTGGTCGGCGCGCTGCTCGCATATCTGGGGCTGTCGGCCACCAGCACGGCGCTCCCGTACGTGATCGCCGTGGCGGTGGCGAGCTTCATCTACATCGCCGTCAGCGATCTCATTCCAGGCCTGCACCGGCGCACCGATCTGCCCGGGGGTATCAAACAGGTGCTGCTGATCGCCGCGGGGGTGGCCGTCATCGCGCTGGCAGGCGAGTCGATGCGCGCCCACGGCGGCTGAGAGGAAGACCGCCGTGCGGAGTATCGTCAGAGGCGGGCGCTACATGCGTCCACCCGATGCCTTGAAACCGCGTCGGACTGGCCCCATTTTTCCGCTTACCTGAGTCCAAACGTCCCGGGAGCAACCCATGCGCATCGACAAGATGACCACGAAATTCCAGACCGCGCTCGCCGATGCGCAAAGCCTGGCGATCGGTCGCGATCACCAGTTCATGGAGCCCGTGCACCTGCTCGCCGCGCTCATCGACCAGGACGGCGGCAGCACCCGGGCCCTGCTGCAGCAGGCCGGCGCGGACGTCAACGGCCTGCGGGCGGCAGCGGCGCAGGCGCTGGAGCGGCTGCCGCGGGTGGAGGGCACGGCCGGCGATGTCCATCCGTCCAACGACCTGGTGCGGCTGCTGAACCTCTGCGACAAATACGCCCAGAAGCGCAAGGACCAGTACATCTCCAGCGAGATGTTCCTGCTCGCCGTCGCGGAGGACAAGGGGCAGGCGGGCGAGATGCTGCGCAGGTTCGGCGGCAGCAGGGAGCGCCTGGAGGCGGCCATCGACGCCGTGCGCGGCGGCGAGAAGGTCACCGATCCCAATGCCGAGGAGACCCGGCAGGCGCTGGAGAAGTACACCATCGATCTCACCGCGCGCGCCGAGCAGGGCAAGCTCGACCCCGTGATCGGACGCGATGACGAGATCCGCCGCACCATCCAGGTGCTGCAGCGACGCACGAAGAACAACCCCGTGCTGATCGGCGAACCCGGCGTGGGCAAGACCGCGATCGTCGAAGGGCTGGCCCAGCGCATCGTGAACAGCGAGGTGCCCGAGGGCCTGCGCGGCCGCCGGGTGCTGGCACTGGACATGGGCGCGCTCATCGCCGGCGCCAAGTACCGTGGCGAGTTCGAGGAGCGCCTGAAAGGCGTGCTCAAGGATCTGGCCAAACAGGAAGGCAACGTGATCCTCTTCATCGACGAGCTGCACACCATGGTCGGCGCGGGCAAGGCCGAGGGCGCCATGGACGCCGGCAACATGCTCAAGCCCGCGCTTGCCCGCGGTGAGCTGCACTGCATCGGCGCCACCACGCTGGACGAGTACCGCAAGTACATCGAGAAGGATGCGGCGCTCGAGCGCCGCTTCCAGAAGGTACTGGTCAACGAGCCGACGGTGGAGGATACCATCGCCATCCTGCGCGGCCTGAACGAGAAGTACGAGGTGCACCACGGTGTCGAGATCACCGACCCGGCAATCGTCGCCGCGGCCACGCTCTCGCACCGCTACATCACCGACCGCCAGCTGCCCGACAAGGCCATCGATCTCGTCGACGAGGCCGCCTCACGCATCCGCATGGAGATCGACTCCAAGCCCGAACAGATGGACAAGCTCGATCGCCGCCTGGTGCAGCTGAAGATGGAGCGCATGGCGCTCGCCAAGGAAACCGACGAGGCCTCGCGCAAGCGCCTGGCCACGCTGGAGGAGGAGATCACGCGCGTGCAGCGTGAGTATTCCGACATGGAGGAGATCTGGAAGTCCGAGAAGGCCGCCCTGCACGGGACCCAGCACATCAAGGAGAGCCTCGAGCACGCGCGCCAGGATTTCGAGGCGGCGCGCCGCGCCGGCGATCTGGAGCGCATGTCCAAGCTGCGCTATGGCCTCATCCCGGAGCTGGAGAAGCAGCTCGACATGGCCGGCCAGGCGGAGATGTCGGACATGAAACTGCTGCGCAACAAGGTCACCGAGGAGGAGATCGCCGAGGTGGTCTCGAAGTGGACGGGGATCCCGGTCTCCAAGATGCTGGAAGGCGAGCGCGAGAAGCTGCTGCGCATGGAGGAGGCGCTGCACGCCCGCGTCATCGGCCAGGACCAGGCGGTCAAGGCGGTGTCGGACGCGATCCGCCGCGCGCGCGCGGGCCTGTCGGATCCGAACAAGCCCTACGGGTCGTTCCTGTTCCTCGGCCCCACCGGCGTGGGCAAGACGGAGTTGTGCAAGTCACTCGCCGCCTTCCTGTTCGACACCGAGGAGGCGATGATCCGCATCGACATGTCCGAGTACATGGAGAAGCACACGGTGGCCCGGCTCATCGGCGCGCCGCCGGGATATGTCGGTTACGAGGAGGGTGGCCAGCTCACCGAGGCGGTGCGGCGCCGCCCCTACTCGGTGATCCTGCTCGATGAGGTCGAGAAGGCGCACCCGGACGTCTTCAACGTGCTGTTGCAGGTGCTCGACGACGGCAGGCTGACAGACGGCCAGGGCCGCACGGTGGACTTCCGCAACACCGTCGTGGTGATGACCTCGAACCTGGGTTCGCACCTCATCCAGGAGATGGCAGGACGGGAGACTCACGAGACCATGAAGGAAGCGGTGCTGGAGATCGTCGGCAGGCAGTTCCGCCCCGAATTCATCAACCGCATCGACGAGGTGGTCGTCTTCCACGGCCTGGAGGCGGCGCAGATCCGCGCCATCGCCGCGCTGCAGGTCGGCCGCCTGCGCGATCGGCTGAAGGCGCAGAACATCGAGCTCGCAGTGAGCGAGGCCGCGCTCGACAAGCTCGGCCAGACCGGCTTCGATCCGGTGTACGGTGCCCGTCCCCTGAAGCGCGCGATCCAGGCGCACCTGGAGACGCCGCTGGCGAGCAAGCTGCTGGCCGGCGAATTCCACCCCGGGGACACCGTCGCCGTCGACGTGACCGAGGACCGCCTGGTTTTCGCGAAGGTCGGTACGACTTCCGCGCCGCACCTGCGCGCCGTGCCGCCGAAGAAGTAGCGAGACCCCTCGCAGCCGACTGTCCGACGGTCCTGGCCGTCTGCCGCGGGTTTGCTGAGCGAACCCGCGGCGCGGCGCGCAGCACGAGCAGCAGGCACGGTGCCGTGGGAGCGCGCGGTACATGGACTTACCGCGTGGTGGTCGCGACGCATGCGCCCGGCCGACTGCTCCATTTTTCGTTCGTTCCGCGCGCACTTCGGGCCGTGGTAGAGTGTGGCCGACTCCCGGATCGCATCTCATCATGCACGAGCAATACCGGTCGATACACGACGACCCGATGTTCGCCGATCTGGAACGGCAACGCGGCGCGTACAGCTGGCTGCTCACCGTCGTCGTGCTGCTCGCCTATTTCAGCTTCATACTTGCCGTCGCCTTCGCGCCGGAATGGCTTGCCCGCCCGATACGCGCGGGTTCTTCGATCAGCTGGGGCATCCCGATCGGGCTGCTGATCATCGTGTTGAGCTTTCTGCTCACCGGCCTCTACGTGCACCGCGCCAACGGGAGCTTCGACCCGATAATCCGGCGGCTGCTGGAGAAACATCACCGCGGTGCGCCCGATGGCTCGCGCTGAGCGCGCGTCGCTCGCCGCGGGCGCGATGTATTGCATCTCCCCGGCAGCCACCGCCGGTGAAGGCGGCACGCCCGCGGTCACATCCACGGCCATCGCCATGTTCGCGGTGTTCGTTGCGCTGACGCTGGGCATCACCTGGTGGGCGGCGCGACGCACGCGCACGCGCCGGGACTTCTATGCCGCCGGCGGCCAGATCACGGGGCTGCAGAACGGTCTTGCCATTGCCGGAGATTACATGTCGGCGGCCTCGTTCCTCGGGATCTCCGCCCTGGTGTACGCCTCCGGTTTCGACGGTCTGCTCTACTCCATCGGTTTCCTGGTGGGCTGGCCGGTCATCCTGTTCCTGCTCGCGGAAAGGCTGCGCAACCTCGGCAAGTACACCTTCGCCGATGCCGTGTCGTATCGCCTGCAGGCCCTGCCGATACGCAGCCTCGCCGCCAGCGGCACGCTCGCCGTCGTGCTGCTCTACCTGATCGCGCAGATGGTCGGCGCCGGCCAGCTCATCCAGGTGCTCTTCGGTCTGCCCTACGCCACCGCGGTGGTGCTGGTCGGGGTGCTGATGGTGCTGTACGTGATATTCGGCGGCATGCTGGCAACGACCTGGGTGCAGATCATCAAGGCGGTGCTGCTGCTCACCGGGGCGACGTTCATGGCCCTGGCCGTCATGGCGAAGGTCGGTTTCTCCCTCGAATCGCTGTTCAGCCAGGCCATCGCCGCGCACCCCGGGGGCCCCGCGATCATGGCACCGGGCGGGCTGGTGTCCGATCCGGTCTCCGCCATTTCGCTCGGCCTGGCGCTGATGTTCGGTACCGCCGGCCTGCCACACATCCTGATGCGGTTCTTTACCGTCAAGGACGCGCGCGAGGCCAGGCGCTCGGTCTTCTTCGCCACCGGCTTCATCGGCTATTTCTACGTTCTCACCTTCGTGATCGGCTTCGGCGCCATCCTGCTCGTCGGTACGAATCCCGCCTTCCTCGACGGGCAGGGTGGTCTGCGGGGCGGCAACAACATGGCGGCCGTGCATCTCGCCAAGGCGGTGGGCGGCGACGTGTTCCTGGGCTTCATCTCCGCGGTGGCCTTCGCGACCATACTCGCGGTGGTCTCGGGCCTGACGCTCGCGGGGGCATCGGCGCTGTCGCACGACCTCTACGCCAGCGTCTTCCGGCACGGCCGCACCAGCGATGTGGAGGAGATCCTCGTCTCACGGCTGGCGACGCTGGGGCTGGGCGTGCTCGCGATCCTGCTCGGCATGGTCTTCGAGCGGCAGAACGTGGCCTACATGGTGGGCCTGGCCTTTGCCATCGCCGCCAGCGTGAACTTTCCGGTGCTGCTGCTGGCGATGTACTGGCGCGGACTGACCACGCGCGGGGCCACACTCGGCGGCTTCGCGGGTCTCGCCGCCGCCGTCCTGTGCATGCTGCTGGGGCCGACGATCTGGGTCGAAGTGCTGGGCAACGAGCGCGCGATCTTTCCCTACAAGCACCCGGCGCTGTTTTCGATGTTGATCTCCTTCACCGTCACCTGGCTCGTCTCGCGGGCGGATCGTGGCGCGCCGGCGCGTGCCGAGGCGGCGCTCTTCGATGCGCAGTACGTGCGCTCCCAGACGGGCCTGGGCGCGGAATCGGCACGCGCGCATTGACAGACAGGCAGCGAAGGCCCGGCATGCCCGTGCCGTGCGCAGCCGGCACCAGGCACGGTCCGCTCAGGCGCCACCCAGGGCACGGAGACGCTGGCGCACCTCCCCCGCCAGACGGCGACTGACCGCCACCCGGTCGGGCATGCCGCGCAGGGCCACCACCGTCTCCCCGTCGTCCAGCCTTTCCACAGCCGCGACGTAGTCGACGGCCACCAGGGCGTTGCGGTGTACGCGCAGGAAGCGCCGGGGAAATTCGGCCTCCAGCGACCTCAACGAGTCCTCGATCAGGACGCGGCCCTCCGGCCAGACGGCCTCCACGTATTTCTGATCGGCATGCAGGTACCGGATCTCGGCCACCGGGATGAGTTGCAGCCGTCCCTTGACCACCGCGCTCAGATGCGTGCGCGCGCCGGCCGCGGGCAGCACCTCGCGGCGCAGGCCGGCGAGCCCCCGCACCCGCTCCAGGGCGACGGCGAGTCTCTCGGCACGGATCGGCTTCAGGAGATAGTCGATGGCATTCGCCTCGAAGGCCGCCAGTGCGTGATCGCCAAAGGCGGTCGCAAACACCACCGCCGGGGGATTGGCGAGCGTGCGCAGATGGCGCGCGACTTCCAGTCCGTCCATGCCCGGCATGCGTATGTCGAGCAGCACCAGGTCCGGGTTCAGATTCTGCACGGCGTCGATGGCATCCAGTCCGTCGCCAGCCTCGCCGATGATCTCGTCGCCGCCGAGCTCGGCGACGAGGCTGCGCAGCCGCTCGCGCGCCAGCGGCTCGTCGTCAACGATCAGGATGCGCATGGGCGAGCTCCGCGGTCTGCCAGTACGGGAAGGTGAGCACGATGCGATAACGGCCGCTGCGCGCCTCGACCTCGCTGCCACCGGCGTCTCCGAAGAATGACCGGAGGCGCGCGAGCACATTCTCCTGCGCCATCCGATTGCCGTCGCGCGGCGCGCGCGGCGCGCCGTCGGGCAGCGGGTTGTCGATGAGGATGCGCAGCCCCTCCCCCAGCACCTCGCCCGCGATGCGCACCACGCCGCCGTCAGGCCGCGGTTCCACGCCGTGATAGACGGCATTCTCCACCAGCGGCTGCAGGGTCAGGGCCGGCAGCACGGCGTCGTGCGGCAACCGGTCCACGTCCCACTCCACCCGCAGCCGTTCCCCGAGGCGCAACACCTCGATGTCCAGGTACTGCCGGCACAGCCGCAGCTCCTCGCCCAGGGTCAGGTGCGACCTCGCGTCGGCCAGGCTGGCCCGGAACAGGTCTGCCAGGTCTTCGACGGCCTTCTCCGCTGCCGCCGGACGCACCCGCGTGAGGCTGGCGATCGTGTTCATGCAGTTGAACAGGAAGTGCGGCCGGATGCGCGCCTGCAGGGCATCGAACCGCGCCTGGGCCTCGGATTTCACCCGCCGCTGCCACTGGTGCTGCACGTAGAAGTAGCGCAGCAGGAAGGCGCTCAGTATGGCGCTGATGGCCAGGTTTCGCAGCATGAACGCCGCGTGCGTCGGGGTGCGGAGCATCAGCAGTCCCGGCTGCATCGCAACCAGCCACCAGGCCGCCTCGCTGACGATCCAGGTGACGGCAAGCATGAGTGCGTAGGCCAGCACGGCGACCGCGGCCTCGGATCGGCCTGCCAGCGATCGCCGGAGCGCGCACAGGACCCCGGCGCAGGTGAGGGCGACCCACTGAATGAACAGCGAGGTCAGCGCGAGCTCGTCGAGCCGTTGCGCGAGCGTCCCGCTGCCCGCCAGCGCAATCACGATCGCAAGCATCTCGGCGATCACGACGACCAGAAACACCGTGCGGATGGCACAGAAATCCGGCAGGAACACCTGCTGCGGCTTCGCGTCGGCTGGCATGGTTTATCCTGGCGCGATCCCCGTTCGACGTCCCGTAGATCGCCGCGCTGACGGTCGGTTACCCCCTCCTCCCCATCAAGATATACTGATGCCCCCGTGTCATCCACCCACCGGTATCGACCCAGATGACGATCCACAACGACGACAAACCCTGGAGCGGACGATTCACCCAGCCCACCGACGCGTTCGTCGAGCAGTTTTCCGCGTCCGTGCATTTCGACCGGCGGCTGTACGCCTGCGACATCCGCGGCTCGATTGCCCATGCCACCATGCTGGCGCAGGTCGGCGTACTGGCGGCGGAGGAGCGCGAGCGGATCGTCAAGGGTCTCGAGGACATCCTGATCGACATCGAGCGCGGCGATTTCGCCTGGCTGCGCGAGCTGGAGGACGTGCACATGAACATCGAGGCGCGCCTGATCGACCGGATCGGAGATGTCGGCAAGAAGCTGCACACCGGACGGTCGCGCAACGATCAGGTGGCCACCGATGTGCGCCTGTACCTGCGTGAGGAGATCGATGCGATCCTCAAGGCACTGGAAGGGCTCATCGCGACACTCATCGCCATCGCCGAGCGCGAGGCCGACACCATCATGCCAGGCTACACGCACTTGCAGCCTGCGCAGCCGGTCACCTTCGGCCACCACCTGCTGGCGTGGGTGGAGATGCTGCTGCGCGATCGCGCACGCATGCTCGATGCGCGCAAGCGCGTGAACGTGATGCCGCTCGGCAGCGCGGCGCTCGCCGGCACCAGCTACCCGATCGACCGCCGAATCACGGCGAAGCTGCTGGGATTCGACGCGGTCAGCGAGAACTCGCTCGACGCGGTGAGCGACAGGGACTTCGCCATCGAGTTCGCGGCCGCCTGCGCTCTCATCATGATGCATCTATCGCGTTTTTCGGAGGAGCTGATCCTGTGGTCCTCGGCGCAGTTCGGTTTCGTCGACATCGGCGACGCCTTCTGCACCGGCTCCTCGATCATGCCGCAGAAGAAGAACCCCGACGTGCCGGAGCTCGTGCGCGGCAAGACCGGCCGGGTTTACGGACATCTCACCGCCCTGCTGACGCTGATGAAAGGCCAGCCGCTGGCCTACAACCGCGACAACCAGGAGGACAAGGAACCGCTTTTCGACACGATCGACACCGTGCGCGACTGCCTGCGCGCCTATGCCGACATGATGCCGCACGTGAGCATCCGCCGCGACGCGATGAAGAGGGCGGCCATCGCCGGCCACACCACGGCCACGGATCTCGCCGATTATCTCGTGCGCAAGGGCGTGCCGTTCCGCGACGCGCATGCCGTCGTCGGGCAGACCGTGCGCCACGCCATCGACGTGGGCCGCGATCTCGGGGAACTGACGCTCGAGGATCTGCGCCGCTTCAGCGACAGGATAGACAGCGACGTGTTCCAGATGCTGAGCCTCGAGGGCTCCGTCGCGGCGCGCAATCACATCGGCGGCACCGCCCCGGCGCAGGTGCGCGCCGCGGTGGTGCGTGCCCGCGAGCGGCTTGCGGCGCAGAAATAGGAGCGCGCCGGCCCGGGCGCGGGGACAAGACCATTGCCGGCGACGGAGGACCAAAGCGTGACGAGCGACGACCTGGCGGGATTGCGCGATCGCCTGCGCGAGTTTGCCCGCGCACGCGACTGGGATCAGTTTCATACGCCGAAGAACCTGTCGATGGCGCTCATCGCCGAGGCGGCGGAGCTGGTCGAGCACTTCCAGTGGCTCACGCCCGAGCAGAGCGCGGATCTGCCGCCGGACAAGATCGCCGCCGTACGGCACGAACTCGCGGACATATTCGTCTACCTGGTGCGCCTCGCCGACAAGCTGAACGTGAATCTGCTGGCGGCGGCCGCGGAGAAGATGGCGATCAATGAACGCCGTTACCCCGCGGATCGGGTGCGCGGCGACGCGCGCCGCGCGGCGGAATACGAATCCCGGGCACCGTCGGACCAGCGGGCCCCGAAATCGCCGCCAGGTTGACGAAAAGCATCCGCCCCGGGAGTCCGCGCGGGGTATTCTTCGCAGTATGGCCAACGACGGGACGCGGCGTGCCGGTCACCGCCCGGAAACGAGGGGACGAGGAGAATGAGCAAGCTACTGAAGATTCTGCTGGGTATCGTCATCGCACTGATCGTGGCCGTCGGCGCCGCCGCCGTGCTCCTGCCGCGATTCTTCGACCCGAACGACTACAAGGACCAGATCGTGGCCCAGGTCGAGAAGGCCACCGGCCGCAAGCTCGGCCTCGAGGGTGACCTGAAGCTCTCCGTGTTTCCGTGGCTGGGGGTGTCGAGCGGCAAGCTGACCTTCGGCAACGCCCCCGGCTTCGGCGAGGCGCCGATGTTCAGCGCCGATGCGGTCAGCGTCCGCGTCCAGTTGATGCCCCTGCTTCGCAAGGAGGTGCTCGTCGACACCATCGTTGCCGAGGGGGTCAACGTCAACCTCGCGCGCGACGCCAGCGGCCGCACGAACTTCGAGGACCTCGCGGGGGGCAAGAAGGAAGGCGGCAAGGGTCCGCAGATGGCCGCGCTGGTGCTCAACGGGCTGGACCTGCGCAATGCCAACATCACCTGGGATGATCGGCAGAAGGGCGAGAGGTACGCCGCCACCAATCTGAATCTGAAGACCGGCACACTCGACTTCGAAGAGTCGATTCCGGTATCGCTGTCCACCGATTTCGACGCCTCGCCAAAGGGTGTGAGCGGCAACCTCGCACTCGATGGCGAGTTCGAGGTCAGCAGGGATCTCAAACGCATCAGCATCACTCCGATCGACCTGAAGGGCGCCCTGAGCGGCAAGGCCGTCCCCGGCGGCTCCTCGGAGGTCAGGCTCAAGACGTCCGCGAACATCGACCTGAACGCCGGCACCATCAAGGTGGATGGCCTGGATTTCGCCGGTTTTGGCGCCTCGGCGCAGGGCAGCGTCGAGGCCAGCGACATCCAGAGCGGCAAACCCGCCGCCAAGGGCAAGGTGGCGCTCAGTGCCGCCGATCTGCCGGCGCTCGTCAACATGCTCGCCAGCGTCCTCCCGGCGCAGGCGGAAAAGCTCAGGCCGCTGGCGAGTGCGGCCGGCAAGGAGTTGAAGCTCGGCGCGGATTTCGACGTCGACATGAAGGCCGGCACCGCCAGGCTCGAGGGCATCGACTTCGCCGGACTGGGCGCGACGCTCAGCGGCGACCTGAATGCACAAGGCATAGGCGCAGGCATCCCGACCGCCAGCGGCAAGGTCGCCCTGGCGGCGGCCGATCTTCCTGCGCTGCTCGGCGCACTGGCGCCCTGGGTGCCCGCGGAGATGACCGCACCGCTGCTCAAGCCCTTCCAGACCGACCCGACGCTGGCCAGGGATTTGAAGCTTGACACCGCGTTCGATGTCAACGCGCAAAGCGGCGTGGCCAAGGTCGAGGACCTCAAGCTGCACGTCTATGGTTCCGACATCACCGGCAGCGTCGATGCGAAGAATCTGCAGACCGGCAAGCCCGCCGCCACCGGCAAGGTCAGCATTGCGAGCAGCAACGGTCCTGCCCTCATCACCGCGTTCACCGGCAGGCAACTGCCGGCCGGCGCCAAGGAGCTGACTCTCGATACCGCGTTCGATGTCGATCTGGCCGCGGATACCGCCAGGCTGACGGGTCTGAACTTCAAGGGCCTGGACGCGACCGTGCAGGGCGACGTCACGGCCACGGCGCTGAGCAGCGGCAAGCCTGCCGCCAGCGGCACGCTGAATCTCGCCAGCAGCAACGCCCCGGCGATGTTGCAGGCGCTGACCGGCATGAAGCTGCCCGGGGGCGCAGGCAACGATCTGAAGGCCTCCGGCACCTTCAATGTCGATCTCGCCAGTGGCAGCGCCAGGCTGCAGGATCTGAACGTCGTCGGTCTCGGCTCGGAGATCAGGGGCGACATCGATGCCCGGAATATACAGTCCAAGCAGCCGGCCGTTGCCGGCAACATCGCCGTCAACAGCCAGAACGGCCCGGCGCTCGTGAGCCTGATCACCGGCAAGCCGGTCCCGGGCGCGGCCGGCGATCTGAAGCTCAGCACCGCCATGAACGTCGACCTCGCGGCCGGATACGCCAAGCTCTCCGGCCTGCAGCTCAACACCATGGGCACCAGCGTCACCGGTGACATCGATGCGAAGAACATAAACGCCAAGGACTCCTCCGTGGCCGGCAAGCTCAACATCACGAGCCCCGACGTCTCGGCGCTGCTGAAGGCGTACGGGCAGGCCGAGCTGCCCGTCGGCGTCTCCAACCTCAGTGCTGTCGCCAACATCGCCGGCACCGCCCAGAAGTTCAGGCTCGATCCCATCAACGCCACGGCGCGCGTCAGCGGTCCGGCGGTGCCACAGGGCGCGAGCGACGTGAAGCTGTCCGCGCGCGCCGACGTCGACCTCGGCGCCGATACGCTGAACATGTCGGAGTTCGCCGTCTCCGCCCTGGGGTTGAATGCCACGGGCGCGGTCAATGCCACGGCGCTGCGCACCGACCCGAAGCTCAGCGGCAGGCTGAGCGTCGCCGAGTTCAATCTGCGCCAGTTCCTGAAGACGCTCGGCAAGGAGAATACGCTGCCGGTGATGGCCGACCCCAGCACCCTGACCAAGGTTGCCGTCACCAGCGCCTTCACCGGCTCCACCGACGATCTCAGCCTGCAGGGCATGAAGCTGAAGCTGGACGACAGCAACATCAGCGGCGATCTCGCCGTTGCCGGCTTTGCCAACCCCGCGATCAGCTTCAATCTCGCCGTGGATGCACTGAATGCCGATCGCTACCTGCCGCCGGTTGCCGAGGAGAAGCAGGGCGGAGGCAAGCCCGAGGCGGCCGCCGCCCCGGCCGCACCCGCGGCCGCCAGCAGGCTGCCGCTCGATACCCTGCGCCGGCTGAAGGTCAAGGGCGACGCCAGCATAGGCAAACTGACCGTGAAGAAGGCGCGGATGTCCAACGTGCGCCTCGGCATCAACGCCCGCGACGGCGACATCCAGCTCAAGCCGATCGCCGCCAAGCTGTATGAAGGCTCATACAGCGGTTCTGTCGGCATCAATGCCAGGGCCGATACGGCGGCGATACGGCTCGACCACGCCCTGGCCGGCATACAGATCGAGCCGCTGCTGAAGGACATGAAAGGCAAGGCCAAGATGCGCGGCAAGGGGGATTTCTCCCTGCACGCCGCCGGCAGCGGCGCCACCAGCACGCAGATCACGCGGTCATTGAACGGCAACGGCGATTTCGTCTTCCGCAATGGCGCCATCAAGGGCTTCAACATCGCGAAGTTTCTGCGCAAGGCCGAGACACTGTTCGTCGGCGACGTGGAGACGGAGGAAACCGATTTCACCGAGCTGACCGGAACCTACAAGGTCGTGAACGGTGTCGTGACCAATAACGATCTGGCGGCCAAGTCGCCGCTGCTGCGCATTGCCGGCCAGGGCAAGGCGGATCTCGTGAGTTCCGAGCTCGACTACCGGATCGACGCGACCGTCGTCGGCAGCATCGAAGGGCAGGGCGGCAAGGAGCTCGCCGACCTGGGGGGCACGACCATACCCATCAAGGTGGGCGGCACGTTCGACAAGCCCAGCTTCCGCCCGGACATCGAGAGCATCGCCAAGGCGCGCGCGAAGCAGGAATTGCAGAAGCAGCTCGACAAGAACGCCGAGAAGCTGCCGGTGCCCAAGGAACTGCTCGAAGGCGTACTCGGGACCCAGGCGCCGGCGGCCACCGACGGCGCGGCGACCGGCGCCGCTCCGGCCCAGGAGAAGACCGACCCCACCAAGGAGCTTCTGGAAGGGCTGATCGGCGAGAAGAAGAAAGCCGCGCCAGCGCCCGCAGACGGGGCCACCGCACCTGCGCCGGCCCCGGCGGAGCCAGCGGCCCCGAAGACCGCACCCAGCAAGGCCAAGAAGGCGGCCCCGCCCCCGAAGGAACCGGCGAAGAAGGAAGACAGCGTCGAGGATGCGCTGAAGGGACTGCTCAAGGGCTTATGATCAGCCGCCCGGAGCGCGGCTGACGCCGCCTGCGCGGCAGCCCGCCGCCCCCCCCGGACACATGCAGTCGGACAGATTCGCGCCTGCCCTGCTCCGCTGGTTCGACGGCCATGGCCGCACGCAACTGCCGTGGCAGCACGAGCGCTCGCCCTATCGCGTGTGGCTCTCGGAGATCATGCTGCAGCAGACGCAGGTCGCCACGGTCATTCCCTACTACGAGCGGTTCCTCGCACGCTTTCCCGACGTCCGGACCCTGGCCGCGGCCCCACTGGACGACGTGCTGGCGCTCTGGGCCGGCCTGGGCTACTACGCGCGGGCCCGCAACCTGCACCGCTGCGCCGAGGCCGTCGTGCGCGCCCATGGCGGGGAGTTCCCGCACGACATCGACGCGCTCACGACACTGCCCGGGATCGGGCGTTCGACCGCCGGCGCCATCCTGGCATTCAGCAGCGGGCAGCGCCATCCAATCCTCGACGGCAATGTCAGGCGAGTACTTGCCCGCTACCACGCCGTGGAAGGCCCGCCCTCCGCGGGCGCGGTCGAGAACAGGCTGTGGGAGTTCGCCGACCTCCACACCCCCGCTGCACGCGTTGCCGACTACACCCAGGCAATCATGGATCTCGGCGCCACCGTGTGCACGCGTACTGGCCCGCGTTGCGCGATCTGTCCACTCGCCAGGGACTGCCGCGCCTGCAATGACGGTGCCGTGGACCGCTATCCGGCGGCGCGCGCTCGCAAGCAGGCGCCCGTCCGCAGCCGCAGGTTTCTCATCGTCCGGCGCGGCTCCGGTCATATCCTGCTCGAGGCGCGGCCGCCGACAGGAATCTGGGGAGGCCTGTGGAGCCTGCCGGAGATCGATACGCACGCCGGGGCCGATAGCTGGTGCGAAGCACACGGCCTGCGCGTCCGTCGATCGACCTCCTGGGCGGTGATGCGGCACACCTTCAGCCATTTTCACCTGGACATCCATCCGCTGCTGCTGGAGGTCAAGACCTCCACGCGGGCGATCATGGATGGCGATCGCTGGCTCTGGTATAAAGACGGCGATGCGATTGAGATCGGTCTGCCCGCGCCGGTGCGCCGCCTCCTCGACCGACTCGATGCGCACGACAGTCCGGAGGCTCGAGATGACCCGCACCGTGCATTGCGTAAAACTCGGCAAGACCGCTGACGGGCTGAAGATGCCGCCCTATCCCGGTCCGCTGGGCAAGCGCATCTTCGACAATGTCTCCGCCGAGGCGTGGCAGATGTGGCTCAGGCACCAGACCATGCTGATCAACGAGTATCGCCTCACGCCCTTCGAACCAAAGGCGCGGCAGTTCCTGGAGCAGGAGATGGAGAAGTTCTTCTTCTCCGGGGGCTCCGACGTGCCGGAAGGATACGTACCGCCGAACGGCTGACGCATGCGATCGGCAGCCCGGGGCCACGCATGCTGCGCGCTGAATGAGCGGACGGCCTCGGCCAGCGAGGCCGGCAGCCGCACTCATGGCATCGAGACTGCGTCCCCCGCGTGCCGGATGCGTGAAGGCCTGCTCGGCTTGACGACAACCGCGCCAGTCGCTTTAATTGCGCCTCCTCGCGGTCCGCGTCGATTCCCACCTGGCCAGGTAGCTCAGTTGGTAGAGCAGGTGACTGAAAATCACCGTGTCGGCGGTTCGATTCCGTCCCTGGCCACCAATTCTGACAGGGAATTGCGCATACACCCGATATCGAGGCGTACCGCCCCTGGCCGTCTGGTCTTTATTGTTGAGATTCCGGAAGGTCCTCCCGCTATTGGGCCGGCCATTCGCCACCGATCGCCTACATCTGACGGTGTTGCGTGCGCACCGGCGACCCCAATTCGTTACAGTCACCCGGGCACGCACGTTGCATTCCCGACCTTGCGACTCTACGGCTATTCAGGAGCGTTCGCCGGATCTTCATGGTCTTTCCGGAGGAGTTGGGCGATAGTTCGATGCTGCATCCGCCCGCGACGGGCGTAACGTCACATGCCAGAGATCTCGGTAGTAGTCCCTGCATATCGCGAACGCGAGAACCTGCCGGTCCTCATCGCCGCCCTCGAGGAGGCGCTGCGTGGGCATGACTGGGAGGCGATAATCGTCATCGACGATGCCGGGGATGAATCCGAATTCCTGGTCCGGGAACACGCGCAACAGAATGCGCGCGTTCGATGCATGCTCCGGATTGGTCGACGCGGTCTCGCCTCGGCATGCATTGAAGGGATGCTATCGAGCTCCGCGCCTTACCTTGCCGTGATTGACGCCGACCTGCAGCATGACGAGAGATCTCTTCCCGATCTTATCGCCGCAATCAAGGGGTCCGATGCGGATGTGGCAGTGGCAAGCCGTTACGTGACCGGGGCCAGTACGGGGGATCTGCCCCGGCACCGCGTTTTCATGAGCCGCCTCGCAACCGGGTTCAGTCGTCTGCTCGGCGTAACGCTCAGCGATCCGATGAGCGGATACTTTGTCGTCAGCCGCGCGTACCTGGATTCCGTCGTCCGCAGACTGTACGGGCGCGGATTCAAGATCCTTCTCGATCTCATCTCGGCCGCGGGCGGCCGGGTGCGGGTGGTTGAAATACCTTATCGCATGCGAAGTCGGGCCCACGGCGAGAGCAAGATGGGCTTTCGAGTAATCTCCGAGTTTCTGGCGCTCGTACTCTATCGGCTGTGCGGCCGGCTTTTCCCCGCCCGGTTTTTCCTCTTCCTCGCCGTCGGGCTCAGTGGAATGGCGGTCCACCTCGCGGTGTTGTCCGTCATGTTCAGTGTGTCCGCCGGGGACTTCCTGCTCAGCCAGGCAACGGCCATCGCCGTCGCCATGACCGGCAATTTCTTCCTGAACAATGTCTTCACGTACGGCGACCGACGCCTTCGCGGCGCACAGATGTGGCGCGGCCTGTTGGCCTTTTACGCGGCCTGCAGCCTGGGGGCGCTGATCAATGTGTCGGTCGCCGACTGGCTTTTCCTGAGGTCGGTGGACTTCCGAATCGCCGGAGTGGCCGGCGCGGCCGTTGCGGCAATCTGGAATTTTCTCACGACCGCCTCGGTCACCTGGGGGAATCCCGGTCGTAAGCGGCAATGACTGCAGGACCGGGTGGCCGCCGGGAATGGCTGCATCCTGTCGTTGTTTTCCTGGCATTGCTTGCGGTGTACGCCGCAACCGCGCCTCGAACGGTGGCCCTCGAGGACGACGGTCTTTTCATCTTGTCGAGCTATTTCCTGGGGATCGAGCACCCGCCCGGTTATCCGCTGCACACCCTGTTCGGCCACCTCTTCACCCTGCTGCCGGTCGGATCCGTGGCTTTCCGGGTACACATGTTGAGCGCGTTCTTCGGCGCCCTGACCTGCGCCTTCATCTGGATGTGTGTGCAGACCCTGCTGCGGGAACGCCTGTTGGCGTATTTCGCGGCTTTCGGCCTGGGACTGTCGCGCGTGTTCTGGTCGCAGTCGATCATTGCCGAGGTCTACACCCTGAACACGTTCTTCGTCTTCGCACTTGTCTACCTCGGGTTACGATTGGGTGCCGCGGAGCCCTTCGCCCCGCGCACGGCAGCGCTCATGGCTTTCCTGTTCGGCCTGAGTCTGGCCAACCACTGGCCACTCATGGTTCTCGTGTCGCCTGCATTTGCGATCCTTCTCTGGCCACGCAGACACGACCTCATCCGGTGGCTGCCGGTGCTCGTTCCAGTGTGCGTGGTTGGACTGTCCCCGTATTTCTGGCTCGTCGTGCGATCATGGTCCGACCCCGTGTTCAGCTTCTATGGTCCCCTGACTTCACCGGGTGAGTTCTGGACCATGGTCAGTCGCGCCGGCTACGCGTCCGTCGACGCGTCGCCTTCCGCCACATGGATCGATCATCTGTACTTCGTCAGGTATTTTGGTCTGCAATTGCTCCTCCAATTCGCGATCATCGGCACCGCACTTGGACTGCTCGGGGCCATCGTCCAATGGCGGACATGGGGCCGCAGGATCTCGATGTGTCTGACCGTCATCTTCCTGATGCCGTCCCTCGTCCTGATATTTCTGCTGGGATTCGATTATGACTCCCTGCACGCCCACATCTTCAGCGTTTATCCGTTGCCCGCCTACGCCGTAGTGGCGATCTGGATGTCACTGGGCCTGATGCACCTGGCGCGGAAAGAGCAGATCGCCAAGTGGTTTGTACACTTGGTCTGCGTGATTTCCCTCACCCTTATTGCGGCGGTATCGGCGCGCACCAACCTCCGGGCGGGATACGACTGGTCGAGCCGCTACGCGCACGCCATCCTGCTGCCTCTCCCCAGGGATGCGATCCTGTTCGTTTCTGGCGACGCCGAGGTCGGCGCGGTCGGCTATTTCCACCTGGTTGAGGGAGTGAGACCCGACATAACGCTGATGAATCCGCGCGGCCTGGGATTTTCTGCGCGGCTCTACCATCCATTACGGACCCGCCGAGCGGACGGCGACGCTGCCGTCGCCTCGTTCACGCAGGCGGTTCGCCGACCCGTCGCCTTCACGCCACCGGTGCCGGAGGGAATCAAGACCGTCAATCATTGGCTCTACTATCTCGTCACCGCCCCGGATCACGACGACAGGACTGCCTTCACTCGCCTTGATGCCACCCAGCGGGAGTTCCTCGAAACGGCGGTATTGAACAGCGATTCTTCCGATCCATGGACGTCGTTCGTGCAACGCGGCCTGCGCCGTCGTTTCGCGGCATCGCTGGCCATGACGCCGGAAACCTGGCAGACAGAGGGATCTCCCGGCAGCGCCTTTCTCAAGCGACTCGACGCCGGATTTGACGGCGCGCTCGGGATCGCGATTGGCATGATCGCCAGCGCCAAGGGATACGATCCGCACGCAGCCGCACGACAGCTCGATCGTGCCGCATATTTGATGCCTGGCGATCTGGCCAAGAGCGACAAGGCCCTGTTCTTCGAACTTCGCGGGCACGTCAGGCTTGAGCTCGGCCGCCTGGAAGAGGCGCTTCGCGATCTGCGGACCGCCGTGGAATTGCATCCGTCCTCGACAAGCCGCTCCGCGTCGACGCTTGCGAGATTGTCCCAGCAGGGAACACAGATCGGGGATTGATGCTCGTGTCCGCAGGTCAGGCGCAGAGCCTGACGCGAACGCTCCCTCCGTCGCGCCGCCTGTCGTGATTGACGGGTGGGCAGTTGAAGGACCGTATCATGCAGAGCCAGCGCCTCCTCGTCATTCAAGGGGTGCCGCTGGCGCCACGAACGCGCGCTCGGCGGCGGGATCAGCCGCGCCGGCCGCCGCCGCTCAGCGACCCGAGCACGCCGCGCAGGATCTGCCGACCGAGTTGCGTGCCGATCGAGCGCGCAGCGCTTTTTGCCATGGACTCGACGATGCTGTCGGTGCGGCGGGCGCGCCGGCCTCCGAACACGGAGCCGAGTATGTCCTTGACGACTCCGCCGCCGCCCGGAGCTGAGCCCTCTCCGGCGCGTTCCTGCACCGGAGCTTCCGGCTGCGACTTCGCTGCGCGCTGCTTCAGCATCTCGTACGCCGACTCGCCGTCGATCGCCTTCTCGTAGTGACCGTAAAATGCGGAGGCCTTGATCATGCTGTCGCGCTCGGCCGCCGTGATCGGCCCGATCTGGCTTGGAGGAGGGATCACGAATGCACGCTCCGTCACCCCTGGCCGGCCTTTTTCATCGAGAAACGAGATGAGCGCTTCGCCCACACCCAATGCCGTGATGACCTGTTCGGTGTCGAATGCCGGGTTCGGACGCATGGTCTCTGCCGTCGCCTTTACGGCCTTCTGATCGCGAGGCGTAAAGGCGCGCAGCGCGTGCTGCACGCGGTTGCCGAGCTGCGCCAGCACTGCATCCGGCACGTCGAGCGGGTTCTGGGTGATGAAAAACACGCCCACTCCCTTGGAGCGTATGAGACGCACGACCTGCTCGATCTTCTCCAGCAGCGCCCTGGGCGCCTCGTCGAACAGCAGATGGGCCTCGTCGAAGAAGAACACCATCTTCGGTTGCTCGAGATCCCCGACCTCGGGGAGCTTCTCGAACAGCTCGGCCAGCAGCCACAGCAGCAGCGTCGAATACAGCTTCGGCGCATTCATGAGCCGATCGGAAACCAGGATGTTCACCACTCCCTTGCCGGCGCTGTCCGTCTGCATCAGGTCCAGGATGTTCAGCATGGGCTCGCCGAAGAGCAGATCGCCGCCCTGCTCCTCCAGTTGCAGCAGGCCGCGCTGGATCGCACCGACGCTGGCCGCGGAGACGTTGCCGTATTCGGTGGTGAACTGCCTGGCGTTGTCGCCGACATGCTGGACCATCGCCCGCAGGTCCTTCAGGTCCATCAGCAGCAGACCGTTGTCGTCGGCTATCCGGTAGATGATGGTCAACACCCCGGCCTGGGTCTCGTTGAGATTCAGGATCCGGCTGAACAGCAGGGGCCCCATGTCGGAGACGGTCGCCCGCACCGGGTGGCCGGCGGCCCGGAATGGATCCCAGAACGCCACCGGACAGCCCGCGAAGCTGAAGTCGCCGAGGTGCAGGAGATCGAGCCGCTCCTTGATCCTGGGCGTCGCTGTCCCGGCCTTGGAAATGCCGGCGAGGTCACCCTTGATATCGGCCATGAATACGGACACGCCGATGTCGCTGAACCGCTGGGCAATGGTCTGGAGGGTGACTGTCTTGCCGGTGCCGGTGGCTCCGGTGATCAGGCCGTGCCGGTTTCCCATCGCGGGTAACAGGCATACGTCCGTCGTCCCCGACTTCGCGATGACCAGCGGTCCGGACATGTCTCCCCCAATCTTCCCGGTTATGCGGTTGTGCGACCGCGTCGATTATACCGGTCCGTGGGTCAGGCACTGGCCGGCGCCACGAACTCCGCCCGGCCAGGGCGAGATTTTTTCTTGTTAGCTGCCAACAGTTCAAGTAAGCTTTACTGCAACAAGTGTGTAGACTTTAAGTGACGAAAAAGCCACACTGTTTCGTGAGGCGGGTTGGGTTTCGCTGCCCGTCAGGTCAAACCGAGGGGGATTCGAATCATGAGGAACTATCTCAAGCTCGCCACAACGATTGCTTGTGTTGCCACGCTTTCCGGCTGCGCCAATTCCGGTGGCCTCAGCAAGCCCATCTGCATGCTGGCCGGCGCTGCCGTGGGTGGCCTCGCTGGCGGTCTCGCCGCCGACGAGGACGAGGGCATCTATGCCGGCGCAGGTGCTGCGGCCGGCGCGCTGGTCGGCGCGGCGCTGTGCCCGGAGCCGCCGGCGCCTGAACCGGTCGCGGAAGCTGCCCCGCCACCGCCGCCGCCGCCTCCTCCTCCGCCGCCGCCTCCGCCTCCGGAGGAGCCGAAGCTCATCCACACCCTGCGCGGGGTGAACTTCGACTTCGACAAGGCGACCATCAAGCCTGACTCGGCCGCCATCCTCGACGAGGGCGTGCGCAAGCTGGAAGAGGTTGGCAACGCCGACGTCAAGATCGTCGGGCACACCGACAGCGTCGGGTCCGACGCGTACAATCTGGGGCTGTCCGAACGCCGTGCCGAGGCCGTCCGCGAGTACTTCGTCGCCCATGGCATCGCCGCATCGCGGCTGACGACCGAGGGTCGCGGCGAAAGCGAGCCCGTCGCCTCGAACGATACGAAGGACGGCCGCTATATGAACCGCCGCGTCGAGCTCTACACGAACGGGCAGTCCGGCGGTGTCAGTGCGGCAGCGCCCGGCGCCCCGTGCGACCCGAAGAACTGGCAGTGCGTCTGGCATGAAGTGCAGATGAAGTAGCGCCGATCGACTAACGATAACGAAGTCCTTCTGAATTGCGGGCGCGTGGGGTCACCCACGCGCCTTTTTCTTTTCCGGCAGCCACGAGGACGCAGTGATGCACGGTGAAAACGGGCGCGACGGCAGCGCGCGCAATACGGCATATGTCTACAACACTCGCCCAGGCCATGCCCGGCGCGCGTGGCGCAGCGGCTGGCACCCGAAGATCGACGAGCTGCTTGGTCTCGACCACGGCTTTCTGGGGATTCGCTACGGCGACTCAGGCGTGCTGTTTCGCGGCCTGCCGTGCGGCCTGGCAGCGAACCTCGACGCCGGCCGGTGGCTGCCGAGCACGGACCCTGGTCCGCTGGGCTCCCTGGAGCGCCAGCTCGGCGTCTACCTGCTCTCGCACGACCTCTCGGACGCCCTGACGGTCGCGCGTCTCTGGGAAGGCCGTGAAGACGCCGCGGTGATGGTCTTCTCCGCAGCCGAGTTCAACCGGCGCTGGCGGAACGCCACGGCGGCAGTGCTGGGATTCGCGGAGCCCGGTATGGTGTTCAGGTACCCCTTCCTGGTGGAGGCCCTGCCCGTGGATGCGGTCGACAGCATCGTCGTGCCGACGCACTGTGGCGGTGTGACCGATCCACGCGTGGCCAGACCGCCGGCAGCGATCGGAGCCGGCAGAGGCGATGTGGAGCGCTGGATCCTGGAAATGCTGGAGAGCCGGGGCCTGTGTCCGGCTCAGCCGGAGGCCACGGATCGGTATCCCCGCCGAGACTCATCCGCGGGATGACGACACCGCGTGCCGGGCCAAGGCCCATTGCACGTGTTCGCGCACCAGTGCCGAAGGATGGTCGGCGCGTGCCCGCAGACCGGCGAGGATCTCGGGCCGGCTGGGCGCATTGCCAAGTGCCACGGCGAGGTTCCGCAACCAGCACTCGTAACCGATGCGGCGTATGGCCGACCCCTCCGTGTATCTCAGGAAATCCTCCTCGCCCCAGCCGAACAGCCGCAGCAGGCTCGAGGAATCCAGATCGTGCCGGGGCCGGAAATCGCCCTCCCCGGTCGCGCGCGCGTAGCGGTTCCACGGACAAAAGAGCTGGCAGTCGTCGCAACCATAAATGCGATTGCCGATGAGCGGGCGCAACTCCTCGGGTATGGATCCGCGCAGCTCGATGGTCAGGTAGGAGACGCAGCGTCGCGCATCGAGCTGGAATGGCGCCACGATCGCGGCGGTCGGGCAGACGTCCATGCACACCGTGCAGCGGCCGCAATGCTCCGCGCCTTCGGCCGCGTCGATCGGCAAGGGCAGATCGGTGTAGATCTCGCCGAGAAAGAACCAGGAGCCGGCGCCGCGGTTGATGAGATTGGTGTGCTTGCCGATCCAGCCGAGGCCGGCGTTACGCGCCAGCGGTTTCTCCATGACCGGGGCGCTGTCGACAAACACGCGGTATCCATGCTCCCCGACGGTATCAGCCACACGCCCGGCGAGCCGCTGCAGGCGCGCGCGCAGGACCTTGTGATAGTCGCGGCCGAGCGCGTAGCGGGAGACATAGGCGAGCTCGGGATGATTGAGCACGCGCTCCGCATCGGCCGCATCCCCGGGCCAATAGTCCATGCGCGCGCAGATGACGCGCACCGTGCCCGGATGGAGCTCCGCGGGACGGCAGCGCCTGCTGCCGTGGCGCCACATGTAATGCATGTCGCCGTGGAAGTTCCGCTCGAGCCATTCCTCGAGCCGTGCTTCGTCCGGGCCGAGGTCGATGCCGGTAATGCCGATCTGCTGAAACCCCAGGTCTGCGCCCCACACCTTGATCTCGGCGGCGAGCGCGTGCATCGCCTCGGTATCTAGGCGGCACGCCAGTGCAGCGTCAGGGTCCGTAGCGGTAGTCACAGCGGCGATGATCCGACCCCGCCGGGGGATGCGCAAGCTTCCGCGCGCCGGGCGAACAGCCCGGGCGGAATCACCGAAGGTACCGGGGCGAACCTACCGGCGTCTGCCACCACGTGCAGGACGCGGCCGCTCCTCGTTGACACGCAGCGTGCTCCCGCGCAATTCCCGGCCGTTCAGTGCGCTGATGGCTGCGCGGGCCTCGTGCCCTTCCATCTGTATGAACGCAAAGCCCTTGCACTTGCCGGAGAAGATGTCGCGCGCGACGTCGATCGAGCGTACGCGGCCATGCGCCGCGAACAGTTGCCTCACCTCCTCATCCGTCGCATCCGGCGGAAGGCTGCCAGCGTAGATCTTCAACATGTATTATCTCCTTCTTGATGACTGATACACCGGTCGCGCAGATCGGACATCGCCGTCCCTGGCAGCCGCAACGCGGCACGCGCCGGTGCAGCAGCACGCTGCACCCTCTCGCGTCATGGCGCCCATCATCTTCCCTTGCGCGCGGGGGTGTGGGCCCGCCCATGGGTGCGTCCGCCGCCGGCATCCCGGCGGTGGCCATGGTGTCCGGCAGGGTTAACTCCCGGCGTGTGGCGGCGGCGTACACCTGCTGGCTGCGATTGGGACCCGGACACCGCAGGATGGGTCGGCTCATAGCCCGCAATCGTTGCGGCCGACAGCGTCCGGCCGAGCAGGTGCTCGATGTCTTTCAACTGCGCTCGCTCCTCGCTGCTGACCAGCGAGATCGCCTCTCCGCTTGCGCCAGCCCGGCCGGTGCGCCCGATCCGATGCACGTAGTCCTCCGGGGAATTCGGCAGGTCGAAGTTCACGACGTGCGTCAGCCCGTCGACGTCGATGCCGCGGGCGGCCACGTCCGTGGCCACCAGCACGCGTACCCTGCCCTGCTTGAACTGATCCAGCGCGCGCGTGCGCTGGCCCTGCGACTTGTCGCCGTGGATGGCGGCAGCCAGTATCCCCTCGCGTTCGAGTTGATCCGAGAGCCGCTCGGCGCCGTGCTTCGTGCGCGCGAACACCAGTGTCTGCCCCCAGCCGCCCGTACGCAAGAGGTGCACGAGCAGCGGACGCTTGTTGTCCTTGTCGACGTGGAACGCCCGCTGTGTCACGGTGGCGGCCGCGGAATTGCGTGGGGCGACATCGATCTCCGCGGGGTTGCGCAGCAGCGTGGCGGCCAGCCGGCGCACCCCGGCGGAGAAGGTCGCCGAGAACAGCAGATTCTGCCGGTTTGCGGGAAGCATCGCGATGATGCGGCGGATGGCCGGGAGGAATCCCATGTCGAGCATGCGGTCGGCCTCATCCAGCACGAGCACCTCGACGTTCGACAGCCTCGCGGTACGCTGCTCGAGGTGATCGATGAGGCGGCCTGGCGTGGCCACCAGCACGTCCACGCCGCGGCGCAGGGCCCTGGTCTGGGGGAACATGCCGACACCGCCATAGACGGCCTCGGTCTGCAGCGGGAGGTGCCGGCCGTAGTCGCGGAAGCTTGCGGCCACCTGGGCGGCCAGTTCGCGCGTGGGCGTGAGAACCAGCGCTCTCGGCGGCGCGCCATGGGCCCCTCGCGCACCCAGGCGCGCGAGGGTCGGCATCGCAAACGCGGCCGTCTTGCCCGTTCCGGTTTGGGCCGCGGCCAGCAGATCGCCGCCTGCGAGCGCGATGGGCACGGCCTTACGCTGTATCGGGGTCGGGGATTCGTGCCCCAGATGCGCGACCGCGCGCAGGATGGCCTCAGGCAGGCCGAGTTCGTTGAATGACATGATGGTCTGTTGCTCCAGTGCGGGCGCGCAAGCATGCAGCGTCCGGAATGCTCCCGCACGCGCACGAGGCGCGAAACCGGTTCAGGCAGCGGAATTAGGGTGAAGCGATGAGCGCCAAGGGGCGCGAGCCGCGACAGGTTTGCGGGAGGATGGCGGGCGAACCCGTTGATGGCCCGCCGTACAGTGCCGGCTGGCCGAACCTCAAGGCATGGACCGGACCATGCCGCAACAAACTGCGAGGCAGTATAACCGATGGCGGTGGATGTACCTAACCGACGCCGGAGTTCCGGAGGATGGCTGATATCCGGCAGGCCGCCGGATCAGACCCGGCAGCGATACGATGCTGAGCAGGACGACCAGCCGGGGCAGAGGCCGGCGGTCGGCAATGAAACTCGACATGGAATCGACACACGAAGCCAATGAGGGGCTGGAGTATATTCGAATTCCTCCAGATCCGATGTTGGGCCCCAAACCGATGCACCAGCGAGGCGACGAATGAAGCATGAAGGCGCCGCCGTGCACCTCGATCCCGTCTGCGGCATGGAGGTGGATTCGGCTGTCTGCGCCGGCAGGGCCGAGCGCCACGGGCACACCTATTACTTCTGCTCTGCGCATTGCCTGGCCGCGTTCGAGGCCGCGCCGGCAAGCGCGGCGGCGGCGGCTCGGCCAGGACAGGCCTGCTGCTCGCCGGCGCCGGCCGCGAGCCCCCGCGTGAAGGTGACCGGAGTGACGGTCGGGGCGATTGGACGCGGCGGCGCCGCGCGCGACCCCGTCTGCGGCATGACGGTGAGCAAGAGCACGGTGCTGCGCAGCGAACGCGACGGCACCACCTACTATTTCTGCTGCGAAGGCTGTCGGCGCAAGTTCGAATCCGGCGTGGCGGCGCCGTCCGCACAGGGGTGCGAGTACGTCTGTCCTATGCATCCGGAGGTCCTGAGCAAGGTGCCGGCAGCCTGTCCGCTGTGCGGCATGGCACTTGAGGCCGCGGCCGTCGAGGCCGACGCCGAGGACAGCCCGGAGTTGCGGGACATGCGCCGGCGCCTCCTGATCGGCGCCGCGTTCTCGCTCCCGCTGCTGGTATTGTCGATGCTGTCGGATCATGCACCCATCATGTTCGAGGGCCTGATCGGGCCGAGGACCCTGCAGTTGGTACAGTTCACCCTCGCCACTCCGGTCGTGCTCTGGGCCGGCTGGCCGTTCTTCGAGCGCGCCCGGGCGTCCGTGCTTCGCCTTCAGGCCAACATGTTCACGCTCATCGCCATCGGCGTCGGCGCCGCGTGGCTTTACAGCATCGCCGCCATGTTGGTCCCGAACTGGTTCCCGGCCGCGATGCACGCCCGCCACGGTTCGGTGCACGTGTACTTCGAGTCGGCCGCGGTCATCGTCACACTGGTACTGCTGGGCCAGGTGCTGGAGTTGACGGCACGCGCGCGCACGGGTGCCGCCGTGCGCGCCCTGGCGCAGCTGGCGCCGCGGACCGCGCGCCTCGTGCGTGCTGACGGACAGGAGGAGGACATCGCTCTCGCGTTCGTGCGCCGGGATGATCGCCTGCGCATCCGGCCCGGCGAGAAGATCCCTGTCGACGGCGAGATCCTGGAGGGAGAAAGCGCGGTCGACGAATCCATGATCACGGGCGAGTCGCTGCCGGTCGGCAAACGCCCGGGAGCAGCCGTCATCGGCGGAACGGTGAATGGTCATGGCGCGCTCCTCATGCGCTCCGGGCGCGTCGGCAGCGAAACCCTGCTCGCGCAGATCGTGCGGTTGGTGAAGGAGGCACAACGCAGCCGCGCGCCCATACAGCGACTCGCCGACGTCATCGCCAGCTACTTCGTCCCCGCCGTCCTGATCACCGCCGCGCTCGCCTTTGCCGCGTGGTGGATGTTCGGACCCGAGCCGCGCCTCGCGCACGCGCTGGTCAGCGCCGTGGCCGTGCTGATCATCGCCTGCCCGTGTGCCCTCGGTCTGGCCACCCCGATGTCCATCATGGTGGCCACGGGTCGCGGCGCACAGAACGGCTTGCTCATTCGAAACGCCGAGGCGCTGGAACAGCTTGCCCGCGTCGACGCCCTGGTTGTCGACAAGACCGGGACGCTCACCGAGGGCAGGCCGCGCGTCGTTTCGATGGAGGTCGCTGCCGGCTTTTCCGAGACCGACGTGCTGGCATGCGCCGCCAGTCTCGAACGCTCGAGCGAGCATCCGCTATCCGGGGCCGTCGTCGCCGCGGCCGCGGAGCGAGGCCTGAGCCTCTCGCCGGCGACTCAGGTCGACATACACGCTGGCATGGGGATCTCGGGCCACGTGGCCGGGAAGCGCGTCGTCGTCGGCAACGCAGCGTTGCTCGCGCGCGCAGGGATCGATATTGCGGCGATCGATCTGCTCGCCGATCAGGCGCGCACGCTCGGTCGCGCTGTGATCCTGATCGCGATGGACGGGAAGGCCGCCGGCCTGATCGGCATTACGGATCCGATCCGCGCGTCGGCGGCGACGGCGGTGACGGCGCTGCAGGCGGAGGGCCTGAACGTGATCATGCTGAGCGGGGACCACCGCACCACGGCCGCGCAGGTTGCCGGGGAGCTCGGCATCACCACCGTGATCGCAGAACTCGCCCCCGCCGGCAAGGCCGAGGAGATCCGCCGGCTGCAGTCGCAGGGACATATGGTCGCCATGGCCGGTGACGGCATCAACGATGCTCCGGCGCTGGCCCTGGCGAACGTAGGAATCGCGATGGGCACCGGCACCGACGTCGCGATGCACTCGGCGGGCATGACCCTGGTGCACTCCGATCTTCAGGCGCTCGTGCGCGCCCGGCGCCTGAGCCGCGCAACCCTGCGAAACATACGCCAGAACCTGGCGTTCGCGTTTCTCTACAATGTGCTTGGTGTGCCGGTTGCCGCGGGTGTACTTTATCCCTTCACCGGCATGCTGCTGTCACCCGTGATCGCGGCGGCGGCCATGTCGATGAGCTCGGTATCGGTAATCTTCAATGCCCTGCGGCTGCAGCGGGTGCGGCTGTCGTAAAGCCCTGCGGACCGTCTTTGTGCGTGGCGGCGCGGCGCACTGAAGGATACATGAGGGTGGGAAACATGATCGAGATCGTCCCGAACTGGCACCCCGTCCTGGTGCATTTCACCGTCGCCCTGCTGATCGTCGCGCCGCTGTTGTTCTTCGCGTCCACCTGGCTGCCCACGGAATCCCCCGCGAAGCTGCGCCTGCTCGCGGCAGCACGATGGGATCTGCTGCTCGGATTCATCATCAGCCTCGGAACCGTTGCCGCCGGATGGTATGCGGCCAATACGGTCGCTCACGACGAGGCGGCGCACGCCGCCATGCTCATGCACCGCAATCTCGCGCTGATGACGGTGGCCGCCTACACGCCCTTCGTGCTGTGGACGCTGACACGCGGCCACGGACCCCGGTCGCATGGGTTGCTGTTCGCGGTGCTGTTGTTGCTGCCCATGGCGTCGTTGACACTGACCGCGTGGCGCGGCGGCGAGCTGGTGTACGTTCATGGACTGGGCGTACAGTCGCTGCCGGACCGCGGCGGCGAGCATCATCACGGCCAGGACGAATCCTCCGTCCACGCGGACGGGCCGGGATCGGGCGCCGCGCATGATGCCGCGAGTGAGACCGCGGACGGCGCCGAGGGCGACGATCACGACCAGGGACAGGAGCGTGCGCACGACGATGCGCCGCAGCCGTGAGGTCGACGCGTCCACCCTGAGCCTCAGGACCGCGCCGCCAGTCGCTCCTTGATGATGGACCACAGGGCCGCGAATGCGCGTCCCGGATCCGATGGCCCGGCAAAAACACCCACGGGGGCCTGCTCCAGCCCCATCCTTTCGATCTGGCTCGCGTAGGGAATGAACACGCGCAGCAGTTCTGCATGCTGCGCGGCGAACTGCTGCACCAGCTGAACGTGCAGCTGGCGCCGTCGGTCGAGCATCGAGAAGAACGGCATGAGCTCGAGGGACTCCGCGCCCGCGCACCGCAGAAATTCAGTCAGCATATCGTACGCCCGCAGCGAGAGGTGCGTGGGTATGATCGGAACCAGCAGCGCGTCGGCGGCATTGAACACGTTCTCGGACACCAGCGAGATGCCCGGAGGACAGTCGAGCAGGACATAGTCGAAGTCATCGACCACGGATTTCAGGATCCTGCGCAGGCGGTCCGCGGAGTGCTTCTCCTCGTTCAGAATGAGGTCGAGATTGCGGTGAGAAAAATCCGCCGGAACCACGGACAGCCGCTCGTAGGCCGTCGGCACGATGTTCTCCAGGATCTGGCTCTTCCGACCGATGAACTTCTCGCTGCCGCCCTTGAGTTCCGGCTGCACGCGCAGGTAGAAGCTCGCGGCCCCTTGCGGATCGAGGTCCACGAGCAGGACCCGCGCGCCTTCCTGCGACGCGAGCCACGCCAGGTTGACCGCGGCGGCGGTCTTTCCGACGCCACCTTTCAGGTTGTAAGCCGCCAGTACGGTCACGTTGCTGTCTCCTCCGCTATCTTACGGAACCTGCGGCGATTGCGCTTCCGCCCGAACTTCCGGCAACGCTTCGCGACCCGCTGCCTCGCCGAACGCGCCTGCTCCCGTATTTCCCGGCGCCACTGGCGCAGGGCGATGGCCGCGGGCGCCGCGGCACCGCTCGACCTGTACTCCTCCAGCATCTCGCCGAGCGTCTCGACCTGCACGTGCCTATCACACAAGTCCCCCAGATCGTCCTGCAGCCGCCTCAGCGGTCGCGTAAGCTCCGCTATCGCATCATCGCCGAATAATTCCGTGAATGCCTCGATGGCGTATCGCAGCTCCTTGCCCTCCTTGCGCAAGGCATGCAACCGGCTGAAACGGCTGCCCGCACCGATCAGGCCGCTGCGCCTGCAGAGTTCATCCCAGTCGCTGCGAAGGCTCGCGACCGCGAACTCCCGCGCCGGCGCGGACGGGACGCCCGGCTTGCGCAGCTCATCCAGAAAATGGAACCATTCGACCTTGAGCTGCCGGTATCGCGCCGAGGACAGCACACGGAGCAGTGCGCGACGGGCGAGCCGACGACGGTCGGCGATCATCGCCCGCAGCGCGGCTTCCGGTTCCCTGGCGAGACGCGGCCGGCGCTCGCCATCCAGGCGTTCGAGCAGCACGTCCAGGTCGCGTTGGCGACCGGCTGCCTTTGCCATCCAGGCGAAGTCCGACTGGAAGCGCGTCAACGCGCTGCCGTCCAGGCAGTCGCCGAATTTCCGCAACAGTGCGCGGCTGCGTCGGATGGCGATGCGAAACTGATGCAGGGGCTCGATCTCGCGATCATCGATGACGCCCGCCTCGGCGACGATGAGCTGGGCGCGGTACTGGCCCAACGCGCCGGCGAGGACCGCACGCATGGGCTGCCCGCTCGAGACCGGATCCGATTCCTCGCCGCGCCGTGCCGGGCGCGTGGCGTCCCGGTGCGGCGCTGCGCGCGCGCTCACGCGGCCCCTCGCACGGACTGTATCCGCTCGTAGGCGCGCCTTATCGCCTGGGTCCTGTCATTGGCCATGCGTATCATCTCCTCGGACATGCCCTCGCCGGCAAGTTTGTCCGGGTGATGCCTGCTGATCAGGCGGCGGTAGGCACGCTTCACCTCCGCGTCGCTGGCATTCATCTCGATACCGAGCGTGCCATAGGCGGAGTCCAGATCGTCGGGGGCCGCGGTTCGATCCGGCTCCCGTGCCCGGCCACCGCGAGTTGCCGCGGCCGCGCGCAGCAGCTGCTCGAACATCGGCCGCGGGATCCCGAGCCGCACGCAGATGTAGCGCAGCGCCGTGTCCTCCGGCGGCGTCAGGGCGCCGTCGGCGAGGGCCGCGGACAACTGTATCTCGGTGAACAGACCAAGCAGCATCGGGTGTCTGCCGCACCGGGCGCGGAACCGATTGAGCGCCTCGTCGAGGTCGAACCCGGGCGCCTTGCCCTGGCGGAACATGTCCATCGCCATCTGCCGATGCGCAGCATTTAGCGACATGCGATCCATGATCCGCGAGGCCGATGCGATCTCCTCCTCGCTCACGCGTCCATCGGCCTTGCAGAGGTACCCCATGACCGAGAATGTCGCCTGCAGGAAGGCGGCCTGCGTGCCCGACCGTTCGGCCGGACCGGCGAGGGCGGCGCGCTGCCGCCCGTCCATCATGTGCCCGAGCACGATGCCCGCTACGGCAGCCAACGGGCCGCCCAGCAGGTAGCCGGCGATGCCGCCGAAGACCTTGCCCCACCATTTCACGTTCGAACCGCTCCCATCCCCGAATCCCGTTGCCGCCACTGCCCGATTGCGCCCCCCGCCGGACCGGCGCGCGGGCGTTCGATGGTCTTGTACGGGGAAGATAAACCTACAGGCTCTCCGCGGCAAAATCGGCGAGTCTCGAGCGTTCCCCGCGCATCAGGATGATGTGACCGCCATGCCGCCAGTCCTTGAAACGGTCGACCACGTAGGTCAGGCCGGAGGTGGTTTCGCTCAGGTACGGCGTGTCGATCTGCCCGATATTGCCGAGCGCCAGGATCTTCGTCCCGGGACCCGCGCGCGTGATGAGCGTCTTCATCTGCTTGGAGGTGAGGTTCTGCGCCTCGTCGAGGATGATGTAACGATTGAGAAAGGTGCGTCCGCGCATGAAGTTCAGCGATCGGATCTTGATGCGCTTCTGCAGAATGTCGGCCGTGGCCTGCCGGCCCCACTCGCCGCCGACCTCGCTTTGCGTGAGCACTTCGAGATTGTCGAGCAGCGCACCCATCCACGGCGTCATCTTCTCCTCCTCGGTGCCGGGCAGGAACCCGATGTCCTCGCCCACTGGGATGGTGACGCGCGTCATGATGATCTCCCGGTAACGCTTCAGTTCCATGGCCTGCATGAGACCCGCCGCCAGCGCGAGCAGGGTCTTGCCGGTCCCCGCAGTGCCGAGCAGGGTCACGAAGTCCACTTCCGGGTCCATCAGCAGATTCAGCGCGAAATTCTGCTCGCGGTTGCGCGCGGTGATGCCCCACACCGCGTTGTGCTCGCGCCGGTAGTCCACCGCGCGTTCGATCACCGCCCGGTCGCCCTCGATGCGGCGCACGATGGCCTCGAACCCCTCCTCCTCGCCGTTTTCCGGGTGATAAAGGCATTCGTTCGGATAAAGGCTCGCCACGATCGGGCCGCGTATCGCGTAATAGGTACGCTCGCCCTCCTGCCAGCACTCCAGCTTCTCGCTGTGCCGGTCCCAGAAGTCATGCGGCAACTGCTCGTAGCCGGCGTAGAGCAGCGCGACGTCGTCCAGCACCTTGTCGCTGTAGTAGTCCTCGGCCGTGATGCCGAGAACCCTGGCCTTGATCCGCAGATTGATGTCCTTGGAGACCAGGCAAATCTGCTTGTCCTTGTGGATGTTCTGCAGCGCGATGACCGTGCCGAGTATGGAGTTGTCCGGCCTGTTGCCGGGCAGCGGCACCGGCAGATCCTCGGTCAGCGAACTGGTCTGCAGGAAAAGGCGGCCGCTTGGAAGCGCGCCCCTGAAGCCGCCGTTCTGATTCAGGGGGCCCGGTATGGCCAGGCCCTGCTCGATGGCATTCTTGTCGGCACCGGCGATCAGATCGTCGAGGAACCGGCTGACCTGGCGAGCGTTGCGCGAGACCTCCGATGAACCCTTCTTGGCATGGTCCAGCTCCTCGAGCACCACCATCGGAATGTAGAGGTCGTGTTCCTGGAACCTGTAGATTGCGGCGGGATCGTGCATCAACACGTTGGTGTCGAGCACGTAGAACTTGCTGCGGTCGGTATCCGGTGATGCTTTCTTTGCCATCAGTCCTCGTTCGGATTTTCGGCGGATCCCGCGGTAACGGAAAGACGGGCTCAGAGCTCCCTCGCCGCCGCGAGGACCTCCTCGGCATGCCCGCCAACCTTCACCTTGCGCCACTCCCGGCGCAACACGCCGTCTGCGTCGATGAGAAACGTGCTGCGCTCGATCCCCAGCACCTTCCTGCCGTACATGTTCTTCTCCCTGATGACGCCGAACATCGAACAGAGCCGCTCGTCTTCGTCGGAAAGCAACTCGAAAGGGAAGCAGTGCCTGGTCTTGAACCTGTCGTGGGCAGCGAGGCTGTCGCGCGATACGCCGAGGATCACGGTATTCAGTTTCCGGAACGCGGCGTGATGATCCCGGAAGGCCTGGCCCTCGGTGGTGCAGCCCGGCGTGTCGTCCTTCGGGTAGAAATAAAGCACCAGGTTGCTGCCCTTCAGCTCCGCGGATTTCACCTTCCTGCCGCCCGTCGATGCCGCGGTGAACGACGGGATCTTCCTGCCTAGGGCGACCGTGCTCATCTTACCTGCCCGCCAGCGCCTATTTCACCGGCTCCATGATCGAGTCGAGATTCAGCCTGTCGCAGAACTCCATGAACTCTCCCCGCAACCCGGCGATGGAGGTGTTGCTGGGCACCGCGATGGTCATGTGCAGCGAGAACATCGGCGCGCCGGTGTGCGTCGCCGCGTAACCGCTCGTATACATGTCCTCGATGCCGATGTTGCGCGCCGTGAAGAAGCTGGCAATCTCGTAGACCACACCGGGATGATCGTAGGAGACGACCTCCACCGCGTACGGCACGAGGTTCGTGGAACTCTTGTGCGGCTCGGTGCGTTTGGTGGCGAGGACCAGACCGGTGCTCTCCTGCAGGCGCGGCAGGGCGGACTCGATCTTGGCCACGACATCCCACGTTCCGGACACGAGCATGATGAGCGAGAACTCGCAGCCGAGCATGGTCATGCGGCTGTCCGCGACGTTGCCGCCGCAATCGCGCACAATCTTGGTGATGGCATCGAGCAGCCCGGGCTTGCTCGGGCCAACGGCGGCGACGACGAGGAAGTTCTGCATCAAGGCAATGGGTACAGCCGGACGGATGGTCGGATCCCCGCGGGAGGCGTCATGATTTCTTTTGCCGGGCATTGTGCCCGGTTCGAGGGGCCCCCTCAAGCCTCCGCAAACGGGACCGGAGGGGAAAAAAAGCCCCGCATCAGCGGGGCGAATGTCTCAGCCTACAACAAACCGAAATCAGAAGTCGTACTGAATTCCGCCGGTGAACAGGTCCACGTCGGTGTCATTGTCTCCCAGCCCCTGGAATCGTTCCCATTCGGCGCGCACCTTCACGTGCTCGACGAGTTGGTAGGTCCCGCCGATGCCGAACGTGAGATTGACACCGTTGTCGTCGTCCCCGAGCCCGACCGGGCTGCCCTCGGCGCTGGAATCCCAGATGAAGCCTCCCAGCTTGCCGAACACGTACGCGTTCGGCAGCACCGGATAGCCGGCCGTACCGGCCACGCTCGCGCCGCTGATGCTGTTGGTGGCGGTGAACGTCCCCAGCAATGGGCCGAGATCGACATCCACGCTTTCCTCGCCAAGATCGACGTAGGCCAGTTCGGCGCCGAAGTAGGGCGTGAAACGGTAGCCGCCGAAGATCTTCCAGCCGAGATCCTCCGTCTCGCTGTCCACGTCGGCCGTGAAACCGGCCGCGCGGAAATCCGCCTCGATGTCATCGCCCTCGTCCTCGTAATGGGACAGGCCGACGCTGCCACCGGCGTAAAAGCCTGGCCCCTCGCCCGCCCAGGCCGGATGTCCACCCAGGGTCATGGGGCCGACGAGACCCATCAGGTACCATTTCCTCATAGGATATAACCCTTATGAAACGATATGTTATAGATGTAATTTAATCTCATTGTTTAGTAAAGTAAAGCTTCCTGGAATTTCCGGGCGGGAGGACCGGGGCATTCCCCGGCGAGTCGCGATCGTTTGAACGGGACAGCGGCTGCGGCTATCTTTACCGCCCATATCACGCCAACGGGAGGGCGGGGTTGCCACCGGCCCCGGCATCGACGAGTACATGCGCAGAGGCCTTCAATCGTGACCCGGTTCCTTGCCCGCCTCATCGATCTCGTGATCCGGAGTGCGATGTGGCTGCTGCTTCCGGTTGGGCCCGTGGCGGCGGCGATCATCGCCAGGAACGGGGATTACCTGAGCCATTACCCGCGCAGTCTGCGCGCGTCGGTCCGCCACGTGCGCGGGTTGGGACGCGGTCAACCGATCCGACGGGCGGTGGAGCGCTGGCTGGCAAGCGGCGACGATGCGACCGAGACGAGGGAAATGGTGAGCGGCGCCTGCACCCATTGCGGGCAGTGCTGCCTGGAGAAGGCCTGCATCTTCCTGCGTTACGACGAGGCAGGCCGCTCCCGTTGCGAGATCTACAATACGCGCTTCTGGTCCCTGCTGCCCTGCGGGGACTACCCCCTGAGCGCCAGCGAGATCACCCAGTATAGCTGTCCGTCCTACAGCGCACGCACGGTGCGCATCATCCCGATCCGGGCCCTGCCGGTCGGAAACGAAGAGGGGCCGCAGCGGGCCTGATCGCCAGGTCCCGGCCTCCCCGGCCCGCGTCACACCACCGTCCCCGGCCTCGGCCGCGGGCCAACCACCCGCTGCCACGCGGCGCGTCCGGCATGCCCGCGCCGCAGGCACCCACGTCAACGTTCTTGTGTTCACCGGTTAGGCTAAGTACCATACCGGCCCACATTGTCATCCGCGGATAAAACCCCAATGTTTCAAGGAAGTATGGTTGCCATCGTGACGCCGATGCAGCCGGGTGTCAGGCCCGACACGCCGGTGGACTGGCCGGCGCTGGATCGTCTGATCGAGTGGCACATCGAGAACGGGACCGACGCAATCGTGGCGGTCGGTACCACCGGCGAATCGGCCACACTGAACATGGAGGAGCACGTGGCGGTCATCCGCCGGGTCATCGCCGTCGTCAACAAGCGCATTCCGATCATCGCGGGTACCGGCGCCAATTCGACCACCGAAGCCATCGAGCTGACGCAGGCGGCGAAGGCCGCCGGCGCCGACGCCTGCCTGCTGGTGACGCCGTACTACAACAAGCCGACACAGGAAGGCCTGTACCTGCATCACAGGGCGGTGGCCGAGGCGGTTGCCATCCCCCAGTTCCTGTACAACGTGCCCGGCCGGACCGCCTGCGACATGCAGCCGGAGACCGCTGCCCGACTCGCCAGGATCGACAACATCATCGGCATCAAGGAAGCGACGGGAGACCTTGCCCGGGTCGAGCGTCTGCGCACGCTGTGCGGCGAGAAGTTTCTGCTCTTCACCGGTGACGATGCGACGGCGATGGGTTTCATGTTCAACGGCGGCCACGGCGCCATCTCGGTGACCGCGAACGTCGCGCCGCGACTGATGCACGAGCTCTGCGCGCTCGCCACACGCGGCGAACGCGACGCGGCGCGCGCCATCGATGGCCGCCTGGCGGGGCTGCACAAGGAACTGTTCTGCGAGGCCAATCCCATCCCCTGCAAATGGGCCCTGAACCAGATGGGACTCATTCAGGCTGGCATACGCCTGCCGCTCACCTGGCTGTCGGAAGCCTGCCACGCGCGCGTGCGCGCCGCGATGGAACAGGCGGGTGCAACACGGGTCTGAATCGCGTAAGGTTCGGCATTGAGCCAGCGCGGTCAGGACCCGGGAAGCCGCCGAACCGCAGCCACCAGCCTCGCATTCGTAACAGCAAAAGGGTTTTCGTATGGTCCGTTATGTCCTGATATTGATGGCCGCCATCCTGGTGGCGGGCTGCCGCTACATGCCCAAGCTCGACGAGGTGCTGCCGGACAAGCGATCGGAGTACAAGAAGAGTCAGACGCTGCCCGACCTCGAGGTGCCACCGGACCTTTCGACGGAGGGCATCAACGACAAGATGGCGGTGCCCGACGAGGAAGGTGCGAGCTTCTCGACATATCAGGAGCGCGTGGCCGCGCGCAAGAAGGCCCGCGAGGAAGAAGGCCTGGCCGAGAATGCCATCGAGGCCCTCTCGGGCGAGAAGGTGCTCGTTGTGCCGGGGTCCACCAGCGAGGTCTGGGACAAGCTGCATGCGTTCTGGAGCGAGAAAGGATTCGAGCTCGACCTGGACGACGCCGAGTACGGCGTGCAGGAGACGACGTGGCGCGAGGACCAGGACAATCTCGTCCGCGACAAGTACAAGATCTTCGCCGAGACTGGCGAAGGCAGCGGCAGCACCACGCTCTACGTCTCCCACGAAGGCGAGGAGATGCGGCCGGACGGCGAAGGCCTGTCGTGGAAGCGGCGAACGGATACCGGTGCGCGCGACCGCATCGTCGCCGCGCTGCAGGAATACCTCGGTGCCAGCGCCGGCGGCGAGCGTGCCAGCAGCGACACTGGCTCCTCCGGCGATTACGCCACCGCGGGCGAAGACACCTCGGCCCCGATGGCCGAGATCGTGAACTCCGGGGATGGAAAGTTCTACCTTTCCTATCCGGTCGAGTTCGCCGAGGCGTGGTCGCGCACGGGCGAGGCCCTCGCCGGGGCGGGCCTCAAGGTCACCGGCTCCGACAAGGGCAAGGGCACATACACCGTGAATTTCCAGGCGGCGCCCGCCGAAAAGAAGGGCGTGCTGTCGAAGCTCGCGTTCTGGAAGGGCGGCGAGAAGGAATATCAATTGAGCCTGACGGGCGTGGGCACGAAGACCGAGATCGTCGTACTCGACGAGGACGGAGACTGGGACAAGAGCGAGGCCGCTGGCGCGCTCCTCAGTCAGTTGAAGGGCGAACTCAACAAGGCAACCCGGTAACGCGCGCGGCCGTGCGTTTCGCCTCCTTGGGCAGCGGCAGCCGGGGCAACGCCACGATTGTCACGGCCGGCTCGACCACCGTCCTGGTCGACTGCGGCTTTTCGGTGCGCGAGGCTGCCGCGCGGCTGGCGCGCGCGGGTCTTCGCCCCGATGACATCGATGCAATCCTCGTTACCCACGAGCACGACGACCACATCGGCGGTGTGGGGCCGCTTGCGCGACGCTATGGAGTAGAGGTGTGGTCGACGGCCGGAACCCGGCGGGCCGCCGCAGGCGCGCTGGGGGACGTGCCGCGGACATGCGTGTTCTCCAGCCACGACAGCTTCGCGATCGGCGACCTGCTCATAGAGCCGATCGCGGTCCCCCACGATGCCAGCGAACCAGTCCAGTTTGTCTTCTCCGACGGCCAATGCCGCGTCGGCCTGCTCACCGATGTCGGCCGCATCACTCCCCACATCTGCCGCATGCTGTCGGGACTCAGCGCCCTCCTGCTGGAGTTCAATCACGACGAGGAGATGCTGCGCCGCGGCCCATATCCCGCCTCCCTGAAACAGCGCATTGGGAGTGACCTCGGCCATCTCAGCAACGCCCAATCCGCGGCGCTGCTGCGGGAGATCGACACCCGGCGGCTGCAGCATCTCGTCGCGCTGCATCTCAGCCAGCAGAACAACGACGCCGAGCTGGTGCGCGCTGCCGCAGCGGCGGCGTTGAATTGCCGCGCAGACTGGGTAGGCGTCGCCGACCAGGACGCCGGCTACGGCTGGCGCGAGGTCTCGCCAGGCTCCTGAGCGCGCTGCTCGCCCGGCGGCGTCATCGGGCTCAGCGTTGCTTTTTCACGTGACGCATGAGGCGGCGACGCTTGCTGACCTGGCGCGGGGTGAGCTGGGCGCGCTTGTTCTTGTACGGGTTCTCCCCGGTTCGGAACTCCAATAGCAGCGGTGTGCCCTCTATCTCCAGCGCCTCGCGGAATCCTTTGTCCAGGTAGCGCCTGTAGGACCCGGGAACGGCATCGGTCTGGTTGCCGTGGATGACTATGCGCGGCGGATTCTGCCCCCCCAGATGCGCGTAACGCAGCTTGATCCGGCGACCCCCGATCAGCGGCGGCTGATGCGCTTCCAGCAGGTACTCCAGTATCTGCGTCAATTGCGAGGTCGGCGGGTTGACGAATGCGGAGGCGTAGGCGCGGTCGATGGACTCGAAGAGATTGCCGACCCCGCTGCCGTGCAGCGCCGAGATGAAATGGATGCGCGCGAAGTCGACGAAATCGAGGCGGCGATCGATGCCGGCGCGCACCTGATCGCGCTGCTCCCCGGTCATTCCGTCCCATTTATTGACCGCGACCACCATGGCGCGCCCGGCCTTCAGCACCTCGCCGATGAGACTGGCATCCTGCTCGGTGACCCCCTCGCGGGCATCGATCACCACGATGACGACGTTCGCCTCCTCGATGGCCTGCAGGGTCTTGATGACGCTGAAGCGCTCTATCCCGCGCTCCACCCGCGCGCGTCGCCGGACGCCGGCGGTGTCGATGAGGGTGTAGGGTTTGCCATCGCGTACGAACGGAACGGCGACGGCGTCGCGCGTCGTCCCCGGCATGTCGTAGGTGAGCATGCGTTCCTCGCCGAGCATACGGTTGACGAGCGTCGACTTGCCGACGTTCGGACGGCCAAGGACGGCGATGCGAGGGTGGCGTTCCGGTTCGGATTCCGGCTCCTCTGCCCCCGGAAGACTGGCGAGTACCCGGCTCATCAGCTCGTACAGACCGATGCCGTGCGCGCTCGAGACGGGTGAGGGTTCGCCCAGCCCGAGGGAATGGAACTCGCTCACTGCGACTTCGTCGTTCAGCGCCTCGGTCTTGTTCACTACGAGGTGCACGCGGGGCTCGAGCCGCCGCAGGCCCTCGGCAATCTCCTCGTCCTGGGTCGTCAGACCGGAACGCGCGTCGACAACGAAGAGGATGGCATCGGCCTCGCGCGCGGCACGCAAGGCGTTCTCGGTCACGCGCCGCGAGAGCACCTCCTCGTCGAGATTGATTCCTCCGGTATCGACGACCCAGTACGGACGATCGCCGATCTGCCCGTGACCGAACTGGCGGTCGCGCGTCAGGCCGGCCACCTCCGCGACGAGGGCGTCGCGAGTGCGCGTGAGCTGGTTAAAGAGGGTGGACTTGCCGACATTCGGTCGGCCGACGATCGCGACGACGGGTTTCATCTTGGCTGTCCACGCGCCGCGCCACCGCGATCACTGAGTGAGAAAGGCCGCCAGAGTACCTTCCGTCGAATACGCATACAACATACCGCCCTCCACCACCGGTGCCGCGATCAGGCGGGATTCGTCGACTCTCGCACGCGCGGCGAATTGGCCATCGGCCCTGTTGATCCAGTGCAGATAGCCCTCCAGATCACCGACGACGAGGTAGTCCCCCACCAGACCCGGTGCCGTAGGTTCGCGCGCAAGCAGCTTGTCCTGCTTCCACACCGCCGTGCCGGACTCCCGATCGAAGGCCCAGATCACGCCTTCCGCGTCGGTGAGATACAGATAGCTGTCGTCCACAGCGATACCGGCGTAGGAGGAAAAATCCCTTGCCCACCGCACCTCGCCGCTGATGAGCGAAACCGCCGCGACGCGCCCCTGAAAGGTCGCCACGTAAATGGTGTCGCCGACCCGTATCGGTTCGCCATCGATGTCCACCATGCGTTCGAGATCCGAGCGGCCGGTGCTCACCGCGATCACGGCCTCCCACGCGAGCTTGCCTGACTTCAGGTCGAGCGCCGCCAACCGACCATTGTCGAAGCCGGCGATCACCAGATCATCGGCGATGAGCGGCGCGCTGCTGCCGCGCAGCGTAAGGGTCGGCGCGCTGCGCTCGTAGCTCCACAGGCGTTTGCCGCTCGCGGCGTCCAGGCCCGTGATGCTGCCGTCGCCAGTGTGTGCCACCACCACACCCTGCGAAGCGCGCGGCGGCGCCAGTACTTCACTGGACACGGCGGTGCGCCACACCAGCCTGCCATCGGCCTCGCTGAGCGCGATTACCTCGCCCTCGCTCGTGCCGACGAGCACCAATCCCTCGCCGACGCCGGGGCCGCCGGAGATCTTCTCATCGGTGTCCTGCTCCCAGTAGATCTTGCCCGTGGCCGCGTCGTATGCCGCCACGCGCCCGCGGCGCTCCGCCGTATAGAGCCGGTCGCCGAGCACGACCGGAACGAGCTTCAGGAACTGCTCATCAGTACCCTTGCCCAGTCGCGTCGACCAGCCCTCTTTCACCGTGACCGTGGGTGCAAACTCCACCAGCGGAGTCGGCGGCGTGGCGTTGCTCTCGCCGCCCATCCAGTTGGAGACGCTCTTGGAAACTCCTTCTCCCCACTTGCTCGTCGTGCTGCAGCCGGAAATTCCCGACATGGCGACGGCGCAGGCTGCGACCAGGAGGGGATGCCTGATATTCATGGGTTGATGACTGTTGCAGTTTGTGGCGGTGGTGGCATGATCCCGAGGCTGTCGAGTTTCAGCGCCAGACCACTCGTCTGGTCCGACTGTTGATCGGGCTCCGAATTCGCAAAGGCCTCGAGGTACTGCTTGCCCGCCTCGTCGCGCTTGCCCTGGGCCAGCAGGATGTCTCCGCGCAACTCGGCCAGGGCTGCAGACGGAGGCGATGCGGCGAGCTTCTCGAGTTGCGCCCATGCCTCCGCGGGCTTGCCCTGCGCTAGTGCCACCCGCGCCAGACGCATCTTTGCGAGGCGCTGCAGACCTTCGTCGCTGCTGTGCTCCAGTACCCAGTTGAGATGCCGGGTGGCGGTCGGCAGGTCCTGCTTTTCCACGGCCAGCTTCGCCAGCATGAGGGCGGCGAACGAGGCGTAGGTCGTTCCGCTATAGTCCGAGATTATCTGTTGCGCCGCCTTCTCCGCCTGGGCCGGTTGCTGCGCCCGCGACGCCGTCACCACCCGCGTGAACAATGCCGATGCGAGCTCGTTACGTGCTCGTTCCTGTGCCTGCCAGTATCGCCAGCCGCCGATTGCGCCGATACCCAGCGCCAGGCCGACGATGATCGGCGCCCCGTTCTCGCGTAGCCATTTCTTTATGGCCTCGACCTGTTCCTGCTCGTTGGCGTAATCGACCACGACTGCTCTCCAGTTGTGACTACTTGCGGGGCCAAAAGCGGCGCATTATAAGCATCGCCGCCAGGTGCGACACCCGCGGCGCGAGATCGGCAAACGAGGTCCGTTCAGGAGCCGCCGGGTGCCCGATGCCCGGCGGCCAGGGCGTTTCTCAGCCAATCCGCGGCCTCGGCGCGCGTGACGGTACGCTGTGCGCCCTCGCCGCGCAATGGCTTGATCGAGACTGTCCCGCCCGCCAGCTCCTCGGTTCCGAGGAGAAGACCCCAGCGGGCGCGACTCTGGTCTGCGCGCTTCAACTGCGATTTTACGCTGCCGCCGCCGCAATGCGTCAGCACCTTCAGTCCCTCTACTTCGTCCCTTAGAGACTCGGCGAGTTCCATGGCGGCTGCAACACATGTCTGGTCCAGCGGCATGAGGTACAGGTCTGGTGCCGTCGCGCCGGACGGCCGGACGTCATCGTCCTGCACCAGCGCCATCAACCGCTCCAGACCCAGGGCAAACCCGACCGCCGGAGTCGGCCTGCCGCCGGATTGCTCGATAAGGCCGTCATAACGGCCTCCGGCGCAGACAGTGCCCTGCGCCCCGAGGCGATCGGTGACCCATTCGAACACCGTCTTCGTATAGTAATCCAGCCCGCGCACCAGCCTGGGATTCACCACGTAATCGATGCCGGCGAGCTCGAGTATCTCGCGCAGTGCCGCGAAATGCTCGGCCGACTCTTTGTCGATATGATCGAAAAACGGCGGCGCGCCGGCGATCAGGTCCTGCATGCTCGGATTCTTGCTGTCGAGGATGCGCAGGGGATTCGTGTGCAGGCGGCGTCGGCTGTCCTCGTCCAATGCGTCGGCATGCGCGGTGAAATAGGCGACGAGCGCACCGCGAAAGCGCTGCCGGGCCTCCGGGTTGCCGAGGGAATTCAGCTGCAGCTGAACGTCACGCACGCCGAATCGACGCCAGAGACGCGCGATCATGAAAACGAGCTCGGCGTCGATGTCCGGTCCCGTCAGGCCGACGGCCTCCACCCCGACCTGATGGAATTGGCGGTAACGGCCCTTCTGTGGGCGCTCATGGCGAAACATGGGGCCGGCGTACCACAAGCGCTGCGTCTGATTGTAGAACAGGCCATGCTGCAGGCCCGCGCGCACGCACCCTGCAGTACCCTCCGGCCGCAGCGTGAGGGAATCACCATTGCGATCGGCAAAGGTATACATCTCCTTTTCCACGATATCGGTGGCATCGCCGATTCCGCGTTCGAAGAGCACCGTCGGCTCCACGATCGGCAGCCGTATTTCACTGTAGCCGTAGCTCTCCAGCACCTCCCGGATCTCGCGCTCGACCCACTGCCAGAGAGGGGTTTCCGACGGCAGCACGTCATTCATGCCACGGACTGATTGCAGCGGAGCGGCCACGAGAGTTCTGCCTTGCGCGATGGCGTGTATGGGTAGGCGGGGCCAGTGATTCAGGGCTGCGCGAGGAAGCCGTCGGGAGTCACCGAGAAACGCGCGACGGATTCGTAGGAAAATGCCGAGATGTCCAGTGCCCGGCCCTCGAAGCTCACGCTCACGGCAGGCGCATTGCCGACTTTTACCCTGTACGGCATCACGCCTTGGACGGATATGCGGCTACCCTGCTTGCCCATGTTGTAATACAGGCGCTTGTCCTCGGCGTCCGTGACCTCCAGCCACGCGTCTTCCGCGAGATCGAAGCTGAGCACCTTCGCGCCGTCCGGCGCCACCTCCGGCATCGTCGGCGTCACCGGCGTGATCGGTTCGACACCGGCAATGGTCCCCTCGGCGAGCGATCCGTCGCTGGGCGCCGGCATTGCCGCGCTCTCGGGCGGCGAGGACACCGGCTGAGGACCGGGCATCGGCTGCGCGGTATTCGAGATTGGCGCTGCAGTATCGGCCCACACCGGGACCGCGGTGCCGCCCGGCGCCGGCGGCGTCAACGGCGAGGGCGCGGCGGTCTCCGGGGGCTGCTGGGTTTCGATCGGCTGCACCTCGACCTCGACCGGCCCTGTCCCGGCCGGAGCGCCCTGTGGCGCGTGGCCGGCGACCGGCTGCGCCGCAACGTCGGGTGTCGGGGCCGCCGCCTGCGACAATACGTCAGTGGCGCCCGCTGCCGGCGAGGTAGCGGCCGGGGGCAAGACGGCGGTAGGGACGGGCTCGGTCACAATGGCCTTGCCATCACTGCCAGCACCCCATTTCGGCACGCTGAGGGATGCCACCGAACTCAGCTCGTGCGACTGCCATAGCCACGCGCCAAGTAGCCCCACGACGATGGCGATCACCGCGTAGGTAACCATTCGCACGGGAAGGTCGGTCGCCTTGACCTGCGGCTGTGGTGTGCTGGCAAATGGATTGATCACCGGCGGCTGGGTTGCATACTGGTCGTATGCCGCCAGCAGCGAATCCGGGTTCAGTCCGACGAGATTCGCGTATGCGCGCATGTAGCCGCGGGCATAGGTTGCCGCGGGCAGTTGCTCGAGAGCGCCGTTCTCGATCGTTGCGACGACGCTGGCGGACAGATGGAGCCGCGCCGCGATGTCCTGGACGTTCAGTCCGCGTGCCTCCCGGGCCTGCCGCAGTTTCTGACCAAGGTGCTGCAGCGAGGCGACGGCCCCCTCTTCCTCGTACGCGTCGTCACGGGCCGATCGCGCGTTCATTGCTCGCTCTTCATGAGTTGATGCGTTTCCTGCGAGTCGGGAAACTCTTCCTTCAGCAGCGCCGCGTAATTGTCGGCAGCCTCGCTATCGCCGAGCTTCTGCTCGATCTGCACGCCAAGATACAGGCTCTCCGGCGTGTGGCTGGCGACCTGTTTGTAACGCTCGAAATATCCCTTCGCCGCCATGTAATTGTTGGACTCGTAGGTCACCTGGCTCATCCGCAGCAGTGCGACCGGCATCTCGGGATTCCTCTCCAGCGCCTTGCGCAGAAACTCCTGCGCGGCCGGCCGGTCCTTCTGCTGCTCCAGCGCACAAATGGCCGCGTTCGTGTAGGTGTTCTCCGGCGTCTGGTACAAGGGATTCTCCACCGCTTTGGCGAACATCGCCTGACCCTCGGCCGCCTTGCCGTTGCGGCAGAGGAACTGGCCATAGTTGTTCAGTATGCTGGAATCGCCCGGGGCCAGCTGCAGGGCCCGCTTGAAATTCTTCTCGGCATCGGCGTTTTCGCCCAATCGCGTGTACAACAAACCGAGCACGTCATAGGCGCGTGCATAATTGCTGTCGATCTCGATCGCCTTTTCAAGCTTCTTGAGAGCGGTCTCGTACTTGCCGTCCTTCATGTATTCGACGCCGAGCTGCGTGTTGATCTCGGCCAATCGGTCGGTGCTGCGGATCTCGGTTGCGATCGCCCCCTCGCCGCCCTCCTTTACGCCGGCCTGATTGGCGCAACCGCTCAAGGTGAGCGCCAGCGCGACCCCGGCGAGGATGCTATTTCGGGTGCTCATGCGATTAAGGCCTCCTAGGATGATGCCCCGGTGGAAGTTCGATGATAGCGCGCCGCGCGAGCTTGCACCTTGCCCACCAGCTGCCCGCAGGCCGCGTCGATGTCATCGCCGCGCGTCTTGCGGGTGAGAGTGATTACACCCGCTCGCTGCAGGACGGCGCGGAATCGCTCGATCGCCTCGGCGCTGGACCGGCGATAACCGCCGCCCGGAAACGGATTCCACGGGATGAGGTTCACCTTCGAAGGGATGCCGTTCAGCACGCGGACGAGCCCTCGCGCGTGCGCCGGCGTATCGTTGACTCCGTCGAGCATCGTGTACTCGAAGGTGATGCTTTCGTGCGTGTAATTCTCGGCGAATCGCTTGCACGCGGACAGCAGATCCGCCAGCGGATAGGTTCGATTGAGCGGTACGAGCTCGTTGCGCAAATCGTCGTCCGGAGCGTGCAGCGACACCGCCAGACTCACCGGGCTCGCCTGCTTGAGCCGGTCCATCTGCGGGACCATGCCGGCGGTGCTGACGGTGACCCGGCGGCGCGACAATCCGTAGGCGTTGTCGTCGAGCATCAGATCGATGGCGCGCAGGACATTGTCGAAGTTGAGCAGAGGCTCCCCCATGCCCATGAACACGATGTTGCTGATCGGGCGGCGCTCGGGACGAGGAAACTGGCCGAGCGAGCGGGCCGCGATCCACAATTGCCCGATGATCTCGGCGGTGCTCAGGTTGCGGCTGAATCCCTGCCGTCCAGTCGCGCAGAAGCTGCATTCGAGCGGGCAGCCCACTTGCGAGGACACGCAAAGAGTGCCCCGGTCGGCCTCGGGAATGTACACGGTCTCTATCGCCTGGCCACCGGCAACACGCAGCATCCATTTGCGGGTGCCGTCGTTCGAGATCTGCTCGGTGACCACCTCCGGCAACTCGACGCTCATGCACTCGGAGAGCCGCTGCCGCAGCGTCTTGCCCAGATTCGTCATCTGCTCGAAATCGGCCACGCCGTGTTGATGCACCCATTTGACGATCTGCGTGGCGCGAAACGCCGGCTCGTCCAGCTCGCGCAGCAGCTCCGCCATGCTCGGGCGGTCCAGATCGAAGACGTTGGTTCTCTCTGAGGGGCGAATACTCACGGGCGATTGCAGAGCTCGTTGGGACCAAAAATACAGCTTATCTCGTAACGGGCCGATTCGGGGCTATCCGAGCCATGCACGGCATTGCGGGTGACGCTCTCGGCGAAATCCGCCCGGATTGTACCGGCAGCCGCCTTCGCCGGGTCGGTGGCGCCCATCACGGCCCGGTTTCTCGTGATTGCATCCTCCCCTTCAAGGACTGAGCAGACTACCGGTCCGGACGATATGAACTCAACCAAGTCCTTGAAAAACGGGCGTCCGATATGAACGTGGTAGATCGTCTCCGCCAGCTCCCGACTCATGTGCACCATCTTGCAGGCCACGATCCGCAGGCCACCGCTCTCCAGGCGCGCCAGTATCTCGCCAATCTTGTTTTTCGCCACCGCGTCCGGTTTGATGATGGAAAACGTGCGCTCGATAGCCATTTCAACGCCTTAGATAAACGAGAGGCCGCGAAAAACCGCGCAATTATAGGGACACAAGCAGCGAGGGGGAACATTGTTGCGCCGCAGTAACGGTGCGGACGAGACGGGGGCACCGTCCCCTAGTCGAAGCGAGGGTCGCGGACCTGCAATATGCCGGCGCGGATCCGGACCGGAAAGGTCGGGATCGGCTCATAGGCCGGGGCGCAAAGCGCTTCACCGGTTCGAAGACAGAAGCGGGCCCCATGGCGCGGGCAGGTGATTTCATCGCCGTGGATATCACCCTCGTCGATGGGGGTTCCGTCGTGCGTACAGACGTCCTCGAGAGCGAAGAACTCACCGTCGAGATTGACGACCAGTATCTGCACGCCGTCGACGTCGACCACCCGGCGGGCGCCGGGAGGGAGCTCTTCGGTCGTAGCGACGTCAACCCAATCAGACATGCGTGTCAGCCCCGGCCTGCCCGCCCGCCGACCATGCGTGGCGGGATTCCTTTTCTAACCATCCTGCCATCAATACATGCCCGTCTGCAGCCGCGCCGCCTCCGACATCATGTCCTGGGTCCACGGTGGATCGAAGGTGAGCTCGACGTTCACGTCGGTGACATTCGGTACCTGCAGGAGTTTCTCTCTGACGTCCTGTACGAGGAACTCGCCCATGCCGCACCCCGGCGCGGTCAGGGTCATGACAACGTTGACGCGATTGCCGGCATTCTCCGGCAGCGGCGCGATATCGCACTCGTACACCAGTCCCAGGTCGACGATATTGATCGGTATTTCCGGGTCATAGCATGTGCGCAACTGCATCCAGACCAGGTCCTCGTCGACGCTGCCATCGGCGCGCGCCTCGACCGCAATTCCGCCCTGTGCCTGCATGCCCAGCGCATCGAGATCCTTGCCGGCGATACGCGCCAGATTTCCGTTCACGTTGACCGTCACGCTGCCTCCCAGCGCCTGTGTCACGTAAACGTTCGTCCCCTCCTGGATCAGGATGGGAGTGCCGCTCGGGATGAGAATGGCGTCGCAATCGCGCGTCATGGCGATCGGAGTATAGGGATCCACGGCAACGTTCATTGGTTATCCACCATCCGCGGACCATCCCCCGCGGAACCATCGTTTTCCACACTCATGGTGTGGTCGGCTCCGCAACGGCGGTTCATTCCGTCGACGCCCTGGTTTCGCCATGCAGCGCGGCGTTCATGGCGTGCCACGACAACACCGCGCACTTGATGCGGGAGGGGTACTGGCGCACGCCGGCCAGCACCGCAAGTTTGCCAAGGTCCGGGTCGGTCTCATCGCCGGCGTCGGTGACCAGCGCGTGGAATTTATCGAACAGGCGAGTGGCTTCGGACTCGCTCTTGCCCTTGAGGATCTCTGTCATCAGGGATGCCGATGCCATCGAGATCGCACAGCCACTGCCCTGGAAGCTGACATCTTCGATCACATCATCCCTCAACTTCAGAAAAAGCGTGAGCTGGTCACCGCACAGCGGATTGTGGCCGGCCGCCATGCAGGTCGCGTCCGCCATCTGGCGAAAATTACGCGGACTGCGGTTGTGGTCGACGATCACCTCGCGGTACAGATCGTTCAAATCCATCATCGAGTGAACACCCTTCTCGCGATCTCCAGCGCTACGAAGAGCTGGTCGACTTCTTCGCGCGTGTTGTAGAAGGCGAAAGAGGCGCGCGCCGTTGCCGGGATCCCGTATCGGGTCATGACCGGCATGGCACAGTGGTGCCCGGTGCGGATCGCGATACCCTCGGAATCGAGGATGGTACCGACATCGTGCGGATGTATGTCGCCGAGCAGGAAGGAAAGCACCGCCGCCTTCTCGCGCGCCCGGCCAACTATGCGAAGGCCGGGAACCTCGAGGGCGCGCGCGGTTGCGTAACGAAGCAACTCGTGCTCAAGGACGCCTATGCGCTGCAGCCCGACGGCTTGCACGTAATCGATCGCCGCCCCGAGACCTATGCCCCCCGCGATATTCGGAGTCCCGGCCTCGAACTTCGCCGGCAAGTCCGCATAGGTGGTGTTCTCGAAACTCACGGTACGGATCATGTCGCCGCCGCCCTGGTAAGGCGGCATGCTCTCCAGCAGATCCTCACGCCCGTAGAGTATGCCCGTGCCGGTCGGTCCGAAGATCTTGTGCCCGGAGAACGCGTAAAAATCACAATCCAAGGCCTGCACGTCGACGGGCATGTGCGCCACCGCCTGGGCACCGTCGAGCAATACCGGCACGCCTCGCGCGTGCGCTGCCGCGACCATTTGCCGTACGGGATTTACCGTACCGAGTGCGTTCGACACGTGCACGATGGCGGCGATCCGAGTCCGCTCGTTGAGCGAACGCTCGAATTCGCCCGCCACGAGCTCGCCGTCATCCGTGATCGGGACTACCCTCAACCGCGCGCCGGTCAGCTGGCAGACCATCTGCCAGGGCACGATGTTGGAGTGATGCTCCATCTCGGTGATGAGCACCTCGTCGTCCGGGCGCAGGCGTGGACGGGCAAAGCTCTGTGCGACGAGGTTTATCGATTCTGTCGTGCCGCGTGTATGGATGATCTCCCTGCGCGAACGCGCGTTGAGAAAGGCACGGACCGTGTCGCGTGCGCGCTCATACTCGTGAGTGGCCTTCTCGCTGAGCCAGTGCACTCCGCGATGAATATTCGCGTTCCATTCCTCGTAGTAACGCCGTTCTATATCGATGACACTGTGCGGCTTCTGCGTCGTCGCGGCGTTGTCCAAATACACCAGAGGCTTGCCGCGAACCTTCGTCCGCAGGATCGGAAAATCCGCGCGCAGACCTTCCAGGTCCCCCGCCGCCCCCGGACCCGAGTCCGCGACACTCGGCGCGACCACGCTCATACCGCCTCCAGGAACTCTGCGGCGCCAGGCAGGCGCCCGGCTATTCGCGCGGCCAACTCCTTCTGAAGTCGTGCGATGCCGAGCCGCCCCAAAATGTCACCAGCGAAGGCGTAGGTGAGCAGGGCGCGCGCCGCGCTCTCGTCCAGTCCGCGCGACCGAAGATAGAACAGCGCATCCTCGTCGAGCTGTCCAACCGTGGCGCCATGCGCGCATTTGACGTCGTCGGCATAAATCTCCAGCTCGGGCTTCGTGTCGACCTCGGCATCATTCGATAACAGCAGATTCTTGTTCGACTGCTGCGCATCGGTCTTGATTGCGTGCTGGTGCACCACGACCTTGCCATTGAACACACCTCGGCCGTGACCTCCAAGGATGCCCTTGTAATACTCCTCGCTGCGCGTGGTTGGCTCGAAATGATCAATCCGCGTGTGGTGATCGACGTGCTGCCTCCCCTCCGCCATGTACAGCCCGTTCAGGGTTACTGACGATTCCGGGCCGCTGAGCATGATGTGTATGTCCTGGCGCGCCAATAGCGCGCCGAACGACAGCGAATGCGAAACTACCTCGCTCGCCCGTTCCTGACTTACGATCAGATTGCCGACGTGGTAGGCCTTCGGTGACTCGTCCTGCAGGCGGTAGTGCGTAACGCGTGCGCCTTCCCCGGCGTGTATTTGCGTGACAGTGTTCGTGAAACCGTCTGCCGCCGATTCTCCGACATACTGCTCCACCACAGCCAGACTCGAGCGCTGACCGGCCCTGACGATGACCCGTGGAAAGACGGCGCGGTCCCGGACATCTGCCGTCATCACGAATAGCAGGCGCAGGGGCTCGCCGTGTTCTGCGCCATCAGCAACGTCGATCACGACGCCGTCGGCGGCGAACGCCGCGTTCAGGGAGATCATCGGCGAGAGTTCCTCGCCACCCCACCCCGCGAAGCGTTCGCCAATCCGGCCGTCCTCTGCCACTGCCGCGGCAAACGGCCGGATACGCAGGCCCGCAGCCGCAACCGCGTTCGACAGATCCGGTCGATGACTGCCGTCGACGAACACGCACTGCGGGCCGTCCCATGCACCCGCGGCGGCGAGCGCGGCGCGCCCCCGCGCCAGGTTGACCGGAGTGTCTATCGCCACACTGTGCTTTCGCCTCGCCAGGCCGGCGGTGCTGGTATAGCGCCACGCCTCGTCCCTCTGAGACGGGAAGCCGCTGGCCGCAAAGCGGGCGAGGGCCGCGCGGCGCCGCTCAGCGACGCGCGCATCGCCTGGCAGACTCGCGGAGACGCGCTCGAATTCCGGCAGCAAATTGGCCGTTGCAGCTGTACTCATGCTGCCTCTTCCTTCAGCCAGTCGTAGCCACGCTCCTCGAGCGTCACCGCCAAATCACGCCCACCGCTCCTGACGATGCGCCCGCCGGCAAGGACATGCACGAAATCCGGCACGATGTGTTCGAGCAATCGCTGGTAATGGGTAATCATGACGATTGCCCGGTCGGAGCGCCGAAGCTGGTTGACACCGTTGGCGACCACCCGCAATGCGTCGATGTCCAGACCGGAATCCGTCTCGTCGAGCAACGCGAGCTTCGGCTCGAGCACGGCCATCTGCAGGATCTCGTTGCGCTTCTTCTCGCCGCCGGAGAAACCTTCGTTCACGGCGCGACTCAGGAACCTCTCGTCCATCTGCACCAGCATGGCCTTCTCCTTGATGAGCCTGAGAAAGTCCACGGCATCGAGCTCAGGCTCGCCACGATGCCGGCGGATCGCGTTGAGAGCGGCCTTGAGCATGTAAACGTTGTTGACGCCGGGGATCTCCACGGGGTACTGGAAAGCCAGGAATACCCCGTCGCGCGCGCGCTCCTCGGGGGACATGGCGAGCAGGTCCTTGCCCTCGAACACGATTGAACCTTCGGTGACCTCATACCCTTCGCGGCCGGAGAGCACGTGGGCCAGAGTGCTCTTGCCAGAGCCGTTCGGGCCCATGATGGCGTGCACTTCGCCAGCCATGACCTCGAGGCTCAGTCCCTTGAGGATGGCTTTGCCCTCGACCGCGGCATGCAGGTTCCTGATACTCAGCATTGTCATTTCACCATTGCTCATATTCATGCGAGGCGCCGTCAACCGACTGCACCCTCCAGGCTCACGCCCAACAATTTCTGCGCCTCCACGGCGAATTCCATCGGCAATTCCTTGAACACCTCTCTACAAAAGCCGTTGACGATCATGTTAAGGGCGTCCTCCCGGGAGATTCCGCGACTGCGGCAGTAGAACAGCTGATCCTCGCTGACCTTGGAGGTAGTGGCCTCATGCTCGACCCTGGCCGTCGGGTTCTTGACCTCGATGTACGGGAATGTATGCGCCCCGCATTTCGGCCCGATCAGAAGCGAGTCGCACTGTGTGTAGTTGCGGGCGTTGTCCGCGCCCTTGGTAACCTTGACCAGCCCGCGGTAGGCGTTCTGTCCACGGCCCGCGGAGATGCCCTTCGAGATGATCGTGCTGCGGGTATTCCTGCCGATGTGAATCATCTTGGTTCCGGTGTCCGCCTGCTGACAGTTGTTCGTCAGCGCAACCGAATAGAACTCCCCCGTCGAGTTGTCGCCAGTCAGCACACAGCTCGGATACTTCCACGTAATCGCCGATCCGGTTTCCACCTGGGTCCACGAAATCTGCGAGTTCTCGCCCCGGCACTCGCCGCGCTTGGTGACGAAGTTGTAGATCCCGCCCCTGCCCTCTTCATCTCCCGGGTACCAGTTCTGCACCGTCGAATACTTGATGCGGGCGTCCTTCATGGCAACCAGTTCGACGACGGCGGCATGCAGCTGATTCTCGTCCCGCATGGGCGCGGTGCAGCCTTCGAGGTAGCTCACGTAACTGCCTTCCTCAGCCACGATGAGCGTGCGCTCGAACTGTCCCGTCTTCGCCGCGTTGATCCTGAAATAGGTCGACAACTCCATCGGGCAGCGCACGCCCTTCGGGATGTAGCAGAAAGAGCCATCGCTGAACACGGCGGAGTTGAGCGCGGCGTAAAAGTTGTCTGCCACGGGAACGACCGAACCAAGATACTTTCGCACGAGCTCCGGATGATTCTGTACCGCCTCCGAGAAAGAGCAGAAAATGACGCCGGCCTCGGCGAGCTTCTCGCGGAACGTCGTCGCGACGGAAACGCTGTCGAAGACCGCATCCACCGCTACGCCAGCCAGGATCTCGCGCTCACGCAGTGGGATGCCGAGCTTTTCATAGGTTTCGAGCAGCTTCGGATCGACCTCATCCAGACTCTTTGGGCCGTCTTTTCTGGATTTCGGCGCGGAGTAATACGAGATGGCCTGATAGTCGATCGGTTGGTGTCGAACGTGTGCCCACCGTGGCGCCTCCTTCTTCAGCCACTGCCGGAAAGCGCCGAGCCGCCACTCGAGCAGCCACTCGGGCTCGTTCTTCTTGGAGGATATGAGGCGGATGACATCCTCGTTCAGCCCTGGGGGCGCCGTATCGGACTCGACCTCGGTAATGAAGCCAGCCTTGTAGCCCTTGCTGATCAGGGCCTCGACGTCGTTCGCGGAAGTTGCCATTCGATGACTGTCTCTGTTCCTAGACCGTGAAGCTCTCGCCGCAGCCGCAGGTGGCCTTGACGTTCGGATTGCTGAACCTGAAGTTTTCGTTCAGGCCCTCGCGCACGTAATCGACCTCCATGCCGGCGATATACGGAAGATCCTCGGCCGCGACTACGATCTTCACGCCATCACAGTCAAACACACGGTCGGTGGCGCCGAACTCGGTCGCCGGCGCAACGGTATACGACAGACCGGAGCAACCTGTCGTCTTGACGCCCAGGCGCAACCCTTGCGCGTTTCCCTGTGCAGACAAATAGCGCTTGATGTGCGCGGCTGCGCGACTGGTAAGTGTGACGGACAATTGCGCCATGGTTCTCAGCCTCGCTTACCGTGTATTCTCCAGACCGGCACGGAATACGTCCCGTTATGGGCTGCGGATTCCATGCGATTGCTCTCCCGGCGCATTCCACGCGCCGCCAGCATCCCCAGGCTGATTCTGCCCAGGAAGGATACGATTTCGTGGCTCAATTCTTCCCAGAGGTCGTGGGTCAGGCAGCGCTCCTTGCCGTGGCAGTTCTTGGCCCCGCCGCAGCGGGTCGCGTCAACGGACTCGTCCACGGCCGCGATAACGTCCGCGACGGAGATCTGATCGAGCGGCTTGGACAATCGATAACCGCCTCGCGGGCCGCGTGCGCTGCTCACCAGATTGCGCCGGCGCAACCGGGCAAAGAGTTGCTCGAGATAGGTCAGCGAGATGTCCTGGCGCTGGGCGATGTCCGAAAGCGCGATCGGACCGCTGTCGTTGTGCAGCGCAAGATCGAGCATGGCGGTGACCGCATAGCGGCCGCGGGTTGTCAGTCGCATGGATCCGGATGACCCCTCAGAATGATGGCTGCGCAGGATTCCATAGCTGACTAAATTAGTCAACTATCGGGGCGCGAGGTTCCGCGGGCCGCTCGTCGCGGCCTGATTCGCATCGCTAGTGGGGCTTACTGGTTAGAGACTTTTTGTTTATGATTAAAGGCTTGCGAGACCTTTTCCTCGTCCTCGCGAAGCTGCTTCTGCATGCTTTCCATGCGCTGCTCGATGTTGTGGATATGATCGAGCAACGAATCGATCGCGCTGGCCACCGGGTCCGGCATGTCCTTGGTCTGGCCATAGGCCTCGAAACCGATCCGGCGGGCCATTTCCTCCCGGTGCCGTTCGCGCTCCTTGCGCTCGGACACCACGTGCCCGGGAACTCCGACCACGCTGGCCCCGGCCGGCACATCTTTGACGACCACCGCGTTGGACCCCACGCGCGCGCCAGCACCGATGGTAATTGGCCCCAGTATCTTGGCGCCGGCACCCACGACTACACCGTTTTCAAGCGTCGGGTGTCGCTTGCCCTTCTGCCAGCTCGTGCCACCCAGCGTAACTCCATGATAAAGCGTGCAATCTTCACCAATCTCGGACGTCTCGCCGATCACCACGCCCATGCCGTGGTCGATGAAGAAGCGACGGCCGATGCTCGCCCCGGGATGAATCTCGATTCCGGTGAGAAATCGCGCAACGTGCGATAGGACCCGGGCAGTCCGGTTCCAGCCACGCACCCATAGGGCATGTGAAACACGGTGTACCCACACGGAGTGAAGACCCGGATAGGCCAGCAGCACTTCGACGATAGAGCGAGCGGCGGGATCGCGCTCGAAAACACACTTGATGTCTTCCCGAATGGTTGATCCAAGCACGATGTGTCGGTCCGTTCCTGTTGGACGAATATTGGACTATTGTACGCGAATAAGGTGCTGCGCCGCGGCGGCGAGCGAGAGGGCGTTCATGAAATCCAACGAAAATCCGGAAGCTAGGCGCAGTCTGGTATCGCTGTTCGGCAGCATCGCTGCCGCGGCGATGGGCGTGCAGAGCACCAAGAACCGTGAGCGAGACTTCGCCACCGGTTCCCCCGCTCGCTTCGTCGTTGCCGGCATCATCGGCACGGCCGTGTTCGTGCTCATGATGTACCTGGTCGTCAGGCTGGTGCTCCGTTCGTCCGGCCATTGACGGACCGAGACCGGTGTAGGGCATTCAAGGCTGGATGTCCCAGTGCCGATATACCAATTTACATTAGGGAAATTGGCCATTTAGCGCCAATTCATCTACCATTGGTTTACGCTCGGCAGGCAGCCGCAGGTCTACGCATCATCGAGGCGGCCGTGGCCGGGTACCCGCGTCCCCCGGGTGGACGCGGGCGATGTCTTTTTCTTGACCCGAGATAGCGAGTCACGATGGCTGTTACCACCACCAAAACTCCGCTGACCGGCCTGGCGCGCATGCTCGTCCTCGAGGGGCTGCTAGGCGAGCAGGACGCCCAGCAGGCCATCCAGGCCGCGCAAGACAACAAGATTGCCCTCGTCGCGCATCTGGTGGAAAAGAAACTCGTCAGCGGCCGCGACGTTGCGCATGCCGCCTCGACGGAGTTCGGTGTGCCGGTAATCGACATCAACGCAGTGGACATAGACTCGGACGCGGTAAAGCTCGTCAAGGAAGAGATCATTAGGCGCCATCACGCGCTGCCCCTGTTCAAGCGCGGCAGCCGGCTGTTCATCGCGATATCCGATCCGACGAATCTGAAAGCGCTGGACGAGATCCGTTTCCAGGTTGGCGGCACCACTGAGCCCATCCTCGTCGAGGAGGACAAGCTCAGCAGGGTGATGGAAAAGGCACTGGAGGCCACGGAAACCGGTCTGGGCGACATGGATGATGCAGGTCTGGATGATCTCGAAGGACTGGACGTCGGACTCGATCAAAAGGAGGACCAGCCGGAGGACTCCGACATTGACGATGCGCCTGTCGTGCGTTTCGTCAACAAGGTGCTCCTGGACGCCATCAAGAAGGGGGCCTCGGACCTGCATTTCGAGCCGTACGAAAAGTATTTTCGCGTTCGATTGCGCGTCGACGGCATCCTCGCGGAGCTTGCGAAGCCACCCGTAGCCCTTGCCAACAAGATCGCCGCCCGCATCAAGGTCATGTCGCGCCTGGACGTATCGGAGCGGCGTGTGCCTCAGGACGGTCGCATCAAGCTGAAGGTATCGAAGAACAAGGCCATCGATTTCCGCGTCAGCACCTGCCCGACGCTGTACGGCGAAAAGGTGGTGCTGCGCATACTGGATTCCGACAGTTCGCGCCTGAGCATCGACGTCCTCGGTTACGAGGAGGACCAGAAAAAAATCTATCTGGAGAACCTGCAGAAGCCTTATGGTATGTTCCTGGTGACCGGCCCAACCGGCAGCGGCAAGACCGTGTCGCTGTACACCGGCATCAACATCCTCAACACCATCGACATCAACATCTCCACCGCCGAGGATCCGGTCGAAATCAACCTCCCCGGTGTGAACCAGGTGCAGGTCGACGAGAAAACCGGCATGACCTTTGCCAGGGCTCTGAAAGCCTTCCTGCGTCAGGATCCCGACGTCATACTCGTCGGCGAGATCCGCGACCTGGAGACGGCGAGCATCGCCGTCAAGGCGGCGCAAACGGGCCATATGGTGATGTCGACACTGCACACGAACGACGGTCCGCAGACCCTGACACGACTGATGGACATGGGTGTTCCGCCTTTCGCGGTGGCGACGACCATCAACCTGATTATCGCGCAACGCCTGGCACGCAAGCTGTGCGCGAACTGCAAGCGACCGGTGGAGATCCCCGCCGACGCGCTGCGCGCGGAGGGCTTCACGGAGGCGCAGGTGGCCACCAATTTCCGCCTCTATCAGGCCGTGGGCTGCGATATGTGCAACGGCGGATACAAGGGGCGCACGGGCATATACCAGGTCATGCCTATCAGCGATGCAATGAAGCGCCTGATCATGGAAGGGGCCAATGCTATTGCGCTGGCCGATCAGGCGCAGAAGGAGGGGATACCGAACATCCGCCAGTCGGCGCTGAAGAAGGTGATGGACGGTATTACCAGCATAGAAGAGATCAACAGCGTGACGATGGAGTAGCGCGATGGCCGAAGCTGCAGCGAAAGCGATGATGTTCCAGTGGGAGGGACTGGACAGCCAGGGCAAGCGGCTAAAGGGCGAGATGTCCGGCGTCAGCGACACGACCATAAAGGCTACGTTGCGACGGCAGGGCATCAACCCGCTCAAGGTGCGAAAGAAGCCGAAACCCCTGCTCAGCCGAGGCAGCCGGAGCATATCGCCGAAGGACATCGCGGTCTTCAGCCGCCAGATGGCGACCATGATGTCGGCCGGCGTGCCACTGGTGCAGTCCTTCGAGATCGTCGGCCGCGGCCACGAAAACAAGAAGATGCAGGATCTGATCCTCGACATCAAGAATCATGTCGAATCGGGTGGATCGCTTGCCGAGGCGCTCGGCAAGCACCCGAAGTACTTCGATGAGCTTTACGTGAATCTGGTGACTGCCGGAGAACACGCCGGCGTGCTCGAGTCGGTGCTGCACAAGATCGCCGCCTACCTGGAGAAGATGGAGGCGCTGAAATCCAAGATTAAGGGCGCACTCTTCTATCCGACCGCGGTCATCGTCGTCGCCTTCATCATCACCTCGATCCTGATGATCTTCGTGATTCCGCAGTTCGAATCCCTGTTCAAGGGATTCGGCGCCGATCTGCCCGCCTTCACCAAGTTTGTGATGGGCATTTCCAATGCCTTCCGCGATAAGTGGTACATCATCTTCCCGGCGGTAATCGGTATCCCCGTGGGAATCTGGATGCTGAAGAAGCGATCGTTGAAAGTCGCGCACTTTTTCGATCGCATCTCGCTGAAGATCCCGGTAGTGGGCCCGATACTCGAGAAATCCGCCATCGCGCGCTTTGCCCGCACCCTTTCGACGATGTTTGCCGCCGGCACGCCGCTGGTGGAAGCGATGACTTCCGTGGCTGGCGCATGCGGCAACGTCGTCTATCGCGACGCGACGCTTAAGATGCGCGATGAGATCTCCACCGGTACGCAACTGCAGGTGGCGATGCGCGAATCGCAGCTGTTCCCGAACATGGTGGTGCAGATGGTCGCGATCGGCGAGGAGTCCGGGTCGCTCGACTCCATGCTGAGCAAGGTAGCCGACTGGTTCGAGCAGGAAGTCGATGACGCCGTCGAGGCGCTGACCAGTCTGCTGGAACCGCTCATCATGTCGGTGCTTGGCGTGTTGATCGGCGGTCTCGTGATCGCGATGTACCTGCCCATCTTCAAGATGGGACAGGCCATCTGACGAAGGCGCCGTCGCCCCCGGCCGGAAAGTCGCGCCGCTCGCCGGCGTGACCCGAATGCGCTCTGCAACTTTCCCTGACACGCGGCCTTCAGACCGCGCCATGCATGATTGACAGCCTCGCTGCTGCACCGATGCTGACGTTTTTCGCCGCGATCGCGGTCGGACTCGTGGTGGGCAGCTTTCTCAACGTGGTGATACATCGCTTGCCGATCATGATGGAAAGCGAGTGGCGCGCGCACTGCGCCGGACTCGCCGGCAAGGCTGTGGAGTCAGCAGGCGATGCAGAGCCGTACGACCTGTGGCGTCCGCGTTCGCGCTGCCCGAAATGTAAACGTCCGATACGAGCGCATGAGAACATCCCGCTGTTGAGCTGGATACTGCAGAAGGGGCGCTGCCGGGGCTGCGGGGAGCGAATTTCGCTGCGCTATCCTCTGGTCGAACTTCTGGGGGCCGTGCTGAGCGTCCTCGCCCTCTGGCGTTTTGGCCCGACGCTCCCCGCACTCGGTGCCGCCGCCCTCGGCTGGGCGCTGCTGGCAGCAGCCGCCATTGACCTCGATCATCAGTTGCTGCCGGATTCGATCACCCTTCCGGCGCTGTGGGCCGGACTCGCACTGAACCTCTTTGGCGTGTTCGCGCCACTGCAGGCCGCCGTCGTCGGTGCAATGGCCGGATATCTCATCCTGTGGCTGGTCTATTGGACTTTCAAACTCACCACTGGCAAGGAAGGAATGGGCTATGGTGACTTCAAGCTGCTGGCGGCCCTGGGAGCCTGGACAGGTTGGCAGCAACTGCCCGTGATAATCCTGCTCGCTTCAGCGGTAGGTGCCATTGTAGGAATCTCACTCGTCCTGTCGCACAGGCACGGGCGCAGCCAGCCCATCCCGTTTGGCCCTTTCCTGGCGTGCGCGGGGTGGATTGCGGTGCTCTGGGGACCGGCTATCAGCAGCGGATATCTTCGGTTGACGGGCATGGAGTGAACGCCGCGTGCGGCCCTTGATCATCGGATTGACCGGCGGCATCGGCAGCGGTAAGAGCACGGTGGGGGCCCTGTTCGCGGAGCTGGGAGCACCGGTGCTCGACACCGATCAGGTGGCGCGTGAGCTGGTTCGTCCAGGCTGCCCCGCCCTGCAGCGGATCGTCGGGGCGTTCGGTCCCGGGCTGCTGGATTCCTCGGGCGGCCTGAACCGTCCGGCCCTGCGAGGCCTGATCTTCGCGGACCCGGACCGGCGCCGGGCGCTCGAAGCCATACTCCATCCGCTGATTGGCGCCCGGGTCGCGGAGTGGGTCAGCAGGGTATCGGCCAGTTACTGCGTACTGCTGGTTCCGCTCCTGCTGGAGAGCGGCTGGACCGAGAAGGTCGACCGCATCCTGGTAATCGACATGCCGGAGGCCCTCCAGATCCGCCGAACCATGGAGCGGGACGGTTTGACAGCGGGCGACGTGGAGGCAATCATGCGCGCTCAGGTGTCGCGTGAGCAGCGTCTGGGCCGTGCCCACGACGTGATAGCCAACGATCGGGACATAAGCCATTTGCGAGACCAAGTGGAGAGACTGCACCGCGTTTATCTGGACCTGGGTGCACGACGCCACCACACAACCGCCAGCCATAAATGAATACCGAGTCCAGCCCAAGCCTGCAGGCGTCGCTGTTCCCGGGTGCCCTGGAAGAGGTAGTCTTCTATGAGCAGCCGCTCAGTGAACGCATCCGCGCCTTCCTGCGGCTCGAGCACCTTTTCGGACAGGTACTCCACCACATTGGCGGCGAAACCGAATGGAACAGTCGCGCGGCCCTCTCGGGTCTGATAGAAATCAACGACCTCTTGGCGCGCTTCGATCTCAAGGCCGAACTCATCAAGGAACTCGAGCGCCATTCACAGGTGCTCTCCGGTCTGAAACAGAACCCCAAGGTCGACCCCGGGCGCCTGCGGGACACCCTTTCCACGGTCAATGAGCTTCTTGGAAGGCTGCGCAGCAATCAGTGTCAGCCGGCACAGTGTCTGCGCAAGGACGAACTCGTGTACGCGGTCAAGCAGCGGCTGCCCATACCAGGCGGTACCTGCAACTTCGATCTGCCCGCCTACCACCACTGGCTGAGCCGGCCGGCGGCCGTGCGCGTACAGCAATTGAGGAACTGGATTAGCGATCTGGAGATTATCCGCGCGGGCGTGGAACGGGCTCTTGGCATGGTGCGCGACAGTGCCCATCCCCAATTCGTCGTAGCCAGCGCAGGGTTCTACCAGCAGCCGGTGGAACCGAATGTATTGTGCCAGCTGGTGCGCGTCGGCGTCGCCTCGGATCTAGACGTGTTCCCCGAGATAAGCGGCGGCAAGCATCGATTCACCATCCGCTTTCTCGAGCAGCGCGACACCGGACAGCGGCCGACGCAGACCGCAAAGGACATCGAATTTGAACTGCAGTGCTGCAACCTCTAGTCGTTGCTAATATGCACGCTCGCTGCCCGCGGTGTGGTGCCGCAACAAGCCTGGACCCCGGCAATCATTATCGGCCATTCTGCAGTGAACGGTGCCGGATGGTCGACTTGCATGGGTGGGCGACCGAAACCTACCGCATACCCGGGACGTCACCGTCTCCAGTCGGGGGCGAGGACGGCACCGATACGCCATTTCAGGCGCCGGTAGTCACCCGCAATTGACGGCGGTATCGCCTCCGCCGACAGATGCCCGACCCCCGAGGCCGCCACCCCACAGGGATCTGATCGCCGCGATCCCCTGCCCGCCGGCGCGCCTGGCGATAGGCACGTCCACTCTTGCCATACCGCCGATGGCATAGACCGGCAGCCCCGCGGCAACTGCCATGAAGGAAAATCCTTCCCATCCCAAAGGGGCCCAATCAGGATGGGAGGTCGTGGAATTCACCGGTCCGAGCACCGCGAAATCGGCCTCGATACGCCTTGCCTGCCGCAGGTCTTCTGCGTTGTGACACGAGACAGCAACCAGCTTCGAGCGCGGCAGCGGCCGTGCGGTGAAGTCATGGAGCCGTCCACTGTTCAGGTGTACGCCGTCGGCCCCCAGACGCTCCACCATGGCCGGATCAGCGTTGAGCAGCACGCGACAGCGGCTGGCGGCGGCGGATCCGATCACCTCGCGCGCGAGTGCAAGGTAGTCGCGTTCGGAAAGGGATTTGACCCGCAACTGTATCAGCGTCGCGCCGTCATCCAGACTGCCTCGCAGGTGGCGAAGGAACATCCCCGGCGACCCGTCCGGTTCGGGTGTGACGACGTAGGTGGACGGGAGCGCAAGCGCGGTGATGACGGGGACATCCGCAGCGGGCATGGCGACTTCATGCAAGACGTCGGGACGCACCCATTGCAGCGGCTGCCCCTCGCGGCCGGTGGGTGTTCCCGTCCAGTCCGTCAGCTCCCAAACATCCAGCCAGACATGTTTGTCGCTGTATCGGTGTGAAACCGTGATGAGCGGGCACGCCGTCCGGCACGTGACGCCGAGCTCCTCCGCGAGCTCACGTCGCAAAGCGGTTTCAACCGCTTCGCCCCGTTCCACTTTGCCCCCGGGAAACTCCCACAAGCCACCCTGGTGCGCGCCCTCCGGGCGCCGGGTCAGGAGCACTTCGCGATCGCGATTCCGGAGCACCGCCGCCACCACATGCACGGCATCGGCGGGAGGTCTTGCCCGCATCGTGACTTCCTTCAGGTCCGATACTCGGCGTTGATACGGACGTAATCGAAGGAGAAATCGCATGTCCACACCTCCGCGCACGCCTCACCGCGCGCGAGGTCGACGAGCACGTCTATGTCTGTCGGTCGCATCGCCGCTTGTCCGGCATCCTCGGTGTAGCTCGCCGCGCGGCTGCCACCCTCCACGATGCGTACGCCGTTGAGGTCGATCGTGATCGGCGCTATGTCCAGGTTCGAAATCCCCGCACGCCCTATCGCCGCCAGGATTCGCCCCCAGTTCGCATCCGAGGCGTAAAAGGCCGTCTTCACCAGCGGCGAGTGCGCGATGGTGTACGCGACGCCCGAACACTCCTCTTCGCTGAGACCGCTTTCGACCCTGATGCGGATGAATTTGGTCGCGCCCTCACCGTCACGGACAATCGCCTCGGCCAGGAAGGCAAACACCCTGTCCAGGGCGGCCTGCAGCGCTTGGCCCGGCGCCGAGTACGCGTCGGTAACCGGCGAATTGCGGGCCCGTCCCGTCGCAATGAGGACGCAGGCGTCGTTGGTCGAGGTATCGCCGTCCACACTGATGCGGTTGAAGCTGCGGCGAACGGCGCCGGTCAACAGGTCCTGTAGCACCTTTCGGTTCACTGCCGCATCAGTCGCGACGTATGCCAGCATGGTCGCCATGTCCGGGCGTATCATGCCGGCGCCCTTGGCAATACCGCTAACCGTGACGGTACGACCGTCGATCTCGAAGGTCTCCGATATGGCCTTCGGCACGGTATCGGTGGTCATGATCGCATGGGCCGCATCGGCCCATGCGCCCTCGTGCAGGGACGAGAATGCAATCGGGACGGCGGCTGCAAACTTCTCCAGCGGCAGCGGCTGGCCAATCACACCGGTCGAAAATGGCATCACCGAGGTATCCGCCGCGTCGGCAAGCCGCGCGACCATCCTGCAGGTGTCGAGCGCAGCCTGGACCCCCGCCTGGCCGGTGCCTGCGTTCGCATTGCCGGAATTGATGAGGAGATACCGCGGTTTCTGCTTGCGCAGGTGCTCACGGGCCACAATCACCGGCGCGGCACAAAACGCATTGCGCGTGAAGACGGCTGCGCATTCCGACTCCGCTGCCAGTTCGATCAGAACCAGGTCCTTGCAGTCGGCGCGTTTGATACCCGCAGCAGCGGTTCCGAGCCTGATGCCAGCCACGGGCAACGGTGGCCGGAAAGGTATATTGCCCGCAGCCATGACCTGCTATTTCACCAATTGATCCGGGATCTCAACCGATGCGGCCATGGCACTGCTTGAACTTCTTGCCCGAACCGCACGGGCATGGGTCGTTGCGGCCGGTCTTGGGACCGCCGCGCACGAACGGCGCCACGCTGGCAACCTGGCGCGGCACCTCGGCTGCGGCGCTGCCGTCCACGGGCTGCTCCGCGCCCTCCTCGGTCGCGCCACTCAGCGCGCTCGCCGCCTCGGCGTGGGTGTATCGCACGGGAGCCACGCGGCGGCGGCTCTCCTCCATGGCCTCGACCTCCGCCTCGGTGCGGACCTGCACGCGCGACAGTATGCCGACGACATCGCGCTTGATGTTCTCGAGCAGCTGCCTGAACATGTCAAAGGCCTCGCGCTTGTACTCCTGTTTCGGATTCTTCTGCGCATAGCCGCGCAGATGTATGCCCTGTCGCAGGTAGTCCATGGCGGCGAGGTGCTCTTTCCAGTGCTGATCGAGCACGCGCAACATGACGGCCTTCTCGAAATGCCGCAGAACGCCCTCGCCTGCCGCCGCCTCCTTGGCCTTGTAGGCTGCCTCCACCTCCGCCAGCACCCTGGCGCGCAGGGTTTCCTCGTGCAGCGAGCTGTCCTCCTTCAGCCAGGCATCGATCGGCAACTTTGTGCCCAGGTCCTGCTCGAGCGCCTGCATCAGGCCGGGGATGTTCCAGTGCTCCTCGAAGCTTTGCGGCGGAACGTACTGCTGCGCGATTCCGTTGACGACATCCTCGCGGATGTCGACGATAGTCTGCGCGATCTCCTCGGCATCCATCAGATCGTTGCGCTGCTCGTAGATGATCTTGCGCTGATCGTTGGCGACGTCGTCATACTCGAGCAACTGTTTGCGGATATCGAAATTCCTGGCTTCCACCTTGCGCTGCGCGTTCTCGATGGCGCGCGTTACCCACGGGTGCTCAATGGCCTCACCGGGCTGCATGCCGAGCTTCTGCATGATCGCCGCCACGCGATCGGAGGCGAATATCCGCATCAGGCTGTCCTGCAGCGAAAGATAGAATCTGCTCGAGCCTGGATCTCCTTGTCGACCGGAGCGGCCGCGAAGCTGGTTGTCGATGCGCCGCGACTCATGGCGTTCCGTGCCTACGATGTGCAGGCCTCCGAAGTTCACCACCTGATCGTGCAGTTCCTGCCATCCGGCCTTGACCGCGGCGATGCCGCGCGCGCGCTCCTCCTCGCTCAGCGTCGTGTCGTTTCGAATCGCCGCAATTTCCGGCTCGGGATTGCCGCCGAGCACGATGTCCGTACCGCGCCCCGCCATGTTCGTCGCGACCGTCACGGCGCGAGGGCGGCCGGCCTGGGCGACGATCTGCGCCTCCATCTCGTGGAACTTGGCGTTCAGCACCTGGTGATCGACCTTCTCCTTCGTCAGAAGGCCCGAGAGATACTCGGAGGTCTCGATGGAGGCCGTGCCGACGAGCGCCGGCTGTCCCCTCGATACGCAGTCCCGGATATCGTCGATGATGGCCTTGAACTTCTCCTCGGTCGTCAGATAGACGACGTCGCCGAAGTCCTGCCGGATCATCTGGCGATGCGTGGGGATTACCACGACCTCCAGTCCGTAGATCTGCAAGAACTCCGGCGCCTCGGTGTCCGCCGTTCCGGTCATGCCGGAGAGCTTCTTGTACAGACGGAAGTAGTTCTGGAAGGTTATCGAAGCAAGCGTCTGGTTCTCGTTCTGTATCGTCACGCCTTCCTTTGCTTCGACTGCCTGGTGCAGGCCCTCCGACCATCGGCGGCCGGGCATGGTGCGGCCGGTGAATTCGTCGACGATGACGATGCTGCCGTCCTTGACGACATAATCGACATCGCGCCTGAACAGCGTATGCGCGCGCAGCGCGGCGTTGACGTGATGCATCAGGCCGATATTGGCGGCGCTGTAAAGACTGTCGCCGTCGGCGAGCATCTCCTCGCGGGTCAGCAACTCCTCGACGTGTTCGTGCCCGCGCTCCGTCAGGTGCACCTGGCGGGCCTTCTCGTCCACCCAGTAATCGCCACTGTCGACCACGCCCTCGCCCGGTTCCTGCTCCTGCCGCGTCAGCCGCGGGATCAGCTTGTTCACGCGTACGTAGAGGTCCGTCTTGTCCTCGGTCGGACCGGAGATGATGAGCGGAGTGCGCGCTTCGTCGATGAGTATGGAGTCGACCTCGTCGACAATCGCGAAATTCAGCCCGCGCTGCACACGGTCCTCCTTCGAGAAAGCCATGTTGTCGCGCAGATAATCGAAGCCGAATTCGTTGTTGGTGCCGTAGGTGATGTCCGCGGCGTAGGCGCTCTGGCGTTCGGCGGGCCGCATGTTCGAGAGGATCACGCCAGTGCTGAGACCAAGGAACGCATAGACCCGTCCCATCCATTCCGAGTCGCGCCGCGCCAGGTAATCGTTCACCGTCACCACGTGCACGCCTTTGCCCGTGAGCGCGTTCAGATAGGCCGGCAGCGTGGCGACCAGGGTCTTGCCCTCACCGGTGCGCATCTCCGCGATCCGTCCTTCGTGCAGTACCATGCCGCCGATGAGCTGCACGTCGAAGTGACGCATCTCCAGCACCCGCCTGGAGGCCTCGCGTACCACGGCGAATGCCTCCGGCAACAGCCCGTCGAGGGTCTCGCCCGCGGCGGCACGCGCGCGGAGCTCCTCGGTCTTGGCGCGCAACTGCTCGTCGGTCAGGGGCTGCAGCGCCGCCTCCAGGAGATTGATGCGCGCAACGACCTTGCGCATCCGGCGCAGCGTGCGCTCGTTGCGACTGCCGACGACCAGGCGAACGGCATTACCGACCAGGGAAATGGGATTCAGCATTTATTGGAAACTTGCTCACGTGTCCGGAAGGGGTCTCGACGCTGCATTGGACGCTGAGCGCGGGCACGCGTTCCGATCTCACCGCTCGGCGGGACGTGCGTGGCCGGGCCAGGACCGGGGGGTTCGCGGGGACCCCTGACGGGCCCTGGCGGGTGGGGTCAGGAATCCTGCTTGGATATACTCCGGGAGGCATCCTTGGCAGACTTTATATAGTCTACCGGATCAACGATTACGCCGTCTCGTATTACCTCGCAATGCACGTGTGGACCGGTGGTGCGGCCGGTCGCCCCCATCACGGCGATCGACTGGCCCTTTTCGACCTTCTCGCCGACCTTGGCCAGGACCTTCTTGGTGTGGGCATAACGGGTGACGACCCCGTCGCCGTGATTGACCTCGATGACATTGCCGTATTCACTTCGCGGTCCGGCGAAACTCACGACGCCGGCCGCCAGCGCAACAACCTCGGAATTCGGCGGTCCGACGAAATCGACCCCGGAATGGAACTCCCGCCGCCCGGTCAATGGGTCGACGCGCTTGCCGTAGGTCGAGGAAATCCACCCGCCTTTCAGGGGCCAGCCGGTCGGTGAGGTCTGCTCCAGAAGGTCGCGGTTGAGGAGCATCGCCTCGAGCGCCTCCAGCTTTTCGGCACGATCGTCGATCTCCGCTGTCAGGGCGGCGAACGCACGTGCGATGTCGTTGATATCACTACCGACCGGCATTTCTGGTGCCGGACCGCCGGCCGCCGGCGTGGAGGAAAAGTCGAATTCCCCTGCCGCGAGCTTCGCCATGGACGCCAGTCGCTCACCCAGCGCATTCAGGCGCGCGACATGCGCCTGCATTTCCCCGAGGCGCACGGCGATGGCGTTCACGTTCAACTGGATGGTCGAGTTGAGTCTGGCGATGCCGTCGCGTTGCTCCTCGATCTGACCCTTCCATATCGGCTCGCGGGATTGCTCCTTTGCCCGCAACTGGACCATTGCCTCGCTCTCGCCCCGCAGCGTGCCGGCATAGTATGCACCGGCGCCCGCGGCCGAAACGATTCCCGCAACTGCCATCACACCCAGGAGACCAAATTTGAAACGGTAACTGCCGACGCGTGAATTGGCTAGGAAGACGATTTGCATATAAGCTGTCAGTTGCCGTGGCAACGCCTCCTCTTGAAGTTCGCCGATTGTTCTTGTTCCCTTTGACACCAGGCACGAGCCGGTTGTGATGAAGAAAATGCCCGTGCACTTCCCTGCAGTCATCAAGACGTCCCGTGACGGAACGCTAAGCCCGATACTGCGGCATGCTCACGAATTGCTGCGCGTCGAGGCGATCATTCGCGGTTTGCTTCCCCAGAGTCTCCGATCTCGCTTCCGAGTGGCGAATCTACGCGGCCGACGTCTCGTTCTGACTACGGATTCGCCGGTATGGGCAACGCGCCTGCGCTGCCAGCTACCAGATGTGTTGCGGCGCATGAAAGACGCTGCGCCCGAAAACTCTGTCTCTGAGATTGACGTGAAAGTGGCTTTGTCGCAAACGCAACCCACGCCCCAATTGCCGCGGCCCCCCCACTTGTCGGCCCGGTCGGTCAAGCTGCTTCGCGACGCCGCTAACGGCTGCGACGACGGCGCGCTACAGGCTGCGTTGCTCCGGCTGGCGTCGCACGAGTAATTGGCGACGGCGAACCCTCACTTGCTGCCCAAGACTACCACCGCATAGACGAGCTTGTCGATGCCCGCGCCTGTCCGTGCCCGGTCGGAACGGACCGATCTACGTGGCCGCGAACCCTGGCTGCGCGAATGCGATGGGCGCAGCCTTTTCGTCGGAAAAAGTAACGACTTCAAACGCTTGTGCGTCAGCCAACAGGGCACGCAGCAGGCGATTGTTCAATTCATGGCCAGACTTGTTGCCGTGAAAGGCACCGATCAGCGTATGGCCAAGCAGATAGAGATCCCCGATCGCATCGAGCACCTTGTGCTTGACGAACTCGTCTTCATAGCGGAGCCCGTCCTCGTTGAGGACGCGATAGTCATCCACCACCACGGCATTTGCCAGGCTGCCGCCCAGCGCGAGCTGCTTCTGCCTCAGCAGCTCCACCTCGCGCATGAAGCCGAAGGTGCGCGCGCGGCTGACCTCCTTCACGAACGACGTCGTCGAGAAATCGATCTCGGCGAACTTGCTCGCCTGATGGAAATAGGGGTGGTCAAAATCGATGGCGAACGAGACCTTGAAGCCCTCGAACGGCTCGAATCGCGCGCTCTTCTCGCCGTCCTCGACTACGACCGGCGACTTGATACGGATGTATCGTTTGGGCGCGGATTGCTCCTGCACGCCCGCCGATTGAATGAGAAACACGAACGGCCCGGCGCTGCCGTCCATGATCGGCACTTCGGCGGCCGTCAGGTCGACGTAGGCATTGTCGATGCCGAGCCCGGCGAGCGCGGACAGCAGATGCTCTACGGTGGCCACGCGCACGTCGCCCTTGGCCAGGCTGGTGCAAAGCCGCGTATCGCCAACATTTTCCGCGCGCGCGGCGATGTCGACCGGGGGGTCCATGTCGATACGCCTGAAAACAATTCCCGTGTCTGGCGCAGCCGGGCGGAGGGTCATGAACACCTTTTTCCCCGAGTGGAGCCCAACACCGGTCGCACGGATCGCGTTTTTAAGTGTTCTTTGTCGGATCATCTGGGACCTCGAGCCCCACCTTGCGGCAGAGCAGCAAAGTGAATGATATCACAAATGTTTCCAAACGGTACCTGAACCGCCAGGCGCCATTCCCGCCGCCGGTGGCGGTCATTCACGACCGCACCCTGCGCTAATCCGCCTGGCGTCGCAGAAATGCCGGGATATCGAGATAGTTCGGATTTTCTGCGTAGTCCACGGCGGTCCGCGAGTCGCGCCGGCGCAGGGCGCGCTCCCTTCCCGGCAACTCTGCCGGTTCCACGAAGCCGTGCTTGGCGGCGAGTGGCGCCGGTTGCACGACAGGGGTCATTACCGGGACCGACTGCACCACCGGCTGCGCGGCCGCCGGAACATGCTCCACCGCCCGCTCCTCTCGGCCCAGGCCGGTCGCGACAACGGTCACGCGCAACTCGTCCGAGACGTTCGGGTCGAGCACCGTACCCACGACCACGGTAGCGTTGTCGGAAGCGAAGTTCTTGACCAGGGTGCCGACCTCGTCGAACTCGCCGATCTTCATGTCGGGACCGGCCGTGATGTTGACCAGTATCCCGCGCGCGCCGGCGATGTTCACGTCCTCCAGCAGTGGACTGGCGATCGCCGACTCGGCCGCGATCCGTGCGCGCTCCGGGCCACTGCCACGGCCAGTGCCCATCATCGCCATGCCCATCTCCTTCATGACGGTGCGCACGTCGGCGAAATCGACATTGATGAGACCCGGACGGGTGATGAGATCGGCGATGCCCTGCACCGCGCCCAGGAGGACATCGTTGGCCGACTTGAAGGCGTCCAGAAGACTCACATCGCGCCCCAGTACGCTCAGCAGCTTCTCGTTGGGGATGGTGATGAGCGAATCGACGAACTGGCTCAACTCCTTGATCCCCTTGTTCGCTGCTTCGGAGCGGCGACGACCCTCCATGCCGAAGGGGCGCGTGACCACCGCAACCGTCAGGACCCCGAGATCCTTGGCGACCTGCGCGACGACCGGCGCGGCGCCCGTGCCCGTGCCGCCGCCCATTCCGGCGGTGATGAACACCATGTCGGAACCCTCCAACACGTCGGCGATCTGGTCGCGATCCTCGAGCGCCGCCTGCCGTCCCACCTCCGGATCGGCGCCGGCGCCGAGTCCCTTCGTGATGTTCTTCCCGAGTTGCAGCGTCATGCGCGCCGCCGACATCTTGAGCGCCTGCGCATCGGTATTGGCGCAAATGAAATCCACGCCCTCGATGTCTGCCGCCACCATGTGCTGAACGGCGTTGCTGCCACCACCGCCCACGCCGATCACCTTGATCACTGCGTTCTGATTTATCGTGTCCATCAGTTCGAATGCCATAAGACCTCCTCGCGGTGCGTCCGCCCCAGTGATTGACCCCAAGTTCGACCTTCAAAAATTCCCATGAAACCAGCTCTTCATGCGCTCCCACGTATTCCTCAGACCGCCGTCCACGCGCGGCGGGTGTTTTCCCGCCGGCAAGACCTTGTTGCTGAATAGAAGCAGGCCGACGGCCGTCGAGTAGACCGGGTTGCGCACGACGTCGGCCAGCCCGGTTACGAACTGCGGCATCCCCTGCCGCACCGGACAATGGAACACCTCTTCGGCAAGTTCGATGACACCATCCATCTTCGAGCCGCCGCCTGTGAGCACCACGCCCGCCGCGATCAGCTCCTCGAAGCCACTGCGCTTCAACTCGGCGTGTATGAGTGAGAACAGCTCTTCGTAGCGCGGCTCCACGACCTCGGCCAGCGTCTGGCGCAACAGGCGTCGCGGCGGTCGGTCGCCGACGCTCGGCACCTCGATCGTCTCCTCCGGATTCGCAAGCTGGGTCAGCGCGCAGGCGTACTTGATCTTGATGTCCTCGGCGTGATGCGTTGGCGTTCTCAACGCCACGGCTATGTCGTTGGTGACCTGATCGCCGGCGATCGGAATGACGGCCGTATGGTGGATGGCGCCGTTGACGAACACCGCGATGTCCGTCGTGCCGCCGCCGATGTCGGCGAGGCATACGCCCAGTTCGCGCTCGTCATCCGTCAGCACGGCCTGCGCGGACGCGAGCTGTTGCAGGATGACGTCGTCGACTTCCAGCCCGCATCTGCGTACGCATTTCACGATATTCTGCGCGGCACTCACCGCGCCGGTGACCATGTGAACCTTGGCCTCCAGGCGCACTCCCGACATGCCGATTGGGTCGCGTATGCCTTCCTGGTTATCGATGACGAATTCCTGCGGAAGGATGTGAAGGATGCGCTGATCGGCCGGTATCGCGACGGCGCGCGCCGCGTCGATGACGCGATCGACGTCGTTCTGGTTTACCTCGTTTTCCTTGATCGCGACGATGCCGTGCGAGTTCAGGCTGCGAATATGGCTGCCGGCTATGCCGGCGTACACCGAGCGAACCTCGCAGCCTGCCATCAGCTCGGCCTCCTCCACGGCACGCTGTATGGACTGGACCGTGGAGTCTATGTTCACCACCACGCCCTTCTTCAATCCGCGCGAGGGATGCGAGCCGATCCCGACGACCTCGACCTGGCCGTCGGCAGTGACCTCCCCGACCATGGCCACGACCTTGGACGTTCCGATGTCCAGACCCACAATCAGATTCTTGTCCGACTTCTTGGTCATTGAATGCGGCTCCTATCCCGCGTCATCGTCCGTCGATCCACGCGGGCGTATGGCAAATCCGTTGGTGTACCGCAGGTCGACGACTTCGCTTTGCTGCAGGCGATCGCTCACACGCGGCAAGGTCGCGAGCAGCCGCTTCACGCGACCTTCGAAGTCGGTCCTCCCGACGACCACATGGAACCCCCCGTCTATCGAGAAGCTCCACGCACGCCTCTCCGTGAGCTCGACGCGTCCGACGCGGAGCCCCAGCGGCCGGAACCAGTTGGCGAGCTGCCGGTAACGGTTCAATACCTGCAGCTCGGTGCCGTTCGGTCCGTGCAATTGCACGAGCCCGTGCGGAAACGTCCCGGGCGGCGCATGGAACGCCTGGCCGCGGTCGTTCAGCAGGCTGTCGTCGCGCCAGTACGCGATCGCCCGCTGCTCGATGACCGTGACGTGCAGTTGATCGGGCCAGATACGACGGACCGCCACGTCGCGGACCCACGGATCCGCCATCACCGCAGCGCGAATGTCCTGAACGTTGGCGTTGAAGAACCCACCGGTCGCCTCCGCGGCGACGACCTGATGCAGTCGCTCGGCGGACAGATGGCGGAACTCGCCATCGACGCGGACGCTGCGTATGGGCATGTTGTGCGGATTCAGCATCCAGTGCACCGAGTAGGCGGCAAGCAGCAATGCACAGGTCGCCAGTGCGCCGCCTGCATACAGCCCCCACGGGCGCTGCCGCGGCGGATCCTTGCGTCGGTTGCGCGCACGCCCGAAGGTCATCATCGCGCTCCTCCGCGGCTCAGCGTCGAGGACAGGATGCGCAGCACCAAGGCGGGGAAGTCGATCCCCACCTGCCTCGCGGCCATCGGAACCAGGCTGTGACCGGTCATGCCGGGGACCGTGTTCATCTCCAGAAACGAGTAGCTGCCGTCGGGACGCAGGATCAGGTCGGCCCGCGCCCACCCACGGCAACCCAGGACCCGGAACGCCGCCAGCGCATCGGACTGGATGCGGCGCTCCGTCGCTGCATCGATGCCGGCCGGGCAGAAGTATTTCGTGTCGTCCGTGAAGTACTTGTTCTGATAGTCGTAATTGCCCTGCGGCGCCTCGATGCGCACCAGCGGCAGCGCCTCATCGCAAAGTATTGCGGCCGTCAGCTCCTGCCCGGCCACGAATTCCTCCGCAAGCACGAGATCGTCATGACGGCGCGCCAGCGCCACTGCCGCCGGAATGTCCTCGACGCGCTGCACCCTGGTCAGGCCGATGGTCGAGCCTTCGTGCACGGGCTTGATCACGAGCGGCAGCCCCAGCGTGTCGCGAAGGCCAGCCGCATCGCTCAGGCCGTCCAGCAGCACGTGCCGGGGAGTGGGCAGACCGCAGGACTGCCAGACCAGCTTGGTCCGCCACTTGTCGAGACACAGTGCCGAGGCCATGACGCCGCTGCCCGTGTAAGGCACGCCCAGCGTCTCCAGCGCGCCCTGGATAGTGCCGTCCTCGCCGCCCCGCCCATGCAGGACGATGAAGGCGCGGTCGTATGCCCTGATCTCCGCGATGTCGCGCTCCGCCGGATCGAAGGCGTGCGCGTCGACCCCGACCGTTCGCAATGCCTGGAGCACGGCATTGCCGCTGATAAGCGATATCTCGCGCTCGGCGGATCGGCCGCCCATCAATACGGCGACCCGTCCGTACTGTTGCAGCCGCTCAGCCATGGTCCCCGCCGCCCCGCCTGTGTTCGCCGACGATCCGCACCTCCGGTGCGAGGCGTATGCCGTTGCGCCTCTCCACCTCCTGCTGCACCAGCGCAATCAGCGACTCCACGTCGCTGGCGTGCGCACCGTCCTCGGTGATGATGAAATTGGCGTGCTTCTCCGAGACGAAAGCACCGCCCACGCTTCTGCCCTTCAGACCCGCCGCCTCGATCAGACGGCCGGCATGGTCCTCCGGTGGGTTGCGGAAGACCGATCCGCAACTCGGCAACCCGGTGGGCTGCGTGGCGGAGCGGCGGGCAAGCAGATTGCGGATCCTCGCCTCGCCGCCGCCCTGCGGGTCGGGCTGCGCCGTCAGCACGGCCGCGACGAACCATTCCTCTGCCGCCGGCATGCGCACTTCGCGGTAGCCGATGCCGAACTCGTTCCGCTCGCGACTGCGCAGATTGCCGCTGCGATCGATGGTTTCTGCGCGCTCCACGATCGCCCAGGTCTCGCCGCCGAATGCGCCGGCGTTCATGGCCAGCGCTCCCCCCATCGAACCGGGTATCCCGCAGAGGAACTCGGCGCCGGTGTAGCCCGCGCGCGCGCTGGCGCGCGCGACCTTGGCGCAGGAAACGCCTGCCTCGGCGCGCAGCCGACCATCGCCCACCCATTCCAGTGCAGAGAGTCCGCTGGTATTGATGACCGTGCCGCGCACGCCGCCGTCGCGCACCAGAAGATTGCTGCCCAGCCCGACCCACAGCAGCGGCTCGCCCTCCGGCAGGCCGGCCAGGAACAGCACGAGGTCCTGCGTGTCCGCAGGCTCGAAAAAGCGGTCAGCGGGTCCCCCGACCCGCCACGAGGTATGCCGGGACATGGGCTCATCGCGGAGCACGCGCCCGCGTACACCTTCGGCAGTGCCCAGGCGTCCCACGGCCATCATTGCTTCGCCACCGAAGTCAACCGTGGCCGGGTGCCGTACTCCTCCACGAGTTTCTGCACTACCGCGCCTATGTTGCCCGCGCCGAGTATGAGCAGGGCGTCTCCGTCCTTCAGTACCTTGGGCAGCGCGGCGTTCAACTCTGCCGGATCGGCCACGAAGATTGGATCCACCTGGCCGCGATTGCGTATGGCGCGTGCCAGCGAACGCCCGTCGGCCCCGGCTATGGGCCTCTCACCTGCGGGATAGACCTCGAGCAGCAACAGTGCGTCCACGTCGCACAGCACGCGCGCGAAGTCGTCGATCAGATCGCGCGTGCGCGTGTAGCGGTGCGGCTGGAACGCCACCACGACGCGCCTGCCGGGCCAGCCGGCGCGCAAGGCCGTGATGGTGGCGGCGAGCTCCGTCGGGTGATGCCCATAGTCGTCAATCAGGATCACGCGCGCCCCGTGCACGTCCAGTTCCCCGTGCAGCTGGAAGCGGCGACCGATGCCCTGGAACTCGGAGAGCCCCTTGAGAATCGCCTCGCGCGAGACGCCCATTTCGGTGGCGACGGCGATCGCCGCCAGGGCGTTGAGGACGTTGTGCCTGCCGGGCAGGTTGAGCCGCACCCGCAGCCACTCGTCGTCGTCGCCGCGCGCGACGGCGAACTCGGTGACCATGCCCTTCTGGGTAATGTCGTGGGCGCGGAGATCGGCGCCGTCCTGCGTTCCGTAACTGACGATCGGTCTGCTCACCTCCGCCTGCAAAGAGTGCACGACGGGGTCGTCCGTGCAGAGCACGGCCAGCCCGTAGAACGGCAATCGCTGCAGAAACTCGAGAAACACCGCCCTTAACCGCGCCGGATCGCCGTGGTAGGTCTCCATGTGGTCGAGGTCGATGTTGGTGACGATCGCCATTACCGGCGTCAGATGCAGGAACGAGGCGTCACTCTCGTCGGCCTCGGCGACCAGATAGCGTCCCTCGCCCAGCCGCGCGTTGGTGCCGATGCTGTTGACCCTGCCTCCGACGACGAAGGTCGGATCCAGGCCGCCCTCGGCGAGCACGCACGCCACCAGGCTGGTGGTGGTGGTCTTGCCGTGGGTGCCGGCCACCGCGATGCCGTGCCGGAAGCGCATCAGTTCGGCAAGCATCTGCGCGCGCGGCACGAGCGGAATGCGCTGTTCGCGCGCCGCCATGAACTCGGGGTTCTCGGGCATCACCGCGGTGGAAAAAACGACGACGTCGGCGCCGATCACGTTCGCGGCATCGTGACCGGTATGGATCTGCATGCCCAGGGACTGCAGATGACGAGCCATGGCGTTAATGCCGAGATCCGATCCGGTGACGGTATATCCGAGGTTGTGCAGGACCTCGGCGATGCCACCCATGCCGGCGCCACCGATGCCGATGAAATGTATGCGGTGCACGCGCCCCATGGCTCCGCCGCGCCGCTCACGCATAAGCCGCCTCCATGCAATGCCTGGCGACATCGTCCGTGGCCTGCGGTCTGCCGGCGCGGCGGGCCGCGACCGCCATGCGCATGAGCTTGCGCGGTTCGGCGCTCAGCTCGCCGATGATCGCTGCAAGACCCAGCGGTGTGAGTTCTCTCTCGGGGATCAGCATCGCTGCCTGCGCGGCCGTGAGATAGGCGGCGTTGGCCGTCTGGTGGTCGTCGACCGCGTACGGGTAAGGAACGAGGACCGAGGCAACGCCAGCAGCGCTCAACTCGGCGATGGTCATTGCGCCCGCCCGGCAGATCACCAGATCCGCCCATGCATATGCCGCCTCCATCGCTTCGATGAATTCATCCACACTGGCATCGATTGCCGCTCGCGCGTACGCATCGCGCGTATGCGCGACCTTGCCGGCGCCAGCCTGGTGCCAGACCTCGATCGCGGTTGCCACCGGCTGCCTGCCGTCGGCTGCGAACTTTTTCAGTTCCGCCAGCGCCGCCGGAACGATGTCGTTGAGTACCCGGGCTCCCTGGCTGCCGCCCAGGACCAGGACACGCATGCGGCCCGCCTCGCGTGCACGGTCCTCCGGCAGTGGGATGGCGGCGATCTCGGCGCGCACGGGATTGCCGGTATGCACCGCGTCGGGGCGGTGGAATGCCCCTGGAAACGCCTCCATGAGGCGCGTGGCCAAAGGCGCGAGCAGTCGGTTGGTAAAGCCCAGCACGGCATTCTGCTCGTGCAACAGGAGGGGCACGCGCAACAGCCAGGCGGCCAACCCGCCCGGGCCGCTTGCGAACCCGCCCATACCCAACACCGCTGCAGGTCGGTTGCGCAGCATCAGCAGCAGCGCCTGTGACAATGCGAGCAGCAGTTTGAACGGCGCGCAGAACATGGCCAGCACGCCTCGGCCGCGCAGGCCGGTCACGGCGACGGTCAGCAGACGAAATCCGGCCTGCGGCACGATGCGATTCTCCATGCCGGCGCGGCTGCCCAGCCACAGTAGCGGCACCCCGCGATCGCGCAGGTGGCGGGCGACCGCCAGCGCCGGGAAGATGTGGCCGCCGGTGCCGCCGGCCATGATGAGGACCGGTCTGCTCATCGGAGGTGGCGAGAGGTCAGTTCGCATGCGGCACCTTCTTCGACCAGACCCGCGGCGGCTGTCGGCTCTCGTAGGCAGCCCGCAACACCAGGGCAACCGCCACGCAGCTCATCATGAGATTGTTGGAGCCGTAACTGATGAAGGGCAGCGGCAGGCCCTTGGTCGGCAGGACGCCCATGTTCACGCCGATGTTCACGAATGCCTGCAGTCCGAGGAGCAGGCCCACGCCGTTGGCAATGTAGGACTGGAATGCCCTGCCGCTGCGGAGGGCCACGCCACCGATGTGGAAACACCGCCATACGACGAACAGGAACAGCAGAATGACGGTCGCGGTGCCGATGAACCCCAGCTCCTCGGCGATCACCGCGAACACGAAGTCGGTATGGACCTCGGGGAGGTAGAACATCTTCTGGATGCTCGAGCCCAGACCGACACCGAGCCACTCGCCGCGCCCGAAGGCGATGAGCGCCTGCGTGAGCTGGAAGCCGGTGTCGTAGGGGTCCGCCCACGGATCGGTAAACGTCATCAGGCGGGTGAGCCGGTAAGCCTTCAGCATGGCGACGGTCGCCAGCGCCGCGACCGCAACGATGCCCCACAGCAGGAACCGGTGCAGTGATACGCCGGCGAGGAACAGCATGCCGAGACAGGTCGTGAACAGTACCGCCGCGGCGCCGTAATCGGGCTCCAGCAGCAGCAGCACCGCTATGATCATCAACACCAGGATGGGTTTGATGAAGCCGATGAACTGCGTGCGCACCTGGTCGCCGTGACGCACGAGATACGCCGCGAGATATAGCACGACGCAGGGCTTGGCGACCTCCGAGGCCTGCAGCGTCAACGGGCCGATCTTCATCCAGCGCATGCTGCCGTTGACCTCGTGTCCGATCCCGGGGACCACGACCAGAACGAGCAGCAGCAGCGTGAACAGCAACAGAACGCTGCTCAGCCGCTGCAGCACCTCCAGTGGCGTGCGCAGCACGGCTATCGACAGGCACAGGCCGATGCCCAGCGCCACCAGCTGGCGCCACAGGAAGTAGAGCGCATCGCCGTAGTTCCTGTCGGCGATGGTGATCGACGCGGAGGTCATCATCACCAGCCCGATCGCCAGCAATGCAATGACCCCGGACAACAGCCACGGATCGTTGTTCGCGAATGCCCCCTCGAGTTGCTGTGCGCGCTCTTCGCGCTCACGCCCGGCTTCGAGATCCCTTGCGGCCGCCGCCGTGCTCATGCCAATTGCTCCCTGACGGCCGCGGCAAAGGCCTCGCCGCGATGGACGTAGTCGCGAAACATGTCGAAACTGGCGCATGCGGGCGAGAGGAGCACCGCGTCGCCTGGCTGTGCCATGTCCGCGGCGCGGGCGACCGCATCCTGCATGTCGCGAGCCTGCGTGACCGCCACCACGTCCCGCAACACCGCGGCGATCGCCGGACCGTCGCGGCCGATGGTCACCGCCCCGCGTAGCCGGTTGCGTGCGGCGCCGGCCAGTTCGGAAAAGTCCTGGCCCTTGCCATCGCCGCCGGCGATCAGGACCAGCGGGCGATCCGCGCCCAGGCCAAGTATGGCCGCCACCGTCGCGCCGACATTGGTCCCCTTCGAGTCATCGAACCAGTCCACACCGCGCACACCTCCAACCCACTGGCAGCGGTGAGGCAGGCCGGGGAATTCGCGCAAGGTCTGGAGCATCGGTTCGGCGGACAGGCCCGCGGCAAACCCCAGCGCGAGGGCTGCCAGGGCATTGGAGACGTTATGCATCCCCTTGATACGGATTTCGCGCACCGGCATCAATCGCCGCTCACCGTGTACGAGCCAGGGCCCGCCCCCGGCATCAAACAGGCCGAAATCGGCGTCGCCCCGCGGCGCATGCAGCGAGAACAGCACGCGCTCACGCGCGGACTCCGCCATGCGCATCACCATCGCATCGTCCGCATTCATGACCATGACGCCGGTGCCACGGTATATGCGGCGCTTGGCGGCCGCGTATCCCTCCAGCGTCGAATAACGATCCATGTGGTCCGGACTGACGTTCAGCACCGCCGCCGCCTTCGCGTTGAGCGATGTCACGGTCTCGAGCTGGAAACTGGAGAGTTCCAGCACATAGAGGTCCGGACTGCCGCCGCCAAGAAGGTCGAGAGCGGGCGTTCCAAGATTGCCGCCGGTGCGCACGTCCCGCCCGGCGCGCTTCGCCATCGCCCCGACAAGCGTGGTCACGGTGCTCTTGCCGTTGGCGCCCGTAATCGCGATCACCGGCGCATCGGCATGGCGGGCGAACAGCTCGACATCGCCAATCACCTCCGCGCCGCGGTCGATGGCGGCAGCAATCGCCGGTTCGCGCGCCGAGACCCCGGGGCTCAGCAGCACGCGTTGGGCGCGACGCAGCAGCTGCTCGCCCTCGGCGCCGAAGTGCGCCGACACCCCGGGCATCTCGGCGCGCAGCGCGGCCACGCCAGGAGGCTCGCAACGGGTATCCGTGATCGCGAACTGCTCGCCATGGCGGCGCAGGAAGCGCGCGAACGACAGTCCGGTCTTGCCCAAGCCGACGATGACGGTCATGCCGTGCCCGGCTGGCGTGCCCCGTGACGTCATGTCCAATGCCTCGCTCATCGCGGCACGTTCCTCATCGTATCTTCAGACTCGCGAGCCCGACCAGAACCAGGATCACCGTGATGATCCAGAATCGGACGATGACGCGGGGCTCCGGCCATCCCTTCAATTCGAAGTGGTGATGCAGCGGTGCCATGCGGAAGATCCGTTTGCCCGTGAGCTTGAAGGAGGCAACCTGCAGCATCACCGAGACGGTCTCGACCACGAACACGCCACCCATGATGAAGAGCACCAGCTCCTGGCGCACGACCACGGCTATCACGCCGAGCGCCGCACCGAGGGCAAGCGCCCCGATATCGCCCATGAAGACCTGCGCCGGATAGGTGTTGAACCAGAGGAAACCGAGCCCGGCGCCCGCGATCGCGCCGCAGATGACGCAGACCTCGCCGACGCCCGCGATGTAGGGAATGCCGAGGTACTTGGCGAAGTTCACGTGACCGGCCACATAGGCGAACACCATCAACGCGGTGGCGATCAGGACGGTGGGCAGGATCGCCAGGCCATCGAGGCCGTCGGTGAGGTTCACGGCGTTGCTGCTGCCGACGATCACGAAATACGCGAGCAGCGGATACGCCCACCCGAGGTCCAGCGCCACCGCCTTGACGAACGGCAGGATGAGCTGCGTTTCCACAGCGGTCTGCGCGGTGGCGAACAGTACGGCAGCCGCGGCCAACCCGAAGACCGACTGCCAGAAATACTTGTAGCGTGCGGCCAGTCCCTTGGCATTTCGGCGGCCCACCTTCAGCCAGTCGTCCATCCAGCCTATCGCGCCGAATGCCAGCATGGTCACGAGCACCACCCAGACGAAGCGATTGCGAAGTTCGCCCCAGAGCAACGTACTCAATGTGATCGACAACAAAATGAGCAGACCGCCCATGGTCGGCGTCCCGGCCTTGCTCAGGTGCGACTTGGGCCCGTCGTCGCGCACGCTCTGGCCGAGCTGGTAGCGGCTCAAGCCGCGGATCACGTACGGCCCGGCCAGCAGGGAGATGAGGAGGGCGGTCAGCATCCCGAGGATCGCGCGCAGCGTGATGTACTGCGTGACGTTGAATCCGCTTTCGTACCTGGCCAGCCACTCCGACAGGAGCAGGAGCATGCTCAGGCTCCTTCCTTCAGGGCCTGCACGATGCGCTCCATCTTCATCGCGCGCGAGCCCTTTATCAGCACGTTGACTGCGGCGGCGAGGGCGGGCCGCAACGCGGCGATCAGGTCGTCGGCATCCGCGTAGTGGCGTCCGCCGCTGCCGAACCCCGCCACCGCCTGTCTGCTGAATTCGCCGAGGCCGTACACGCGCTCTACGCCGCGGGCGCGCGCATACTCCCCGATGTCATAGTGCAGGCCGGCCGCCTCGGCGCCGAGCTCACCCATGTCGCCCAGCACCAGCCAGTGCTCGCCGGGATAGCCCACCAGCACGTCGATCGCCGCCTTCATCGAGGACGGATTGGCGTTGTAGGTATCGTCGATGATGCACGCGCCGCCGATTCCCTTGCCGATGACCAGCCGGCCGGCCACTGCCCGCATCGACTCCAGCCCGGCGCACACCGCTTCCATGTCGACGCCAGCCGCGAGCGCGCAGGCAGCGGCCGCGAGCGCATTCATGACGTTGTGCCGCCCGGGCAACGGCAAATGCACGATCGCCTCCCCGTGCGGCGTACGCATCGTGAAGACCGTTCGGCCGGGATCGTCGCTGACCAGCATTCGGGCGGAGACGTCGGCGTCGTGATTCAGCCCGAACGTCGTGACCGATCGGGGGCCGGCCAGCTTGCGCCAGAGATCCACGTACGGATCATCGGCATTGAGCACGGCCCGGCCGTCATTGGGCAAACCGGCAAAGATCTCGCCCTTCGCGCGCGCGACGCCCTCGATGCTGCCGAACCCTTCCAGGTGCGCCGGCGCGCAGAGGGTGATGACGGCGACGGTGGGGCGGGCGATTCGGCACAGCTGCGCGATCTCGCCCGGGTGATTGGCACCCATCTCGACCACCGCGAAGTCATGCTCACTTCCAAGACTGAACAGCGTCAGCGGCACGCCAATGTCGTTATTGAGGTTTCCGCGCGTCGCCAGCACGTTGCCGCGCTGCGTCAGTATCGAGGCGGTCATCTCCTTGACGGTCGTCTTGCCATTGCTGCCGGTGACCGCCACGAGGGGTATCCGGAACGCTGCGCGCCAGTGGGCCGCGAGCGGCGCCAGCGCGAGCCGTGTGTCCGCAACCTTTATGAACGGCAACGGTGCGGCAACATCCCTGTCGACGAGCGCTGCCGCCGCGCCGGCCTTCACGGCATGGTCGAGGAAATCATGAGCGTCGTGCCGCGGGCCGTGCAGAGCCACGAACAATTGGCGGGACTGAATGGAACGGGTATCCGTGCTGACGCCGTGGATGTCGACGTCAGCACCGTGCATCTCCGCATGCAGGATCGCGCAGGCGTCGCTGAGCTTCATCGCGATCATCATGTCCGCTCCCTCAGTGCGGTGAGCACGAGCGCCCGATCGCTCATCGGCAGGCGCTCGCCACGGATCTCCTGATATTCCTCGTGGCCCTTGCCCGCCACGACGACGACGTCCTCGCCATGCGCGCCGAGTATCGCGCTCGCCACCGCGCGCGCCCGATCGGCCTCGGTCTGGACCGGCACTGGCGCCGGGACGCCCTCGACAATCTGGGCGATTATCGCGGCCGGGTCCTCGTCACGCGGATTGTCGCTGGTCACGATGATGCTGTCCGCCAGTTCCGCGGCGACGGCGCCCATCACCGGACGTTTGCCGGGGTCGCGATTGCCCCCGCAGCCGAATACGCACCACAGGCGACCGCGGCAGAGCTCGCGCGCGGACTGCAGCACGTGCCGGAGACCATCCGGGGTGTGCGCATAGTCGACCAGCACCAGCGGGCTGTGCTCGTCGAGCTGGAACGCCTCCATGCGGCCAGGCACCCCGATCACGCCCTGCAGCGCCTCCCCGGCCTCCTCCCAGGAGACGCCGAGCGCGCAGATTGTCGCGAACGCCAGCAGCAGGTTCGCGGCATTGAATCGACCGAGCAGCGCCGCTCGGAGTCTCCGCTCCCGCCCCGCCGATGTCACGGTCATTCCAATGCCCGTGCGCGACACCGAAACCGCGGAGCCTCGCAGCACTGTCGCGCGTCCCGCGGATTGGACGGTTCCGAGCGTGCACGCGTATGCCGGCACGCCCGCGGGCAGGATCTCCAGCAGCGAGGCACCGAACGGGTCGTCGACATTGACGACGGCGGCGCCGAGATCGGGCTTGAGAAACAGGCCGCGCTTGGCGGCCCCGTAGCCTTCCATGCTGCCGTGATAGTCCAGATGGTCGCGCGTCAGATTGGTGAAGGCGGCGGCGGAAAAACGCACGCCGGACACGCGTGACTGATCCAGGGCATGAGAGGAAACCTCCATGGCCACGCTGCGGGCGCTGCGGTCTCGCATCTGGGCGAGTTGCTGCTGCAAGGTCACGGGATCGGGCGTGGTCGATCCATCGACCTCCAGTGCGCCGGGAAAGCCGGTGCCGAGCGTGCCGATGACGCCGCAGGGCTTCGTGGCGGTGATGCGATTCAGCGCCTGCGCGATCACGTTGGAGACAGTGGTCTTGCCGTTGGTGCCGGTCACGCCGATGACCTTCAGCCGCGTGCAAGGATCACCGAAGAAGCGCGCAGCGATCTCCCCGACGCGGCTGCCCAGTCCCCGCACTGCAATCACGGGAACCGTTCCGCGCAGGCTGGCCGATGGCATCGCCTCGTCCTCGACGAGGACGGCCACGGCGCCGGCGGCGATCGCCGCGTCGATAAAGTCACGACCGTGCCGGCGCGTGCCCGGGGTGGCGAAGAAAAGGTCGCCGGTGCGCACGCGCCGACTGTCGAGCGACAGCCCCCTGACCGGACGGTCGTGCGCAGCCGCGACGTCGGCGATCCCCACGGTCAACTCCCGCAGCGTCGGTCGCAACTGCTCGGACGCTGTCATTCTCATGGCTCGGGACGATGCCCCATGTCGTCAAAGGACTCCGCAGAGGCGGGTGGCACGTATGCGTACATCTGTTCGCCATTCTCCAGCGGCTCATCCGGCAGGATGTTCAGCAGGCGCAGCGCCTCCTGCATCACGCTGCCGAACACGGGCGCCGCGACGCGCCCCCCGAAGTACTCCCCGTTGCGCGGGTCATCCACGACCACCACTGCAACCAGGCGGGGATTGCTGGCCGGCACCATGCCGGCAAACAGCGAGAGATATCGATCCTCGGCGTAGCCGCGTGCCGCGGTCTTGTGCACCGTGCCGGTCTTGCCGGCCACGCGGTATCCGGCTATGTGCGCGAGGCGCCCGGTGCCGCTGCGGATGACGGTCTCGAGCATCGCGCGAATCTCCTGCGCCGTGGCGGGCGACATCACCCGGCGCCCCGGCGGGGCGCGATCGAGCTTGAGGAAGGACACCGGCACCAGCGTGCCGTCGTTCGCGAGCGCGGTAAACGCCCGCGCAAGTTGCAGCGCGTTCGCCGACAATCCGTAGCCGAAGGCGAGCGTGGCCTGCTCGATCTCGCGCCAGTGCCGGAAATCGGTGAGCCGGCCCGGTGCCTCGCCCGGGAAGCCGGTATTGGTAAGAGCGCCGAATCCGACGGCGCTCAGCATTTGCCAGAGCCGCTGGGGCTCCAGCGCCAGCGCGATCTTCGCCGCGCCCACGTTGCTCGACTTGGTGATCACGCTCGCAACATTGAGCGTTCCGTAGTTGTGTATGTCCCTGACCTTGTAATGTCCGACATTGAAGAACCCCGGAGCGGTTTCGACTGGCGTGGTGGGCTGAAACTCGCCGGACTCGAGCGCCGCGGCAATGGTGAATGGCTTGAGCGTGGAGCCCGGCTCGAAGACATCAGTCACGGAGCGGTTGCGGAAATACTCGCCACGCAGATCGCTGCGATTGTTCGGGTTGTAGGAGGGCTGGTTCACCATCGCCAGCACTTCCCCGGTGCGGCTGTCGAGGATCACCATCGTGCCGGACTGCGCGCGGTTGGCGAACACTGCCGCCTTCAGTTCGCGATACGCGACATACTGGATGCGCTTGTCGATGCTCAGGACGAGGTTCCTCCCCGGCACCGCCGTGCGGACGTTCTCGACGTTCTCCACGACCCGGCCGAGATTGTCCTTGATCACGCGCTTGGCCCCCGGGGATCCCCGGAGATAGTGATCGTAGGCGAGTTCCAGACCCTCCTGGCCGTTGTCGTCGACGTTGGTGAACCCCAGCAGGTGCGCGGCCACTTCTCCGGCCGGATAGTAGCGCCGGAACTCCCGGTCGACACCCACCCCCTGGAAGCCGCCGCCGGTGACGCGCGCCGCGACATCCGGCGGAACCTGGCGCTTGAGATAGACGAAGTCCTTGTCCTTGCGTGCGGCGACCAGGCTCTGCAACACGCCACGGTCCACTTCGAGCATCGTCGCCAGCCTTCTCCACTGCTCCGGGCTGAGCGAGAGCTTCCGGGGATTCGCCCACACCGAGCTCACCGGCGTGCTGATGGCCAGTGGCTCGCCGAGGCGATCGACTATGATTCCCCGATGCGCCGGCGTCCTGACCTCGCGCAGGATGCGCGCGTCGCCATGACTCTGCAGGAACTGGCGGTCCCTGAACTGCAGATCGATACCGCGGCCGATCAGCCCGGCAGCGGCCGCGATGAATATCGCGATGGCGGTGAGGCGCCTTCCGGCATAAAGGGTCGCGGGCTGGGCCATTATTGCGAGACCATCACCGTCGACTTGGGCTGCGGCGGAACCATCTGCAGTTTGTTGTGGGCGATCTCCTCCACCCGCGCGTGCGTGCCCCAGGTCGCCTGCTCGAGCTGCAGCTGGCCCCACTCCTCGTTCATGCGATCACGTTCGCGCTCCAGGGCCTGCTGCTCGACGAACAGCGTTCGCGATTCGTGGCGCGTGACCACCACGGCGATAGCCGAGCTCACCGTCGCAATTGCCAGCAGGCAAAGCAGGACGACATGTCTCATGCCAGTCTCTCCGCGACCCGCAGCACCGCACTGCGCGCCCGGGCGTTGCCGCGGATCTCGGCCTCACCCGGCCGCACCGCCTTGCCGATGACGCGCAGGCGCGGCCTGCCGGCGGTAACCGCCGGTCCCGGCTCCTCGAGGCGCCCGGCCTCCCGGCGCATGAACTGCTTGACGATCCTGTCCTCCAGCGAGTGGAAGCTGATGACCAGCAGACGCCCGCCAACGGCGAGCACCTCCAGCGCCTGGAGCAGGCCGCGCTTGAGCTGGTTCAGCTCGTCGTTGATGCGGATCCGGATGGCCTGGAAGGTGCGGGTGGCCGGATGCTGGCCGTGCGGCCAGGCCGGATGTGCGCGCGCGACCACCTCCGCCAGCGCGGTCGTGGTCGTCAGCGGCTGCTGGCGGCGTGCCGCGACGATCGCGCGCGCGATGCGCCGCGCATGGCGCTCCTCGCCGTACTCGTGCAGACAGTCGGCGAGCTCCCGCTCGGATACGGAGGCAAGCCACTCCGCGGCCGGTGTGCCCGCCGTGGGGTCCATGCGCATGTCGAGCGGGCCCTCGCGAAGGAAACTGAAGCCGCGCTCGGGCTGATCAAGTTGCGGTGAGGACACGCCGAGATCGAACAACACGCCATTCACCCGGCCGCACAGGCCCAGATCCTCGAGCAACTCGCGCAGGCGATCGAAGGCCCCATGGCAGAGCGACAACCGCGGATCCCGCATCGCTGCGGCTGCGGCTATCGCCTGCGGGTCTCGGTCTATCGCCACCAGTCTCCCCCCTTCCCCCATGCGCCGCAGGATCTCGCTCGCATGGCCACCGCGACCGAAGGTGCAGTCGACGTAGATGCCGTCCACACGGATCGCCATGGCCACCAGCGTCTCCTCGAGCAGAACGGGCCGGTGGCCGGTTACGGCGACCGGCGCCGCCATCACAGCGACAGCTCGCGCAACTTCCCGGACAATTCCCCGGCCGGCTGATCCACCTGCTCGAACCACTCGTCGCGACGGGCGTCCCACGTCGGCCTGTGCCAGATCTCGAGGCGGTTGCCCTGGCCGAGCAGTACCACGTCGCGCTCGAGTCCCGCGAATTCGCGGAGTTCCGGCGGTATGAGGATGCGGCCGTGCCCGTCGAGCTCACAATCGGTGGCGTAACCACGCAGGATCTGCTTCGTGCGCCGGTCCAGCCTGTCTGAATCCGACAGTTGCATGAGCTTGGCCTCAGCCACTTCCCACTCCGGCGCCGGGTACAGCCACAGGCACTTGTCCCAGGGGTTGACGGTGACCACGAGCTGGTTGGCGCAGGCCGAGGCGACCCGCTCGCGGTAGCGTGCCGGCACGGACAGACGCCCCTTCGCGTCCAAGGCCAGGTTGCTGAAGCCCCTGAACACCGCTCATTCCCCCGTGTGGTTGATCCACTTTTTCCCACTTTACCCCACCTTTGAACTATAAGTTCCGCGTCTGAAAAGTGTCAAGGAGATTCGGATGTGGATAAGTAAAAATTCCCTGTTTCGAACAGCAACTTAGCGATGAACTCTGAGGACGAGGACCAGCCTGGCAAGAGACACAAAACGCCAACGTTATGCTTTTCATAACGTTAACTTTCATAGCTAAGGTAATTTATAAAAGCGGTTCAGTGTTGCGATTCTGCTCTGCCGTCACCATGCACGCTGGCCATGCCGGGAATTCAGTGAGAGCCGGCCTGTAAGCCGGGTTCTGTACCGGCGGCGCGAACGCCGCCGGCGACAGTCATTCATCTGCGATACGCGTTGCCGCGTACCTGTAGCGACCTACCCGGGGACCTCACGCGGGCCGCGCTTAGCCGTCCGGAAGGACGGACCATCCCCCTATTTGGTCTTGCTCCAGGTGGGGTTTACCCTGCCACCGGCGTTGGCCGGCGCGGTGCGCTCTTACCGCACCTTTTCACCCTTGCCGCCCGACCTGTCGGCCGGGGTTGGCGGTATGTTTTCTGTGGCACTTTCCGTGGGCTCGCGCCCCCCAGGCGTTACCTGGCACCCTGCCCTGCGGAGCCCGGACTTTCCTCCAGCGTTGCCGCCAGCGACTGCCCGGCCGACTCTCATTGCTGTAGTGTCGCAGCGTGCGGAAAAGTTTCAAGTCGCTCCGGTGTCGCCGTCCCCGTCCGCGTGCATCTGTCTGTAGATCGCCTTTCTGCCGACCCCCGTGATCTCCGCAGCGGCCGCCGCCGCCTGGCTCGGTGAAAGGTAGCGGGCGAGGATGAAGGCCACCCGCCGTCCCTCGGTCAGCGCCGGCTCAGGGGCGGCGGCGCCCTCCACGCAGACCACCATTTCTCCGCGGCACTGGCCGGGATCGGCCTCCACCAGCGCGAGCAGTGCGGCGAGTCGGTCGGTGACGATGGTTTCGAAGAGCTTGGTCATCTCCCTGGCGAGGCAGGCGCGTCGATCGGCCCCGAAGACAGCCGTCATGTCGCGCAGGCTCGCCGCGATCCGGTGTGGTGCCTCGAAGAAAACCATGGTCCGGCGCTCATCGCGCAGAGCCTCCAGGACGGGCTTGCGGGCGGAGGCGGCCGCGGGCAGGAAGCCTTCGAAACTGAATCGGTCCGCCGGCAGACCGCTCACGCTCAACGCTGCGATCGGGGCCGATGCGCCCGGAACGGGCACCACACGCACGCCGGCCTCGCGCGCGGCACGCACGAGCGTGAAACCGGGATCGCTGATGAGCGGGGTGCCGGCATCGGTGATGAGCGCCAGCGCGCCGCCCCGGTCGAGTCGCTCCAGCAGTTGCCGGGTACGCCGGCGCTCATTGTGTGCGTGCAGGGATTCCAGCGCTGTACTTATGCCGAAGTGCCGCAGCAGCGCGCCGCTGACACGCGTGTCCTCGGCGAGAACGAGCTCGACTTCGCGCAGTGTCCGCAGGGCGCGCTCGGTGATGTCGGCGAGATTTCCGATGGGCGTGGCCACCACGAACAGCGTGCCAGCGCGGCTGCCGGCCTTCATTGACACGCCTCCCCTTCTGGACGATATTCGCGCATCAACGGATATTCCCTCAGTTGGCCCCGGCGCGGCGAGCGATGCGCGCCGATGCGCCCCTGACGATCCCTCCAGAACCCGGCCATGCACATCCTACACCGCAGGCTGTACGCCCTGTCCGCGTCGCTACTGGTCGCCACGATGATGCTGGCGGCCTGCGCTCCCCAGCCCACGCAGCCCGGTACCACCGCTGCTGACGCGCAGATTGCCCAGAAGGCCTGGGATCTGCGCCATGCCGGCGACTATCAGGCCGCGGCCAAGGAGTTCCTGCGCGCCGCGGGCAAGGTCGAGGGCGAGTCATCCCGGGTCTACCGGCTGTACGCCGCGGAGACCTACCTGAATGGCGGGCAGACCGAGGCGGCGCGCGAGGTCCTGGCCGACCTCGAAAGGGACGAGGCCAGCGCCGACATCCAGGCCTGGGCGATGATCCTCGCCGCACGGCTCGCCATGCTGGAGGGGCAGCCCGAGCTCGCCGTGCAGACACTCGATGCCGCCAGCGCCCTGGATACCGCCGGCAACCGTGCGCGCGACATTAGTGAATTGAAGGCGACGGCGTTGATGAAACTCGATCGTCCACTCGAGGCCGTGGAGGAGCGCATCCGCATCGAGCCGCTGCTTGGGGATCCGGCCGAGATCGACGCGAATCGCCAGGCCATCTGGGAGATCCTCGGGACCCTGCCGGCCGAGGTCTTGCAGGGCCCGCCCGGGGACGCATCCAGCACCGCCCGCGGCTGGATGGAACTCGCGCTGCTCGCCCGGGCGGACACAACCGGCGCGGGCCCCTCCGCCATCGCGTTCCGGCAGTGGCGACAGAAATTCCCGAACCATCCCGGCGAGTCGCTGATGCTCTCGCTGCACCCGCAGTTGGCAGCAGCGCAGATCGCCACGTTCCCCACGGCGCCGCACCGCATCGCCTTGTTGCTTCCGTTCGAAGGCCAGGCCGCCAGCGCAGGCAACGCCGTGCGCGACGGCGTGATTGCCGCCTGGCTGGCCGACACCCGCAGCGAGAAGCCGATCGTCGATTTTCACAACGCGACGCCGGGGAACGCGACGCAGGCCCTCGAAAGCGCCATGAGCGGGGGTGCCGAGTTGGTGATCGGACCACTGGAAAAGGGGGCCGTCGACGCAATACTTCGGGCCGGGGATCCGCCACTGCCGATGATTGCGCTGAACCAGTACGGCGGCGGCAACGTCACGGGGTCCGCGGTGGTGCAGTTCGCGCTCCAACCCGAGGAGGAGGCGCGGCAGGTGGCCGAGCGGGCGCGCGCCGACGGCCACGCCCGCGCCTGGGTGATGACGCCGGACGACAGCTGGGGCGAGCGGGTCTATCGCGCCTTCGCCGAGCGCTGGGAGGAACTGGGAGGAACGATCGTCGATCGGGCCGTGTACGACAACCTCACGCACGATTTCGCTTCCCCTGTAAAGCAGCTGCTCGACATCGAAGGCAGTCAACAGCGCGCCGCCGAGGTGGAGGCGACGGTTCAGCGGCCGCTGGTGAGCGAGCCCCAGGCCACCGAGAGCGCCGATTGCATGTTCCTGGCCGCCTTCTCCCTGCAGGCCCGGCAGATACAGCCGCAATTGCAGTTCTTCGGCGCCCGCGACCTGCCGGTCTACGCCACCTCGCACGTCTATCTCGGCACCACGGACGCAAGCCGCGATGCCGATCTCAACGGGATAGTCTTCGGCGACATGCCGGCGATAGTCGGCGACCGTCGCGCGATAGAGTCCATGCTCAGCCCGGACCGCGTGGACCGATCGGGAGGCTACGAGAGGCTGTTCGCCATGGGCGTGGACGCCTATCGACTGGTTCCCGAGGCAGTGACCATGCGGCAGGATCCGAGCGCGCGCTATCAGGGGCAGACCGGCGCGCTGAGCATCGATCCTGCCGGAGTCGTCCAGAGAACGCTTACCTGGGCCCGGTTCGTGAACGGTTTGCCAGTCCCTGTCGCCCCTGTTACCCCGGGCGTCCCCGTCATCCCGGACGCCCCTGTCATCCCGGACGCC
>JAJVHZ010000001.1:15162-83555 GCA_022072255.1 Gammaproteobacteria bacterium | reverse complement strand
CGATCCTGCCGGAGTCGTCCAGAGAACGCTTACCTGGGCCCGGTTCGTGAACGGTTTGCCAGTCCCTGTCGCCCCTGTTACCCCGGGCGTCCCCGTCATCCCGGACGCCCCTGTCATCCCGGACGCCACCGTCATCCCGGACGCCCCAGGTGCGCCCGCCGCCGGGCTGCCTTGAAGCGAACCGACAGCCCGGGCGAGCGCGGGCGCCGCGCGGAGGATCTCGCCATCGCTCACCTCGTACGCGCCGGGCTTCGGTTGCTTGACCGCAATGTGCGCGCCGGCCGTGGGGAGATCGATGTCATCATGCGCGATGGCGCCGCCGTGGTGTTCGTCGAGGTGCGCTTCCGCCGCACCGCGAGGTACGGCGGCGCTGCCGAGACCGTGGGGTCCGTCAAGCAGCGCCGGTTGATCACGGCCGCGCACCGGTTTCTCCAGGCCCACCGGACCTATCGTGACTGCCCCTGCCGTTTCGACGTAGTGGAGATCCTCGGCGACGAGAACAGCAAGGAGGTGAAATGGATCCGCGATGCGTTTCAGGCATAATCGCGGCGTTGCCAGCCCGATTTCCGGGCGGAATTCGGAGACTCAATGGAGCTTGCAGCGCGCGTTCGTGAGATATTTTCCGAGAGCATCGAGGTAAAGCGCGAGTCGGTGTCGGCGCTGGCCGAACCGGTCGCCCGGGTTGCCGAAGCGCTCGCACAGGCGCTGCTCGCGGATCAGAAGATCATGACCTGCGGCAACGGCGGATCAGCCGGCGATGCCCAGCATTTCTCCTCCGAGATGCTCAATCGCTTCGAACGGGAACGACCTGGCCTGGCGGCGATCGCACTGACCACCGACACCTCCACGCTCACCTCGATCGCCAACGATTACGACTACTCGGACGTCTTTGCCAAGCAGGTCCGCGCGCTCGGCCGCCCGGGCGACTATCTGCTCTGCTATTCGACCAGCGGGCGTTCCGCCAACGTCCTGCGGGCCATAGAGGCCGCCCACGACCGCGATGTTCGCGTGGTGCTGATTAGCGGGCGCGACGGCGGGCAGGCAGCCCAGTTGCTCGGCGAGGGCGACGCCGAATTGCGGGTTCCCGCCCGTTCGACAGCCAGGATTCAGGAAGTCCATCTTATGATCACGCACTGCTTGTGCGATCTCATCGACAGACAGCTGTTGGGTCAGGAGACTGGTATAGATGCGGATTGACTTTGGCCGCGGTGTGCTCCGGGTCGCGGCGCTTCTGTTCGTTCTTGCGGCGGCTGGCTGCAGCAGTGGCGGCACCAGGGAGGCCGAACCGCAGGCCGGGCGCACCACGGGCACCGTCATCGAGGACCAGTCCATCGAGATGAAGGCGCTGCGGCGCCTGTACGACGACGCCGCGGTCTACGAGCGGACTCACATCAACGTCACCAGCTACAACACGGTCGTGCTGGTGACCGGCGAGGCGCCGACGGAGGAACTGCGCAAGCGGGCTATCGGGATCGTGCGCGGCGTGGAAAAGGTCGGCAAGGTCTACGACGAGATCACGATAGCCGCGCCCAGCGCCTTGACGTCGCGGACCAGCGATACTCTGCTCACCGGCAAGGTCAAGGCGCAATTGTTCGGCAGCAAGAAGCTCGACGCCACTCGCGTGAAGGTGGTGACGGAAAAAGGCGTCGTCTACCTGATGGGCCTGGTGCCGCGCGCGCAGGGTGATGCCGCGGCAGAAGTCGCGCGGCGCGTGAGCGGCGTCCAGCGCGTGGTCAAGCTGTTCGAATACGTCGAGTGACGGGCCGCTACTTCACGACCTTCAGGCTTGGTTTTTTCGGCGCCGGCGAGGGCGGCGTGGTCGGCTCTTCGCCACCCTCCTCGGGGAAGACCATACCGCGACCGTTCTCCTTGGCGTAAACCGCGCGAACGGCCAGCATCGGGACCAGGACCTCGCGCGAGCTGCCGCGAAATCGCGCGCTGAAACTCAACTGGTCGCGGTCCATGACCAGGGCCTGCACGGCTGCCGGAGCGATGTTGAGGATGATCTTGCCGTCCTCCACGTACTCTTCCGGCACGGACACACCCTGTGCGGAGGCGTCGACGAGCACATACGGCGTCATGCTGTTGTCGAGTATCCACTCGTAGAACGCGCGCAGCAGGTAGGATTTCGGCGAGGTCATCGCCCGGTTGTTTTCTGCCATGGCTTTCCCGATGCCCTCCTTCGTCAAGGCGCCGATAGCGATTGCCGTCAGCGCGCGCGCATGGCGCGTTCTTCCGGAGACAAGGCCGCCCGGAAGGCCGGTCGCGCGAACATGCGTTCCGCGTACTGGAGCAGGGCCTTGCATTGCGCCGGCGGCAACCTGATGCCGTAGTAGTCCAGGCGCCACAGCAGCGGCATCAGACAACAGTCCACCAGCGACAGCTCCGGGGAGAGAAAGAACGGCTGCTGCGAGAACGCCGGCGCGATGGCCGTCAGATTGTCGCGTACCGACTTTCGCGCATTGTTCGCCGCCACTTCATTGCGCCCCTGCAGCGCGCCGATATGACTGTACAGATCCTTCATCACGCGTTGCCGGATCTGCCGGTTGTTCGCCCTCGAGACGGGGTCCACCGGCAGCAGCGGCGGATGCGGGTAGCGCTCGTCAAGATACTCCATCATCACCTGCGGCTCGTAGATGACGAGTTCCCGGTCGATCAGCGTCAGCAGTGAACCGTAGGGGTTCAGGTCGTTGAGATCCTCCGGCTTGGTCTGCTCGGTGATGAAGCAGACCTCGACGTTGACATCCTTCTCGGCCAGCACAACGCGCACCGCGTGCCCCAGCGGCTCGAGCGCGTCCGCGTAGAGCGTCATTATCGATCGACGGGTGATCGGCAGGCTCAAATACGCTTCCTCGGTGCCGCTGCGTTCCTCAGTGAACGTCGCGCCAGTACTCCTTCTTCAATAGATACGCTATCCAGAAGAATCCGATCAGAAACAGCATTGCCCAGAAGCCGATCTTGTAGCGCACGAGCTTCGCTGGCTCGCCCAGGTAAACCAGAAAATTCACCAGATCGCGCACGGTGCCGGCGTACGCCTCGTCTGACTCCAGACCCGCGCTGATCGTCTCCAGCCCGGTGATGTGCGTGACATTCTGGCCGCCTTCGGTCAGCGTTTCCGTGCTCGCGCGTTTCAGGCCCTGCAGGTCCCAGAGGACGTGCGGCATCGCCGTGTCCGGGAAGGCGAGGTTGTTGACCCCGGTCGGGCGTTTCGGATCGAGGTAGAAGGTCGACAGGAAGGTCGTCAGCCAGTCGGCGCCGCGGGCGCGCGCGATCACCGAGAGATCGGGCGGGGCGATACCGAACCATGCCTCGCCGTCGTCCTTGCGCATCGCCACCTGCATGGTGTTGCCGACCTTCTCGGTCGTGAACATCATGTTCTCGGCCACGACCTTCTCGGGGATCCCCAGGTCGGCGGCGACCCGGCTGTACCGGGCGTAGGCCGCCGAGTGGCAGCTCACGCAGTAGTTCACGAATGTACGCGCGCCGCGCTGCAGCGAGGCGCGGTTGCCGAGATCGACCTCGGCATGCATCAGGTCCCCGCCCCCGGCGGCATACGCCCCCGAGGACAGAATGGCCAATAACGGCAGCAGTCGGAATTTCATCAGTGCGTCACCCGTTCCGGAACCGGCTTGGTCGTATCGATCCTGCTGTAGATCGGCATGAGCAGGAAATAGGCGAAATACAGCACGGTGAAGAGCTGCGCGGCGCGGGTGAGGGCGATCGTCGGGGTCTTGGTGCCGAGGTATCCAAGCACCAGGAATGACACCACGAAGACCGCGAGCGCGATCCGCGTGAGCGGCCCGCGATAACGTATGGACTTCACCGGGCTGCGATCGAGCCACGGCAGGGCGCAGAAGACGAGCACCGAAAGTCCCATCAGCACCACGCCCCAGAACTTCGCATCGATGGTGAAGTATCCGCCCACCAGCGCAAGCGTCGCGATCGGGACTACCAGGCGCCACGCCCCCTTGAACTCCCTCCAGTAGAGCAGCATCAACAACACCGTGCCGATGGCGACGACCCACATGAACTCGCTGGTCGTGGCGCGCAGTACCGAGTAGTACGGCGTGAAATACCACACCGGAGCGATATGCGTCGGCGTCTTGAAGGGGTCGGCGGGAATGAAGTTGTTATGCTCGATGAAATAGCCGCCGACTTCCGGGGCGAAGAAGGTGATGCCGAAATACACGATGAGGAAGCCGGCCACGCCGACGATATCCTTCACCGTGTAGTAGGGGTGGAACGGGATGCCGTCGAGCGGAACGCCGTCCGGGCCCTTCTTCTTCTTGATCTCCACGCCGTCCGGATTGTTCGAGCCCACCTCGTGCAGGGCGAGGATGTGCACGACGACCAGGGCGCACAGAATGAGCGGCATGGCGATGACGTGGAGCGCGAAGAAGCGATTCAGCGTCACGTCGCTGATGCCGAAGTCGCCGCGAACCAGCGTCGAGAGCCACTCGCCGATCACCGGAATGGCGCCGAAGAGGCTGACGATGACCTTGGCGCCCCAGAAGGACATCTGCCCCCACGGAAGCAGATAGCCGAAGAACGCCTCACCCATCAGCGTCAGGTAGATGAGGATGCCGATGAGCCAGATGAGCTCCCGCGGAGTCCGGTAGGAGCCGTACATCATCCCCCTGAACATGTGGAGATAGACCACCACGAAGAACGCCGAGGCGCCGGTGGAGTGCATGTAGCGGATGAACCAGCCCCATTCGACGTCGCGCATGATGTACTCGACGGACTCGAAGGCGCGTTCGGCATCGGGCTTGTAATTCATCGTCAGCCAGATGCCGGTGCCGATCTGGATCACCAGCACCAGCAGCGCCAGCGAACCGAAGTAGTACCAGAAATTGAAATTCTTGGGCGCGTAGTACTTGGCCAGGTGCTCGTCCCACATCTTGGTGAGCGGGAAGCGGGCATCGACCCACTCCAGGGTCGCCACGTACCAGGGTTTGCTCAGGGCCTTCATGCCGGGTTCTCCTCATCGGCGCCGATGAGCAGGCGCGTGTCGCTGAGGTACTGATGCCGGGGAATGGGCAGGTTGGTCGGGGCCGGCATGCCGACATACACGCGCGCGGCCAGATCGAACTTCGAGCCGTGACACGGACAGAGAAAACCGCCCTTCCAGCCCGCCTCAGGGGCATCCGGCGCGCCCGCCGGGACGAGGTTCGGTGAGCACCCGAGGTGTGTGCACAGACCCTCGACGACCAGGTATTCCGGCTTGCGCGACCGCAGCTCGTTCTTGGCGTACGCGGGCTGTTCGGAGTTGTCGGAGTTCGGATCGACCACCCGGTCGTCCAGCTCCTTGACAGCCTCGACCATCTCCTCGGTGCGACGCAGTATCCACACCGGCTTCCCGCGCCACTTGGCGATCATCTTCTCGCCGGGCTGCAGCTTGCTGATATCGACCTCGACCGGGCCGCCAATCGCCTTCGTCCGGGCACTGGGCTCGAGATACGCCACGAACGGCACCGCTGCCGCCACCACCCCCGCGCCGCCCACCGCACTGGCAGTCACGGTCAAGAACCGACGGCGGTCCTTATCCACATCGTCACTCATGCTGTTTCCCCCTGAACGGATAATGCGGCGACCCCGGGTGGAACCGGATCCGGCATTGCATCATTTGCCGCAAGTATAACAAAATCCTCGCCAATCCAACGGCGTCAAGTCGTCCTTGAAATCTAGCGAATTCGAACATGAGCGTGCCGAGCTGGATCAAGTTTTTGCTGCAATCGGTCACCGCCGGGCTGGCGGCGGCATTCCTGATACTGCTCGTCCGGCCGCAGTGGATGGCCGGACTGGTCCAGGGCGCCGACCCGGCCGGCGGCGGGCAGCCTCCGCGCGGCACCTACTCCGTGGCGGTTGCCGCCGCGGCCCCGGGGGTGGTCAACATCTATACGAGCCGGTACGTCAATCGCGAGCAGAATCCCCTGTTCAACGACCCGTTGTTCAGGCGCTTCTTCGGCGAGTACCTGCCCGATAATCCGACGCTGCGCCGCGAGACGAGCCTCGGCTCCGGGGTGGTCGTCGACGCCGCCGGATACGTCCTCACCAATCACCACGTGGTGGCCGGCGCAGATGCCATCGAGGTTGCGCTGCACGATGGCCGTTCGGCGCGCGGGAGGCTGGTCGGCTCGGATCCCGATACGGATCTGGCCGTGATCCGCACCGAGATTTCCGGCCTGCCCACCGTGAGCGTCAGCGATTCCGACGCCCTGAGGGTCGGTGACATCGTGCTGGCCATCGGCAACCCCTTCGGGGTCGGCCAGACGGTGACCCAGGGAATCGTCAGCGCCACCGGACGCAACCGTGTCGGCATCAATACCTTCGAGAATTTCATACAGACCGATGCGGCCATCAATCCGGGGAATTCCGGCGGCGCGCTGGTGAACGTGCGCGGCGAGCTGGTGGGGATAAATACGGCGATCATGTCCCGCACCGGCGGATCCCAGGGCATCGGATTCGCCGTCCCCGTCAACATGGCGCGCGAGGTCATGGACAGCATCATCCGCAACGGCAAGGTCGTGCGCGGCTGGCTCGGTGTGGAGTCCTACGACCTCACGCCGGAGGCGCGCGCGGCCCTCGGGATCCCCGGCAGCGGCGGCGCCATCGTCAAGGGCGTGGTGATGAACGGCCCGGCGGACGACGCAGGCGTGCAGCCCTACGACGTCATCACCCACGTCAATGGCGAGGCCGTGCAGAGCGCCAGCCACGAGCTGAGTCTCGTCTCACGCCTGCAACCCGGGACGGCCGCGCGGCTGACGATCGTGCGGCGGGGCCGCACGATCGACCTGCAGGTGATGGTGATGCAGCGGCCCCGGCAGAGCTTCACTACCGGATAGTCGCTCGCCGGCACGTTCCGGGAGGCGTGCTCAGAGGGTATCGAGGACGCGCCGCAGGGCGGAGATGAACCGGTCATTCTCGCCGGGCGTGCCGACCGTCACCCGCAGGCACTCGCGAAGGAGCGGATGCGCGCCGTCGAGCAGCTTGATCAACACTCCCTGCTCCCGCAGGCCGTCGAACACGGAGCGCGCGCGCCTTGCGGTGCGGAACAGCAGGAAGTTCGCGCGGCTCGGCCAGGCCTCTGTCCCCGGCAATTCCCGCAGCCGCTGGTACAGCGCCTCGCGGTCGGCGCGGATCTGCGCTGTCTGCTCGCGCAGCAGATCGGCGTGCTCGAGGATGAAGCTCACGCTCGCCTGGGAGAGGACGTTTATGTTGTAGGGCAGCCTGACCTTGTCGAATTCCTCCAGCCACTCCGCCGGACCGAACAGCATGCCGACGCGCAGCCCGGCCAGGCCGGCCTTGGAGAGCGTCTGCATCACGACCATGTTCTCGTGCCGGTACAGGTCGTGCAGCCAGGTCTCGCCGGCGAATGGATAGTAGGCCTCGTCGATCACGACCAGTCCCGGCGCCGCCGCGAGGATCCGCTCCACGGCGGGGCGATCGAACAGGTTGCCGGTCGGGTTGTTCGGACAGGCGAGGAATACCACGGCAGGCTGATGCTCCGCGATGGCGCCGCAGACCGCATCGGCATCGATCGAGAAGTCCTCCGCGCGCAACGGCACGCCCACGAAGCGGAACCCCAGCACCTCGGCGACCATGCGGTACATGACGAACGTCGGCTCCGGGGCGAGGATCGTTCGGCCCGGCCCGCTGACCGCCATGGCGACGATCTGTATGAGCTCATCGGAGCCGTTGCCGAGCAGGACGGGCGCCTCCTCGGCCATGCCCGCGTACCGGCGCAGCCCCCTCTTCAGCTCCTCGGCCCCGGGCGAGGGATAGCGATTGATCGAGACATGACGCAGCCGCTCGAACCACTCGCCCACCAGCGGCGCGGGCCAGGTGTACGGATTCTCCATCGCGTCGAGCTTGACCAGACCGCCCGCATCGGCGACGTGGTAGGCCTCGAGCCGGCGCACCGGCGCGCTCACCCAGCGCTCGACGAGCCCGCGGTTCATCACCCGGCGTCGGTAACGCGATATTCCGCGGAACCGGCGTGGGCCGTCAGCCCCTCGGATCGGGCCAGCGTGGCCGCCAGCCGCCCGAGCGACGCCGCGCCCGCCGGCGAGCACATGATGATCGAGGAGCGCTTCTGAAAGTCGTACACCCCCAGGGGCGAGGAGAAGCGCGCGGTCTGCGCCGTCGGCAGCACGTGATTCGGGCCGGCACAGTAGTCGCCCAGCGCCTCGGCGGTATGCCGTCCCATGAAGATGGCGCCGGCGTGATCGATCTTCGCTGCCAGGGCCTGCGGATCGGCCACCGACAGTTCCAGGTGCTCCGGCGCGATACGGTTGGCGATGCGCGCGGCCTCGTCCAGATCCCGCACCGCGATGAGCGCGCCGCGATCGCTCAGTGATCTGCGGATGATCCCGGCGCGCGGCTGCGATGGCAGCAGTCTGCCGATCGATTCGGCCACACGGTCCAGGTACGCGGGATCGGGCGAGATGAGGATCGCCTGCGCCTGCTCGTCGTGCTCCGCCTGTGAGAACATGTCCATCGCGATCCAGTCCGGATCGGTACCGCCGTCGCACACCACCAATATCTCCGAGGGCCCGGCGATCATGTCGATGCCGACGGCGCCGAACACCATTGCCTTGGCGGTGGCCACGTAGATGTTGCCGGGCCCGACGATCTTGTCCACCCGCGGGATCGTCTCCGTGCCGTATGCCAGCGCCGCGACCGCCTGCGCCCCGCCGATGGTGAACACGCGATCGACGCCGGCGATGTCGGCGGCGGCGAGCACCACGGGCTCGAGCTGACCGTCCGGCGCCGGCACGGCCATGACGATCTCGCCGACGCCGGCCACGCGCGCCGGGATGATGTTCATGAGGACCGAGGACGGGTAGGCAGCACGGCCGCCGGGCACGTACACCCCGGCGCGCGCCAGCGGCGTGATCTTCTGCCCGAGCACGGTGCCGTCGGCCTCGGTGTACGTCCAGGTCTCCTGGCGCTGCCGCTCGTGATACGCGCGTATGCGCGCGGCGGCCGCCTCCAGGGCGCGGCGGAGGTCGTCGGTCAGCGCCTCGCGCGCCCGCCGCAGTTCCGCCTGCCCGATCTCGAGTTGCGCGCCGGCGGCCACGCTGCGTCGATCGAACCGGTTGGTGTATTCGAGCAGAGCGGCATCGCCGCGCGCCCGGATGTCGTCGATGATCGCACGCACCTGCTGCTGTACCGCCCCATCCACCTCCGACTCGTAGGCGAGCAGCGCGTCGAGCCGGTCGGAAAAATCCGGCGCCGCCGTCGAGAGCCTTCGTATCGCAACGTTCATGCTTTCTCAGTTCCCCAGCGCCACGGACGCGACACGGCACTCAATCCTGCACCGCGCGCGCCAGCGCCGCGGTCAGCTTCCTGATGCGAGCGTGCTTCATCTTCATGGCCGCCTTGTTCACGACCAGCTGCGAGCTGATGTCGGCGACGTGCGCGAGCGCCACCAGGCCGTTGGCGCGCAGCGTATTGCCGGTATCGACCAGATCGACGATGACGTCCGCGAGCCCCATGAGTGGCGCCAGCTCCATCGAACCGTACAGCTTGATCACCTCCGCCTGGATGCCCTGTGCGGCGAAGTACTGGCGGGTCGTGTGGAGGTACTTGGTCGCCACGCGCAGACGCCGGTTCCCGAGCGGCGTTCCGGGCCGGCCCGCCACGACCAGACGGCAGCAGGCGATGTTCAGATCCAGCGGCTCGTACAGACCGTCGCCGCGATACTCCATCATCACGTCCTTGCCGGCGATGCCGATGTCCGCGGCGCCGTACTCGACGTAGGTCGGCACGTCCTGCGCGCGAATGATGAGCAGGCGGAGGTCCGGCCGATTGGTGGTGAGGACGAGCTTGCGGGACCGCGACGGGTCCTCCGCCGGCCTGATGCCTACGCGTGCGAGCAGCGGCAGCGCATCCTGGAGGATCCGGCCCTTGGAGAGCGCGATGGTCAGTCCGCCCTGCTCCTCGGCGTTCGGTGATGAGTCCTTCATGGCTCTTGCTGGTATGGGCCGTAACGCAAAGCGCGCGGCTGGCGCATGCGCCCCGGCGCGGAATGGCTGGGTCGGCAGTTTACACGAGTGCCGGCTCGCGGTCGGCGATCCGCTCAGGCCGAGACCCGCCGGATCTGGGCCCCGAGCTGCGCGAGCTTTTCCTCGATCGCCTCGTAACCGCGGTCGATGTGGTAGATGCGCTCCACATGCGTCTCCCCTCGAGCGACCAGGCCGGCGAGCACGAGGCAGGCGGACGCACGCAGGTCGGTGGCCATGACGGGGGCGCCGGTGAGCCGCGAAACACCGGTGGTAAACGCGGTATTGCCCTCCAGGCGAACGTCCGCGCCCAGCCGGCGCAGCTCCTGCACGTGCATGAAGCGGTTCTCGAACACCGTCTCGGTAATCGTGCTGGCGCCATCTGCCACCGAGTTCATCGCGGTGAACTGGGCCTGCATGTCGGTGGGGAAGCCGGGGTAGGGCGCCGTGTGCACGTCGACGGCCTGCATGCGGCGATCGCGCGCATCGATGGTGATCGAATCCTGCTCGCACTCGAGCACGGCGCCCGCCTCCTCGAGCTTGGCGAGTACCGAATCGAGCAGTTCGGGCCGCGTCGCCTTGAGCTTCACGCGGCCGCCGGTCATGGCCGCCGCCACCAGGTAGGTGCCGGTCTCGATGCGGTCCGGCAGCACCTCGTAGCTGCAGCCGTGCAGCTGCTGCACTCCCTCGATGACGATCGTATCGGTGCCGGCGCCCTCGATGTGCGCGCCCATGGCGTTCAGGCAGTTGGCCAGGTCCACGACCTCCGGTTCGCGCGCGGCGTTGGTCAGGATCGATCTTCCCTGCGCGAGCGCGGCGGCCATCATCAGGTTCTCGGTACCGGTGACGGTCACGATATCGAGATGGCAGCGGGCGCCGCGGAGCCGGTCCGCCCTGGCAATGATGTAGCCGTTCTCGACGCTGATCTCCGCGCCCATCGCCATCAGGCCGTGTATGTGCAGGTTGACCGGCCTCGACCCTATCGCGCAGCCTCCGGGCAGCGACACCCGGGCGCGCCCGTGCCGCGCCAGCAGCGGTCCGAGGACCAGGATGGAGGCGCGCATCGTCTTCACCAGCTCGTAGGGTGCGGACATCGCGCGGATGGACCCGGCGTTGATGTCGACGCTCATGCTCTCGTCTACCGTCACCTCCACCCCCATGCGCCCGAGCAGCTCGAGCGTGGTGGTGATGTCGCGCAGGTGCGGGATGTTGCCGATGGTCATTGGGCCGTCGGTGAGCAGGGCGGCCGCGAGGATCGGCAAGGCGGCGTTCTTCGCGCCGGAAACGCGTATCTCGCCGTTGAGCGGCACTCCGCCAGTAATGATCAGTTTGTCCATGAAAACGGAAAGTGATTACTGCAATGGGGGAGGATCAGGGCCCGGCCGCCAGATGCTGCCACTCCTCGGGGGTACAGGTCCGCAGGGCCAGTGCATGGATCTCCGTGCCCATGCGCGCGCCGAGCGTCCCGTAGACGAGCTGATGCTGCTTCAGCGTGCTCATGCCGCGAAAGCTCTCGGCGGCCACCACGGCCTCGAAGTGCACGCCGTCCTCGCCGCGCACCAGTGCCCGGGCGCCGGGAATGCCGGCCTCGATCAGGCTGCGTATCTGCTCGGGGAGCATGGAGCGGGCCTACGGGCCGCCAGCCGAATCGACCGGAAGCAGCGTCTCGACGCCACAGAGCCGGGCGACCGCCAGCACCTGGCCGGGGACGCTGCGAAAGCGCACGGAACCACCGCCGGCCCTGGCGGCGCGCGCCCATTCGAGCATGAGCGCCAGGCTGCTGCTGTCGATGCGCCGCACCCTGGACATGTCGATGACCTGATCGCCATCGCCCGCCCACAGCTCCCTGGACTGGGCGAGCAGGGACGGCACCGTGGCCAGCGCGACATCGCCGTCGAGGAAAAAAGTCTGCCCGTCGCCCTTCACGAGCCGGGCGGTGTTCACCGGTTCAATCCCTTGTTCTTCGCCTCGAGGTCGCTGATGAGCCCGTCGATTCCGCTCTGATTCACGCGCGAACCGAAATCGCCGCGGTAGGTCACGACCAGGCTGATGCCGTCGACGAACACGTCGTAGGCCTTCCACTCGCCGTTCTTCTGATGCATGCGGTAGTTGACCGGGATCGGATGCGCGCCCTGCTGAGTCACCTCGGTCTTCACCACCACGTGCTCACCGTCCGTCTGTGAGGGCTTGAACACGATCGTCTCGTCCGCGTACTGGAACAGCGCGTTCGCGTAGGTCCGCACGAGCAGCTGTTTGAACGCCTCGGTGAATCGCGCGCGCTGCTCGTCGCTGGCAGTACGCCAGTGCCTGCCGAGCACCAGCCGCGATGCGGCCTCGAAGTCAAAATGCGGGATGATGAGCTCGTTGACCAGGCCGTACAGCCTGCCGGTATCCGCCTTCAGCGCGTCGTGCTCGGCGCGCACCCGTTCGAGCACCCGCTCGGTGGTGATCTTCACGACCTCCTCGGGCGAGGTCGACGCCGAGGCCCCGGTAAGGAACGTCATGCCCGCTGCCACAGCCAACAGACGCAAGAACTGACTCATGGACTTCCCCTCTTATCCCCGCCACGCATCGCATCCTCCGGCGCCCGACACCGTTCGTGGCCGGACTCGCCGCCTCATCGCCGCTCTCAGGAGCCGCTCTTGTCGTCGCCGGCGGCCTTGCTGTACAGAAACTGGCTGATCACCTGCTCCAGCACCACGGCATTGGAGGTCAGGACGATGGAGTCGCCGTCCTTCAGCGACTCCTCATCGCCACCCGGTTCCAGCGCGATGTACTGCTCGCCCAGCAGCCCGGCCGTATAGATCTTCGCCGCGGTATCCTTCGGTATGGCATTGAACTTCCTGTCGATTTTCATGACCGCCACGGCCTGGAAGGTCTTGTTGTCGAAACCGATCTCGGCGACCCGCCCGATCTGGACGCCCGCCATCTTCACCGGCGCCCTCACCTTCAGGCCACCAATGTTATCGAATTTCGCCTTCACCTCGTAGCCGTCGCCGCCACCGAAGTCGGTGAGGTTGCTGACCTTCATCGCCAGTATCGTCAGCGCAAGCAGGCCCGCGAACACGAAGGCGCCCACCAGGATCTCGATTTTTCGGTATTCGACCATCTTCGCAGACCTCACTTGTTGAACATCAGCGCCGTCAGGATGAAATCGAACGCCAGCACCGCCAGGCTCGAGTTCACCACCGTGCGCGTCGTCGCCCGGCCGATGCCCTCGGAGGTGGGCAACGTGTCGTAACCCTCGAAGACCGCAATCCAGGTGACCGTCACGCCGAACACCAGGCTCTTGATGACGCCGTTCAGGATATCCTCGCGGAATTCCACCGACGACTGCATCTGCGACCAGAAGGCGCCGTCGTCGACCCCCAGCATTCCAACGCCGACGAGGTAGCCGCCAAACACACCGACGGCGCTGAAGATCGCGGCCAGCAACGGCATGGCGATGATTCCCGCCAGCAGCCGGGGCGCGATGACGCGATGCAGCGGATCCACCGCCATCATCTCCATCGCCGAGAGCTGTTCGGTGGCCTTCATCAGGCCGATCTCGGCGGTCAGCGCCGACCCCGCGCGGCCCGCGAAAAGCAGCGCCGAGACCACGGGCCCGAGCTCACGCACCAACGACAACGCCACCAGCACGCCGAGCGATTCCTCGGCACCGAAATCCACCAGCGTATTATAGCCCTGCAGGCCAAGGACCATGCCGACGAACAGGCCCGAGACGAAGATGATGAGTATCGAGAGGACGCCGACCGCGAACAGCTGGGTGATCACCAGACGGAATCGCCGCACGCACAGCGGGATCCCGCCGAGCACGTAGAGCATGAAGATATTGGCGCGTCCCAGTCGCCTGAGCCCGCTCAGCGTCCAGTGACCGAGTCCTTGCAGCAGCTCGAGCATCGCCGGCCGCCCCTACAGACGCAGATCCTCGGCGAAAGCCGCGCCGGGATAATGGAAATGCACCGGGCCGTCGGGCAGGGCCTGCACGAACTGCCGCACCCACGGGTTGTCGGTCTGGGAGAGGTCGGTGGGCGACCCACGGCCCACGACCTTGCCGGCTGAAAGTATGTACACATAATCGGCGATCGCCAGGGTCTCGTGGATGTCGTGGGAGACGACGATGCTGCTCAGCCCCAGGGTGTCGTTCATCAGCTTGATGAGACGCACCAGCACGCCCATGGAGATCGGGTCCTGGCCCGTGAAGGGCTCGTCGTACATCATCATCATCGGGTCGAGCGCGATGGCCCGCGCAAGGGCCACGCGCCGCGCCATGCCGCCGGAGAGCTCGCTCGGCATCAGGTTGCGCGCTCCGCGCAGGCCGACCGCCTCGAGCTTCATGAGAACCAGGTCCCGAATCATCGACTCCGGCAACGCGGTGTGCTCGCGCAGGGGGAAGGCGACGTTCTCGAAGACATTCAGATCCGTGAGCAGCGCCCCGCTCTGGAACAGCATGCCCATGCGCTTGCGCAGTTGCATCAGCTCGGCGCGGCTCATGGCGGTGACCTCCTCCCCGTCGACGACGAGGAAGCCACTGTCGGGCCGCAGTTGCCCGCCGATCAGTCTGAGCAGGGTGGTCTTGCCGCAGCCGCTCGGACCCATGACGGCGGTAATCCTGCCGCGTGGTATCTCCAGGCTGACGTCGTCGAAGATCGTCCGCTCGCCGCGCCGGAACGTCAGGCCGCGGACCTTGACCAGGGCATTTTCCAGCACGGGGTTGTTCGAGGGGGTCATCCGCGGGGGAGGCGCAAGTGAACGCGGCGAATTCTGTGTGACCTGACCGATGGCGTCAACCGTCGGCGTGCTAACATGCGCGCGGACGGACGAGTCAAGTGGAGGGTTTTCATGAAAAAATTACTGGCACTGCTCGCCATGGCCGGCATCGCCGTCGCGGCCGGCGCCGAGCCCACGCCCGCGCCCGAGGGTGCGAAGGTCTACATCATCGCACCTGCCGACGGTGCCGAGGTCAGCAGCCCCGTGACCGTACGGTTCGGCCTCGTCGGGATGGGGGTCGCGCCGGCGGGGACCGCGGTGCCCAACACCGGCCACCACCACCTCATCATCGACAGTGATCTGCCGCCGCTGGACCAGCCGGTGCCGAAGGACGACAAGCACATCCACTTCGGCGGCGGTCAGACCGAGGTGACGCTCGACCTGCCGCCGGGCAAGCACACGCTGCAGTTGCTGATGGGCGACCACCTGCACGTGCCACACGACCCGCCGGTGGTCTCCGATCGCATCACGATCACCGTGAAATAAGACGGGTTGCGCCGCCTCCCGTCCGCGGGCGGCGAGGCGGGCACGCCACCGTCCCGGCCGGCATGCCGGCCCGACTACCAGGTGCCCTTCTGAACGAACTCGATCTTGTAGCCGTCGGGGTCCTGGACGAAGGCGATGACGCTCGTGCCGTGCTTCATCGGCCCGGCCTCGCGCACCACCTGCCCGCCCCTGGCCTTCACCCGCTCGCAGGCGGCGTAGGCGTCGTCGACCTCGAGGGCGACGTGACCGTAGGCACTGCCGAGCTCGTAGTGGTCGGTATCCCAGTTGTGGGTCAGCTCGAGCACCGCCCCGTCGGCCTCATCCTGGTAGCCGACGAAGGCAAGCGTGAACTTGCCGTCCGGGTAATCCTTCCTGCGCAGCACCCGCATGCCGAGCACGTTGGTATAGAAATCGAGCGAGCGATCGAGATCGGCCACCCGCAGCATGGTGTGAAGTATCCTCATACCGTCCTATGCCTCCCTTTGGTTCGACTGTCGGTTCACAGATGGACCTGTACGGCCTCGACGACGCGGCGCGCCTTCGCGCGCGCCTCCTCCAGGCTCGCTCCCAGCGCAAGACCCACACCCATGCGCCGCTTGCCGCGCACCTCCGGCTTGCCGAACAGGCGCAGGGCGGTGTCGGCCTCGCCGAGCGCCTGATCGACGCCCGAGAACCTGACGGATCGCGACTCGCCCTCGACCAGCAGGGCGCAGGCGGCGGCCGCTCCGCGCTGCCTGATCACCGGCATGGGCAGTCCGAGTATCGCACGCACGTGCAGGGCGAACTGCGAGAGGTCCTGGGAGACGAGCGTGACCAGGCCGGTGTCGTGAGGACGCGGCGAGACCTCGCTGAACCACACGTCGTCGCCGCGCACGAACAGCTCCACAGCGAACACCCCGTGTCCCTCCAGCGCGTCGGTGACGGTGCGCGCCATGCGCTGGCTCGCCGCCAGCGCTGCCGGGGTCATCGGCTGCGACTGCCATGACTCGCGGTACTCGCCGTCGGCCCGCAGATGGCCGATCGGATCGCAGAACGAGATGCCGGCTCCGTGGCGCACCGTGAGGAGCGTAATCTCGTACTCGAAGTCGAGGAAGCCATCGACGATGACGCGCCCCCGGCCGGCCCGGCTGCCGCTCTGGGCATAGTTCCACGCCTTGTCCACGTCGGACGCGGCGCGCACCAGCGACTGGCCCTTGCCCGGGGAACTCAACACGGGCTTGATGACGCAGGGCAGGCCTATGGCCTTCACCGCCGCCGCGCACTCCGCCAACGTGTCGGCGAAACGGTAGGCCGAGGTCGGCAGCCCGAGCTGCTCTGCCGCCAGCCGGCGTATGCCCTCGCGGTTCATGGTCAGCCGCGCGGCGCAGGAGGTCGGCACCACCCTGTAGCCTTCGCCCTCGAGGGCAACCAGCTCATCGGTGGCGATGGCCTCGATCTCCGGGACGATATAGTCGGGCCTTTCCCGCTCGATCACGCGCCGCAGCGCCGCGCCATCGAGCATGTCGATGACGTGGCAGCGATGCGCGAGCTGCATGGCCGGGGCGTTGGCGTAGCGGTCAACGGCGATGACCTCCACACCCAGCCCCTGCGCCTCGATCGCGACCTCCTTGCCCAGTTCGCCGGACCCCAGCAGCAGCATGCGCGTGGCGCCGGCCGTGTGCGGTGTTCCGATCGTCGTCATCGTCCGATGTGCTCCAGGCAGGGTGTTCGGCCCGCTACGGGACCAGCCGCACCGCGAATCCCAGTCCCGCGAGCATGGCGGCCAGCCTCTCGCGGCGCCGGTGACAGGTGACCTTCAGTGCCGCGAATTCGCGCCGCCTGCGATAGTCGCGCCGCAGGCCGTCGAAGTACGGGGGCATGCGCTGCGGAGCCATGGTCAGGGCAAAGCGCAACAGCGCGTCGTCGGCGCGTACATCATAGCAGGCGATGACCGCCCGCCTGAGAGCTTCCTGGTCGACATGCGTGTCGACCATGTAGCCGCCGGCGATCGGATCGAGGGCGGCCTTCCACGCCGGCTCGACACCGAGGTACCGGCAGGCGCCCTGGTAGATCATCTCCGTGGCGCGCAGCTTGGCGTCGTAGCTGTATCCGGCGATGTGCGCTGTCGCCAGCACGGCGCGGGAAAGAAGCCTGCGGCTGACCGCGGGCTCATTCTCCCAGCAATCGATGACCGCGTTCGTGCCGGATCTCGCGTACAGGTGGCGCACCAGCGCCGTCTCGTCGATTACGCCGCCGCGCGCCGTGTTGATGATGAGAGCGTCCGGACGCATGCGCTGCAACCGCCCCGCGTCGATGAGGTGGTGCGTGGGATAGGCACCGTGATCCGTCAGCGGCACGTGCAGGGTGACCACATCGGCCTGCAGCGCGGTCTCGATGTCCTGGTAGCGCGGGTTGCCGGTGGCATCCCGCAGCGGCGGGTCGTTCAGGATGCAGCGCATGCCCAGCGCCTCGCACTTCTGCGCCACGCGCGAACCGACATGACCGCAGCCGACGATACCGACAGTGAGCCCCTCGGCCGATCGTTCCTCGGCCGCGAGCCGCACGAGCACGGTGCAGACGACATACTCCGCCACCGACTCGGCATTGCTGCCCGGCGCGTCGGCGAACGCGATCGCGCGCGCGCGCAGATAGTCCAGATCGACGTGGTCGACGCCGCTGGTGGCCGTGGCCACGAAACGCACCGGCGTGTCGTCCAGCAGTTCCGCGTCCACGCGCGTCACCGACCGCACGAGCAACATGCCGGCATCGCGCAGGTGCTCGCGCGCCAGCATGCGCCCGGGCACGCGGATCACCTCGCCGAGGCCGCCGAACGCCGCCTCGACCTCGGCGATGTTCTGATCGGCGACGATGCGCATGAATGCTATCCCAGGAACGGCAGGGGCTGGCGGGTCCGCGCCACCAGGAGGATGTAGGCGAACACGCACAGGGCCGCCACGAACGCGGCGCGCCGCACCCGCATCGATCGCCCGCGCCGCAGCGCGACCATTCCCAGGGCGATATATATGATCAGGGCGGCGATCTTGGCGTTGATCCACGCCGCCGGCCCCGGGTACTGGTGCGTGATCACCACCAGCGCCGCGGCGCTGCCCAGCAGCAGGCTGTCGACGATGTGCGGCAGGACGCGCACCCAGCGCCGCTGCAGCCACGGAGATCCCCGCCACATCCAGACCCCGCGCGTGGTGAACGAAACGAACGTCAGGGCCGCGCACAGCACATGCACCGACTTGACGATGAGATAGGATGACATCGTCAGGACCGCCGGCTCGCGCTGGGAGTGGCTACGGCCGCTCGGCCCCGATGCCTTCCTTCTGCACCGGCATCAGGGCCTTGCGATCCACGCCCAGGGCAATGGCGACAGGGCTGGCGATGTAAATCGAGGAGTAGGTTCCGATGACCAGGCCCAGCAGCACGGTGATGGCGAACGGGCGATTGAGCTCGCCGCCGAACACCAGCAACGCGACGAGCACCATGGCGGTCGTGACGCCGGTCATCAGCGTTCGCGAGAGCGTTTCGTTGATGGAGGTGTTCACGACCGTCAGCGCGTCGGCGTTCCGCAATTTTCTGAAGTTCTCGCGTATGCGATCGAAGACGACGATCGTGTCGTTGATCGAATAGCCGATGACCGTGAGCAACGCGGCCAGCACGGTCAGATCGAAATCCCATGGCGTGAGCAGGAAGAATCCGGCCGTCAGCACGGTGTCGTGCATCGTCGCGATCACCGAGGCAACGGCGAGCTTCGGCTCGAAACGCAGCACCACGTAGACGAGGATGCCGACCAGGGCCCCGATCAGCGCCAGCGCGCCGTTCTCCAGAAGCTGCTCGCTCACCTGCGGACCGACGAATTCCACGCGCCGCACCTGCACGTCATGGCCGGCGGACTTCAGCGCCTGAATCACCTTGTTGCTGGTTTCGCTGTCGAACTGCGTGGCGAAGCGGACCAGCACCTCCTTGCTGGTGCCGAAATGCTGCACGACGGGATTGCTGTAGCCGGCCGCATCCAGTACCTGCTTGATCGCATCGGTCTCCACGGGCTCCGCGTATCCCAGTTCGATCAGCGTGCCCTTGCTGAAGTCGATGCCCCACGGAAACCTGCCCGTGTACATGGACACGGCGATGGCGATCACGGCGGCCGCGGTCGTCACGGCCGAGAACATCAGCCAGAAGCGCCGCAGGCGCATGAAGTCGAACTTGTAGATCTTGCTGAAGAACTTCATTGCATGTCCTCCTGGATCGGGCCGGCTAGATGGACAGCCTGGCGACGCGGCGACCGCCGTATATGAAGTTGATCACGGCACGCGAGATCGTCACCGCGGTGAACATGGACGTCAGGATTCCGATGCACAGCGTCACGGCGAAGCCCTTGATGGGACCGGTACCGACCGCGAACAACAGGATCCCTGCTATCAGGGTGGTGATGTTGGAGTCGAGAATGGTGGCCCACGCGCGTTCGTAGCCGGCGTGGATCGCCGCCTGCGGCGTGGTCCCGTTGCGCAGCTCCTCGAGGATGCGCTCGTTGATGAGCACGTTGGCATCCACGGCCATGCCCAGCGTCAGCACGATGCCGGCGATGCCCGGAAGGGTGAGCGTCGCCTGCAGCAACGACATGATCGCCACCAGGAAGACGAGGTTCAGCAGCAACGCGATGTCCGCGGCGATCCCGAACACGCGGTAATACCAGGCGATGAACAGCAGCACGAGGGCGAGCGCGATGCCCACGGAGATCATGCCCTTCTCGATGTTGTCCTTGCCGAGGCTGGGGCCCACCGTGCGTTCCTCGACGATCTCCATCGGTGCGGCCAGCGCGCCGGCCCGCAGCAGCAGCGCGAGATTCGTGGCCTCGCGTGCGCTGTCCAGTCCCGTGATCTGGAAACTGCGGCCGAGCTGTTCGCGGATCGTGGCGACGTTGATCACCTCCTCGACGCGCTCGCGCACCTTGCGGGTCTCGCCGTTACTGGTGACCGTCCGCGACTTGTTCTCGATGAAGACCACCGCCATGGGCTTGCCGACGTTGTCCCTGGTCGCCCGCTCGAACAGGGCGCCGCCCTTGCCGTCGAGCCGGATCGACACGTTGGGCCGGTTGTCGGTCGGGTCGAAGCCCGCCTTGGCGTCGATGATGTATTCGCCGGTCAGCATCACCTGCTTCTGCAGCAGGACCTTGCCGCCCTCGCGCATGGTATAGAGCTTCGACCCGGGCGGCACGCGGCCCTGCTCGGCAGAGGCGAGATCGTGCTCGGTGTCCACCATGCGGAACTCAAGCGTCGCGGTGGCGCCGAGTATGTCCTTGGCCTGTGCGGTGTCCTGCACGCCGGGCAACTGCACGACGATCTGGTCCTCGCCCTGCTGCTGGATCACCGGTTCGGCAACCCCCAGCTCATTGACCCGATTGCGCAGGGTGGTGAGGTTCTGCTCGACGGCGAACCGCTTCGTATCGAGGATGTACTTGTCCGTCATCCTGAGATCGGTGGTGTAGGGCTCTGCGCCTGCGGCGGACTGCACCTGCAGCTCCGGATACTGCCGCGCCAGCAGCTTCAGCCCCGCGTCCAGGTTCTCCTGGTCGTTGAAGGTCACCGTCAGCCCGCCGCCTTCCTTGCGGGCGATGGTCCGGTAACGGATCTTCTCGTCGCGGAAATTCGCGCGCAGATCCGCGACGAACCGCTCCTCGGCCTGGGCGACGGCCGCCTTGGAGTCGATCGCCAGCAGGAAGTGCACGCCGCCGCGCAGGTCCAGGCCCAGGTACATGGGCTTGCCGCCCACCGCCTCCAGCCACGCCGGGGTCGTCGACGCGAGGTTCAGCGCCACGGTGTACTTGTCGCCGACCGTTGCGGCGATGATGTCCTTGGCCTTGAGCTGTGTTTCCTCGTCTGCGAGCCGCACCAGCATGCTGCGCTCGGCGCGCTCGACACCCCTGGGCGTGACGCCCTGCTTCTTCAGCGCGTCGACGACCTCCTGCTCGAGCACCGCGTCCACGAGCTCGTTGCGGCTCGGGGAGATCTGCACCGAGGGATCCTCGCGAAAGACATTCGGCGCCGCATAGACCAGAGCACCGAGCACGACGACGATTATGAAGATGACCTTCCACAGCGGGGTACGGTTCATGAGCAACGACCTGACAGCGGATTGTGTGGGAGCGGCGGGCGCCTCAGGCGGACTTCAGGGTTCCCTTGGGAAGCACCATGCCGACGGCCTGCCTCTGCACCTTGACCTCGGTGCCCTTGGCGATCTCCACCGTGAGAAAGGTATCGCCGATCTCGAGGATCTTCCCGGCGATGCCGCCGTTGGTGACGATCTCATCGCCCTTGGCGAGCGCTGCGACCATGGTCTTGTGCTCCTTCTGACGCCGCATCTGCGGGCGGAGCAGAATGAAGTAGATGGCGACGAAGAAGATGAGCGGCAGGGCAAAATCGAAGATTCCCGCGCCACCGGGGCTGGCGGCCGGTGCAGCCTGGGCGTGTGCGGCGGTGACAAAGAGATCTAGCGGATTCATGGTTTCCTCTCGGGACTCGTGTGGCCGGTCTTGGGGCCGGCATCCAGTCGGCGGTAGCCGGAAAAAAGGCGCCGCATTATGACACAGCCGGGCGGATTTTCGCCCGCCTGGCATAGAACTCGCCGATGTAGCGTTCGAGCGCGGATTCCTCGATCGCCGCACGGAGCTCGCGCATCAGCGTCTGGTAGTAATAAAGGTTGTGGATTGTGTTCAGCCGCAGCCCCAGTACCTCGCCCGCCCGGTCGAGGTGGTGCAGGTAGGCGCGCGAATAATTACGACAGGTGTAACAGCCGCAGGTTTCGTCCAGCGCCGCGGGGTCCTCGCGACAGGCCGCGTTGCGCAGCCTCACCACCCCGGTGGTGGTGAAAAGATGGCCATTGCGTGCATTGCGAGTGGGCATGACGCAGTCGAACATGTCCACGCCGCGGCGCACCGCCTCCACGAGATCCTCGGGCGTGCCCACGCCCATGAGATAGCGCGGCTTGTCCTCCGGCATCCGATGCGCAACCTCGTCGAGCACCCTCAGCATCTCCGCCTTCGGCTCGCCGACCGAGAGTCCGCCGAGCGCGTAGCCGTCGAAGCCGACGTCGACCAGGCCGGCCAGCGACTCCAGGCGCAGATGCGCGAACATGCCGCCTTGCACGATCCCGAACAGAGCGGCGGCGGATTCGCCGTGAGCGCGGCGGCTGCGCGCCGCCCAGCGCAGCGAGAGCTCCATGGAGGCGCGCGCCTGAACCTCGGTCGCCGGGTAGGGCGTGCATTCGTCGAAGACCATCACGACATCCGCGCCGAGCTCGCGCTGCACCTGCACGGATCGCTCCGGATCGAGGAACACCGGCTCGCCGTTCACCGGCGAGCGGAAGGTGACGCCGTCCTCGGTTATCTGACGCAGGTCACCGAGACTCCAGACCTGGAATCCGCCGGAGTCGGTCAGTATCGGCCTGCGCCAGTGCATGAAGGCGTGCAGGTCGCCGTGGGCGCGCACGACGCGGGTCCCCGGACGCAGCATCAGGTGGTAGGTGTTGCCCAGGATGATCTCGGCGCCGAGCTGCTCGAGTTCCTCCGGGGTCACCGTCTTCACGCTCCCGTAGGTCCCGACCGGCATGAACACCGGCGTCTCGACCGTCCCGCGCTCGAAGTGCAGGCGGCCGCGGCGGGCGCGCCCATCTTCGCCCAGCCGCTCAAACCGCATGGCGCGGCTGCCCGGCGGTGACGAACATGGCATCCCCGTAACTGTAGAAGCGGTAGCGGCTGCGCACCGCGTGCTGATAGGCCTGCAGCACCTTCTCGCGCCCGGCGAACGCGCACACCAGCATCAGCAGCGTCGACTCGGGAAGATGGAAGTTGGTCACCATCGCGTCGACCACGCGAAAGCGGAACCCGGGCGTGATGAAGATGTCGGTGTCGCTCGCCATCGGATGCAGCTCGCCCGCGGCCGCGGCGCTCTCCAGCGCGCGCACGGAGGTCGTGCCGACGGCGACGACGCGCCTGCCGCGCGCGTGCGCGGCGCGCACCTGCCGGCAGGCCTGCCCGGAGACCTCCCTGTACTCGCTGTGCATGCGGTGCTGATCGATGTCCTGCACGCGCACCGGCAGGAACGTGCCCGCGCCGACGTGCAGGGTGACGTGGCAGCTCTGCACGCCCCTGTCCTCCAGCATCCGGAACATGCGCTCGTCGAAATGCAGGCCGGCCGTCGGCGCCGCGATCGCCCCTGGCACCCGCCCGTAGACCGTCTGATACCTGTGGATGTCCTCGTGCTCGACGTCGCGCACGATGTACGGCGGCAGCGGCACTTCGCCGGACTGCTCCATCAATTCGTAGACGCTGACACCGGGCTCGAACTGCAGCACGAACAGGTCGTCGGGCCGCCGTTCCACGACCGTGGCGGGCACGCCGTCGAACAGCAGCACGCCGCCGGGCCGCTGGGTGCGCGCCGGACGCAGGTGCGCGAGCGCGCGACCATCGCCGAGCACCCGTTCGATGAGGGCCTCGACCCGTCCGCCCGTGGGGCGCCGCGCGTACAGGCGCGCCTTGACGACGCGCGTGTCGTTGTAGACCAGCAGGTCCCCCGGCTGCAGCAGTTCGGGCAGATCGGCGAACTGCCGATCACTGATCGTCCCGGTCAGCCCGTCCAGCACCAGCAACCGGCTCGCCGAGCGCTCCTGTGCCGGGCGCTGGGCAATGAGATAACCAGGCAGGTCGAAGTGAAAATCCGATACGCGCATGGGGCGCGAATGTTAACAGAGGACGGCCGGGGCCTCGTTCCGGCAGAACGGCCAGCCACCGCCGACCCTAAACCGCAATGTATAAGTACATGCATATTTATTCTTTCACAGAATAAATAGGCCCGACTATATTTCAGGGCGTACGCAACCGTGATCACATCTGCCGCACATCCGCACTCCATCGGACAAGGACGGCACGCATGACCGGATCATCACGAACGCCGCCGCCACGGCGCGAATCCTGAGGACCCGCTGCAACGGGCATTGCGCGCCGTCGCGCGGATTCGCCACGGAGCGCTGGATGAGGGACCGGAGGTGACCACCAGCATGAACCATGCGACTGACCGGATGGCCGGCTGGGCGCCCTATAATTGGTTACGTGATTGGACGGCGCGCAAGCAGGAGCAGGCGGGCGGTCTGAGGCATCACTCGAAGTTTCCGAACAAATCGAGAACAGGAGGTGGACCATGGCATTACGCATAGGCGACGAGGCGCCGGACTTCACGGCGGAGACCACCGAAGGATCGGTACGCTTTCATGACTGGATCGGGAACGGGTGGGCCATCCTGTTCTCGCATCCGAAGGATTTCACGCCGGTGTGCACGACCGAGCTCGGCTACATGGCGCGGCTGCAGCCCGATTTCGAGAGTCGCAACTGCAAGATCATCGGCCTGAGCGTCGACCCGGTCAGCGACCACAAGCGCTGGGTCGGCGACATCCAGGAGACCCAGGGCCACGCGGTGAACTATCCGCTGATCGGCGACCCGGAACTGAAGGTCGCGAAGCTCTACGACATGCTGCCCGCCGAGACGCCGGGAAGCTCGCAGGGCCGCACTCCCGCCGACAACGCGACGGTGCGTTCGGTCTTCATCGTCGGTCCGGACAAGAAGATCAGGGCGATGCTCGTCTACCCGATGACCTCGGGCCGCAACTTCGACGAGGTGCTGCGCCTGCTCGACTCGATACAACTCACCGCCAGGCACAAGGTCGCCACACCGGTGAACTGGAAGCAGGGCGAGGACGTCATCATCGCCGGATCGGTGAAGGACGAGGAGGCCAGGACGATGTTCCCGGGCGGCTGGCGCGCACCGAAGCCTTACCTGCGCATCGTTTCGCAGCCGAAGTAGGAGTCCCCGCCAAATTCACGCGAGCCGCGGTCTCTGGCCGTGATGCCGGGAACCCCGGCATCCGGCGAGAGAAAAACCCGGTGGTTCTGCCGCGTGGTGCCTTCCTCTATACTGGCCGCCCTCACGACACCGCGCCGAGATGGCGGAACCGGCAGACGCAGCGGACTCAAAATCCGCCGGGGTAACCCCCCGTGAGGGTTCGACTCCCTCTCTCGGCACCACCTCTCCTTCCAGTCCCTCTGTTCAATCGCAGCTCGCCGCCAGGAGTGAAATGACAACCCCGACGAAGATCGTCTCGGGAGGACAAACGGGCGTCGACCGTGCGGCGCTGGACGCCGCACTGGAAATGGGCATTGCCTGCGGCGGCTGGTGCCCCAAAGGCCGTCGCGCTGAGGACGGTGCCATTCCGGAGCGGTACCCCCTGCTCGAGACAGAGAGCAACCGCTACGAGCAACGTACCAAGCGGAATGTCGTGGACGCCGATGCCACACTGGTGCTGAAGCGCGGGCAAACGGAGGGCGGCACTGCTCACACCGTCGCCATTGCGAACCGACTTTCCAGGCCGTGTCTTGTCGTCGATCTGGACGACCCAACGGCACACCACCAGATCTCCTCCTGGCTGCGTGCTCTGAAGGTCCGTACGCTTAACGTTGCCGGTCCTCGCGAGGCGAAACAGCCAGGCATCTACGATGCTGCGCGTAGTTGCCTACTGCGAGTCCTCAATGCTCAGCAATGACAAGGCAGTGCGAAGCCTCCACAGCGCGATGACGCCACGCCGTCACTGGCGCATCACGGTCAGCAGCACCTCGTTGCCGCCGCCGCGGTACTCCACGTCGTCGAAGCACATCAGGCGGCTCATGGCGATGCCGCGGCCATGCAGGTCGAAGGCGCGCGCGGGATTGAAATCGAGATAGGCCTGCCAGTCGAAACCCGCGCCACCGTCGATGACGGTCAGTGTCACGCGGTCCGGGCGATTCTCCAGGATGACGCGCACCTGGCGCCCGGCGAACTGCGGCAGCGACAGGCGCCGCTCGATCTCCGCGTGCCAGGCGCCCTCGCGCAGCAGCGCGGACTTGTCCGCGTAGCTCAGCTCGAGATTGCCGTGCTCGACGGCATTGAGCAGGAACTCCGAGATGCCCGTCACCACGCGCTGCGGGTCCGGAAAGAACAGCGCCAGGTGCGCGGCGAGCGTGCTCACCTCCTCGAGCGTGCGACACCTGAACTCTGCAAGCTGCAGCATCGCGTTGCCATGCGCCTGGCGGCTGAGGCGCGCCTGCAGGTCGCTTTGATTCCTGTAATCGCGGACCGCCGCGGAGACGATCGAACGCAGCACGTCGCTGGCAAACGGCTTGGCGAGGTAGTAGTAGGCGCCCCTGGCGATCCCCTCGGCCACCTGCCGCGGTTCGGCCAGACCGGTCTGGATGATGACGGGCACGTCGCGCAGGGCCGGGGCGGATTTGATCCGGCCGAGAAACTGTATGCCGTCCTCGCCCGGCATGTTCCGGTCCAGCAGCACGGCATCGAATGCCCCCTGAGGCTGCTGCTCCAGCAGCTCCCACGCGCGCCCGCTGCTGTCGGCCACGATCACCTCGAACCCCGCCGGCGCGAGGTACTTCTCGATGAGCTTCAGATAAAAGCCTTCGTCGTCGACCGCGAGCACGCGGGCCGGGCTGGCCGTCGTCGCCGACAGGCTCATGCAGCCACCGCCACCGTCGATGCCGTCCAGGGCCATGCGCTACTCGTTCGCCGGCGGCCGCCAGGCGCCGCCCCAGGCGCGAAGGTCCGCGGCCGGCAATGGGCGGCTGACGAGATATCCCTGCGCCAGGTGGCATCCGCGCGCCTTCAGCCAGCGCCACTGTCCGGCGGTCTGCACGCCCTCGGCGATCACCTTCATCCCGAGCTGTTTCGCCAGTTCGATGGAATTCTCGACGATGGCGCGCGCCACCCCATCGGTCTCGGCCGCCTGCACGAACTGCATGTCGATCTTCAATTCCGTGAACGGCAGACGGTGCAGCGACTCCAGCGAGGAGTAGCCGGTGCCGAAATCGTCGATGGAAAGATTGAATCCCTTGATGCGCAGCCGCGCCAGGATGTCGGCGGCCACGGTGGGCTGGTTGGCCAACGAGGTCTCGGTGACCTCGAACACCATGTGACGGTGCGCGATCCCGCGCGCGGCGATGCGCTCCACGACGTGCTCGGGGAAGTGCACGTCGGACAGGGCGCTGCCCGGTATGTTGATGGCGAGCGCGCCGTCGAAGCCGGCGGTGTCGAGCAGATCGGAGTAGCCGGCCAGCGCGAGCTCCAGCACGCGTTGGGTGACCGGAATGGCGAATTCCTCGGTCTGCGCCAGTGGGATGAACGCCGCGGGCTGGATGAGTCCGTGGCGCGGATGCTGCCACCGCACCAGTGCCTCCACGCCGCGCCAGCTTCCGTCCGCGAATTCGACCTGCGGCTGGAAATGCACCACCAGCTCGCCGGCATCGAGCGCCCGCCGCAGTTCACCGGCGGTGACCTCCAGCCGGGCGATGCTGCCCCCCGGGGCCTGCTGCTCGGCCCGCAGGAGAGCGAGCAGGTCGGTAACGCTGAATGGCTTGGGCAGCGCGCCCCTGAGGTTCAATCCCAGGCCCGCGGCAAGACGCGCGGCCGTGTCGAGCACGCGCCGATCGAAGCCGCTGATGAGGATGAGCCTGGCCTTGCAGCCGGCGTGCGCCAGCTCGCGTATCACCTCGATGCCGTCTATGTCCGGCATCGCCAGATCCAGCGCGATCACATCCTGCGCCTGCTGCAGGCTGGCGCGCAGTTCCACCGCCGCGCCCGCCTCCTGCACCTCGAAGCCCGCCTGCCGGCCGACGCGCCGCACCAGCGTCCGTATGCCGGCCTCGTCATCGATGACCAGCAGTCGCGGGCGTGCTGCCGTACCTTGCTCTTGCATGTTCAACGCCGCGAATCCGGACATTGCGGATATTCACCTTCTGCCGCCCGGCGCGTGGGCCGACGGCAGTTTCCAGCGCGCGGGGCCGCCGCGCCGGGGCCCGGATCCCGGGATGCTCGCATCGCTTCAAATGCAACCCTCATGCCGGCAGGGCGTCGCGCTGATCGAGCTCGCGGCGCACGGCGTGCGCGAGCTCGTCCCGCCGGAACGGCTTCTCCAGCACCCTCCACTGCTGCCTGGCGCCATCGAGCGCGTCGTCGGCATAGCCGCTCATCAGCAGCACGCGCGTACCGGGATGGTGTTGCATGATCGCGCGCGCGAGCGCCGCGCCGTCCATCGGGCCTGGCATGACGACGTCGGTCAGCATCAGGTCGAAGTGCTCGGCCTGCACCCGCTTCAACGCCTCCGCGGGCGTATCTGCCAACGCCACCCGGTAGCCGGCCGCGACCAGCCATTCCCGGATGATCTGGCGCAGGTCGGACTCGTCGTCGACCACCAGCACCGACTCTCCCGCCCGCGCCGCCTGTCGGTCGCCCGGCACCGTCGCCGCCTCGTCCTGTCGAACCGATGTCGCCGCCACCGGCAGCACGAGCGTCACGCAGGTCCCCACCCCCACCGTGCTGCCTATGGTCGCGGTGCCGCCGGACTGCCGCGCGAACCCGTAGACCATCGCCAGACCGAGGCCGGTGCCCTTGCCGCGCTCCTTGCTGGTGAAGAACGGATCGAATGCGCGCTCGACCACCTCCGGGGGCATGCCGCAGCCGGTATCCTCGACCCTCACCTCGATGTAGGTCCCCGGGCCGAGGTCCGTGGCGAGGTGGGTGTCGGCGGCATTGATCAGGGCGGTGCCGATGCGCAGCTCGCCGCCGGCGGGCATGGCGTCGCGCGCGTTGATCACCGTGTTCAGTACGGCGTTGTTGAAGCTGCCCGGGTCGAGGTAGGCGCGCGCGCCCGGAACGCCTGGCTCCAGGCGAACCTCGATTCGCTTGCCGGCGGTCTGCCGCAGCAGCGGTCCCATCTCGGTCAGGGCCGCGTCGACCTCCACGATCTTCGGCGCCAGCGGCTGGCGCCGCGCCACCGCCAGCAGCGACTTGGTCACCTCGACCCCGCGATGGGCCGCCGACATCGCGGTGCCGATGAGCTCGCGCGCCTCGGCGTCGGTCTGCTCCAGCGACAGCAGGTCGAGACTGCCGATGATGATGCCGAGCATGTTGTTGAAGTCGTGCGCCAGCCCGCCGGTGAGCTGGCCGATGGCCTCCATGCGCTGCGCCTGCGCCAGTTGCTGCTCGGCGAGCACGCGGCTGGTGATGTCGCGGATGAAGCTGGTGAAGCGCCAGCGGCTGCCGATGCGCACCGCGCTCACCTGCAGCTCCACCGGGAACTCCTGCCCGCCACTGTGCAACGCGGTCACGCGCATCACGCGCCCGATGGTGCGCGCCTCGCCGCCGCGCAGGAAGCGGCGCAGGCCCTCCACGTGCAGGTCGCGATACGCCGGCGGAATGATGGTCTCGTGCAGGGACCGGCCCATGACCGCCCCGGCCGGCCATCCGAAGATCTGCTCGGCGCGCGGGCTCCAGTCGACGATGCGGCCGTCCTCGTCGGCGGCGACGAAGGCATCCGGGGAGGACTCGACGACGCTGCGATAGAGGATCTCGGTCTTGCGGCGCTCGGTGACGTCGCGGAACGACCATACGCGGCCGGCCACCGCACCGTCACGCATGAGCGGACTGGAATGGCGTGCGATCAGCCGCCCGTCGCGGACCTGCAACAGGTGATAGTCCCGCCACTGGTCCTGCGAACTCAGATCCGCGGTCTGCGCCGGCAGGTCCGCGTCGTCGGCGAGCTGCGCCTGCACGTAGCCGTGGGCGTGCTCCTCGCCGGACTGCAGGGGCGCGGAGGGGACGTTCCACATCTCCTGGAAGCAGTGATTCGTGATCAGCGCGCGGCCGCTCCTGTCCTCCACCAGTATGCCGTCGGAGGTCGACTCGATGACGTCGCGCAGAAACTGCTCGGCATGCCGGCGCTCGGTGTTGTCGCGCACGATGACCAGGGCCGCGGGGCGTCCGTTGAACGTCATGTACGAAGCGATGAGCTCGGCCCACACCTCGCACCCGTCGCGCCGCAACATCCTGACCTCGTAGCGCCGCGGCGGCTGCTCGCCGCCTCCGACCCGCTGCTCGTAGCGCCGGACGACCAGATCGCGAAAATCCGGTGCGACCGCCTCGGCCAGCGGCAATCCGATCAGTCCCTCGTGCTCGTGCCCGTAGCCGAGCAGCAGCGCCAGTGCAGCGTTCGCATACACGAGACGGTAATCCTGCACGACGTATACGCCATCGGCCATCGCATCGAGCAGGGTACGGTACTTCAGTTCGCTCTCCGCCAGTGCGCGCTCGGTCCGCACGCGCTCGATGGCGATCCCCGCCAGCCGGGCCTTGAACTCGATCGTCGCCAGCTCGGTATCGCCGGGACGGCGCGGCGTGGCGTAATACACGGCGAATGTGCCCAACACCGCCCCGTCACTGGCGAAGATCGGTACCGACCAGCAGGCCCGCAGGCCGGCGCGCGCGGCGAGCTCCCTGAATTGCGCCCAACGCGGGTGGGTCTGGACATCCTCGACGACCACCAGCTCGCGGCGATAGGCGGCGGACCCGCAACTGCCTGCCTCCGGGCCGATCTCCATGCCGTTGACTGCCGCGGAGTAAAAGGCCGGCAGGCTCGGGGCGGCGCCGGTGAGCAGGCGGCGCCCGGTAGCATCCAGCAGCAGGATTGAACAGCGCACCTCCCTGTCTTCTTCCTCGGCGCTGGTGGCGATACGCTCCAGCACCGCCGTCAGCGATGCGCCGCGGGCCAGCATCTCGAGGATCGTCGCGCGCGAGCTGTCCCATATCTGCAGCCGCTTGCGCTCCGAGATGTCCAGGCACGAGCCGATGAAACCGCAGAGGACTCCCTCGGCGGTACGCCGCGGCCGGCCGGTATCCAGCACCCATCGCCAGGCGCCATCGTGGCGCCGCCGCCGGTATTCCACGATGAAATCCGCGCGCGAGTGGAATCCCTCGCGATAGGCCGCGAGGGTCGCGTCGAGATCGTCCGGATGCACGTCGCGCCACCAGTCCGCGGCGACCTCCTCCTCGAACGTGCGTCCGGAGAACTCCAGCCACGCGCGGTTGAAATACGTGCCCCGTCCGTCGACGCCGGCCATCCAGATCATCACCGCGGTGGAGTCGGCCAGCGAGCGGAACCGCGCCTCGCTCTCGATCAGCGACAGTTCCGCGAGCCTGCGGACGGTGACGTCGCGGGCGACGCCGAGCAGGCCGAGCAGGCCGCCATCCGGGCCGTGCACGGGCAGCTTGATCGTCTCCGTGTACAGGCGGCTGCCGTCGCGGTTCCTGAGCTTCTCCTCCTTGCGTGACGATTCGGGCCTTGCCATCGCGGCCATGTCGTCGCGCCGGAACCCGGCGGCGGTGCCGGCGTCGACCAGCTCGAAGTCGGTGCGCCCGATGATCTCCTGCTCGGGTCTGCCGAAGTACCGCTCGACGGCCGGATTGCACAGTTGATACACGCCCGTCTCGTCCTTCAGGAACACGAAATCGGGTATGGCGTTGAGGATCGTCCGCAGCAGATTGCGCTCGGCGGCGAGCGCGTTCGCCGCGGTCTTCCTGGCGGTGATGTCGAGCACGGTACCGACGGCGCGCGCCGGCACGCCCCTGGCGTCCTTCATCGTGCGGGCGCGGGCGCGCACCCATCGGACCTGTCCGCCGACGATGATGCGGTGTTCGATGTCGAAGGTGCCTTCCTGCGCCGCCTGCCGCCAGGCCGCGTGGACCCGGACGCGGTCCTCGGAGTGCACGATGGCGTCGAATGCCTCGCGTGATGCGGGCGTGGACGGATCGATGCCGAGCAGACGGTACATGTTCGGCGACCAGCGCACGGCGCCCGAGGCCGCCTCCGCCTCCCAGTGTCCGAGGCCGCCCACGGATTCGGCCTCCTGCAGGGCCGCGGTGCTCTCCCGCAGGCTGATCTCGCTGCGCAGGCGCCTTCGCATCATCCACGCCAGCGCGGCGAGCAACACGGCCGCGGCGGTCCCCGACCCCAGCGAGCGCTGCATCCACGGCGACAGATACTCGCGCGTGGGATACCCGACGATGACGAACAACGGGTAGCCGGCGACGCGCCGGAATCCAAGGACCCTCTCCACACCGTCGAACGGCGAGACGATGCGCCCCACCCCGGACTGCTCGCCCCGCGCGATGCGTTCGTACGCCGGCGTGCTGCGCGCCGCCGCTGCGGAGTTCCGGAGCGCCGGCCGCCGCAGCAGCAGGGCATTGTCATCCACGTGGCGCACCACGACGAGGCCCTCCGCGCCGAGCTCGATGTCCTTGATCAATCGCTCGATCTGCCTGGTGTCGACGATCAGGGCGACCGCGCCCGTGACCGTGCCCGCCGTATCCCTCACGAGGCGGTAGAGCAGCCACGACGCCGCACCGCCTGCCGGCGACGCCGGGACCGCGACCATGAGATCGCCGCCCGCCCCAAAATCGATCGTCTGCGTGATCGCCGCTCCGGCGGGCTCGATCTCGCCGTTGGCAGGGTCCACGAGGATCCAGCCGGTGCGAGCGGGGCCGACGACGGCAAGGCGTCCGAGGTCGGTCTCCGTCAAGGCAAGCCTTCGAAGGTCGATGCTCCTCAGCACGGAGGGCCAATCCGACCGCTCGCGGGTCCGATCCTCGGCAATCATCGCGGCCGCCGCGGTCAGGTCACGGTCGGCGCGCGCCAGGGTGACGTGCAGGTCATGCTCGATGACGCGCGCCAGGTTCTCCACGGTGGTCTCCGCCGCGCGATTCGAGTCGCGGTAGGCGGACCAGATGAAATGGCCGAAAAGCGCCAGCGTCGCCAGCAGGATGACGACGAACGCCGCCCTCTCCCGACGGCTGCCTGCGGGGATCCCTGTCGTGTTGTTCATGCCGATCGATGCCATCGTTGGTTGGAGCCGCATGAATTTTCTCGTCCCGTCGCCACGGCGGCGGTGCCCGTGGCCGACGACGGCGGCCGCGCGCACCGTCATTCTGGCACCGCGTGCGCCCATGCGCCCTGTCGAACCCTGTCCCGTGCAAGTGTAGCGCCCGATGCCAGGCCGACAGTGCCTTCTTGCAAAATGGGGGCCGAATCCACCCATCCGACGCCACCAGGCGATGGGTGGCCAGGAGGCGGCTCGACCGTCCGCCCGGCGGCCTTTCGGCCGCCGGCGCGAACCCGCGTCGCCGGCCCATAGAATTCCGGCGCGGGAATATGGTCCAATCGCGCAGCAACCATGTGCCCGCCCGGCGGAGAAGGCGATATGGCAGAGCAGTTCCTCTACACGCATCTGCGCAGCGACCGGCTGCTGTGGCGCCGCCGCCAGTTCCTGCTCTCGCTGCTCGCGGGCGCCGGGGCCGTGGCGAGCGGGCGGGTGGTCGCAGATGTCCTGCCCATGGCACCGGGCGGCGGCCTGCCGTCGCCGCTTGCCAGTGTGCTCGAGGAGGCGCCATGGCCGCTGCTGGAGGGCGTGCAGTCGCACCTGCTGCCCACCGAGGCCGACAGCCCCGGCGCGGCGCAGGTGAACGCGCTCGCCTATCTGCAGGACGTGCTCGGCCGCGACGAGGGCGACGCGATCGAGGATCGGAAGTTCATCACCGCCGGCGCCGTCTTCCTGCGCAAGCGGATCGCGCTCGACCACGGCGGCCGCGTCTTCGAGGAGCTCGGTGAGGAGGAGCGCGAGGCGGCGCTGCGCAAGATGGCCGGGAGCCGCGACGGCGCCAACTGGATCTCGCTGGTGATGTATTACCTGCTGGAGGCCCTGCTGGCCGATCCGGTCTACGGCGGCAACACCGGCGAGGTCGGCTGGAAATGGCTGGGATACACGGCCGGGTTTCCGCGGCCGCCCGTCGGCAAGCGCTATTTCGAGATCAAGCCGGCATGAAGGACTTCGACGTGTGCGTCATCGGCAGCGGCGCCGGTGGCGGTCCGGTCGCCTGGGAGGCCGCGCGCGCCGGACGGTCGGTCGTCGTCCTGGAGAAGGGGCCGTGGTTCGACGAGCGTGATTTCTACAAGGACGAGATCACGTGCAATCACCGCCGGGTGTTCCGCTCCGACTACAAGACCGAACCGCAGGTGATCGAGGAGCCGGGCGCGGACGGGCAGTGGTCGGCCCTGCCCACCTCGGATCCGAATTCCGGGCACGACTACTGGAACGGCAACTGCGTGGGCGGCTCGTCCAACTTCATGAGCGGGCACTTCTTCCGTATGAAGCCCGATGACCTCCGCCTGCTCAGCACCTTCGGTCCGATCGCCGGCGCCAATATCGCCGACTGGCCGATCGGCTACGAGGATCTCGAGCCCTACTACGCCAAGGTGGAGACGGAGGTCGGCATCTCCGGCCGCGTGGTGCCGCACAGGTTTCTCGAACCCCGCTCGACGCCGGATTTTCCCTACACGCCGACCACGGAACATCTGTTCGCGCAGTGGGTGGACAAGGCCGCGGCGGAGATGGGCTACACGCCGCTCACCGTTGCGCGCGCCATCCTCACCAGGCCCAGGGACGAGCGTCGCCCGTGCGAGTACTCCGGCTTCTGCGGCAGCTTTGGCTGCGCGAGCGGCGCCAAGGGCAGCTCGCGCGTGGCGCTGCTCAACCGCGCCGTCGCCACCGGCAACTGCGAGGTCCGTCCGCGCTCGCACGTCTACAGGATCGAGACCGGCGCCGACGGCCGCGCCACCGGCGTGCGGTACTACGACGAGGACGGGCAGGCGCAGCGGGTCGACGCCAGGGTGTTCGTGGTCGCCTGCCAGGCCATCGAGAGTTCAAGGCTGCTGCTGCTGTCGAGCGGACCGAGGCACCCCAACGGCCTCGGCAACAGTCACGGGCAGGTAGGCCGCAATCTCATCTTCTCCGCCGGCGCGACCGGCGCCGGTCACGTGCTGCTGAAGGACTACGACGAGGAGACGGCAGGACGGATAAAGCTCCTCGGGCCGTTCGTCAACCGCGGCCTGCAGGACTTCTACCATGTCGATGACCCTGCGCTCGGCGGCCGTGCCAAGGGCGGCACCATCGACTTCGTCGGCAACTCCCCGAGCTTCATCCATCGCGCCATGCCCGAGCGGCGCGACGGGAACGGCGAGCTGGTCTGGGGCCGGGAGTTCAAGCGCCGCCTGGAATCCGTCTTCTGGAACAACCGGGTCCTGCGATTCGAGGTCTTCTGCGACTGGCTGCCGAACGACGACTGCCACGTGGCACTCGATGCCGATGTGAAGGACAAGTGGGGGCTGCCGGTCTCGCGCGTGCGCATCGGCCACCATCCGCACGACGACAGGGTGTCGCAGTATCTCGTCGAGCGCGCCCGCCCGGTGATGGAGCGGATGGGATTCCGCAACGTCATCGCCAATGTCAACGGCGCGCCGACGCCGAACCTGCAGGCCGGCGGCTGCCGCTTCGGCACCGATCCGGCGACCTCGGTGCTCGACGCGGACTGCCGCGTGCACGACTGCGAGAACGTCTACGTCAGCGACGGCAGTTTCATGCCCACCGGGGGCAGCGTGCCGTTCACCTGGACCATCTACGCCAACGCGTTTCGCGTGGCCGACAGGTTGATCGCCAGCCTTTGATCGGGGGTGCGGTACGCGGCTCGGGTCTCGCCGCGGCTACTCCCCGCCGAGCGTCTCGCTGATGTTCTGCACCACCCACCGGCCGTCTTCGCGCAACAGCGTCGCCGTGCCCTTCGAGGTGCTGCCATTGGCGTAGTGTCCGGTGAAGTCGATCGTCGCCGTCTCGCCGTTGACCCGGCCGCCGCCTATCTCCACGGACTGCGCCGCCATGCTCTTCATCATCTCCAGCATGGCCGGGAATTCCGGCTTGTGGTGGTCCGCCTGCATCTGCTCGCGCTGCGCCTTGCTGCTGACGTTCAGCATCGCGTCGAAATCGCCCTCCCGCTGCGCCTTCATGGCCTGGAGAAACACGCTGCCCGGCTCGCCGCCGTCCGGCGGGAGCGGATCGCCTGCCGCCTGCTCCGCGGCCGGACTTTCATGCCCGTCCCCGGGCTGCGCATCCGGGGCGCCGGCCGGCGCCGCGCCCAGCGGTGCCACGTCGGCGGCGAAGGTCAATTCGACCGTGCGCGGCTTGCCGTCCATGTCGGTGTCGTCGAGCCGGAAGCTGCCCTCGACGCGCTCCGGCGTATTGGCGGTCAGCTCGGCACTGGTCCCGCCGTAGTTGAAGTTGTAGCCCGGCGGCACGTAGACGTAGAGCTCGGTGTTGCCGTCCTCGTGCAGCCTGAGCTTGGCGAACGCGCCCTCGACCTTCGCCCACAGCACCGAGGTGGTGGAGTCCTCGCCGCGGGCGTGCATGCCGGCGGCGATCGCGGCGGTGTCGAGCGGCTGTTCGCCGAACACCAGCTCGGTGTACTGGACCCCGGGGTCGTCCTCGTCCGCGACGCGATAGGCGTAGAGATGGCTGAAGCTCGCCTTGGCATCCCCGGTGACGTAGCTGCCCGATCCGGCGGACGCGGCCATCGGCGCCGGGGAATAGTGTGCCGCGGCGAGCAGGCAGGTGATGAGCAGCAGGTGGCGGACACGGGAGATTGCGGGCGTGATCATCGCGGGCCTTTCCGTCGCAGGGAGGGGATGCAGCCTCGATCGTAGTCAAGCCGGCGGCGGCGTTCCAATCGCCAGCGCCGTTCCGCCAAGCCGGTCGCGATCAGGTGGCTGCCCGGGCCCGCGCCGGCTGCGCCGCGCCGATCCCGGACATATCGGTGACGAGATGACGGGCCATCGGTACTGCAACGATCAAACCCCAGTATCCGGCGATATGGTGCGCGACGATAAAGGATGATGAGCGTGAACACCGGGTTGAGCTTCAGGTGACGCCCGCAGATGAGCGGGTTGAGCGGGCAGGCCTCCGCAGCGTGGTTCGCGATGATCGGCCCCGCGACCGCGAGCGACATGCCCAGACCGCCGTTCGGGTGACGCGGGCTCGTCGTTGCCCGGGATTCCCCGGTTCGGCGATCATGGGGCACGCTTTCCGGCGGGTTGGCAGGAAGCTTGCCTCGCAACGTTCGGGATCGACGAATGATCTCAGGCCGCACTGCCCGGCACTGGCGCACGACCCGCATGGAGAGGACGCAATGACCGCCCTGATTCGCAACCTGGTATCGGCAGCCGCCGTGCTGCTGCTGGCCGGCTGTGTCGTGTGGACGAGGCAACCGCTTTCGGACACCGCCACCGCAACCATCGACGAGGCATTGCTCGGCGCATGGCAGAACTCCGACGTCGAGGGCGATCACGTCGAGCTCGACATCACCCGCTCCGGCGAGCATCTGGTGCTGATTGCGCTGACGACGTTGAAGCCCGACGGCGGGCGCAACATCGCGCAGTACAAGGCGCAGACGACGGTCGCGGGCGAGCGCCGCTACCTGAGCGTCATGGACATGAGGCCAGGCAGGCGGGAGATCGGGTTCATGATCGTGAAGTACGACGCCACGCCCGGCGGACTCGCGCTCGCGCTCATCGACGAGGACGAGGTGAAGCGGGCCATACGCGCCGGGGAGATCGAGGGCATGGTCGACGCCAGCTCCGAGTTCAGTGACGCGACCATCGAGGCCACGCCCGGGAAGCTGCTGGCCTTCCTCGCGAGCCACGACGCGGCGCTGTTCCCGAAGTCGGTTGCCTTCACGCCCCGCGAGCAGGCGCCGGGGGCGAGCGCCCCCTGACCGGTTGGATCGACGCGCGCGCAGCTCAGTTGCGCTCGATGTCTGCCTCGGCGATGCCCAGTGTCTGCATCAGTGCGGCGACCTCCGTGGCCGCGCCGTCCAGCCGCGCCTCGTCGGTGCCGCGCAGCACGATGCTGACGGCGACCCGGCTCGCGCGCACGAACGGATAACTGCCGATGCCGACGTCCGGATACCGGCGCTGGATGTCCGCGAGGCCCTCGGCCAGGCGGCTCTCCCCGAGCGGCGCGGTGACGCTGCGCGAGCGGATCGGCGCCCCGTCCTGCAACTGATCCTGCAGCGACTCGAACATCGCCTGCATGATCACCGGCACGCCGGCCAGCACGAACACGTTGCCCAGCCTGAACCCGGGCGCGCTGCTGACGCGGTTGTCGATGAGCGCGCTGCCCTCGGGCACCGTCGCCATCTTCAGGCGCGGCGCCGACAGCGCGTCCGCGCCGTAGTATTTCTTCAGCCTCTCCTCGGCGACGGGATCGGCCAGGAGTCTGCGCCCGAAGGCGCGCGCGATGGCGGCCGCGGTGATGTCGTCGTGCGTGGGACCGATGCCGCCGGTGGTGAATACATAGGTGTAACGCCCGCTGAGCGCGCGCACCGCGGCGACGATCTCCTCCTCCTCGTCGCTCACGACGCGGGCCTCGGCCAGCCGTATGCCGCGCGCGGCCAGCCTCTGTCCGAGGTAGGCGAGGTTGCAGTCCTGCGTCCTTCCGGAGAGCAGTTCGTCGCCGATCAGCAGCACGGCGGCCGTGGCCGCGGTCTCCTCCATCGCTCGTCTCCCCTGCCGCTTCAGTAGCGATATGGTAGCCGGCATGCCGCCGCCAGGCATCCGGACGCCGCCCGCTGGCGGCGGATCGCGGGGCGGAGGTGGACGAAAATGAAAGCGTGACGCAGGTGACCGCCGCGCAAGGCGGGTGCATCGCATGCGGGCGGAGCCCGAGGGCATGCGCGCCCGGGACGGCGCCAAGGCGCAAAAACAAAGGGCAGACAGGTGTTCCTGTCTGCCCCACCCCTCATGAACGTCGTGTTTGTTGTTCGAACCGCTGCTCTTCCGCCGCTTGTTGTTGTAGTGACGACGGACAACGGCCGATCTATTCGACGTCAGATCTACAGCAAAGGAACGATCAGCAACGCGACGATGTTGATGATCTTGATGAGCGGGTTCACCGCCGGACCTGCCGTATCCTTGTACGGATCGCCGACCGTGTCACCCGTCACCGCGGCCTTGTGGGCATCCGAACCCTTGCCGCCGTGATTCCCCTCCTCGATGTATTTCTTGGCGTTGTCCCAGGCGCCGCCGCCGGTGCACATGGAGATGGCGACGAAGATGCCGGTGACGATGGTGCCCATCAGCAGTCCGCCCACCGCCATGCGGGCGGCGTGCTCGCCCATCGCGACACGGATGATGAGCGCGAGCACGATTGGGGTCAATACCGGCAGCAACGACGGGATGACCATCTCCTTGATCGCCGCCTTCGTCAGCAGGTCCACGGCGCGTCCGTACTCCGGCTTGGCCGTGCCCTCCATGATGCCCTTGATCTCGCGGAACTGGCGGCGCACCTCGACCACCACGGAGCCGGCCGCACGGCCGACCGCTTCCATTGCCATGGCACCGAAGAGGTAGGGAATGAGGCCGCCGACGAACAGACCGATGATGACCGCCGGGGTGTCCAGATTGAAGTCCACGAGCTTGCCCGCCGACTCCAGGCTGTGGGTGAAGTCCGCGAACAGCACCAGCGCGGCCAGCCCCGCGGAGCCGATCGCGTAACCCTTGGTGACCGCCTTGGTGGTGTTGCCCACCGCATCGAGCGGATCGGTGATGTTGCGGATGTCCGGACCCAGCTCGGCCATCTCGGCGATGCCGCCGGCGTTGTCGGTGATGGGACCGTAGGCGTCCAGCGCCACGATGATGCCGGCCATCGACAGCATCGAGGTCGCCGCGATCGCGATGCCGTAGAGGCCGGCGAGCGTGTAGGAGGCCCAGATCGCGATGCACACGAAGATGACCGGCCAGGCCGTGGACTTCATCGACACCGCGATGCCGGCGATGATGTTGGTCGCGTGCCCGGTGGTCGAGGCCTGCGCGACGTAACGGACGGGCTTGAACTCCGTGCCGGTGTAGTACTCGGTGATCCATACCAACGCCGCGGTCAGCGCCAGGCCGATGAGCGCGCAGCCGTAATAGGCGTTGACGCCGTGCTCGCCGATGCCGGCCATGAACTTCTGCGTGACCGGGTAGAAGGCGATCGCCGCCAGCACGCCGGCGACGATGAGGCCGCGGTACAGCGCGTTCATGATCTTGCCGCCGTCGCGGGCCTTGACGAAGTAGGAGCCGATCACCGAGGCGACGATGGAGACGCCGCCGATCACCAGCGGATACAGCACCGCGCCGTCGGCCTTCAGCAGCAGGCCGCCGAGCAGCATGGTGGCGATCACCGTCACCGCGTAGGTCTCGAACAGGTCGGCCGCCATGCCGGCGCAGTCGCCGACGTTGTCACCGACGTTGTCGGCGATCACCGCCGGGTTGCGCGGGTCGTCCTCCGGGATGCCGGCCTCGACCTTGCCGACGAGGTCGGCGCCGACGTCGGCGCCCTTGGTGAAGATGCCGCCGCCCAGTCGCGCGAAGATGGAGATGAGCGAGGAGCCGAAGGCCAGACCGACCAGCGGATGCAGGTCGACCGCCTGCCCGGCCGGCGTCGCGCTCACCAGGTAGGCGTAATAGCCGGCGACGCCGAGCAGGCCCAGGCCCACCACCAGCAGGCCGGTGATCGAACCGCCGCGGAAGGCGACCTGCAGCGCCGCGTTCAGCCCCTGCCTGGCCGCCTCCGCGGTGCGCAGGTTCGAACGCACGGAGATGTTCATGCCGATGTAGCCGGCGGCGCCGGAGAGTACGGCGCCGATCAGGAAGCCGATCGCGGTCGGCCAGTGCAGGACGAAGCCGATGAGGAAGAACAGCACCACGCCTGCGATCGCGATGGTGGTGTACTGCCGGTTGAGGTAGGCCGAGGCGCCCTGCTGCACGGCCGCGGCGATCTCGCGCATGCGTTCGTTGCCCTGCGCCTGGGCGAGGATCCACTTCACCGACCACGCGCCGTAAAGGATCGCCAGCACGCCGCAGGCCAGCGCAAACACGAGTGCTCCAGACATTGAGAAAAATCCCCCTTCAGTGAGTGTTGTTCGTAGCGATGCGATCGCGGGCGGCGAAGAGCGCGCGCCGGCGACAGGCAACGGCACTCCGGCCGCTACCGGCCAGGGCCGCTTCCCGAGGACTGTGCTTTCTTACCGACGAGACGGTCCGACCACGGATCCGCCGGCCCGGGGCCGCCGCAGCGACGGTCCAGGGCCGACCGAGTGCGCCGCGATTCTACCCTGCATCACTTCAGAGCAAAACCGGTCTTGAGCTTTTTCTTCACCGGCGCGTTCTTCAGCCGCACGTACTGCGGCATGCCGTTGCGGTAGGGCGGGTAGTCCTCCCCCTGGATGAGGGGGGCCAGGTAATTGCGGCATTTCGGGGTGATGCCCAGGCCGTCCGCGGTGATGAAGTCCCGCGGCATCATCTTCTCGCGGTTGGCCACGTCCTTGAGCTCGGCCACGCCGACGGCCCATTTGTACGGTCTGGAGGACTTGCGCACGATGGTCGGCATCACCGAGTTGCGGCCCTTCACCGCCAGCTCCACCGCGGCCCTGCCCAGCGCGTAGGCCTGCTCGACGTCGGTCTTCGAGGCGATGTGACGGGCGGCGCGCTGCAGGTAGTCGGCCACGGCCCAGTGATATTTCACCTTCAGCTTCTCGCGCACGAGACTGGCGATGACCGGCGCCACGCCGCCGAGCTGCGCATGGCCGAAGGCGTCGCGCAGCCCCTGGTCGGAGAGGAACTTGCCATCCGGCCCGCGCACCCCCTCGGAGACGACCACCGAGCAGTACCCGTAGCGGGCGACGTTGGCCTCGACCCTGGCCAGGAAGCGCTCCTGGTCGAAGGTGATCTCGGGGAAAAGGATGAGGATCGGCAGCTCGAGATCCCTGTCGGAGGCCAGTCCCCCGGCCGCGGCGATCCAGCCGGCATGGCGGCCCATGACCTCCAGCACGAACACCTTGGTGGAGGTCTTGCACATGCTGGCGACGTCGAGCGAGGCCTCGCGCGTGGACACGGCCACGTACTTGGCCACCGATCCGAAGCCCGGGCAGCAGTCGGTGACCGGCAGATCGTTGTCGACCGTCTTCGGCACGTGCACGCAGGTGATGGGATAGCCCATGGTCTCGGAGAGCTGCGAGACCTTCAGGCAGGTATCGGCCGAGTCGCCGCCGCCGTTGTAGAAGAAATAGCCGATGTCGTGGGCCCGGAAGACCTCGATCAGCCGCTCGTACTCGGCGCGGTTCTGATCCAGGCCCTTGAGCTTGTAGCGGCAGGAGCCGAAGGCGCCGGAGGGCGTGTGGCGCAGGGCCTTGAGCGCGGACTTCGATTCCTTGCTGGTGTCGATGAGATCCTCGGTGAGCGCGCCGATGATGCCGTCGCGGCCCGCATAGACCTTGCCGATCCGGTGGCGGTGCCTGCGCGCGGTCTCGATGACGCCGGCGGCGCTGGCGTTGATGACGGCGGTGACGCCTCCGGACTGGGCGTAAAAGGCGTTTCGTGTTCCGCTGAGCTTGGCCATGGTGATCTATAATGCTCCGTACTGGTGATGGTCGTATTGAACGGCGAGTGACGAGGTGCGGTGATGTTAGCCCGGCGAACCGGCCGTCGAGAAGCGAGCAGACACCAGCGGGACGACCCCGTCACGCCCGATTGGAACTCCCCCGTCCCCGGCCGGTCCACCCACATACCTTCCATGCCCCATGCGCCGTAGATCCCCCGTGCGTCGCCTGTTCAGCATCCTGCCGGTTGGCCTGGCGTTGATCGCCGGGGCGGCCCACTCCGTGGACGAACTTCCGGACTTCGGCGACTCCGCGGGCGCGTTCATCTCGCCGGACCAGGAATACAGGATCGGACGGGCCTTCGTGCGCGAGCTGCGCAGCAAGGGCGTGATCCTCGACGACCCGGAGCTCGAGGTCTACCTGCAGGGACTGGGCTCGCGGCTCGCCAGCCAGGCCGATACGCAGGGGAATCCTTTCGATTTCTTCATCGTGCAGAGCCCGGTGCTGAACGCCTTCGCGGTGCCGGGCGGCTTCATCGGCGTGCACACCGGATTGATCCGCGAGACGCAATCCGAGAGCGAGCTGGCCGGCGTGCTGGCGCACGAAATCTCGCACGTCACCCAGCGCCACGCCGCGCGCATGTTCGAGGCGGCGAGCCGGCTCAGCATCCCCTCGGCCGTCGGCATGCTCGGGGCCATACTGCTGGGCGTCGTCTCCCCCCAGGCCGGTCAGGCAGCGATGGCCGCCGTGGCGGCGGGCCAGCAGCAATACGCGCTGAATTTCACCCGCGCCAACGAGCAGGAGGCCGACCGCATCGGCATCCAGGTCATGGCGCGCTCCGGCTTCAATCCCCAGGGCATGCCGGATTTCTTCGAGCGCATGCAGACGGCGAACCGCTACAACGATCCGGCAAGCGTGCCGGAGTTCCTGCGCACGCACCCGGTCACCACCAACCGTATCGCCGAGTCGCGCGGGCGCGCCGATGCGATGAAACCGAGCCATTACGAGGAAAACCCCGATTTCCTCCTCATGCGCGCCAAGGTGATCGTGGTCGACACCAAGGAGCCACGCGACGCGGTCAACTACTACGCCGAATCCCTGCGCACGGGCCAGTTCAAGAACGAGCTGGTCGCCCGCTACGGTTACGCGCTGGCGCTGACGGCCGCCGGCGACTACGGCAAGGCCCGCCTGCAGACCGACCGGCTGCTCGAGGCGGAGCCCGGGAACGTGCATTTCCGGCTGGCCTCGGCGCGGCTGCAGGTCGCGCAACACGCCTACAAGTCCGCGCTCGCCATCTATGACGGCATACTGCAGGACTACCCGGACTACCGGCCGGCGGTGCTGGGCAAGGTGGAGACACTGCTCGCCGCCCGTGACGGCAGGACCGCGCGCACCGTGCTGCGCGACTACATGACGCTGTACGGCTCGGAGCCACGGACTTATCAGCTGCTGGCGGAGGCCGAGGGCATGACGGGGTCGAAGATCGAGTCGCATATCGCCCAGGCCGAGTACTACTACGGCAGCGGCGAGCTGGGCCTGGCCATCGAGCAGCTGAAGGTCGCCAGCGGCGCGCCCGGCATCACCTATTATCAGAGCGAGCGGGTGCAGGCGCGCCTGGATCAGTTCCAGAAGGAATTCGACGAAGAGAAAAAGGACAAGGACAAGTTCTGATCCGCGGGCATCGATCGCCATGACCAAGCGCCTTCCCGTCAACCGTTCGCGGCGCCGCCTGCTCGCCGCCTCGGTGAGCGGCGTGGCCGCGCTGCCCGTCGCGAGCTGGCTGTTCTCGCGCCCCGTGTACGCGGCGTGGCCGCGGGCGGCGTTCGCGGCCAGGACCGCCGAGGGTGCGCTGCGCGAGCTCTACGGAGGTGCCGCGATCGATCCGAGCGATCGCATCCTCATCACCCTGCCTGACGTCGCCGAGGACGGCGCCGTGGTGCCGCTCACGGTCCGGACCGATCTCGAGAGGGTGCAGTCGATCGTCGTGGTGTCCGAGAAGAACCCGGTGCCGCTCATCGCGCGCTTCGATTTCGGCGACGGCGCACTCACCGACACGCTGGCCACGCGCATCAAGCTCGCGGAATCCGAGCACGTCATCGTCGTCGTGCAGACCGCCGAACGCCTCTACTCCGCCAGGCGCTACGTGGAAGTGCTGATCGGCGGGTGCACCTGAGAGCTCATGGCCGACACGCCCTCCACCACCAGAGTGCGCACGAGCATCGCGGAGGGGATCTGCACCGTGCGCGCGATGATGCGCCACGTCATGGAGACCGGCAGCCGCAAGGACAGGCAGACCGGCGCTCTCATCCCCGCGCACCACATCACCGAGGTGACCTGCGAGCACAACGGCCGCGTGGTGATGTCCTGCGCCTGGGGCACGGGTATCGCGCGCAATCCGCTGCTGTCCTTCAGGTTCAGGGGCGCGCGCGCCGGCGACATCCTGACGCTGCGCTGGGTCGACAACCGCGGCGCCACCGACGTCACGCATGTGACCATCGAATGAGCCGGGGCGGGTAGCGCGGCGCATCCGGCCGCCGCGCCCGGGCCGCGCGCTCATCGCTGCGGCGGTTCGCGCCGCGGGCCGCTCGTGGGCCTGCCGCGGCGGCGGCGCCGGGCTGACCCGGAGCGCGGTGCGCGCCGCCTCGCGGGGATTCCTTGCTCGAGATCATCCGGCCGCCGGCGCCGTGGGGTAACCTGCAACCGTCGCTGTCGCCCCCGGATCGCCAACGATTCGCCATGTTCGAGACCATCGTCCGCATCTTCGGCAGCGACCTGCCCAGCCTGCCGCGGGCCCGCCTCACGCGCGAGGAACAGCGCTGGCTCCTCAGCGCCCACGGCCACAATCCCCTGCTGCGCGCCAGACGCGCGGGCATGGTGGCCGCGCGCGCGCGGCTGCTGGCCGGGTTGTTCCTCGCGCTGACGCCGGTGTGGATGCTCGTGGAATTCCTCACCCTGCCGCGCAGCCTGTGGCTGGCCGTGGGCACCGCACGGCTGGTGATCATCGTCCCCTTCCTCGCGATGCTCTGGGCGTTGCGCGCCGGCGATCGGCACCGCGGCGTCACGGTCATCGCGCTCTTCGGCCTGTTCGCCGTGCCGGCCATCTTCTATGTCTGGACCATGCAGATCCTGGGCGCCGGCAGCGGCGCCGGGATGGCGCAGGCCGTGATCGCCACGCACACCTTCTTCCCCCTGCTGCTCGTGGCGGGCCTGGGCCTGTTTCCGCTCACGCTCGCGGAATCGCTGGCGCTGTCGCTGCCCATCTTTCTCGCCCGCGGCTGGATCGTCTGGCAGGTGCTCGCGCCCGGCGAGGTGTATGCGGTGCTGGGTGCGCTCTGGTTCCTGCTGCTCGTGGCGGCCGCGGGCGGGCTGGCGGCGGGCAGCCAGCTCGCCCTGCTCATCGCGCTGCTGCGCCAGTCGATCCGCGATCCGCTGACCGGCGCCTTCTCGCGCGCCAGCGGCGAGGAGCTGCTCGCGCTGGAGATGACGATCGCGCAGCGCGCCGACCAGCCTTTCGCCGTCGCCTTCATCGACCTCGACCGATTCAAGGACGTGAACGATCGCCACGGGCACGATGCCGGCGATCGCGTGCTGGCGGCCGCGGCCGCCAGCATCGCCGGCAGCCTGCGTACCACCGACGCGCTGCTGCGCTGGGGGGGAGAGGAGTTCATGGTGCTCATGCCGGACACCGACTGCATGCAGGCCATGGTGGGCCTGGAGCGGTTGCGCGCGCGGGGTTTCGGCGTGCGCCCGGACGGGCAGCGACAGACCGCCAGCATCGGTGTGGCGGAACGCCTCGCCGACGGGCGGGCCGACGCCGCGAGACTGGTGGAGCTCGCCGACCAGCGCATGTACCAGGCCAAACGCGCGGGCCGCGACCGCCTGTTCGGCTGCCAGCTCTCCGAAGGCGGCCGGCAGCCGCACGCCTGAGTCGGATGGCCGTTCCGCCTGCCACTGTGCCCGGTGCCGACGGCTCGGCTATCCTGTCCGCATGACCGAGCGGCATGGAAATCCGGCCGGGCGCTCAGCCTAGCGGCCGGCGCGACGCGATGACGAATCACGCCAGGGGCATCCTTCGCGTCGTCTCCTACTATGCCGGGTTTGCCAGCCTGTGGATCCTGGTCTCCGACAGGGTGCTGGAGGCGCTGGTCCGGGATGGTTCCACGTATGCACAATGGTCGATCTACAAGGGCTGGGCCTTCGTCGTCATCACCGGCGTGCTGCTGGCGGTCGTACTGAGGGGCGAACTGCGCCTGCGGGAACGCGCCGGGGCCGCCCTGCGGGACAGCCGCGAGGAGACACGGCGTTACGAGACGCTGCTCGCGCACGTGAGCGAGGGGACGCCCGATGCCGTCTACGTGAAAGACATCGACGGCCGCTACCTGCTGTTCAACGCCGGCGCCTGCGACATCCTCGGCCGCCCGCGCGCGGAGGTGCTCGGCCGGGACGACACGGCGCTGCTGCTGCCGCAGGAGGCCCGGGAGGTCATGGCGAAGGACCGGCACATCATGGCCTCCGGCAGCACGGAGACCTTCGAGGAGACCATCACCCTCGGCGGCAAGGCACGGACATTTCTCACCACCAAGGGCCCGGTGCGCGACGCCGATGGCCGCATCATCGGGCTCTTCGGCATCGCCCGGGACATCACCGAGCGGCTGCGCTCCGCGGCGGAGATCCAGAACGAGCGGCTGCTCTCCGACTCGATCCTCAGGAGCCTCCCCGGCATCTTCTACCTGTTCGACGAGCAGGGCCGCTTCGCGCACTGGAACCAGAATCTCGTGCGCCTGAGCGGCTACACGGAGGAGGAGTTCCGGCAGCGCCAGCCGCTGGATTTCTTCACCGGCGCGGAGCAGGCGCTGATCCGCCAACGCATCGGGCGGGTCTTCACCGAGGGCAGGGCGGACGCCGAGGCGCACTTCACCGCGCGCGACGGGACTCGCACGCCGTTCTATTTCACCGGCGTGCGGCTCGACCTCGACGGGCGGCCGCACCTGGCGGGCGTGGGCATCGACCTGACCGAGCGCAATCGCGCGGAGGCCGAATCGCGCCTGCTGCAGGCCATAGCCCGCGGCATCGGCGAGGCGGCGGACCTCAACGACGCGCTGGCGTACGTGCTGCGGAAGGTCTGCGATGAGACCGGATGGGCCATGGGCGAGGTGTGGCTGCCGACCCGCGACCGCACGCGGCTGGAATGCCACCCGGTGTGGCACAGCCGGGCGCCGGGGCTGGAGCAGTTCCGGCAGGTGAGCCGCAGCGTCACCTTCGCGCCCGGCGAGGGCCTGCCCGGCCGGGTATGGAGTAGCACGCGGCCGGAATGGGTCGACGATGTGCGGATATGGTCCCCGTTCAGGCGCCTGCAGGCCGCGGCGGCGGCAGGGCTCAAGGCAGCGGTGGGCCTGCCGGTGCTCGCGCGCGAACAGGTCGTGCTGGTGATGGGCTTCTTTCTCCTCGAGACGGGCGCGGAGGAGCGGCGGATGATGCATGTGGTCGCGGCCGTCGCCGCGCAGATAGGCCTGCTCATCGAGCGCAAGCTGGCCGAGTCGCGCGTGCAGCACCTCTCGCGCCTTTACGCCGCACTGACCGATGTGAACCAGCTCATCGTGCGTGTGCAGGATCGGGATGCCCTGTTCGCGGGCATCTGCCGCGTCGCGGTGGAGCGCGGGGGCATGGCGCTGGCATGGATGGGCCTGCTCGATCGCGCCGCCGGTGTGCTGAGGCCGGTCTGCGCATACGGCGCGGGACACGATCGGCTGTCACGCCGGGGATTCGATGTCGCGGGCCCGGCCCCCGGCGCAGGCCCCATGGCCCTGGCCATCGCCTCGGGCCGTGTGACCTACGACCGTGACATGCAGTCGGACCCTGTCATGCATTCCTGGGAGGGGCCGGCCGCGCCCGCGGACTTCCAGGCAACCGCCTCGGTGCCAATCCGCCTGAACGGCGAGGTCATCGGCGTTCTGAACCTGTACACCGACGACCCGGACCTCCTCGCCGATGCCGACCAGCAGCATCTGCTCGAAGAGATGGCGGAGGACGTGTCCTTCGCGCTCGACACGCTGCAGCGCGAGGCCAGCCGCCGGCTGGCGGAGGACGCGCTGCGCGAGAGCGAGACGCGACTGCGACTGGCGTTGGACGCCGCGCGCATGGGTACCTTCGAGTGGGACGCGCGTGGGACCCGGGTGACCTGGTCACCGCGGCACGAGGAACTCTGGGGCTACGCGCCCGGGGAGTTCGACGGGACGTACGCCGCCTTCACGCAGCGGATCCATCCGGAGGACCTGGCCGGCCTCGAAGCGGAGTTCGCCCGCTGCACGGCCACGAAGGATCCCTTCAGGCGGGAGTTCCGCGTCGTGTGGCCGGACGGCAGCGTGCACTGGGTACTGGGACAGGGAGAAGCCACTGACGGGGAACCCGGGCAGCCCGGGCGGCTGCGCGGCACGGTGATGGAGATCACCACCCGCAAGCAGGCGGAGCAGCAGTCGCAGCTGCAGAGCACCGCCCTGGCCGCATCGGCCAACGCCATCATGATCACTGACACCGACGGCACGATCCTGTGGGTGAACCACGCGTACTGCGTGCTCACCGGCTACGAGATGGGCGAGGTCATCGGCCGCAATCCCCGCGAGCTGGTCAAGTCGGGGCGACAGGAAGAGGGCTATTACCGGCGGCTGTGGGGCACGATACTCGCCGGCGACGTCTGGCACGACGAGATCGTCAATCGGCGCAAGGACGGCAGCCTCTACACCGAGGACCAGACCATCACCCCGGTAAGGAACGAGCGGGGCGAGATCACGCATTTCGTCGCCGTCAAGGTCGATGTCACCGAGCGCGAGGAGGCGCGCAAGAGGATCCTCAGGCTGAATCGCGTTTACCGGATGCTGAGCGCGATCAACGGCCTCATCGTGCATGTCCGCGACCGCGAGGAGCTGCTGCGGGAGGCCTGCCGCATCGCGGTGGAGGACGGCGGCTTCCGCATGGCCTGGATCGGGACCGTGCCGGAGGGCGAGCGGACCATCGCGCCGCGGTCCTGGGCGGGGCAGGTGGAGGGCTATCTGGAGCACGTCCACCTCGCGCTGGACGGCGAGATGCCGGAGCGGGACTGCGTGTGCGTCCGGGCGGCGCGAACCGGCGAGCCCGCGATCCTCAATGACCTCGCGACGGCCGGCAGCGCCGGGGCTCCATGGCGCGGGGCGGCGCTGTCGCGGGGCTTCTTCGCCGCCGCCGCCCTGCCGCTGCGCGTCGGTCGCGAGGTCGCCGGGGTGCTCTCGCTCTACGCATCGGAGACGGACGTCTTCGATGCCGAGGAACTGCGGCTGCTCACCGAGCTGGCCGGGGATATCGCCTTCGGGCTGGAGAACATCGGCAGATCCGAACAGCTCGAATACCTGTCGTCCTACGATCCGCTCACGGGGCTCGCGAACCGGACTCTCTTCAACGCCCACCTGAACGCCGTGCTGGACAGGGCCCGTCAGTCGCGCAAGCAGGTCGCGCTGCTGGTCTGCGACCCGAAGAACTTCCGCCATGTAAACAACGTATACGGCGAGGAGGCCGGCGACCTGATCCTCAAGAGGACGGCCGAAAGGCTGCGCCATCTGTCCGGCGATCCCGTGAACCTCGGACGCATCACCGGCGATTACTTCGCGATGATCCTGCATGACGTCCGCGACGCGACCGGCATCGGCTACATGTTCGCAAACTCGCTGTTCCCGGCGCTGTGGGAACCGATCCCGCTGGGCGGGGAGGAGGTGCGGGTCGGCTTCCATGGCGGTATCGCCGTCTTCCCCACGGACGGCGAGGATGCGGATACCCTGTACCGGAACGCCGAGGCGGCGCTCAAGAAGGCCAAGGCCGGCGGCGAGCGGTACCTGTTCTATCGGCCCGAGATGACGGCGAGGATCGCCGAGAACCTGCAGCTCGAACGCAGGCTGCGGACGGCACTGGCCAACGAGCAGTTCATCCTGCATTACCAGCCCAAGATCGACGCGATCAAGCAACGCATCACGGGGGTGGAGGCGTTGATCCGATGGCAGGATCCCGACATTGGGCTCGTGCCGCCGGGGCGGTTCATCCCCATACTCGAGGAAACCGGCCTCATCCTGGAGGTGGGCCTGTGGGCTCTGGACCAGGCCGCCCGCGACTACCGGGCCTGGCGCAAGGAGCTCGGCGCGGCGCCGCGGATCGCGGTGAACGTCTCCGCGCTGCAGCTTCAGCAGCGCGAATTCGCGGAGAACGTGATGAACGCGATACGGCGCAGCGGGGATCCGGTGCCGCTCGATCTGGAGATCACCGAGTCGATGATCATGGTGGACATCGAGCAGAACATCGCCAAGCTCGGCGAGCTGCGCGCGGCCGGTATCGGCGTGGCGATCGATGACTTCGGCACGGGCTACTCGTCCCTGAGCTACATATCGAAGCTGCCCGTCGACGCGCTGAAGATCGACCGCTCCTTCGTCATGAACATGACGGCGCACCGGGAAAGCATGACGATCGTCTCATCGGTGATCAGCCTGGCGCATTCCCTGAATCTGAAGGTGATCGCCGAGGGGGTCGAGACGGAGGAGCAGGCGAAGTTTCTCACGCTGCTGAAGTGCGACGAGATGCAGGGGTATCTCTTCGGCAGGCCGGTGCCGTCGGCGACGATACTCGAACGGTGCCGCGCGCGCCCGTGACCTTGAATCACCGCTGGCGCCGCCGCGCCACGATGAACCGGACGGGTGGTGGTGGGCCGTGCAGGAGTCGAACCTGCGACCAACGGATTAAAAGTCCGCTGCTCTACCGGCTGAGCTAACGGCCCGGTGACGGGGCGGGGGCGACGCCGCAAAGGGGCGCGATGATACCGCGGCGCCGGGGCGCTGGGAAGCGCGCGACACCGCGACCTCACCACCGGCATGACCTTGATTTTTTTGCGTCAGGCCCTATTTTGCCCGTACCTGGACTGCTACATGGCGCTGGCAGGAGCAACGGGAGACACGAATGCCGATTTACGAGTACGCCTGCACGGGCTGCGGTCATCATCTCGAGGTGATGCAGTCGATCAAGGATCCACCGCTGAGGCAGTGCCCGAAGTGCAGGAAGAGCAAGTTGCAGAAGCTGATCTCGGCGGCGGGTTTCCAGCTCAAGGGCACCGGCTGGTACGTCACCGATTTCCGCGACAAGGGCAAGCCCGCGGCCGGGAAGAATAAGGAAGGCGAGGAAGGGGCCACCGCCGAGAAGCCCGCGGCGGCCACTGAGGCGAGTTCAAAACCGGAGGCGGCCAGCGAGCCTGCCGAGAGGGCCGGGAAGGCCGAAAAGAAGAAGAAAAAGAAGGCCGCGGGCGACGGCGCCTGAGCGGCGCGCGCCTTTCGACGGCCGGCGCCTGCGCGCCCCGGACGCTGGCACCGGGCTCCATCCCCTCCGGAACGCCGCCGCGTTGCGTTGCCGCAGCGCTGCCCGTACCATTCCCGGGCTTTCGACCCGGTCGGCATCCGCGCCGCGGCGTAGCCCCGGCCCCGTGCGTCGCAGGGGCGGGTGGAAGGGAGATCGGACCACGATCCCGCCGTGCGCCGAGCAGTGTCCTCTCCAGCGCCCCGCCCCACCGGCCGGGGCGGGCAAACCGAATTCGAACCATTGAGGTCCCTATGCGCACCCATTACTGCGGCGAAGTGAACGCGTCGCACGTCGACCAGGCCGTGACGCTCTGCGGCTGGGCTCACCACCGCCGCGACCACGGCGGCGTCATCTTCATCGACCTGCGCGACCGCGCCGGCCGCGTGCAGGTGGTGTTCGACCCGGACACGCCGGCGGCCTTCACGGTCGCCGAGAAGGTGCGCCATGAATTCGTGCTGCGGATCGCCGGCACCGTGCGGCGCCGCCCACCGGGCACCGAGAATCCCTCGCTCCCCACCGGCGAGATCGAGGTGCTCGGCAGGGAGATCGAGGTGCTGAACCCGGCCGACGCCCTGCCCTTTCAGATCGACGAGGACGTCGTCAACGAGGAGCTGCGGCTGAAGTACCGCTACATCGACCTGCGCCGCGAGCACATGAAGAACAACCTGCTGCTGCGCGCGAAGGTGGCGCGCATCATGCGCCAGTTCCTCGACGGGCACGGCTTCAACGAGTTCGAAACCCCGATGCTCACCAAGGCCACGCCCGAGGGCGCGCGCGACTACCTCGTGCCGAGCCGCACGCACGAGGGCAAGTTCTTCGCCCTGCCGCAGTCGCCGCAGCTGTTCAAGCAGCTGCTGATGATGTCCGGCATGGATCGCTACTACCAGATCACGCGCTGCTTCCGCGACGAGGACCTGCGCGCCGACCGGCAGCCGGAGTTCACGCAGCTCGACATCGAGACGAGCTTCCTCGACGCGCCGCAGATCACCGCGCTGATGGAGGATCTCATCCGCACGCTGTTCCGCGAGGCCATCGGGGTGGCGCTGCCGGACCCCTTCCCGCGCATGAGCCACGCCGAGGCGGTCGCGCGCTACGGCACCGACCGGCCCGACCTGCGCGTGCCGCTCGAGCTGGTCGAGGTCGCCGACCTGATGCAGGGCACGGACTTCAAGGTCTTCGCGGCCGCGGCCACGACACCGGGCCATCGGGTCACCGCCCTGCGCGTGCCGAAGGGCGGGGAGATGTCGCGCAGGCAGATCGACGACTACACCGCCTGGGTCGGCAACTACGGCGCCAGGGGGCTCGCCTACATCAAGGTCAACGACAAGGGCAACCTGCCCGAGGGCCTGCAGTCGCCGATCGTGAAGTTCATGTCCAGCCTCGTGCTGAAGGAGCTCATCGAGCGCACCGGCGCGGAGAACGGCGATCTCCTCTTCTTCGGCGCCGACAAGGCCAAGGTGGTCAACGACGCGCTCGGCAACCTGCGCGTGAAGCTCGGCCACGATCTCGGCCTCATCGAGCACGGCTGGAAGCCGCTGTGGGTGGTGGACTTCCCGATGTTCGAGTGGAACGAGGACGAGGAGCGCTGGGACGCGATGCATCACCCGTTCACCTCGCCGAAGGATCTCGACCCCGCGGTGTTGGCGGATGCCCCGGGCGCCGCGATCGCCAGGGCCTACGACATGGTGCTGAACGGCTCGGAGATCGGCGGCGGCTCGGTGCGTATCCACAACCAGCGGCTGCAGCAGACCGTGTTCAGGCTGCTGGGGATCGACGAGGCGGCGCAGCAGGAGAAGTTCGGCTTCCTGCTCGAGGCCTTCCGCTACGGCTGCCCGCCGCACGGCGGCATCGCCTTCGGGCTGGATCGCATCGTCATGCTGATGGCCGGCGCCGGCTCCATCCGCGACGTCATCGCCTTCCCGAAGACCCAGACCGCGGCCTGCCCGCTCACCAGCGCGCCCTCCGAGGCGAGCGAGCAGGCGCTGCGCGAGCTACACATCAGGCTGCGCAAGCCCGCCGGCGAGACGGCCAAGGTCTGATCGCCTGCATCGCGCCCGGCACGACGGCGGGCGTATGCGTGTCGTGCTGCTCCCGGGCCTGCTCGTCTTCGTCACCTCGGAGGTGCTGTCTTTCGGATCGCACCTGACCAGGTTCCTGCATGGCGGCTGGCTTGGCTCCGACGCCGGACTGGTACCGAGGCGCCGCGAACTGCTTCCGGCTGCCTGCGAACCAAGTCGTCGGGCTGGGCACGCACGTGCTCCTCTGAACGCCACTGCGATCAGCCCGTGCCGATCGGCCGCTCGGGTCCATATAATCGGGCCATGCCCTACGTCTACGAATACCCGCACCCGGCGGTCACCACCGACGCGGTGCTGTTCACCGTCCGCGCCGGCCGGCTCGAGGTCCTCCTCGTCCAGCGCCGGCACGAGCCCTACGCGGGGCACTGGGCGTTCCCCGGCGGTTTCCTCGACTACGAGGAGGACCTGGCGGACTGCGCGCTGCGCGAACTCGAGGAGGAGACCGGGGTGAGCGGTGTCGAGCTCGAGCAGTTCCACGCCGCCGGCACGCCGGGGCGCGACCCGCGCGAGCGCAACATCTCCGTCCTGCACATGGGACTGGTGCGTCCCGACGAGGTGGCGCCGCTCGCCGCCGACGATGCCGGCGACGTCGGCTGGTTCGACGCCCGCCGGCCGCCGCCGCTCGCCTTCGATCACGCCGACCTGCTGCCGCTGGCGGTCCGCCACCTCACCGCGCGGATCATGCACTCGGATACCGCGCTCCGGTTCCTGCCGGCACGCTTCACGCTGGCGGAACTTCAGGGCGTCTACGAGGCCGTATTGAACAAGCGCATCGAGCGCGATGAGTTCCGCCGCGTGATCCGGGCGCTGGACTGGCTGCAGCCGACCGGCGAATATGCGCGCGAGGGACGCGCTCGCGAGCAGATGTTCCAATCCGCAAGGAGCAGCACCGCACGGCGGACAACGCGCCGGGCGGCGCGCCGGCCGCGACGCGACTGAGATCCCCCGCACGCCAATGCCAGGCCAGAGGAATCCACCAAACCGCGAAGGTCGACCATGAGCAGCATCCCGAAGATCATCATCCCCAGGACGCCGAGGTTCGAGGTGCCGCCGACCGTACCCGAGTCGCTGGAGCCGCAGGAGCGCGAGCGGCTGCGCGCCCGCATCAAGGAGCTGCTGCGCGAGAAGGATGCGGTGCTCATCGCGCACTACTACACCGACCCAGACATCCAGGTGCTGGCCGAGGAGACCGGCGGCCATGTCTCGGATTCGCTGGACATGGCACGCTTCGGCCACGAGCACGAGGCCACGACGCTGGTGGTCGCCGGCGTGCGATTCATGGGCGAGACGGCCAAGATCCTCAACCCGGAGAAGCGCGTGCTGATGCCGGAGCTGCAGGCCGAGTGCTCGCTGGATCTGGGCTGCCCGCCGAAGGAGTTCGCGGAGTTCTGCGACCGGCACCCCGATCGCACCGTCGTGGTCTACGCCAACACCAGCGCGGCGGTGAAGGCGCGCGCGGACTGGGTGGTGACCTCCAGCGTGGCCGTCGACATCGTGAGACACCTGCACGAGCGCGGCGAGAAGATCCTGTGGGCGCCCGACAAGTACCTCGGCGACTACATCCGGCGCCAGAGCGGCGCCGACATGATCCTCTGGAACGGCTCGTGCATCGTGCACGAGGAGTTCAAGGGCCTGGAACTCGAGGACATGCGCCGGCGGTACCCGAATGCGAAGGTCCTGGTGCATCCGGAGTCGCCCGAGGCGGTGATCCGCCAGGCCGACGTGGTCGGGTCGACGACCCAGCTCATCAGGGCGGCGAAATCGCTGGATGCCCGGCGATTCATCGTCGCCACTGACAACGGCATCTTCCACAAGATGCGGATGTCGGCGCCCGGCAAGGAGTTCATCGAGGCGCCGACCGCGGGCCGCAGCGCGACCTGCCGCTCCTGCGCGCACTGCCCGTGGATGGCGATGAATGGCCTGCGCAATCTCGAGCATGCGCTCGCCGCCGGCAGCGGCGAGGTCCTGGTCGAGGAGGACATCCGCGTGCAGGCCGTGGTGCCGATACAGCGCATGCTCGAGTTCGCGACGACCCGCAAGAAGCAGGTGCTCGGCGCGAGCGACGCCTGAGCCCCCCGGGGTCAGTACTCTTCAGGAAAGCCGCGGCGGCGTGATCGCCGCGCCGCTCAGCGGCGAGCGCGTGATCTCCAGCGTGCGCACGTAGGTCATCTGCAGCACCCGCGCATCGAGGCTGGCGCGGTGCCGCGCGCAGGCCAGTTCCTTGCCCACCCTCTCCTTCACCGGATCCCAGATCGCGGCCTGGTCCTCGGAGAGCAGCGCCCTCAGGGGTTGCACGCGAAAGCGCTTCTTCGAGCGCGCGCTGTCGAACAGCAGCGCGAGCCAGCCGCCCTCCTCGCTCCAGGCGTCGCAGTAGACGGTCCGCCCGCGCAGGATGTCGTTGAGCTGACGCGCGACCTCCGCGGGTTTGCGGCCGTACATGTAGAGCGCCTCGCGACGTATCCCGTGCGCGCGCTCGGCATCCGTGTCCCAGCGATGCCATTCCGGCTCCGGATGGATCAGCGAGCAGAACGGCGTCCCGCACGGAAGCACGAAGCCGACCTCGATCGGGTAGCTGCCGGGGCCGAGGCCGGAGGCTTCGACATCTATAATGGCGGGCATGTCCATGGGGTGGGAACGGCGTCCGGATCGACCGACTGCGGGACCTGGTTGTCTGAGTGTAGCCCCGGCGCACGCTCCCTGCCCACCGGTTGGCGCCGGGAAGACCGGCAGGAGAGATCGATGACTCCCGGACTCCGGGAATCCGTCGTGCTGGTCCACGGACTGTTCATGCACGGTGCGGCGATGCTGCCGATGGCGGCACAGCTTCGCTACGCCGGGTTCGCGACACGGACCTTCTCCTATCCCACCCTGGAGCAGTCGCCGCGCGACAACGCCTACGCCTTGAAACGCCTGGCCGACGACATCGATGCCGCCGTCGTGCATTTCGTCGGCCACAGTCTCGGCGGACTGGTACTGCGTCATTTCTTCGCGTCCTTTCCGCAACAGCGCCCCGGCCGCGTGGTGACGCTCGGCACACCGCATCGCTACAGCCAGGCCGCCCGCGTGCTCGCCCGCTTCGAGCTGGGGCGCCGGGTCCTGAACAAGAGCCTCGAGCACGGGCTGCTCGGCGGCGTGCCGCCCTGGAACGGGACACACGAGCTCGGTTCGATCGCGGGGACGCTGTCGGTCGGCCTCGGAAGGGTCGTCGGCGGACTCGCCGTGCCCAACGACGGAACGGTGGCGGTCGAGGAGACGCGCATGGACGGCATGAGCGATCACATCTGCCTGCCGTTCTCGCACCTGGCCCTGATGTTCGCGCCGGCGGCCGCTTCTCAGACCGTGCACTTCCTGCGCCACGGCCGCTTCCGGCATGAACCGTGAACAGGCGTGATGGTACACTTCGCCGCACCGGGACCGACGGCTGCACAAGGGTATTCAGACATGGCCGGCCACAGCAAATGGGCCAACATCCAGCACCGCAAGAACGCGCAGGACGCCAGGCGCGGCAAGCTGTTCACCAGGCTCATCCGCGAGATCACCGTGTCCGCGCGCCTGGGCGGCGGCGATGCCGGCTCCAACCCGCGCCTGCGCGCGGCGATCGATGCGGCCCTGTCCGCCAACATGACCAAGGACACCGTCGAGCGCGCGCTCAGGCGCGGTGCCGGCGAGACGGACGCGGAGCACTACGAGGAAGTGCGCTACGAGGGCTACGGGCCCGGCGGGGTGGCGGTGATGGTCGACTGCATGACCGACAACCGCAACCGTACCGTCGGCGAGGTGCGCCATGCCTTCAGCAAGCACGGAGGCAATCTCGGCAGCGACGGTTCGGTCGCATTCATGTTCAGCAAGAACGGCGTCATCAGCTACCCCGCCGGCGCCTCCGAGGATCGCATCCTGGAGGTGGCGCTGGATGCCGGGGCGCAGGACGTGGTCACCAATGACGACGGCAGCTTCGATGTCCTGACCACGCCGGAGGATTTTGGCGCGGTGCAGGACGCGCTGGAGGCGGCCGGCCTGAAAGCGGAAGCAGCGGAGCTGACGATGCGTGCCGCCAGCAACGTCGTCATCGACGGCGAGAACGCCGAGAAGATGCTGAAGCTGCTCGACGTGCTGGAGGACCTCGACGACGTGCAGAAGGTGTACTCCAACGCCGAGATCGGCGACGAGGCGCTGGCGAAGCTCGCCTGACGATGCGATACCGCCCGTCCACCGCATGCGCATACTGGGCATAGACCCTGGTTCACGGATCACCGGCTACGGCGTCATCAGCCTGGAGCGCGGGCAGGCGCGCCACGTTGCCAACGGCTGCATCCGCACGCCCGAGGGCGAGATGGCCGAGCGCCTGCGCGCGATCTACGAGGGCGTGCGCGCGGTGATCGCCGCCTACCAGCCGCGCGAGATGGCCATCGAGAAGGTGTTCGTGAACCGCAACGCCGACTCGGCGCTGAAGCTCGGGCAGGCCCGCGGCGCGGCGATCGTCGCCGGCGCCAGCCACGGCCTGCGCGTCTTCGAGTTCTCGCCCGCGGAGGTCAAGCAGGCGATCGTCGGCCAGGGCCGCGCCGAGAAGGCGCAGGTGCAGCACATGATCAAGGTGCTGCTGAAGCTCGCGGAGTGCGCCGGGACCGATGCCGCCGATGCGCTCGCCGTGGCGATCTGCCACGGGCATACCCGCGAGGCCGTGCAGCGGATGACCGCGCCGGCGGAGTTGCTCGCAGGCATGCGCACGGGACGCCGCCGCGCCGGGGGTCTGCGCCGATGATCGGAAGGTTGCGCGGGGTGATCGTCGAGAAGCGCCCGCCGTTCCTGCTCATCGACGTGCACGGCGTGGGCTACGAGGTCGAGGCGCCGATGACCACGTTCTACCGGCTGCCGGAGATCAATCACGAGACCGTGCTGCACACTCACCTGGTCGTACGCGAGGATGCGCAACTGCTCTTCGGCTTCGGGACCGAGGGGGAGCGCCGGCTGTTCCGCGACCTGCTCAGGGTGAGCGGGATCGGACCGAAGGTCGCGCTCGCGATCCTCTCCGGCATCGAGACCGAGCAGTTCACCGCCTGTGTGCAGCAGGGCGACGTGGCACGGCTGACGCGCCTGCCCGGCATCGGCAAGAAGACCGCCGAGCGCCTGATCGTCGAGATGCGCGATCGCCTGCACGACTGGCAACCGCAACCCGCCGTCGCCGCGGCGCCGGGACAGCCCCCCGCGGCGGCGGGCGACCCGGTCGCCGACGCGGTCAGCGCGCTCATCGCGCTCGGCTACAAGCCCAACGAGGCCAGCCGCCACGTCCACGGCGTAGCCGCGGCGGGCATGAGCAGCGAGGCGATCATCCGCGAGGCGCTGCGCAATGTCGCGCGCGCCGGCAGCTAGACATCGACGAGAACACATGGCTGAACCCGATTCGATCGTGCGCACCCACGCGAGCGCCGAGGAGACGGCGGCAGAGGAGAAGATCCGCCCGCAGCGGCTGGAAGATTACGTCGGCCAGCCGGAGGTGCGCGAGCAGATGGAGATCTTCATCGGCGCCGCGCGCCAGCGCCGCGACGCGCTCGATCACGTGCTCATCTTCGGGCCGCCGGGGCTGGGCAAGACCACCCTGGCGCACATCGTCGCCCACGAGATGGGCGTGGGCCTGCGGCAGACGGCCGGACCGGTGCTGGAGCGGCCCGGGGATCTGGCCGCCCTGCTCACCAACCTGGAGCCGCGCGACGTGCTGTTCATCGACGAGATCCACCGCCTGAGTCCCATCGTGGAGGAGGTGCTGTATCCTGCGATGGAGGACTTCCAGCTCGACATCATGATCGGGGAAGGTCCCGCGGCGCGCGCGATCAAGCTCGATCTGCAGCCGTTCACACTGGTCGGCGCGACGACGCGCGCGGGACTGCTGACCTCGCCGCTGCGCGATCGCTTCGGCATCGTGCAGCGCCTGGAGTTCTACAGCCACGCGGATCTCACCCGCATCGTGGCGCGCGCGGCGCGCATACTGAGCGTCACGATCGACGAGGAAGGCGCCGCGGAGATCGCCCGGCGCTCGCGCGGCACGCCGCGCATCGCCAACCGGCTGCTCAGGCGCGTGCGCGACTATGCCCAGGTGAAGGGCGACGGCCGCATCGCGGCGGAGATCGCCAATCGCGCTCTCGATCTGCTGAACGTGGACGTGCACGGGTTCGACATGATGGACCGGAAGCTGCTGCTCACCGTCATCCAGAAGTTCGACGGCGGCCCGGTCGGCGTCGAGAGCCTGGCCGCCGCCATCGGCGAGGAACGCGGCACCATCGAGGACGTGATCGAGCCGTTCCTCATCCAGCAGGGATTCCTGATGCGCACGGCGCGCGGACGCATGGCCACGCGCAACGCCTGGCTGCATTTCGGTCTGAATCCGCCGGCGCGCGAGCCGCCCGGCGATCCGGACCTGTTCGAAGGGCGCTGATGGCAGGACGCGCTGATGCAGAACATGCCGGGGTACGGGTCATGGAGGCGGTTCGTCTCACTGAGCTGGCCATTGCCAAGCAGGGGGCCACAACACGCTGCGCATACCTCCCTGTACGCTCCGCGGAAAGCACTTGTCTTGGTCGCGCTGCGCAGGAGGCCGTGACGCCGGCCACGACACGCTGTGACTACATCCATTTACGCTCCGCGGCCGCATTCCTGCAGCCGAGGGTCGCGGCGCGCATCACGACCCCCTGCCCGAACGTCCTCGATCGCGTTGAGCGGGCCTGCGACAAGGCTGCGACGATCGTGTGCGGACGGGACACCTCGTCTGTTCAGAGAGCACTGATGCGAGCCCTTGCCGGTTTCGACGCTGTTCGCCCAAGGGGCCGCGGCGGCGCGGCGATCGGAGGCTCACGTGCCACGCGGGGGGCCGTGACGCCCGCCACGACACGCTGTGAATACATCCATGTACGCTCCGCGGCCGCGTCCCTGCGGCCGAGGGTCGTGGCGCGCATCACGGCCCCCTGCCCGAACGTCCTCGATCGCTTCGAGCGGGCCTGCGTCGGATGCGCGACATTCGTCTTCGGCGGGGACACCGCAAATGCTCAGAGCGCACGGAGACGATCGCCATCCGGTTTCGACAGTCTCGGGCCGAGGGGCCTGCGGAGGGCGGCGACCCTCGGCCGCAGGGATGCGGCCGCGGAGCCTACAGGGACGTATCTACGGCGTGTCGCAGCACTTCGCAGGCCCCTCGGACCACGTGGCCGCTATTGGAGCGTCGCATGAGTCGCAGGCAGGGGGCGGAGGCCGCGGCGGAGTTCGTCTGGCCGGTGCGCGTGTATTACGAGGACACCGATGCCGGCGGCGTGGTCTACCACGCCAACTACCTGAAATTCCTGGAAAGAGGCCGAACGGAGTGGCTGCGGTCCCTCGGCTGGCAGCAGGACCGACTGCTCGCGGAGGAGCGCGTGGTGTTCGCCGTGCGGCACCTCGCGGTCGACTATCTGAAGCCGGCACGGTTTAATGACGAATTGAATGTGCGCTCGCGCGTGGGGAAACTCGGTTCAGCGAGCATTGAGTTTGAACAGGACATCGTGCGCGCTGACGGCGACCTGCTGTGCCGCGGCGTCATCGTCGTGGCCTGCATCGACGCCGATGCATTCCGGCCGCGCGCCATTCCAGACCCGATACACGACGCAATCAAGAGGTTCCGAGAACATGCAGACTGATTTATCGGTTGCAAGTCTGATCCTGCACGCCAGCTGGCTGGTGAAGTTCGTCATGCTGGTGCTGGTGGTGGCGTCGCTCGCCTCCTGGACGATCATTTTCTCCAAGCGCAGCATGATGAAGCGCGCGCGGCGGGGCGCGGAGGACTTCGAAAACCGCTTCTGGAACTCCGAGGACCTGGCCACGCTGTACTCGCGCCTGAACTCCGGCGGCCGCGAGGCGCGCGGCATGGAGAAGATCTTCGAGGCCGGCTTCAAGGAGTTCGCGCGCCTTCGCAAGCGCGAGGGCATAGAGCCCATGGCGGTGCTCGAGGGCGCGCAGCGCGCCATGCGCGTGGCCATCAGCCGCGAGATCGAGGACCTGGAGGCGAGCCTGCCGTTCCTCGCGACCGTCGGCTCCGTGAGTCCTTATATAGGTCTGTTCGGCACCGTCTGGGGCATCATGAATTCCTTCCAGGCGCTGCAGAACGTCCACCAGGCGACGCTGGCGATGGTGGCCCCCGGCATCTCCGAGGCACTGATCGCCACGGCGATGGGCCTGTTTGCCGCCATCCCGGCGTTCGTCGCCTACAACCGCTACTCCAGCGACATCGATCGTCTCTACAACCGCTACGACATCTTCCTGGAGGAGTTCTCCTCCATCCTGCAACGGCAGGCGCACAGCTGATGAACGCCGTACCGAGCGTGACCGGACCCTATCCGCCGGCCGGGAGGCAGCGAGCATGGAGGTGATGAAATCAGGCCGCCGCGGGCGGCGCAAGAAGCTGATGGCGGAGATGAACGTGGTACCGTACATCGACGTGATGCTGGTGCTGCTCATCATCTTCATGGCCACCGCGCCGCTGGTGACGCAGGGCGTGCGCGTGGAGCTGCCGAAGGCGGTTTCCGAGCCGGTGGAGTCGGATTCCGAGCCGCACGTGATCACCGTCAACGTCGCCGGCGAGTACTTCATCAGCTGGGACGAGGACGGGGAGAAGCCCGTCGACCTGCAGACCGTGGCCGCCAAGATCCTCGCCGTGCGCAGCACGAATCCCGACGAGCCCGTGCTCATCAAGGGCGACAAGGGCGTGGTCTACGAGAAGATCGTGCACCTGCTGGCGAGCCTGAGCGCCGCGGGGGTCACCGGCGTGGGACTGCTCACCGAACCCGAGGGTTGACCCCACGAACCCATCCTCCGCGTTCTACTGATCGTGTCACTCAATCGCGCGCAGAAGTTCCAGGCGTTCCTGTTCGCCGTGGCAATCCACGTGGCGGCGGTGTTGCTGCTGCTGTTCAGCATCGACTTCAGCGAGCCGCCGTCGCTCACGCCGCCGTCCACCGCGCCCATCGTGGAGGCGGTGGCGGTCGACGAGACGCAGATCGAGGCCGAGGTGAAGAAGCTGCGCGAGGCCGAGCGCAAGAAGCGCGAGGCCGAGGAGGCGCGGCAGAAGGAGCTCGAGACCAGGGCGGAGGAGGCGCGCAGGCAGCGCGAGGCCGAGGAGCAGCGCCTGAAGCAGGTACAGGATGAGCAGAAGCTCGCGGAGGAGACCCGCAAGCAGACCGAGGAGGCGCGCCAGCGCGCCGAGCTCGAGAAGCAGGTGCAGGAGGACGAGCGCCGCAAGGCAGAGGAGCAGAAGCGGCTGGCGATCGAGGAGAAGCAGAAGGCCGAGAAGGAGAAGACGAAGCTCGAGAACGAGAAGCGCCTCGCCCTGGAGGAGAAACAGAAGGCCGAGGAGGAGAGAAAGCGCGTCGAAGAGGAGAAGCAGCGCATCGAGGAGGAGAAGCGCCAGCGGGAAGAGGAAAAGAAGAAGGTCGAGGAGGAACGGCAGAAGGCCGAAGTGGAGCGGCTGAAGGCCGAGGAGGAGAGGAAGCGGGTCGAGGAAGAACGGCAGAAGGCCGAAGCGGAGCGGCTGAAGGCCGAGGAGGAGAAAAAGCGCATCGAAGAGGAGAAACAGAAGGCGCTGGAGGAGAAGCAGCGGCAGGAGGAAGAGGCGCGCAAGGCGCGCGAAGAGGCCGAGGAGGCGCGGCGCCAGAGGGAACTCCAGGCCGCGATGCAGGCCGAAGAAGAGGCACAGCGGCTGAACAACCTGATCCGTGACGCGCTCAGCGAGTACACGGCGATATGGCAGAGCAGAATCACGTCGAACTTCACCAACCCGCGCCCGGGCAGCGGCCTGCGCTGCACCCTGAAGGTGAAACTGACCCCCAATGGCGAGGTGACGGACGTGCGCGTCGATCCATCGAGCGGCGATCCGGCCTTCGATCGCCAGGCGGAACTGGCGGTGCTGAAGTCCTCGCCGCTGCCGGTCCCGACCGATCCGCAGGTGCAGAAGGGCCTGGCCGGCAAGATACTTTCCATCACATTCAAACCCGAGGGATAAGTCACGATGCAACCCAACCGCACTGTGATGTCGCTGTTGCTATGTGGACTGGCGCTGCTGCTGGGAACACCGCAGCCGCTCCGGGCCCAGGAGGAGATCTCGATCGATATCACCCAGGGCGCCGACAACCCGCTGCCGATCGCGGTGGTGCCCTTCCGCAGCGCCGGCGCCCTGCCCGAGGACGTCGCGGCGGTGATCTCCGCGGATCTCAGGCGCAGCGGCCGATTCGACACCATGACCACCGATCGGATGCCGAGCCAGCCCGCCTCGCTGCAGGAGATCGACTTCCCGGCGTGGAAGTCGCTCGGCATGGAGAACGTCGTGGTCGGCACCGTCACCCCGTCGGCCAACGGCTACAACGTGGAGTTCACCCTGGTCGACGTCTTCAAGGGTCAGAAGCTCTACGCCTTTCGCGGCGCCACCTCCGTGGCCAACCTGCGCTACACGGCGCATCAGATCGCCGACATCATCTATGAGCAGCTGACCGGCGAGAAGGGCGCATTCGCCACACGCATCGCCTACGTCACCGTGCGCGGCAGCGGCGCCGGCCGCAAGGTCTACACGCTGCAGGTCTCCGACAGCGACGGCTACAACCCGCACACGCTGCTGGAGTCGCCGGCGGAGATCTTCTCGCCGGCCTGGTCCCCGGACGGCCGGCAGATCGCCTACGCCTCGCTCGAGGCCCGCACCTCGGCGGTTTACGTGCAGGACATCGCCACCGGCCAGCGCCGCGCCGTCGCCAAGGGCCAGGGCATCAACAGCGCGCCGGATTTTTCGCCCGACGGTACCAAACTCGCGTTGCGCCGTTCCGTGGACGGCAATCCCGAGATCTATGTGCTGTACCTGGACAGCGGCCTGTTTCAGCGCCTGACCAACGACCCGGCCATCGACACCGAGCCGACCTGGTCGCCGGATGGCCAGCGCATCGCCTTCACCTCCGACCGCGCCGGCGGGCCGCAGATCTACGAGGTGAGCCTGTTCAACCCCACTGCGAAACGTATCACTTTCAATCTGGGGCCTTATAATGCGAGGCCACGATACTCGGCGGACGGCAAGTACCTGGCGATGGTGAACGGCGGCAGCGGCGGATACCGCATCGGCGTGCTCAACCTGCGCGACGGCGGGTTCCGCATCGTCAGCGATTCCAGCCAGGCGGAGTCACCGAGCTTCGCGCCCAACGGCACCATGCTGCTGTACTCCACGACGGGCAGCGGTGGAACCGAACTCGCCGCCGTGTCGGTCGACGGCCGCGTGCGCCAGCGCATCGATCTGCCCGGCGGAGCGCAGGTGCGCGAACCGGCGTGGGGCCCGTTCAGAAGGTAGACCGCGCGGGCCGCCGGTGGCTCGCGATGACGGGAAGGTGTACATCGAAGGCTGCCGCCGCGAGTCGCGGCAGCCGTGAACCCAAGACAGGAGAAGGCCCATGTACAAACGAGTGTTGCAGGTATTGGTTCTCGTCGTCGCCGGCAGTCTCGTCTATGGCTGCTCCAAGAACACGAAAGAGGACGCCTCCTCGACCGAGCAGGGACTGAGCCCCGAGGAACTGGCCGCGCAGACCCAGGGCACCGCCGAATCGCAGGGCCTCGAGGGCGGCGCGGTGAACGAGGGCATGGGCACCGATCTCACCGGCACCGTCGGTTCCGATCGCATCATCTATTTCGACTACGACAGCAGCGAGGTTCGCGAGGAGTTCCGCCCCATCGTCGCGGCGGCGGTGAGCCACCTGGGCGCCAACCCCGCTGCCGTGGTCTCGCTCGAGGGCCACACCGACGAGCGTGGCTCGCGCGAATACAACCTGGCCCTCGGCGAGCGCCGCGCGCAGGCGGTGCAGCGGCAGATGGTGCTGCTCGGCGCCTCCGCCACGCAGATCCGCACCATGAGCTACGGCGAGGAGCGGCCGCGGGATCCGGGTCACGACGAGGCCGCCTACGGCCAGAACCGCCGCGTGGAGGTCGCCTACTAATCATGCGTTCCATGGTCGTGACGCTGCGCGCCCGCCCGGGCGCCATCCGCTCCCTCGCACTGGCCGCTGCCATCGCCGCGACGCTGCACGCGTCCGCCGCCGGCGCCCAGGACGTGCCCGTGGTCGAGGCCGGCTACGGCGAGAACGTCGAGGCGCGGCTGCAGAAGCTCGAGCAATCGCTGCAGGGCCAGGGGCTGCTCGACCTGGCCAACCAGGTGGAGGCCCTGCAGCGCCAGGTGCGGCAACTGCGCGGGCAGGTCGAGCAGCAGCAGCACGTGATCGATCAGCTGCAGGGGCGCGCGGCACAACAGCCGCCGGCCGCCGTGGCCACCGGCGGCGACCCGCGCTGGCCGTCACCGGCCGCGCCCGGAGCGGCGGTGCAACCGGCGCCCGTGACCGCGCCGCCGGCCGGCACCGCGGCGAATGCACCGTTGCCGGTGGATACCGGCATGCAGACCGCCACGGCGCCCGTGACCGCACCGCCGGCCGGCACCGCGGCGAATGCGCCGTTGCCGGTGGATGCCGGCATGCAGACCGCCACGGCGCCCGGCGCGGCAGCACCGGCTGCGCCCGCCCCGCCGACACAGACTGCGACGGCCGCGCCGTCGATCGCGGGCGATCCCGATCAGGCATACGGCGCGGCCTTCAATTCGCTGAAGGCCGGCAAGTACCAGGACGCGGTCGCGCAGTTCAACAACTTCCTGGTCACCTATCCGGACAGCCCGCGCGCCGACAGTGCGCAGTACTGGCTCGGCGAGGCCTATTACGTGAACCGGCAGTTCGATCAGGCGATCAACGAATACCAGAAGCTGGTCGCCGCCTACCCGGGCAGCCAGAAGGTCTCGCAGGCGATGCTGAAGATCGGGTTCTGCCAGCAGGAGATGGGGCAGACCGAACAGGCCAGGGCGACCCTGCAGGAGGTCCTGCAGCGCTATCCGGGGACCACCTCGGCGCGCATGGCCGAGGATCGCCTGCAGCGCATGCGGCTCGAACAGACCCCGTAACGCCGGGTCCGGGAATCCCATGGTCGAAGCAGCCCACCGCGACCACGCCGTCGGCGGCGCGTTGCGCACCCGTCTGCGCATCACCGAGATCTTCCACTCCGTGCAGGGCGAGACCACCCGCGTCGGCCTGCCCACGGTTTTCATACGGCTGACCGGCTGCCCGCTGCGCTGCGTGTATTGCGACACGGCCTATGCCTTCGAGGGCGGCAGCCATCGAACGGTCGGCGAGATCCTCGATGCGGCCGCGAGCTACGCCACCCGCTACGTGACGGTGACCGGCGGCGAGCCGCTGGCGCAGAAGGGCTGCCTGGCGTTGCTGAAAGAACTGTGCGATCACGGCTATGAGGTGTCGCTGGAGACCGGCGGCGCGCTCGATATAGCACCGGTCGATCCGCGCGTGGCGCGGATACTCGACATCAAGACACCCGGCTCCGGGGAGGTGGCGCGCAACCGCTACGAGAACCTGCGGCTGCTCACGGCGCGCGACGAGGTGAAGTTCGTGATCGTCGATCGCGCCGATTACGAGTGGGCGCGCGCGCAGATCGCCGAACGGCGCCTTGGCGATCGTTGCGAGGTGCTGTTCTCGCCGGTCTGCGGAGCGCTTCCGCCCGCCACCCTGGCGGAATGGATCCTGGCCGACCGGTTGCCGGTGCGATTCCAGCTGCAGCTGCACAAGGTCCTCTGGGGCGACGTCCCCGGCCGCTGACCGCGTGAGCGCCCGGCGCGCAGTGGTGTTGGTCTCTGGCGGCCTGGACTCCGCCGTGACACTGGCCGTCGCCCGCGAGCAGGGCTGCGAGACCTACGCGCTCAGCCTCGATTACGGCCAGCGGCACCGCGCCGAGCTGGCCGCGGCCCGCCGGGTGGCCGCCTCGCTCGGCGCAGCGGCGCACAAGGTCATCCGCATCGATCTCGCCGGCATCGGCGGCTCCGCGCTCACCGATCACCGCATCGCCGTGCCCGCCGCGCCCACCGAGGGCATCCCGATCACCTACGTGCCGGCCCGCAACACGGTGTTCCTGGCGCTCGCGCTCGCCTGGGCGGAGGTGCTCGAGGCGCGCGACATCTACATCGGGGTCAACGCGGTCGATTACTCCGGATATCCGGACTGCAGGCCGGCCTTCATCGATGCGTTCGCGCGCCTGGCGCGCGTGGCGACCAGGGCCGGCGTGGAGGGTGCGGAGTTCAACGTGCACACCCCGCTCATCGAGTTGAGCAAGGCGCAGATCATTGCCGAGGGGACGCGGCTGGGGGTGGACCTCGGCGCGACGGTGTCGTGCTACCAGGCGGACGCCGACGGGCGCGCGTGCGGGGTGTGCGATTCCTGCCGTCTCCGGGCCGCCGGCTTCGCACAGGCCGGCATCCCCGACCCCACCCGCTACGTGTCCAGATAGCAGAGCGGAAATCCGGGTCGGTGCGCGCCGTTGCGGTCGCGGGGCCGGCTACAGCGCGGCGAGAACGGCAGCCGGCCGCATCAGCAGATAGCTCTCGTAGCGGGCGCGGACCTCGCGCACGTACGAGGCGGTGACGGCGCCGCCGCGGTAGGCATTACGCCCGCTACGCCTGCGGC
>JAJVHZ010000001.1:0-15062 GCA_022072255.1 Gammaproteobacteria bacterium | reverse complement strand
TACAGCGCGGCGAGAACGGCAGCCGGCCGCATCAGCAGATAGCTCTCGTAGCGGGCGCGGACCTCGCGCACGTACGAGGCGGTGACGGCGCCGCCGCGGTAGGCATTACGCCCGCTACGCCTGCGGCTCATCTCCACCATCGCCTTCTCGACGTTGCCGAACCAGCTATTCGGGTCCAGCCCCATGCGGGCGGCGCTACGGCGGGCCGACTGCACCCGCTCGTATCCGGCGTGGTAGGCGGCGAGCGCAAACCAGGTGCGGTCGGCGATGGCGAGCGTGTCCTCGAACTTGTCGCGCTGGCGGTCGAGATATTTCACGCCGGCGTGGATGCCGTGCTCGGGCCGGTCGAGGCGCGGGAAGCCCATGGCGCGCGCCGTCCTCGGCAGCACCTGCATGAGTCCGCGGGCGCCCGCGGCGGACACCGCGCCGGGCTTGAAGCGGCTCTCCTCGTACATCTGCGCGACGATGAGCCGCCAGTCGAACCCGTAGAGGTCGGCATAGCGCTTGGCGAGATCGTCGTAGGGCGAGAGCCGATCGAATCCTGCGCCGCGGATGGCGAACAGATCGTCGTTGTCGAAGTAGCGGCGCTGGGCGGCGCGGTAGAAGTCGCTGCCGTACGCGGCCTTCAGGTAGTCATCGAGCGCGGCGCGCAGGAGCGGATTGGCGGCGCGCACCGTGTAGCGGTAGGGTCGGGTGTCGCGGATCGAGCGCAGCGGGCGGATATCCTCGCGATAGCGGCTGAGGTCCTTCAGGCGGTTGGCCTCGACCACCGTGTAATCGGCCTCGCCGGCGGCCACGGCATCGACCAGCTCGGGAATGCTGCGCGCGGATTCGGTCTCCACGATCTGGAGCTGCAGCCCGAGGTCCCCGGCGCCGCCGTGCCCGAGGATCCGGGCGAAGAGCCCGTCGCGCGCGACCAGCACGCGTCCGCCGGCCTTCACGGCGGCACCGGAACGGGCGCTGCCGACGATGACCGGCGCGACGTAGTAATACATGCGCGTGCTGGCGAGAGCGGAATCGGCCTCGGCCAGGCGGGCGTCGACCCGCGCGGTCACCACGTCGCCCAGCCCGGCGCGCAGCCAGGCCAGCATCTGCTCGTCGCTGTCAGCCACCGTCACCTCCAGCCGCAGCCCTTCGCGCAGGCAGAATTCACGAATGAGGTCGTACTCGAACCCGGCGGGCTCGCCCTTGCTGATGAAGAAGTCGTCGGCGTCCGGACGGGTGATCACGCGCAGCACGCCGCGCTTGCGGATGGCGTCGAGATCGTCCCTCGCCGTGGCGTGGGCGCGCAGGGCCAGCCGGTTCTTGTTAAGGTGATGGTCGAGGGCGGCGCGCAACTCCGCGTTGGCGGCGCGTACCAGCCACGAAGCCGGCTGGCCCCCCGTCAGCTCCATGGCCACGCGCAGGGTAGGATGCGCATCCAGCGCCGGCTCGGAGCCGTCGGACTCGATGACCGTGAAGTCGAAGCGCCCGGCGGCGAGCTGCGCGAGGATCTCCTCCTGGCGCAGCCCCTCGGTCGGCACCCGCACGATGGCGGGATGGCCCGCGCTCATCTGGTCGAGCACACCCCAGGCCGGGGAGGCGGCGTTGAGTCCGGCCCGCAGGCCGTACAGATCGCCGGTGCGCGCGAGCCTGGGCTCGCCCTTGCGGGCGACCACGAGATAGCGGATCTGCTTCAGGGCCACCGTCCGATCGACCCCGTGCTCCTCGCCCGCATCCAGGGGCGAATCGCCGATCACCACGTCGCCGCGGCCACCGATCAGGGCCCGCGGCAGCTCGCCCGGGGCATCCACCCAGATGAACTCCGCCACCATCCCGTGGTCGCGCGCGAAACCGGTGACCAGCTCGCGCTCCATGGCGATGTCCCGCCGGCCGGGCTCGCCCGCCTGCTCGCGAAGCATGAGCACGCGCAGGCGCTTGCGGCGCTGCATCTCGGCCAGGTCACCGGTGTGCAGGACATGACCCTGCCCGGCGGCGAGGTAGCGTGCAAGCGGCATGACGGCCGGGATCGGCTCGAAGGGCAATCGCGGCGGGATGACGTCCTGCAGCACCAGCCGTGGCACCCGCGGCTCGTAAGGCAGGCCCTGATTCAGTTGCGCCTCGGCGTGGCCGCCGGCGAGGATCATGACCAGCGCTATGACGCCGGCCGCTCCAAATCGAGTTTTCCCAACCATCCGAGACCTTCCTCGCTGACGAAAATCAACTGTCCATGCGGCAGCGCAGCAATCTGTCGCCGACCGAAAACCGCATCTCCAATGCCCAGATACAAAAAACCGCGAAGCCTAGAAAACTACGGAAGAAACAGCTTGTTAGAACCAGCAGGGACTGCTTTGTACGGCTATTCTGTAGGTCCGATCCGGGCCGCGAACGTGGCGCGCAGCCGGCGTCTCGGCAGGCAGATCATACCTTCCTCAGGGGTGCGGAGAAACCCCCCGCTCAGCGACCAGGCGCACAGGACGCCTGCAGGAGGCTTAACCGCTGCGGTGTTCCGACGTCGATCCAGGTCCCGGAATACAGCTCCCCGGTGACCTCGCCGCGCCTGGCCGCCGTCCGGATCAGGGGTGCGAGCGGGAAGGCTCCGGGTACGGAGTCCTTAAAAAGATCAGGGTCATATACGCCGATTCCGGCGTAGGTGTGGCGCCCCTGGAGCTCGTCCCTGACCAGCCCGTCGAGGAGCCCGAAGTCCCCCGCCGGGTGATGGGGCGGATTGGGGACCAGCACCAGGTGTGCGGCGACCGGCCGGCGGCTGCGCAGAGCAGCGTAGTCGAAGTCGGTCCAGACATCGGCGTTGACGACCACGAAGGCGCCGGTGCCGAGCAGCTTCAAGGCCTTGTAGATGCCGCCCCCGGTATCCAGGGGTGTGTCGCCCTCCGCGGAGTAGCGGATGGCGGCGCCGTAACGGCTGCCGTCCCCGAGCCTTGCCTCGATGAGGTGGCCCAGACGCGCGTGGTTGATGACGAGCTCCCGGAAGCCGGCGGCGACGAGGGCTTCGACGTGATGCTCGATGAGGGCGCGGCCCCCCACCTCCAGCAGGGGCTTCGGCGTATCGTCGGTCAGCGGCCGCATCCGTTCCCCGCGCCCGGCTGCCAGGATCATGGCTTTCATCGGGGTCGCGGCGAGCGCCTGGTCAGAAGGTGAACGCGACCCCGGCCGAACGCGGCTCGAGCTCGTCCATCAGCCGCAGCAGCGGTTTCAGGGGCGCGTACCGTTCGGCCACCTTGCGGACGTAGCCGACGAAGCGGGGGGTGTCGGCGAGGTATCTCGGCTTGCCGTCGCGATAATGGATGCGGGCGAAGATGCCCAGCACCTTCAGATGCCGCTGCAACCCCATCCACTCGACGTCGCGATAGAACTCCCCGAAATCCTCCGTCACGGGCAGGCCGGCCTGGCGGGCCCGCTCCCAGTACCGGACGGTCAAGTCGATGACCTGCTCCTCCTCCCAGCTCAGGAAGGCATCCCGCAGCAGCGAGGCGATGTCGTAGCTGATCGGCCCGATCACCGCATCCTGGAAATCCAGCACCCCGGGGTTGGGGTCGCTCAGCATCAGGTTGCGAGGCATGTAGTCGCGGTGCACGAAGACCGTGGGCTGGGCCAGGTTGCTGCGCACGATCAGCGTGAACATCGCCTGCAGCGCGTCGTGCTGCGCCGGCGTCAACGTCCGGCGCAGGTGGCGCGCGATGTACCAGTCCGGGAACAGGGCGAGCTCACGCCGCAGCAAGGCCTCGTCGTAGGGCGGCAGCACGCCCGGCCGGGTCGCCAGCTGCCATCTCACCAGCGCGGCGATCGCATCGCCGAACAGCGCCGCGGCATTGCCGGCATCGAGCACGTCGAGGTAGGTCCGGGTCCCCAGATCCGTGAGCAGCAGGAATCCGCGCGCGAGGTCCTCGGCAAGCACCTCCGGGGCATGCACGCCCGCGGCCGTGAGCAGCCTGGCGACGTGGACGAAGGGCCGGCAGTCCTCCTGCGGGGGCGGTGCGTCCATGACGATGCGCGTCCGTCCGTCGAGCGTGACCCGGAAATAGCGGCGGAAGCTGGCGTCCGCCGATGCCGGCTCGATCGTGCAGCTCTCCGCGGGCGCGACGCGGCGCACCCAATCGGAGAGGTCGCGCAGCCGGGGATCGTCGCGGCAGGCGGCGGGTTCGGGGGGTTCCGTCATGTCAGGCTCGTGCTCGCTGCGGGGCGATTATAACCGCCGCACCCGACGCGCGTTCCGCGCCGCACGAGCGGCGGCTGCCGGCCGCTACCCATGGGCGTTGCAGTCGCGTCGCCCGGCTCCCGGGCGCGTCTCGCAAGCGGCCGCGCGAGCGCGGCAAACCGCCCGTCACACCATTTCGCGTGCTGGCGCACAGGTGCGGGGTGCTGGATTCAGTTGTGATTCACCGCGCCGCGGCTCCAATGCACGCACCGGCACACCATACCGCCGCGCCCCGCCGTTGCAGGCGGCCAGGCGTGCGGACCGGACCATCGTTTGCGGGGATTGAATGAGGAGATATCGATGAAGACCTTCAGCCTTTGTGCACTCTTGGCGTTCAGTGCCCTGACGCCGGCGGCCCATGCCATCGACGAGCTGACCAGGGATGCCGCGATCGGCGGTGCGATCGGCGGCGGACTGGGTGGGGCGGTGGGCGCGGAGCTCGGCGGGCGCAGCGGGGCGATAGTCGGCGCGGGCGTCGGCGGCGCGGCCGGCGCGGCCATCGCGACCGACGGCGACGATACCTATCGCCATCACGACGATGACGACTACCGCGATGTCCACCGCCATCATCGCTACGATGACGACTACCGTGAGGTCCGCCACCATCATCGCTACGATGACGACCATCACGGCAAGGGCTACTTCTGCCCTCCGGGCCAGGCCAAGAAGGGGCGCTGCTAGGCGCAACGCCGCGCGGCCTGCGAGGACTTCGTCCCCTGGCGCGCTGCGGCGCAGAAGATGCAGGCGCTGGGCGTAAGCGGATTCGTCCGCATCTCCCGTCCTGCCCCTGCACCGCCTGAAGATCGACAAGTGCCTCATCAGCGCCATACCCGCGGACGGCAACGACATGGCCATGGTCGAGGCGATCATCGCCATGGCCCGGTAGTTGCCGCTGCGCATGGTCGTCGAGGGCGTGGAGATCGAGGCGCAGCGATCGCTACTCGCCGCACACGGTTGTGACGAGATGCAGGGGTACCTCTTCTCGCGACGCGCTAGCTAGTGCGCGCCGGTCGTGGCAATCCCCCGCGGACGATCGCCGCGCCTGAGCAGTTCCGACTGCAGTGCCGTGGCCATCCGCCGCTGACTGGCGGTCGCGAGCAACCGGCGGGCCCGGCGGCGCCGCAACGAGGCGAGCATCCACGCACCGATCGTCACCACCGCGATCGCCGCCAGTCCCCAGACGAACGGCCGTGTCGCCGTGATCGCCCGCGGTGCGGCGGGGGCCCTGGCGGCGCCCGCACCCGCGCCCGGCAGTCTCTCCGGCATCGAATCCGCGGCCGGCGCCTCGACTGGCTCCGCGCCGAGCGATGGCGGCGCGGCAGTCGCCGGTGGCTGTGCCGGGCGGCTCTCGCCGGTGGTCACCGCGCCGGTATCCGGCAGCTGTTGCCGTTGTGCGAGAAACAGGGTGCCGGCCAGTGAGACGGTCAGCGCCAGCACGCTCACCCCGACGAACATCCGCCGTGCCCGCCGCTTCGGGTGCGCCACCGCCGCCAGCTCGCGAAAATCCACCCACTGGTACGCGCCCAGCGCGTCCGGCAACGGGGTGTCGTCGAACAGCACCGGCAGGATGTCCTTGCCGTGCGCCAGGGCCAGCTCGTACTCGCCCCTCACCTGCGGCGAGGCCGCCGAGTGTGCGCACCAGAACAGCAGGAACAGGCTCGAGGATCGCAGACCTGCCTCGATCTCCTGCTGCCACTTCGAACCCGGCTTGATCGAGTCCGCATCGCGGAAGACCAGCTCGCGGGTGCCGCGCAGCAGCTGCACGACCGGCGTGACGAAATCGGCGTCCCGGCGGCTGTACGACACGAAGATGGAGTCGTTCGGCATCGTGTTCGAAGCGCGGTATCGAGGCCCTGCCCCACGCAGGACGGCTTGAGGAAGTATCGTCCAAGTCGCGCGCGCCGGCCTCCCCTGGGCGATCCCGGTACGTCACATTCCACGGCACCCGCCGCCGCCCTGACACGCCCGCCGCGGACGCGGCACCGCGGTTGAGGCCGTCGCCGGCGCATTGCCGTTACACTACGGACAGGCGGGCCGTGCCATGGCGATCCGCGTTCCCGGAGCGAGGCAGCATGCTGACGATACTGATCGGAGTGACGATGGCGATGGGCGCGGCGTTGTTCGTCACGCGCGCGAGGAAGATGCAGGCAGCCACGCCGGCGCGCTGGCTGCACCGGCTGCTGGCGCTCGCCAGCCTCATTGCCGCGGCCTGGGCCGGCGGCACGCTGATCGGCGGCAGCGCGATCATCGTCGGCGGCATCGGTTTCGCCAGCGCCCGCGTGAAGGACCAGGCGCTCGCGACGCTGCTCTTCCTGGTGCACGTCTGCGGCGCGATCACGCTGCTGGTCATGCTCGCCCTGGGGGCGCCGGTGAAATTGCCCTGAGCGCCGTCGCGCTCGCGCGCGGCCCTGGCGCGCCGGTGCGCGGGGCTCCGGTCCGGTGCACCCTCACGCGGGGGTGAGCTGCAGATCCGCCAGGCGCGCATACAGACCACCGGAGCGCTTCAACGCATCGGCATCGCCGATCTCGACGATCCGCCCGTGGTCCATCACCACGATGCGATCGGCCCTCTGCACGGTGGACAACCGGTGCGCGATGATGAGCGTGGTGCGGCCGCGCATCGCCGCCTCCAGCCCGCGCTGCACGTACTGCTCGGACTCCGAATCCAGGGCCGAGGTCGCCTCGTCGAGCAGCAGCAGCGGGGCGTTCTTGAGGATTGCCCGCGCGATCGCGATGCGCTGGCGCTGGCCGCCGGACAGCCGCACGCCGCGCTCGCCGAGATGGGTGCGATAGCCCTGCGGCAGGCGGTCGATGAACTCCGCGGCGAGCGCCGCCGTCGCCGCCGCCCTCACCTCCTCGTCGCTGGCCCGGGGCCGGCCGTAGCGGATGTTCTCCAGCGCGTCGGTCGAGAACAGCACCGGCTCCTGCGGCACGATGGCGATCGCGCCGCGCAGGTCCGCGAGCGGGAGCTCGCGCACGTCCACGCCGTTGAACATCACCCGCCCGCCGCTCACGTCGTAGAAACGCTGGATGAGCTGGAACACGGTGGTCTTGCCGGCGCCGGAGGGTCCGACGAAGGCGACCGTCTCGCCCGCCGCGATCGCGAGCGAAAAATCGCCGAGCGCCGCGGTCTGCGGCCGCGAGGGATAGCGGAACGTGACGTGCTCGAAATCCACGCGCGCCCGTCCGGCCCCGGGCAGCGGGCGCGCCTGCGCCGGGGAGACGATCGGCGAGCGCGCGTGCAGCAGCTCGATCAGCCGCTCGGTGGCGCCGCTCGCGCGCAGCATGTCGCCCCAGACCTCGGCGACGGTGCTCGTCGAGCCGGCGACGAGGATCGCGTAGAACACGAAGGAGGCGAGCTCCCCGCCGGTCATCCGCCCGCCGAGCACGTCGCGCGCGCCCAGCCAGAGCACGAACAGGATCGCGCCGAACACCGCCGCGATGAGCAGCGAGATCATCACCGCGCGCACGCGGATGCGGCGCATACCGGTGTCGAAGGTCGTCTCCACCATGCCGGTGAACCGCTCCGCCTCGCGCGACTCCTGGGTGTAGGCCTGCACGGTGGGCGCGGCGTTCAGCACCTCGCCCGCCACTGCCGAGGCATCGGCGAGGCGGTCCTGGGATTCGCGCGACAGCCGCCGCACGTGGCGGCCGATGAGGAGCAGCGGCAGCACCAGGGCGGTGGTGAGCACGATGTTGATCGCGAACAGCTTCACGCTGGTCACCGCCAGCATGACAAGCGCGCCCAGGCCCTGCACCATGCTGCGCAACCCCATCGACATCGACGAGCCGACCACCGTCTGCACCAGGGTGATGTCGCCCGTGAGGCGCGAGAGCACCTCCCCGGCGCGCAGCGTCTCGAAGAACTGCGGCGACTGCTTCAGCACGTGCGCGTACACCGCGCTGCGCAGATCCGCCGTCACGCGCTCGCCGATCCAGCTGACGATGAAATAGCGCAGACCCACGGCGATCGCCCACACGCCGGCGATGGCGAACAGGACCAGGAACTGCAGGTGCATGCCCTGCGTGTCCGCCGGCCCGCGCGGCCCGGCGGCAAAGGCGTGATCGATCAGATCGCGGAAGCCGAGCGGCACCGAGAGCATCGCCACCGAGCCGACGAGCAGGATGACGGTGGAGAGCACGATCCGCCCGCGATAGGGCTTCAGGAACGGCAGCAGGCCGCGCAGCGCCGCCACCCGTCGTACGCGCGCGGCGGCGCCGGCCGGCTCGGTCCTCGTCTCGGCGTTCATCGGTTCAATCGGCGCGCGGTTCGCGCTCGCCGCGGCCGGCTGTCCGGGGCCCCGGCACGGATCTCAACGGCGCCCGCAGCAGCTCTTGAACTTCCGCCCGCTGCCGCAGGGGCAGGGCGCATCGGGCGCGACCTTCCGGCGTGCCTTTGGCGCCGCCGCCGCCCGCTGCCCGTGCCCGGCGGCGAGCCCGCGCAGGTGCAGCGCGATGTCCGCGTACTCACGCATCGCCTCCGGCATCACCTCGAGCATGTCGGTGGCCAGCCCGGCCATGGTCTTGCCGGGCTTGGTGTTGTCCTCGAAGATCTCCTGCGCGATCTCGGGCGAGGAGAAGAAGAACAGCGGGATCAGCACGAACTCGAGGTCCTCCTCCACGCCCCGGTCCTCGGCGAGGCAGGCATCCCACACCTGTTCGAGATAGTGATTGCCGTCGACGAAGCCGCGCGACCACAATGCCACGGGCGCGTCGTCCTCGAGGTTGCTCAGCGCCTCCACGCGCGGCTCGCAGCCCATGGGCAGCTCCGGCTCCTCGCTGAGGACGCCCTCGTTGACGTGTCGGTGGAACGAGAGCACGGCCGGGACGATCGTCTGCGCCTGCGTCGTGTCCGCGTAGCGTGCCCCGTCATCGCCCCAGATGATCGGCAGCCAGTCCGAGGGCGGCACGATCTCCGGCGAACAGCAGATCGCGAACAGGAAACCCGCGAGCTCCGGGTAGGACATCGTGCCCTCCGGCCGCTCGGGGGCGGCGAGGAACTCGGTCAGCCCGGCGGCAAGTGCGGGAGTGAACGGCGTCGGCGCATTCATGCTCGCAGGATACACGCACTGCCGGATTGCTCAATCGCCGCGCGCAGGGTCCTCCCGCCATCCAGCGCGAGCTGGAATACATCTTCGGGACTGCCGGCCGCAGGCAGGAAGACACCGGCTTTCATCGGCGTGACGTCGCGGCAACCGTCCGCCGCGCGACGGCCGCGAGGAGGCGTCAGGCGACGCTGCGGTCGGCGACGAGGATCTGCTTCAGCTCCGCGAAGCTCCTCGCCGGCCCCTCCGGCGCGACCGGAATCCCCAGCTGCCGGCCGACCTGCGTGACGGAGAAGATCCCGCGCAGCAGGTAGCGGCCGGAGGCCTCGTCCGCCTCGACCACCAGCAGGTGCTGGCGGCCGCCCTCGCTGAGCGCCTTGACGACGTCGCGCACGTGCGCATGCTCGACGTCACGCATGTCCAGCGGCGCGGCGGCGGCGATCGATGTCATGACGTGCTGCACCTGTACCCAGACGTGGACGATCCGTTCGCGCTGGGTGACGTTGATCGGCCGCTCACCCATGAGATCCTCGGCGGTGACCAGCCCGAGGACGCGCTCGCTCCCGTCGGTCACCACCAGCATGCGCACGCGGGCGTGCTGCATGACCTGCAGCGCGAAGTCCACGGGATCGTCCGGCGCGATGGTGACGACCTCGACCTCGCGCAGATCGGTCATCACCTTCTCGGCCGGGTCGTCCAGCGTCACGCGCTCCATCGCCGGCGCAGGTATGCGATATATGGGGTTGTCGGGATCCAGCGTGACGCGACGCAGCACCGGGACGGACGGGATCGACTCTTTCATGACCAGCCTCCGCGCTTGTTCAGCCCTCTCATCGAAGTGTAGCAGCGCGATCGAGGGCGCACAGGTCATCAGAGGCGCAAGGTCCGATAGTGCAGCGCACGCGCCATACGGGCCGGACGATCGTGTGCATCGCGGGATCATGACAGGCGACTGCGCCGCAGCGTGGCCGTGCTATCGGTCGCGGAAGTCGGCGCCGGCGGAGGCCGGCCGCTGCGGATCGGCCAGCGCGAAGATGCACTCGAGATACGCACGCGCCTGCTCCCATGGCGTGCGCGCGTCGTTCAATTCGCGCAGCGCCCTGCCGACGTCGACGACGTTCGGCCGCTCCGCCAGCAGGTGCGCCTTCAGGGCCGCGGCAGTGTCATAGCGGCCGTGCCGATCGCTGTCCTGCCCGACGTAGGAATGGAACTCGCGCACGCGCCCGGGCATCGGCAGGCGGGCGGTATGGGCACAGGTGGCGCCCGCGACGCCCTCCTCGCGTTCGACGTGCCCCTTGGCGAAGCTGTCCTCGACGGCGTGCAGCAGGCTGCCGAAGGCCACCTCGTGCACGTAGCGGCGCAGCGGCGGATTGCCGAGCGTGAACAGATCCTGCACGCGCCATTCGCTGTGACCGAAGAACCCCGCCATGCCGCCGATCGGCACCTCGCGCAACTGGCGGTCGAGCCTGTACTCGCCCAGGCTCGTGCGCCAGGTGAACTCGGCCCACATCATGAGGCGGCGCCGGGTCTCGTAGGCGGTCTCCCCGTCGCGCCCGGCCATGGCGTGCAGGAACTGCAGATCCCCGAAGTGGGAGCGCGCCAGCAGCGACGCACCGCCGGCCGCAGCCAGCGGCCGGCCCGACCTCGCGCGCCGCTCGGCATCCTGGAACAACTGCACCCAGCAGAGCGGCTGGGTGGTGACGCGTATCGTCTCGCTGGTCTTGCAGTCGGTTTGCGTTCCCTCGCCGATGTCGAGGCGGAACGGCGGGTCGTCGTTCCAGCGCACGCCCGCGATCACATAGGGCGAGGCGTAGAGCATGTCGCCGCTGGCGCAGGCCTCGCGGTCGCCTTCGCAGCCGTAGATCTTCTGCGTGATCTCCTCGTGCACCGATTCGGTGAAGCGGTCGATCCCGCGGGCCGCCAGGCTGTTCACGGCGCGCTCCCAGCGCCCGGCGGTGAGCGCGCTGACCTTTCTCTCCTGCTCCGTGCCCGAGGGCGAGAGCTTCCACGCCGCCGCCGGCATCGCGCTCGCCGCCGCCAGTGCAACGAATCCCGCTGCGATCCCGCGAACCACGCGCCCCTCTCGCATCAGGCCTCCCGCTCCCCGCTCCCGGGCAAGGATACTCTCTCGCCACCCCGGCGCGAGCCTTGCGCGATGCCGGCGCCGCCTGCCCGAACCCGCCGGCATGCGCGGCGGCATTACGACGTGGCGGCGCGGCTACGGCCCGGCGCGCGCCGTGCCGGGCATTCGACATGCGGCTCACTCCCCGTCGCCGGCCGCCAGCAGGCTGGCATTGCCGCCGACCGCGGCGGTATTGATGGTGAGCGCCCGCTCCGTGGCGTAGCGGTGCAGGGTGTGCGGCCCGCCGGCCTTGGGGCCGGTGCCGGAGAGGCCGCAGCCGCCGAACGGCTGCACGCCCACCACCGCGCCGATCATGTTGCGGTTGACGTAAAGATTGCCGACGCGCGCGCGCCCGGCGATGCGCGCGACGGTTGCCTCGATGCGGCTGTGTATGCCCAGGGTCAGGCCGTAACCGGTGGCGTTGATGGCGTCGACCAGCTCATCGATGCGATCGCCTGCGTAACGCACGACGTGCAGGATGGGCCCGAACACCTCGCGCCGCAGGTCCCCGGGGCTTTCGATCTCGATCGCAACCGGCGCGAAGAAGGTGCCTTCCTCGTGCTGCGGCGCCAGGCGGCAGGCGTGCTGCCAGCGCCCCGCCGCGCCGACTGCCGCGTGATGCGCCGCGAGCAGCGCGCGCGCAGGCTCGTCGATCACCGGGCCGATATCGGTGGACAGCAGCGCCGGGTCGCCGATCGCGAGCTCGTCCATGTAGCCGGCGAGCAGGCGCAGCACGCGCGGCGCGATCTCCTCCTGCAGGCAGAGCAGGCGCAGCGCCGAACAGCGCTGCCCGGCGCTGTTGAACGCCGACTGCACGGCATCGATGACGACCTGCTCGGGCAGCGCCGAGCTGTCGACGATCATCGCGTTCACGCCGCCGGTCTCGGCGATCAGCACCGGGATTGCACCGTCGCGCGCCGCCAGGGCGCGATTGATGATCCGTGCCGTCTCGGTCGAGCCGGTGAACGCCACGCCGGCGACGCGCGGGTCGGCCACGGCGCGCGCGCCGACCACCGGGCCTTCCCCGGGCAGCAGATGCAGCGCCTCCGGCGGCACGCCCGCCTCGTGCAGCAGCGCCACCGCCGTCGCCGCGACGAGCGGCGTCTGTTCTGCCGGCTTGGCGATCACGCTGTTGCCGGCGGCCAGCGCCGCGCTCACCTGCCCGGTGAAGATCGCCAGCGGGAAATTCCACGGACTGATGCAGGCGAAGACGCCGCGACCGTGCAGCCGCAGCGAATTGCTCTCGCCCGCCGGTCCTGGCAGCACGCACGCATCGCCGAAGTCCGCCTCGGCGCGGTGCGCGTAGTAGCGCAGGAAGTCCACGGCCTCGCGCACCTCCGCGAGGCTGTCGAGGATCGTCTTGCCGGCCTCGTGCACGCACTGCGCCATGAGCAACGGCATGCGCTGCTCGAACAGGCCGGCGGCGCGGCGCAGGATCGCCGCGCGCTGCGCGGCCGGCGTCGCATCCCAGTCGGACTGCGCGCGCAGTGCCGCGCCGATCGCCGCGTCGACCGCCGCCCAGTCCGCCATCCGCACCGTGCCCACCACGCGCGCTCGCTGCGCCGGACTGGTCACGGCGATGGCCTCGCCTTCCCCCGATCGCCCGGCGAGCAGCGCTCCGGCCTCCCAGGCCGTCGTGCATGCGGCCTGCATCGCCGCCGCCAACGCCCGCAGCACCTCGCCGTCGCACAGGTTCAGACCGCGTGCGTTCGGGCGCTCCGGCTGATACAGGTCGCGTGGCAGCGGGATCCGCGGGTGGGTCTTCGCGGGCGTGGACTCCACCCGCGTCACCGGGTCCTCGACGATGCGCTCCAGAGGCGTGCGCGCGTCGACGAGCCGATGCACGAAGGAGGTGTTGGCGCCGTTTTCCAGCAGCCTGCGCACGAGATACGGCAGCAGGTCCTCGTGCGATCCCACCGGCGCGTAGACCCGGCAGGCGAGCTCGCCGTACGCCCCGCTCAGCAACTCCTCGTACAACTCCTCGCCCATGCCGTGCAGGCGCTGGAACTCGAACGGCCGGCCGCTTGCGCGCGTGTACTCCAGTATCGCTGCCGCCGTCTGCGCATTGTGCGTGGCGAACTGCGGGTAAAGCCACTCGCCGGCCTCGCAGAGCTGCCGCGCACAGGCGAGGTAGGAGACATCGGTGTTGGCCTTGCGCGTGAACACCGGGTACCCGTCCAGACCGCGCTCCTGGGCGCGCTTCACCTCGCTGTCCCAGTACGCGCCCTTGACCAGGCGCACGTTCAGACGGCGCCGCGTCGCCTGCGCCAGGTCCGCGCACCAGCGCAACACCGCCGGGGCGCGCTTCTGGTAGGCCTGCACCGCCAGGCCCATTCCATCCCAGCCCCGGAGTGCCGGTTCACGGCACACCCGCTCGATGAGCTCCAGCGACAACTCCAGCCGTTCGGATTCCTCGGCATCGACGGTCAATGCGATGCCGGCCTCGCGCGCGCCGTGCGCGAGTGCCAGCAGTCGCGGGGCGAGGACGACGTGCACGCGTTCGCGCTGCGCGAGCTCGTAGCGCGGGAACAGTGCCGAGAGCTTCACCGAGATCGAAGGCAGTTCCGCCGCGGAGGAGGCTGGCCCTGCCGACTTGCCGATCGCGGCGATCGCTTCGAGATAGGCGGCGTGATAGCGCCCGGCGTCCGCGGCCGTCAGGGCCGCCTCGCCCAGCATGTCGAAGGAGTAACGGTAACGCCGCGCCTCGCCCCGTTGGGAGCGGGCGATCGCCTCCCCGATGTTGCGACCGATCACGAACTGCTGCGCCATGATGCGCATGGCCTGCCGCAGCGCCGCGCGCACCACCGGTTCGCCGATCCGGCGCAGGAGCCGCTGCAGGATGTTGCGCGGCGGTTGCGGATACAGATCGGCGGCCTCCACCACCCTGCCGGTGAGCAGCAGTCCCCAGGTGGAGGCGTTGACGAGCAGCGAGGATCCCTCGTGCAGATGCGCCTCCCAGTCGCCGGCGGCGAGCTTCTCGGCGATCAGCCGATCGGCGGTCTCATCGTCCGGGATCCGCAGCAGCGCCTCGGCCAGGCACATCAGCACCACGCCCTCCGGCGAGGAGAGATCGTACTCCTGCAGAAACGCGTCCAGGCCGCCGGCGCGCGTGCGCGCGCGTATGCGCGCGACCAGCTCGCGCGCCATGGCCGCGATGCGTGCCGCCGGATCGGGAGGCGCGCGCGCCCGTTCGATCAGCCGCTGCACGCACTGCGTTTCCTCGGCGAGATAGTCAGGGTTGATGGCGGCGCCGGCAGGGCGAACGGCCGGCGCTCCCGCGGGTAGCACGAATTCGCACTGCCGCCCCTGATCGCCGCCGCGCATCGCCAGGCCTTGCCTCTCGCCCCATGGAGGACTCCCGATCCGAGTCTAGCGCAAGGTGCGGCCGGACCGCGGGCGACAGGCTCGATCAGCGCGCGGCCTCGGTCAGGCGCGCGGACTGATCCGTGCCCAGGCTGAACTCGTAGCGGCCGCCGGCGGGCAGGCGGCTGACGTCGAGCTCGGCGGCGCCTCCGCTCAGCCCGCCGCCCAGCACGCGGCGCGTGCCGTCGGCCGCCACGTGCGTGACTGCGGCGAAGGGCTCGGTGCGCGCATCCCAGTCCAGGCTCAACCGGCCGTGCGCCTCCGTCCAGCGCAGCGCCTGGGCCGTGGACACGGCGCGCCGCGTGGCCTGCGCCATGGCGCGCGCGTGCTGCGCGGC
>JAJVHZ010000011.1:175828-215230 GCA_022072255.1 Gammaproteobacteria bacterium | reverse complement strand
CGAGGGCGATCAACCCGCGCCCGACGCCGGGGCCGCGACGCGCCCCGCTCGTCGGGCGGGCCGCGAGCGCGGCAGCCGGCGGGTCGGTCAGGCGCGCCGTTGTCGCGAGCGGGGGCGAAGTCTCCGTCCGCGTCGCAGGCGCCCCGCCCGGGCCTCGCTCCACGATCGACGTAGCCACGCGTGTCACCGGCTCATCCAGCTCGCCCTGCAGCTCCCGGCGCCACTCCGCCACGCTTTGCGGCCGATCGGCGGCCTTGAAACGCAGGCCGTGATCGATGGCGCGCAGCAGCGCGGGGGAGTAACTGCCCGCGGCAAGGTCGGCCGCCGGCACGTACAGATCCTGCTCCGACTTCAGTATTGCCTCGCTGCGATCGAGGGCATCCAGCGGCGGCCGGCCGACCACACAGCGATACAGGGTCGCCGCGACGCTGTAGATGTCCGTCCAGGGCCCCTGCCGATCGCCGCCGCTCAGGTATTGCTCGTAGGGCGCGTAACCGGGTGAGATGAGGGTGGTGAGCGTGCGCGTGTACTGCCCAATCGCCTGCCGGGCCGAGCCGAAATCGATGAGCACGGGCGTGCCCTCCGGCCGGACGATGATATTGGCCGGCTTGATGTCGCGATGCACGAAGCCGGCCGCGTGCACTGCCTCCAGCCCGTCCAACAGCGTTTCGACCAGCGCACGCAGGTCCGCCTCCGGCAGCGTCCGTTGCCTGGCCAGCCGCTGGTGCAGCGTCTCGCCACGCTCCAGCTCCATGACCATGTAGGCGGTATTGTTGGCCTCGAAGACGCTCAGCACGCGCACGATGCCGGGGTGCCGGAAGCGGGCCAGCGTCCGCGCCTCGGCGACGAAGCGATCCAGACCCCAGCGGAAGCGCTCGTCCATCTCCTGCGAGGACGGCTGCACGGATTGATCCGCATCGCGCATCGCCATCTCCATCGGCAGGAATTCCTTGATCGCGACGGCGTGGTCGAGATTGGTGTCGTGCGCGAGGTAGGTGATGCCGAAGCCGCCCTGTCCGAGCACGCTGTCGATGCGATACCAGTGCAGGAGATAGCCTGGCTGCAGGGCGTTACGGTACGTGCGTTCGCTCATGCCGACGCCACGTCGTGGAAGGTGAGAGGATTCTGGGGAAATCCCGCCGTGGCGGCAAGGTCTGCCGCCTCAGCCCCGGCCCCCGCGACAGCGATGCGCCGCGTTCAGCGGCGCGCCGGCCGTGCGCGTGTAATGAAGGTCCAGAAGCGCCCCGGCGGCGATGGTGGCGACCTCCTCGCGCAGCAGCTTCACATCGCCCCTGCCGGCGGGGTGCAGGCGGTTGGTGAGGACGATGACGAAGGTCTCGGAGTTGGGGTCGAGCCACATCGAGACGCCGCTGTAACCGGTGTGGCCGTAGGAGTTGCAGGGAAACAGGCTGCCGCGACTCCCGGAATAGCCGCTGGCGACATCGAATCCGTACCCGCGCGTGCCGCGCGCATGGTGCACCATCGCCGTGGTCATCTGTTTCACGGATGCCTGCGAGAGTATCCGCACGCCCTGCCAGGCGCCGCCATTGAGCAGCATGGCGCTGAACACCGCCAGGTCTGCCGCCGTGCTGTACAGGCCGGAATGACCGGAGATCCCGCCCATCCGGGTCGCCATGCCGTTCTCCACCTCCCCGGTCACGACATCCTCCCCCGCCAGTCGCGCGTGCAATGCCGCAGGCGGGTTGTAGTACGTCTCGTTCATCCCCAGCGGCCGCAGGATGTGACGGTAGGCGTACTGATCGAGATCCTCGCCGCTCGTGCGGCGCACGATCTCGCCCAGCAGGATGTAATTCAGATCGCTGTAACGCAGCTGCGCGCCGGGACGACCGGACATCTCCTCCGCGCATGCCATCGCCACCCCGTCCTGGTAACTGCCGATCCGGCGCAGCAGCCGCCCGGTGAATGTCCCGCGCAGGCCGGATTCGTGCGCCAGCAGCTGGCGTACCCGGATGTCGCGCCGGTCCCGCGAACGGCAGGCCGGCACGAGGTCGCCCAGGCCCTCCTCCAGCGACAGCCGGCCGGCCTCCCTGAGCTGCATCACGGCCGGGGCGGTGACCAGCACCTTGGTCAGCGATGCGATGTCGAAAACCGTGTCGAGCCGCATCGCCTCGCGCCGGGGGACGGTGAGCCGATCCCCATAGGCGCGCTGAAAGGCCACCCGCCCATGACGGCCGATGAGAACGACGGCGCCGGGATAGTCGCCGCGACGCAGGCCGCGGGCGACGACATCGTCGATGAGCGCGAGTCGTACCGGATCCATCTGCACCGCCGCGGGCTCTGCCAGCGGCAGGGATGCGGCGACGGCGCCGCTCGTGCCGGCCAGTGCGCAGGCCAGCGCGAACGGCCTCAGGGTCCGCACGGCACCAGTCCCCCGGGCGTGGACAGGCTCGGGTTCCCGCCATCGGCCCTCGGCCGCCCGGCCGCCAAAGCGCCGGCGTGCCAGCTCGCGCACCGCGATCCGCCTATTGTTAAGTGCGTCAAAAAACTGACTCCCTGAGAACTAATCCCGCCCCGCGTCATGATCTCGACGCTGTTTTCCTGCTAACCTACCCGAAAATCGTACCACTCAAGGCCCCGATTGCCGGAAAGCCGACGCCCCGCGGTCCGCCAGGGACGCGAACCCGGATCGATCGGTGGGGCAGCTTTTTTTCTCCATACCGGAACAGCCGCCGGTGTACCCAGCGGGGGCGGCAGGAATGAACCGATAACAACAGGGGCAGCGTCTCGCCGCAATGAGTTACTCTTCGTCCTCCACAGCCGCGGTTACTGCAGATGATGGAGTATCGGCACCACCGGCGACCGCCCCGGGCGGCGATGCCGGCGGGCGCGTGCTCTGGCTGCGCCTCGTCCAGATCGGCACCGGCCACGCGCTGTACGGTTCCTTCAATCACTTCTTCGATTTCGTAATCTACCCTTACGTAGTCTACACGCAGGGCGTAATCCTCGGCGGCGCCCTGATGACATTGTTCTCGCTGCTGCAATGCGCGTTGCTGCTCGTCGCCTACGAGCGCATGGGCGTGGACTGGGTCGGCAGCGGCCTGCTCGCGGACATCGCCCGCAAGTCACAGCCTTCCTGGTTCGACCGACTCGTGGCCTGGATCACGAACCGCAACCAGGCGCTGACCTTCCTGTTGCTCTGCGCGGTCACCGATCCGTTCATCGTGACCGCGTTCTTCAGGCGCGGCAGCTTCGATGGCCTGCGCGCCCGCGACTGGCACCTGTTTTTCGCCAGCGTCCTGGTCTGCAATCTCTACTGGATATTCGTCGCGGACCTGATAGCGCGCATTGCCGTTGCATCCTGGCATTGGATCGTCGGCCTGATCGGATAGCGCGAGACCATGACAACGCAAACAGCCGCGCCCGGCAGGCTGAAGGACCTGCAGGCGATACGCGACTTCATCTACACGCCCCTGGGCGAGGCGGTGCGCCTGCTCGAGGAGCGTCAGGCGCTGCCGATCCATCCCGATCTCGATCGCGAAGGAATGCTCGACGTGCCGCCGATCATGCGACAGAAGCGCGCGGCGATACTGTTCCGCCAGGTGGCCACGCCCAATCACGAGATGCATCTGGCCATGTCGCTGGCACGGCAGTTCGACCTGAACCTGATCATCTGGGAGTACCACGCCGATCAGTTCGTGTCGTTGAATCACTGCAAACGCGCGCTCGGGCGCATGGGCTTCTTCAGCGGCATCGGACGCAACGGCGGCCGCCGCATGGATTACCTGAACATCGTCGATTTCCCGCGTGTCGACGGCCAGCCCCTGGGCGAGGTGCGCACCTTGTGGGGCCAACCCCTGGCCGATTTCCATCACGAACTGCTGTCGGAGGATTTCCCGGAGAGCGCGCGCACCGGCCTGTTCGACGCGACGGCCTGGCTGGAGCGGCACGGCGGCCGCGCCCGGCACTACTACAAGGCATTCACCATGCTGCTCATCCGGCATGCCATCCTGCTGGAAACCTTCGAAATGTCGGGGAAGGAACTGCAGTTCACCGAGGAGATATTCATCCCGGCCATGCGCGACATCATCTCGGCCTTCGAAGTGAAGCCGCTGGTGGCGCGCATCGAGGAGGTGGACGTCGAAGGCGATGAATACTGGCTGAACTACCCCGGCCGGTTGCGAAACAGGGTCAGGGGCCTGCTGCCGCGACGGCCGCACATCCGCTCCATCGCCTAGTCGCGCACGCTCGGCGGGACTAGTTGCTGCTTATCACCGTCAGTTGCGGCCCTACCCGCAGCGTCGCCAGGAAACGGCCGATGACCTCCGCGGGCGCCGCCTGCGAGAAGAGGAAACCCTGCCCCGCATTGCAGCCGACGCGACGCAGCTCCGCGAGCTGGCCCAGGTTCTCGATGCCCTCGGCGACGGTGCTCAACCCCAGCGAGTACCCCATCGCGACGATGGTTCGCACCAGTGCGTCGTTGGTGGCCTCGTCGTTGATCTTGCTCACGAAGGAACGATCGATCTTGAGGACGTCGAACGGGAACTGGTGCAGGTAGCTCAGCGCCGAGTAGCCGGTGCCGAAATCGTCCAGGGCCAGCCGCACGCCGAGGTCCTTGAGCGCCCGCAGCCGCTCCCGCGTCCATTCCACGTTCTGCATCAGCACGCTTTCCGTAATCTCGAGCACCACGGATTCCGGGCGCACGCCGGTCTGCGCGAGGATGGTCTTCACCTCGCCGACGAATCCCTCATGCTGCAGCTGGCGGGCCGAGATGTTCACCGAGATGTGCTGCAGGACGTCCGATGGGAACGTATCCTGCCATCGTCTGCCCTGCGCGCACGCCTCGAACAGGACCCAGCGCCCCAGGTTCACGATGAGGTCGCTGCCCTCCGCGACGCCGATGAACGTTCCCGGATACACCAGGCCGCGGTGCGGGTGATTCCAGCGAACGAGCGCCTCGACGCCGACGATCACGTTGTTCTGCAGATTCACGACCGGCTGGTAATGGACGACGAACTCGCCCGCCTGCAGCGCGCGGCGGAGGTCCATCTCCATTTCCATGTGCTCGAGGATCTGCGCGTGCATCGTGGCTTCGAAGAACTCGTAGTTCGCCTTGCCGCGCGCCTTCGCGCGGTACATCGCCACATCGGCGTTTCGCATGATGTCCTGCGTCTTGTCGCCATCCGCCGCTATCGCGATGCCTATGCTGCCGGTGACCGTGACATGCTTGCTCGCCAGGAACACAGGCACGTTGAGCGAGTCGATCATGCGCACGGCCAGCGCCGAGAGATCCTGGGCGGTCTTGAAATCCTCCAGCAGCACGGCGAACTCGTCGCCGCCCAGGCGCGCCACCGTGTCGCTCGGACGCACCACGCGCCGTAACCGCTCGGCGACGGCGACCAGCAGGTTGTCGCCCATCTCGTGGCCGAGGCTGTCGTTGATGTTCTTGAAGTTGTCCAGGTCGACGAACATCACCGCGACGCTCGCGCTGTGGCGGGCGCTGCGGTCGAGCGCCTGCTGCACCCGATCGTTGAACAGGTTGCGATTGGGCAACAGCGTCAGCGGATCATGAAACGCCATGTGGCGCAGACGATCCTCAAGTCCGCGCCTGTCGGTGACATCGCGGCAGTTGAGGACCAGGCCGCCGATGTTCGGATCACTGGCGAGGTTGGAGGCGATGACCTCGACGTACTGCCAGCCGTCGTCGCGGTTGCGCACCCGCCACTCGACGGGCTCGCTGATATCGCTCCGGGCGCCGACCTCCCGCAGAAAGCGCTGCATCGTCGGGATGTCCTCGTGGTGCATCAGCACGGCGAGGTTGCAGCCCGGCATGGTTTCGGCCGGCCATCCGAGCATGCGCTCGATGGAGCGCGTGGCGAACCGGATCGTGCCCTCCATGTCCGTCACCAGCACCACGTCCGAGGCGTGCTTCACCAGCGAGGCGAAACGCTGCTCCGCCTTGCGCTCGGCCTGTGAGGCGTGCAGTTGCGCCAGCTCACGTGCGGCGAACACCTGCCGGATGATCACCAGCGAGGTGAGCAGCAGCGCGGTGGGCAGCGGGATGCTGCCGACGCGTTCGTTGTGCGTGATGTGATCGAACACGAGCAGACCGTAGCCGGCGATGACCGCAATGTAGGGCGACAACCTGTACGGATAGGGCCGGTCGAAATCCGGCCGTCGTGCGGCCTGCGCGCCATGCAGGACCTGCAGGTGGCAGGCGATGATCATCAGCGCCCAGGAAAGCAGGAAACACAGGTCCGGTATGCCGCCGGTCTGGTAGGTGCCATCCAGCGACTGCACGAAGAAGAACATGTCCGCCGCGAACATCGCGGCCTGCGACAGCAGCAGCAGGGAGACCGGGTTCCACCCCCCGGAGGAACGGCGCCGGAGCAGCACGGAGACGACACCGAAGACGATCAGGATGTCGCCCACCGGATAGGCCATAAGGATGGCGGTCTCCCACAGCGAGGTCTCCGGGTCGTGCTCGATCCGTGCGACTATGAAATACGCCATGAAGGCGCTCGCGGCCACCATGATGGTCGCCACGTCCAGCGAGAACTTTATCTTCTCCCGCCGGCTGTTCAGGGGCTCGGAGAGCATGAGCAACCCGAGGAACATGAGCGGGTACATCGACAGGAAGAATACGTCCGCGATCGAGGGGAAGGGCTCGATCTCGAGGATCACCTCGAAGGTATTCCAGGTGCAGTTGCCCAGCCAGTAGGTGAGATAGCTCAGCCCTATCATCAGCCATCCGCGTCGCGATCGCGCGTCGATGTTGGGCGACCGGCAGATGCGATAGCAGAGGTATACGACGAGTGGGCCGAGCGGGAAGTCGTACCACCCGATCCATTTGCTGATGAACTCGTTCTCGATGGGCGCCACCATGAGAAACAGGCAGATCCCGATCCAGGCGAGCACTGCGCCGACGGCAAAGCGTATCCAGGTGGCCCCGGTGGAGGCCGGGGGTGCCACGCTCGTGGTCATGGCGGCGGAGGTGAGAGTGGAATCGGTCATCGGGCAGGCAGCGTCTGGAGCGATGATTCGACTTGCAAATGATGGACCACCCCTGCCAGAGCCGCCATAGATGAACGGAACGGGGACTGTGCGGGGACTGTGCGAGGATCGACAGGATGCCTGCGGGTCCGGGGATCGCCCCGGGATGTCCCGAAGATCCGCGGAGTTCGCCCGGGTTTGCACTGCCGGATCGAGGCCTGGGCGCCGCCCCCGGGGCGCCGCTCAACGCACGAACTGCGCCAGCGATTCGACGTGGGCCGTGTGCGGAAACATGTCCATGACGCCCGCTTTCGCCAGCCGGAAGCCGTGTTCCTGGACCAGCACGGCGGCATCGCGGGCGAGGGTGGCGGGATTGCAGGAGACATAGACCACGATCGACACCTCGCGCAGTTCCAGGCGACGGAGGATCTCGATGGCGCCGGTGCGTGGCGGATCCAGCACGACCTTGTTGCATGGCCACGACGGTGGCCGTGCCGTCGTCAGATCGGCCACGAGAAATTCCGCGTTGCGTATGCCATTGCGCTCGGCGTTGGCGCGTGCCCGAGCGACCAGTCCGGCCTCCCCCTCCATACCGATGGCCCGGGCGACCCGGCGTGCAATCGGCAGAGTGAAGTTGCCGAGTCCGCAGTAGAGATCCAGCACCCGGTCGTCGGACCGCAGATCGAGCAACGCCGCGACGGCGTCGATGGCGGCGAGATTGATGGCGCCGTTGACCTGTATGAAGTCGAGCGGTTCGAATTGCAGGCGCACATCGTGCCGGGGCACGGCAAAGGACAGGGGCTGCTGCCCGGCGGTGAGCGGCCGCACACTGTCGATGCCTCCCGGCTGCAGATAGATACGCCAGCCGTGTCTCCGTGAGACGTCGCCCAGATGGGCGAGATCCTCCCTGGTCAACGCTCGAAGGTGGCGGATGGTGAGCACGGGGCCGGCATCATCGACGCCCACCTCGATCTGCGGAACCTGATCGGCACAGCTCAAGGCACCGATGAGCTCGCGTATGACCAGCAGGTGTTCGCCGACCTCGGGGCGCAGCACGGGACAGCGCCGGATGTCGGCGATATGGCGACCGCTCTTCTCCCGGAACCCTACCAGGACGCCGCCCTTCTTCGGCACCAGCCGCAGCCCGAGGCGTGCCCGGCGGCGATAACCCCACACCGGCCCGGCGATCGGCGACAGTATCTCCGCCGGCGCAACCCGGCCCACGTGCTGCAGTTGTTCGAGCAGCATCCGCTGCTTGTGCGCGAGTTGCGCGGCCGGAGCGATGTGCTGCAGGCTGCAGCCGCCGCACACGCCGAAGTGCTCGCAGCCCGGACTCGCGCGCTCGGGCGATGGCCGATCGATGCGCTCGGCGATCGCCTCGTCGTAGCGTCCGTGCCGGCGCACGATCCGCACGGAGACCACCTCGCCGGGCAGGGCGTTGTCGATGAACACCGTCTTGCCGTCGGCGCGCGCGACGCCGCGGCCCTCGTGCGACAGAGACTCCACGCGGAGGACGACCGGCCCGGCCTGCGGCTTCGCCACCGAACCTCTCGACACCGGCGGGCTACTCCCGCCAGGCATCGAGATATGCCTGGAAGTGCGGCCGCTGCTCGCCGCGAAGGTACTCGCGCATGCGCCCGCATTCGCGATCATGGGCCTCGCGGCTCAGTCGCCCGCGCATCAATTCGAAGCGCAGATAGATGAGATACGTGTTGATGACGTCGGTCTCGCAGTACTCGCGTATCCCCTGCAGATCGCCGCGCTGGAAACGTTCCCACACACGGCTGCCGTGCATCCCGAGCTTGCCGGGCAGTCCGAGCAGGGCGGCGACCTCGTCGAGCGGCGCGACGGCACGCGGCTGATAGCCGGCGATCACGTCCATCAGGTCGAGATGTCGCCAGTGGTAACGGCTGAGATAGTTGTTGTAGCGAAAGCTGGTGTCGTCTTCCCCGGCCTCCCAGTAGCGCGCCGCGGGCACGCCGTGCACGAGGGCCCGGTAATGCAGCACGGGGAGATCGAAGGCGCCACCGTTCCACGATACCAGCGTCGGCGTGTAGCGCTCGATGCCTTCGAAAAATCGGCTGACGATCTCCTGCTCGGGCGCGCCGGGATCTCCGAGTGACCAGACGTTGAGCCGGTCGCCGGTGCGCAGGACGGCGGATATGACGACGATGCGGTGCAGATGATGCCGCAGGAAGTCCGAGGTGCCGCCGGTCTCCTGCCGGCGCCTGGCGAACATCGCGTTCGCCACGTCAGTGTCGCTCAACCCTTCCAGGCCGTACTGCCGGCGCCCTGCCTCGACATCCGGCACGGTCTCGATATCGAATACGAGGACGTTCACGCGCGGGATTCTACGCGATCCGCGGCGCGGACGGATGCCGCGCAGGCCGCCTGCGCGGATCGCGCCGGACCGCGCGTGGAGGCATGACCGCGGTCAGAACCGGCCCGGCGTCACGCCGGGCCGCTTGCGGTGCGCGCCGGGGCGCTCGTCACTTCTGAACCCATCGACCGTCGGCGTTCTGGAACCACCAGCCCGACGGGGCGTTTGCCACCCAGCGCTTGTCGAAGATCGCCCGGATCTGTGGTTCCCACTCCGGATGTCCGTTTTCGCTCGCCAACTCGCCGTACAACGCGTTGCGATCCTTGTTCTCCTCGGCCACCAGCGCCTGCACGGCGCCGCGGTCCTTCAGCGAAACGGCCTTGGCATCGCGAACGACCAGCAGCCCGGTGGATGCCAGGCCTATCGCACCGGCATTGTAGAAGGGGACCAGCCTGGAGTGGCGGGCCTGCATGCTCGCCTTGAGCTGGTTGATCGCCGGGGAGTCAATGTTGATATCCGGCTGCTGCGCGTACGCGGCCGGTACCAGCGCCTCGAGCACGTAGGCAACCGCGGTCATCGGCATGAGCGTGCCGGATTGATCGTTGCCCTCGGTTGGCGCGGTCTCGGGAGTCTTGCCGTTCTCCTGCATCTGTTTGACCTTCTCGCCATAGACCTCCTTGACGATGCGGTCGGCGGCCTGCTCGACGGCGGCCGCCGGGAAATAGACGTTCACGGTCACGCAGGCATACAGAAACCCGCCCAGTATCAGCACCGCACCACGCAAGAGTGTTTTCATCTGCACGCGACCTCCGCTACGTGTGTATTCCGCTCCGGCATTCTCGCCGACTGAATGTTCGCTTAACCCGCCCGTACATCGGCTACTGCAGTCGCATTTGACCGCTGTTGATGCGTTTAAATCCCAGCAGTATGTCGCTCCAGGCCACACCGTAGCGGCCGTCGCCGAGCACGTTGCCCGAGCCCTTCACGTCTATCCACGGCGGCAGCAGCCCCCCGCGCGTGACAATGTAAAAGCCGTTCTCCGCCGGCGCAACGCCCTTCATGGCGCAGACACCGTTGCTCAGCCGGCAATGCAGGCCAAGTCGATCGTAGGAATAATCCTTGAAGATGCTCAGGAAGCCGCGCGACAAGGCGCCCCCGATGCCGCCGCCGATCGCGCTCAGGTTGTCGACGGCCTTCTGACTGATGCGATGACGCCGGTCGTCGTCGGCCGGATTCTGCAGGTAGCCGTCGAAGGCGGTCGGCTGCCAGTTCTCGAGGCGCAGGCCCCGCACCTCTCCCTCCAGAGTGCCCTCGATCCTGCCGAACGCGAACGCCCCGGTGAGCTGTTCCAGGTCTATGTTCTTCACATCCATGTCCGTCATGAGCACTGGGGACTGGCCGAACGGGTCTTCGATCCTCAAGCCCCGTACGACGACACTGCCGTCGAAGACCCGCACCAGCAGATCGCCGTCCAGCGCGAGCAGTCCGCGACGGTACTTCAGCCCTGGTATGACGCCGGAGAGGGTGCCATTCATGATGGGCCAGCCCATGGCCTGGGAGAATTCCTGCATCGGTATGGGAGTGAGCACACCCTCGATGTCGACGCCGAAGCTGCCGGTGCCGACGCTGGCGATCTCCAGCCTGTCCACCTTGAAGGTGCCGCCCAGGATCTCCACGTCGCTCCATTGCGTGACCTTCAACGCGCGGTGCGAGGAGCTCATGCCGACGCTGCCGGGACCGAAATCCAGACGCCGCCAGCCGGCGCTCGCCCATTTCAGCGCCGAGGCGATCGCGCCCTCGCCGCTCGTGAGCACGAGATCGCCGTTCAAGGCGGCGATCCGGAAACGCTGGCGATCGTCGTCCGCATAGACGCCGTGAAACCGCAGGTCCAAGTCGGTGATGCCCTCGCCGCCCCAGGTCGCGGCCAGATCGACACTGCCTTCGAATTCCATGCCGCACAGGGCGGGGACATGCGCGCAGTGTGATTTGACGTGCTGTTCGTATAGCTGGCGCATGTCCGCCCCGTTCAGCCGAAGGTGCAGTTCCGGTGACGGCGTATCCGGGGCAAGGGCGACGCCGCCGTCCAGCGCGAGGGTCGCCACGCCCGGCTGCGCGAGCTCGAACTCATCGATTTGCAGGGTGCCGGACTGATCGTCGTGACGCAGTGCCCAGCGCGCGGTGACAGGCGCGGCCGCGGCCTCCAGGGTGATCCCCGGCGTGTACTCGCCCGTGCTCCATCCGGGCTCGATATACACGGCCCCGGCGCGCAGCGCGGCGCTCCCCGTCACCACCGCGGTCCCCTCCCGGCGCGCGAGGCGGGATTCCAGATGCAGATCGGCTTTGTCCGCAATGTGGCGGCCGGCAAAGCTCAGGGCCCTTCCATCGACCAGGATGCCGGCGCTCACGAGGCGCCCGGCGGCGGCCTCGAAATCGCAGCGCACGTCGACCGTACCGGCCAGATCGGCATAGCCCTCGGGCGCCATCTGCAGGCGATCCAGCAACGGCCTGAGCGCCGCGAGGTCGATCGCCCGTGTCTGCACGCGGCCACGCCAATGCCCGGCGATACCGGAGATGCCGATATCCGCGGTACCGCCGCCGACCCGCGCCGCGCGGGAGTCTATGCGCAGTTCGCCGTCTGCGGTGCGGTACCGTATGTCAATGCCGTCGATCACCGTCAGTGGCTGCTCCCCCGCAAGGCCCAGCCGGCCGCCGGTGCAGCTCAGCTCGGCCTCGGTCCACCGCGCCTCTTCGCAGGCAAGCCGCAGATCCTGCAGCCGCCTGTCACCGGCGCGGACCTCGCCAAGGCTCAGCGTCAGCAGCATGCGCCCGGCGCCGTCCCACCGGAGGTGTGCGCGGACCGTGCTCGCCACGCCGCCGGGGAGCTCGACCCTGCCCAGCTCCAGCGTCGCGTCCGCTCCGATGGCCGCCGCCGAGATGCCGTACAGCAACACGAACATTGCCGCCGTGCGCGTCGACATGGCCCGGAAGAGAGTCGTCAGGCAGGAAATACACCCGTGGAAAGGTAGCGATCGCCGCGGTCGCAGATGATCGTCACGATGACCGCATCGCGGACCTCGCGCGCGATGCGCAGCGCCACCGCCGTCGCGCCGCCGGAGGAGATGCCGGCGAAGATCCCCTCATCGCGCGCCAGCCGCCGGGTCATGCCCTCGGCGTCGGCCTGGCACACCTCTTCGACCCGGTCCACGCGGGTGCGGTCGAATATCCTCGGCAGATAGGCCTCCGGCCACTTGCGGATCCCGGGTATCTGCGAACCCTCCTCGGGATGGCAACCGATGATCTGGATGGCCGGGTTCTTCTCCTTCAGGAAACGCGAGACACCCATGATCGTTCCTGTGGTTCCCATCGAGGAGACGAAGTGCGTGACGCGGCCCTCCGTGTCGCGCCATATCTCCGGGCCGGTGCCCTCATAGTGCGCGCGCGGATTGTCCGGATTCGCGAACTGGTCGAGGATGACGCCTCTGCCTTCATCGCGCATCTTCTCCGAGAGGTCGCGCGCCGCCTCCATGCCGCCCTTCTCCGGCGTCAGGATCAGCTCGGCGCCGAAGGCGCGCATGGTCTGGCGACGCTCGGCCGAGAGGTGCTCCGGCATGATGAGCACCATATGGTAGCCCATCAGCGCGGCCGCCATCGCCAGCGCGATCCCCGTGTTGCCGCTGGTGGCCTCGATGAGCGTGTCGCCCGGCTCGATGTCGCCGCGCTCCTGTGCGCGCCTGATCATCGACAGCGCCGGCCGATCCTTGACCGATCCCGCCGGGTTGTTGCCCTCCAGCTTGGCGAGCACGGAAGTGCTGGGATGCACTCCCGATTCCGCGGGCAGGCGCTGCAGACGTACGAGGGGCGTATTGCCGACAAAGGCGTCTAGTGAAGGGAAGGGCATCGGGAGATGATAACCCACGCGCGCGCGGATGAGGCTTGGCACAGCGGCCGGGGCGCACAGAATCGGCAACCGGACGGAACGATCATCGCGGGCCGGGAAACGCGCGCGGTCGAACCGAAAGGCAGCTGCGGTGCCTCAGCCCGAGCTGATCGACCGGGCGAGTATCAGGGCATCCTCGCGGCCGACACGTGCGGGATAGTAGTTCCGGCGATAACCCACCTCCGCGAAACCGGCGAGCTGGTAGAGGCGGATGGCACCCTGGTTGGACGGCCTGACCTCCAGGTAGGCTGAACCGGCATTGTGGAGCAGCGCCTCGGCAAGCAGGTGGCGCAGGATCGCGCGACCGTGGCCCCTGCGCCGCTCCGATCCGCGGACGCAGATGTTGAGAATATGCGCCTCGCCCGCGCCTACCATCATGACGCCGTAGCCATCGATGCGCCCTTCTCCCTCGAGCACCCAGCAGGGGTAGCCGACGCGCAGGCAGTCGTGGAATATCCCCGGGGTCCAGGGAAATTCATAGGCCGCCTCCTCGATCAGCATGACCTCCAGCAGGTCCGCCTCGCTCATGGGGCGAAGCTGAAACTCCGGCAGTCTGACGACCGCGCTCATGCGAGGCCGGCGAAAACCCGTTTGGCGTAGAGCAGGTCCTGCCACGCCTTGCGCTTCTCCAGTGGAGAGCGAAGCAGATACGCGGGGTGATACGTGATCACGACCGGGATGCCGGTGTCCTGGTAACTGTACGTGCGTCCGCGCATCTTGCCTATGGGCGTGTCGACCTTCAGGAGATTCTGGGCGGCGATCCGCCCGACTGCAAGGACGATCTTCGGCCGGATGAGTCGGATCTGCCGCTCGAGGTAGTCCCGGCAGGCCCGCTCCTCCTCCGGTCTCGGGTCCCTGTTGCTGGGTGGCCTGCACTTCAGGATATTCGCAATGTAGACCTGCTCGCGACGCAGACCGATCGCCATGAGCATCGAGTTGAGCAACTGTCCCGCCCTTCCGACGAATGGCTCGCCCTGCCTGTCCTCCTCCGCGCCCGGGGCCTCGCCGATCACCAGCCACTCGGCCTCGCGGTTGCCCACGCCGAACACCGTCTGGGTGCGGGTCTCGTGCAGTGCGCAGCGGGTGCAGGTACTCACCGTGCGGGCGAGGTCACCCCAGTTCATCGCCGCAACGCGGCGGGCATGTTCGATGCCGTCGGCGCTGCTTGCCGCATCGATCGCCGTCATCGCCGATGGCGTGGACCCCTCGCGCTGCGATCCGCACGCCGCGGCCGCCGGTTCGATGTCCGGCGCCGCGGCGGGGCGCGCGGCGTGGCCGCGGCGCTCCCACACCTCGATGCCCATCTCCGCCAGGTACTTCCTGTGGCGCGCGTCCATACCGAAGTCTCCGCGAAACCTGCCCGCCGGTGCTGCCAGGCCGAAATCCGCCATGCGCGGCTTCGGCATGCGCGCGCCGGCATCAAATGTGATCGGCGACCTGCGGGTGCGTCCGCTCCGTCGTCACGCTCAGCTTGTTCAGCGCGTTGATGTACGCCTTCGCCGAGGCGACCAGGATGTCCGTGTCCGCCCCCTGACCGTTGGCGATGCGCCCGCCCTTGTCGAGGCGCACGGTGACCTCGCCCTGTGCATCCGTCCCGGTGGTGATGTTGTTCACCGAGAACAGCTGCAGGTTGCAGCCGCTGTGCACGATCGACTCGATGGCGCGGAAGGTCGCGTCCACGGGTCCGCCGCCCGTGGCCGCGCCCTCGCGCTCGCCGCCGTCCACCGACAGGGTGATGTCGGCCTTCGGCGTCTCGCCGGTCTCGGACTGCACCTTGAGCGAGATCAGTTTCACCCGCTCGTGCGTGGCGGCCATGCTGGTCTCGGTGACCAGGGCCTGCAGGTCCTCGTCGTAGATGTCGTGCTTCTTGTCCGCCAGTTCCTTGAAGCGCATGAAGGCCTCGTTCAGATCCTCCTCGCGCTTGAACTCGATCCCCAGTTCGGTGAGGCGCGCCCGGAAGGCGTTCCTCCCGGAATGCTTGCCGAGCACCATGCGGTTGGCGTTCCAGCCCACGTCCTCGGCGCGCATGATCTCGTAGGTCTCACGGTGTTTCAGCACGCCGTCCTGGTGTATGCCGGACTCGTGTGCGAAGGCGTTCGCTCCGACGATGGCCTTGTTGGGCTGCACCGGATAGCCGGTGATCGCGGACACCAGTTTCGAGGTCGGCACGATCTGCGTGGTGTCGATCTCGCAGGTCACGCCGAAGACGTCGCGGCGGGTCCTCACGGCCATCACGATCTCCTCCAGCGACGCGTTGCCTGCGCGCTCGCCCAGGCCGTTGATGGTGCACTCCACCTGCCGCACCCCCGCCTGCACCGCAGCCAGCGAATTGGCCACCGCCATCCCGAGGTCGTTGTGGCAGTGCGTCGACCACACGACCTTGTCGGCATTCGGCACTCGCGAGATGAGCGTGTGGATGCGCTCGTACCATACCGACGGGATGCTGTATCCGACGGTATCCGGAACGTTGATCGTCCGCGCCCCCGCGTCGATGGCCGCCTCGAAGACGCGGCAGAGGAAATCGACCTCGGACCGCACCGCGTCCTCGGCCGAGAACTCGACGTCGTCGGTGTAACGGCGCGCGCGCGTGACCGCGTGGATCGCCTGCTCGACGACCTGATCCGGAGTCATCTTCAGCTTCTTCGCCATGTGTATGGGCGAGGTCGCGATGAAGGTGTGTATGCGTGCGCGCCTGGCCGGCTTCAACGCCTCCGCGGCGCGGTCGATGTCGTTGTCCAGGGCGCGCGCCAGGCCGCACACGGTGCTCTCCGCGATGACCTCGGCAACGGCCCTGACGGCCTCGAAGTCGCCCGGGCTTGCGACCGGGAAGCCGGCCTCGATGACGTCCACCTTCAGCCGCTCCAGCGCCCGCGCGATGCGAACCTTCTCGTCCTGGGTCATGGACGCTCCGGGGCTCTGTTCGCCGTCTCGCAGCGTCGTATCGAAAATGATCAGTCTGTCCTTCATGGCATGCTCTCCACCGGCAGCACTATGCTACCGGTTCGTCGGAATCAGGTCTCCTGGGTCTTCGCGTTTGCCCCCGCCGGGGTGGTGTGGAGGTATGTGCCCGTCAGGGCAGGAGCAGCTGCGCGAGCAGGCCGAGCCGTGGGCGCGACCAGACCCGGGCAGCGGAAGCCCGTGCCTGTCTACCGTCGTCGCGCATGATGCTCATGGGAGTGATATCGGTTGAAAACGTGCACCTGTGGGCAATATAGCGGCAGGTATTTGCTTTGACAATGCGCCGAGGGGCCGGCGCGGGCCATTTGTTTTCATGGACCCGATAGGAGAAACGCATGGGCCGACGGGAATTGCCTGTCGACCCCCGCCGATGCCTCGCGAGACGCGCCGATGAGCGCGGCTTCATCGCCGCCTGAGGGCGTTGGCTCAGGCGACCGGGGGCGGCGCCCCCGGGTGCTCTCCGGCGCCCTGCGCGCGGCGGGCCGCCCGCCGCCTGCGCATGAAGACCAGTGTCAGGATGGGACCGGAGACCGCGTAGACGAGGAAACCCAGGAAGATGTGCAGCGGCGGATTGATGGAGATGAACACGAACGCCAGCACGATCAGCAGCACGATGAAGAACGGCACGCGGCCGTGCAGATCCAGTTCCTTGAAACTGTGATAGCGGATGTTACTGACCATCAACAGGGCCGCCGCCGCCGTGAGAGCCATGGTGATGGTCGCCATGGTCGCCGAGTCGCGCAGGTCGCCGATCGTTCCGACCCACACGATCCCCGCCACCAGCGCTGCGGCCGACGGGCTGGGCAGGCCCTGAAAGTAGCGCTTGTCGGCATTGCCGACCTGGGTATTGAATCGCGCCAGACGCAGTGCCGCCATGGTCGCGAACAGGAAGGCGACCACCCATCCGGTCTTGCCGAAGGAGTGCAGCGCCCACAGGTAGGAGATCAATGCGGGCGCCAGGCCGAAGGACACCATGTCCGAAAGGCTGTCGTACTCGGCACCGAAGGCGCTTTGCGTATTGGTGAGGCGGGCGATGCGGCCATCCATGCCGTCGAGCACCATGGCGGCGAAGATCGATATGGCCGCCGTTTCGAACCGATCGTTGATCGCCGCCACGATACCGTAGAAGCCGGCGAACATGGCCGCGGTGGTGAAGAGATTCGGCAGCAGGTAGATGCCGCGTCGCCGCCGCTGTGTCAACTCCGGTTCATCAGGCATGACACCCCCGGGGCCGGCCCGCGCCCAGAACTATGGCCGGATTGCGCCGGGCAACGCCGGCACGAAATGCGCGGGCTGCGCGGCCGACACGGTGTCGAGGCGGCCACCCCCGCGCCGGCGCCGGGTGGGCGCGGGCCGCCCGGTCTCAGTTCCGGGAACGGTCGACAAGCTTGCTGGTCTTCAGCCACGGCATCATGCCGCGCAGTTTCGCCCCGACCTTCTCGATCGGATGCTCGGCCGACAGGCGACGATGGGCCTTCAACGTCGCGGCGCCCGCCTGGTTCTCGAGGATGAACTCGCGCGCGAACTGGCCGGTCTGGATCTCCCGCAGGATCTCCTTCATCGCCTTCTTCGACTCCCCGGTCACCACCCGCGGCCCGCGCGTGTAGTCGCCGTACTCCGCGGTGTTCGATATCGAGTAGCGCATGTCGGCGATGCCGCCCTGGTACATGAGATCGACGATGAGCTTCAGCTCGTGCAGACACTCGAAATAGGCCATCTCCGGCGCGTAGCCCGCCTCGACCAGAGTCTCGAAACCGGCCTGCACCAGTGCCGTAACGCCGCCGCAGAGCACGGTCTGCTCCCCGAACAGGTCGGTCTCGGTCTCCTCGCGAAAATTCGTCTCGATGATACCGGCGCGGCCGCCGCCGTTGGCCGAGGCGTACGACAGCGCAATCTGCTTGGCCATGCCGCTCCTGTCCTGGTAGACCGCGATCAGGGACGGCACGCCGCCGCCTTCGGAGTACGTGGAGCGCACGAGATGGCCCGGACCCTTCGGCGCCACCATGATGACGTCAAGGTCCTCGCGCGGCACGATCTGCTGGAAGTGGATGTTGAAGCCGTGGGCGAACGCCAGCGCCGCGCCCTTCCTGATATTCGGTTCGATGTGCTTCGCGTAGAGCTCGCGCTGGTGCTCGTCCGGCGCGAGCACCATCACGACGTCGGCGCCCTTCACGGCCTCGTCGAGTTCCTTCACCGCCAGACCGGCCTTCTCGCACTTGGCGGCGGATGCCGAGCCCTGGCGCAGAGCGACCACCACGCTGACACCGGATTCCTTCAGGTTGTTGGAGTGGGCGTGGCCCTGCGAGCCGTAGCCGATGATCGCAACCTGTTTCTTCCTGATGATCGACAGGTCGCAGTCCTTGTCGTAATAGATGTTCAACATGACGTTCTCACTCGTGGGAATGTAACTGCGGGGATGAAATCTGCTCGGCCTTCAACCAGTGGACGTCGCGGCTGCACACGTGGGGATCGCGCCCGGATTCGCGCACGGGTGCCTAGAGCAGGTGCGCAGGATTGACCGTGCCGCGCGCGGCGCGGTCGCCTGATTTCGCGGCCTTGGTCGGGGAACGCGGCGCGGCCGTGGGCGTGCCGACGTTGAGCGCGCGCGTGCCGCGGGCGATCCCGGAAACGCCGGTTCGCACCACCTCCATGATGAGTTCACCGTTCACCGCCTCGATGAATGCATCGAGCTTGTGACTGGCGCCGGTCAGCTCGACGACGTACGTCGTGTCGGTGACGTCGATGATCCTTCCCCGGAAGATGTCCACCAGGCGTTTGATCTCCTCGCGTCCGCCATCGCGCGCCAGCACCTTCACGAGCATCAGCTCCCGCTCTATGTGCGGGCCGTCGTTCAGGTCGATGAGCTTGATGACGTCGATGAGCTTGTTGAGCTGCTTGACGATCTGCTCGACGATCTCGTCCGACCCGCTGGTCACCAGCGTCATGCGCGAGACCGTCGGGTCCTCTGTCGGCGCGACGGTCAGCGACTCGATGTTGAAGGCGCGCGCGGAGAACAGCCCGGCGACGCGCGACAATGCGCCGGCGTGATTTTCCAGGAGGATGGACAGTATGTGGCGCATGGTTCGGGCGTCTTGAAGGCTTGCTGTCAGGCCAGTTCGCGATCGCTGGGCTGGGGCTGGGGATTGCCCGGCGCCAGGTGCATCTCGTGATGACCCTTGCCGGAGGCGATCATCGGGTAGACGTTCTCGGTCTGATCGGTGAGGAAGTCCATCATCACCAGCCGATCCTTCATGCCCATGGCCTCCTTCAGCGCCGTTCGCACGTCCCTGGCGTGCTCGATGCGCAGGCCGACGTGGCCGAACGCCTCGGCGAGCTTCACGAAGTCGGGCAGCGCGTCCATGTACGAGTGCGAGTAGCGGCGATCGTAGAAGAACTCCTGCCACTGCCGGACCATTCCCATGTAGCGGTTGTTGAGATTGATGATCTTGACCGGCAGGTTGTACTGCAGAGCGGTGGACAGCTCCTGGATGCACATCACCAGGCTCGCCTCGCCGGTGACGCAGCACACGATGCTGTCGGGGAATCCGAGCTGCACGCCCAGCGCCGCCGGCAGGCCGAAGCCCATGGTGCCGAGGCCGCCGGAGTTGATCCAGCGCCGCGGCTTGTCGAACTTGTAATACTGCGCCGCCCACATCTGGTGCTGGCCGACGTCGGAGGTGATGTATGCGTCGCCCCCGGTTACCGCGTACAGCTCCTCGATGACGTACTGCGGCTTGATGACGTCGGTCGTGCGATCGTAGCGCAGGCAGTCGAGCGCCGACCATTCCGTGATCTGCCGCCACCACGGCCTGGACTTGTCCAGCGCCTTGAACTCCGCCTCGCGCAGCAGCTGGTTCATCTCGCGCAGCACCTCGCGCGCGGAGCCGACGATCGGCACGTCCACGGGCACGTTCTTTGAGATCGACGAGGGATCGACGTCTACGTGCACGATCTTGGCGTACGGGCAGAACTTCTCGAGATTGCCGGTGACCCGATCGTCGAAGCGCGCGCCGATGGCGATCAGCACGTCGCAGTGATGCATGGCCATGTTCGCCTCGTAGGTGCCGTGCATGCCCAGCATGCCGACGAACTGCGGGTCAGTGGCCGGGTAGCCGCCCAGCCCCATCAGCGTGTTGGTGATCGGGAACCCGGTCAGGTGGCCGAACTCGGTGAGTTCCTCGGCGGCGTCATCGAGCACGATGCCGCCGCCGGTGTAGACCATCGGCTTCTTGGCCTCGAAGATGAGCTGGATCGCCTTGCGGATCTGACCGGGGTGGCCCCTGCCCGTGGGCTTGTAGGAGCGCATCTCGATGCTCTTCGGGTAGTAGTAGTCGCAGCTGTCGGCGGTCACGTCCTTGGGGATGTCCACCACCACCGGCCCGGGGCGCCCGCTCGCGGCGATGTAGAAGGCCTTCTTGATGGTCGGGGCCAGATCCTCGACCTTCTCCACCAGGAAGTTGTGCTTCACGCACGGACGCGTGATGCCGATGGCGTCGACCTCCTGGAAGGCATCGTTGCCGATGAGATGCGTGGGCACCTGGCCGGTGAACACCACCATCGGGATGGAATCCATGTAGGCGGTGGCGATGCCGGTGACGCAGTTGGTCGCCCCGGGGCCGGAGGTCACGAGCACCACGCCCGGCTTGCCGGTGGCGCGGGAGTAACCGTCGGCCGCGTGCGTGGCGCCCTGCTCGTGGCGGACCAGGATGTGCTTTACGGCATCCTGTTTGAACAGTTCGTCATAGATGTGCAGAACCGCGCCGCCGGGGTAGCCGAAGATGTACTCGACACCCTCGTCCTTCAGTGCCTGGACGAAGATTTCCGCACCGCGCATGCGCTTGCTCACTGGTCCCGCCCCTAAGTTCTGGTAAAACCGCCGAAAACACCGGAAGGACCGTGAAAACTACAGGGGTTCCGGAACGAGGTCAAGCGAAGGCCGCGCCGTGACCCCCGACCGCCCCCGGCCGCCGGCGTTTCGGCCCCCGCAACGCCGGTGCCGCCTCGCCGGCGCCTCCCGCACGGGCGATCCCCGGGGCCGGTCCCGCGACCGCGCGGAAGGGGGTGCGCGGGCCGTCACCGGCGTCCCCGGGGGCCAGCCGCGCTACGCGATGGTCACCCTCGCGACACGGCGCTTGCCCACCTGGATGAGATAAGTGCCGCCGGCGCCCAGCGACAGCTTCCTGTCGCTCACACGCTGGCCGTCGACGCGCACGGCGCCCTGCCCGATCAGCTGAACGGCCTGCGTCGCACTCGCGGTCAGGCCTGACTCCTTCAGCACCGATGCAATTGCCAGCCGCCCCGCGGGTGCCGGAACACGTACTTCGGGGACCTCATCGGGCAGGCCGCCGTCGCGGAAGCGGCGGAAGAACTCCTCCCTGGCCTGCCCGCCTGCGGCCGCGCCATGGAAACGGGCCACCAGCTCGACGGCCAGATCGACCTTCGCGTCGCGCGGGTTGGCGCCTTCGCCTACGGCCCGCTTCAGGGCGTCGATATCGCCCAGCGACCGGAAACTCAGGAGCTCGTAGTAGCGCCACATCAGCGTGTCGCTGATCGACATGACCTTGCCGAACATCTCCCCGGGCGGGTCGGTGATGCCGATGTAGTTGCCGAGCGACTTCGACATCTTCTGCACACCGTCGAGGCCCTCCAGCAGCGGCATGGTGATTACCACCTGCGGCTCCTGCCCGAATTCCTCCTGCAGCTGGCGCCCCATCAGCAGGTTGAACTTCTGGTCCGTGCCGCCGAGCTCGACGTCGGCCTTCATCGCCACGGAATCGTAGCCCTGCACCAGCGGATAGAGGAACTCGTGGATGGCGATCGGCTGGCCGCCCGCGTAGCGCTTGTGGAAATCGTCGCGCTCCAGCATCCGTGCCACCGTCTGTCTGGCCGCAAGGCCGATGAGATCGGCCGCGCTCATCCGGTCCATCCAGGTGGAGTTGAAGACGATCTCCGTACGCTGCGCATCCAGGATCCTGAAGATCTGCTCCTGATAGGTCTGCGCGTTCGCCGCGACCTCCTCGCGCGTGAGGGGCTTGCGGGTGACGTTCTTGCCGGTCGGGTCGCCGATCATTCCGGTGAAATCGCCGATCAGGAACATGACCTGATGGCCGAACTCCTGGAACTGGCGCAGCTTGTTGATGAGCACGGTGTGGCCCAGGTGCAGGTCCGGAGCGGTGGGATCGAAGCCCGCCTTCACCCGCAGCGGGCGGCCACGGGCAAGCTTCGCGCCGAGATCTTTCTCCAGCAGCACCTCGACGGCGCCGCGACGCAGCTCGGCGTAGGCGTCCTCACTCATGGGTCGATCCGGACAATCAAGTTGACAATCGCGATCAAGTTCGAAGCTTAACATGCGGTCCGGCCACCACAAGCCGGCCGTGATCGCGACTGAACAATTCATTGACGGAGGCACCGAACGCCGTTATCGTTCCGGCCACGACAAGCGAGGCTGGCGGCGTGTTCCAGACCCGGGAAATACTCTACGACTATAAAATACGCATCGAATGGGGGAGGGAGCGTCAGCGCGCCCGTCGCCTTCGGCTTGCGCTGGCAATGGTCGCTCCGGTTGCCGTGGCCCTGCTTGGCGGCATGGCCTCCCGCCAGTTGAGCAGGCACGAGTTTCACCTGCCGCCCTGGGAACGGCTGTTCGAGCGCGACCCGCCGACGGCCGAGCGGATCCTGCCCATCCCGGTGGCCTCCGAATCATCCTCTGCCTACCGGGCCGTGCTGGCGGAACTGCAGCCCGTCAGCGATCCCTTTGCCCCACGCTACCTCATCGCCCCGGCACCCGCCTTCCCCGGGCTGACCGGCGAGCCCGCGACCGGCCCGGCGCAGGGACGGGGCGGCGACGAGGAATCTGCAACCGGCCAGGCTGCGGAGTTGGCGGACGCCGCTGGCTGGCAGACCGTCACGGTCAGCCAGGGCGACAACCTCTCGCTCATCTTCGAACGGCTCGGGCTGAGCGGCAATGACCTGGACCGTATCCTCGGCCTCGGCGGAGACACCGCCACCCTGAAGACCCTGCGCCCCCGCGACAATCTTCATTTCCGCATCAGCGACGGCACGCTGGCGGAGATGGTGCACGAGATCGACCTCGTCCATACGCTGCACGTTCGCAACACCGACGGTGCGTTCTCGGCGGAGACCGTCGAGGAAGACCTGCAGTCGCGGGTCGTGAACGCCGGCGGCGAGATCACGAGTTCGCTGTTCGAAGCCGGTCAGCAAGCCGGTCTGTCCGATGCCGCCATCATGGATCTCGCCGAGATCTTCGGCTTCGATATCGACCTCGTGCTGGACATCCGCGAGGGCGATCGCTTCACGGTGGTCTACGAGGAGGTACTCAAGGACGGAAAGAAGGTGAAGGACGGCGACATCCTTGCCGCGGAGTTCGTGAACCAGGGAACGGCGTATCGCGCCGTTCGCTACGTGGACCGGGCTGGCGTCGCGGAGTACTTCCGTCCCGACGGGCAGAGCCTCCGCCGCGCCTTCATCCGCACCCCGCTGGCGTTCTCCCGCATCAGCTCGAAGTTCAGCCTGGCGCGCAAGCATCCCGTGCTGAACCGGATACGCGCCCACAGGGGCGTTGATTACGCAGCGCCAGCCGGAACGGCGGTGAAGGCCACCGGCAACGCCAAGGTCAGGTACGCCGGGTGGCAGGGCGGCTACGGCCGTACGGTGATCCTCGACCACCCGGGCGGTTATACGACCGTGTACGGCCATCTCTCCCGCTTCGCCAACGGCGTCAAGGCAGGCCGTTCGGTGCGGATCGGCGAGACCGTCGGCTACGTCGGGCAGTCCGGGTTGGCCACGGGTCCGCACCTGCACTACGAGTTTCGGGTCAATGGCGTGCATCGCGATCCGCTGACCGTGAAGTTGCCGAAGGCCGTCCCGATTGCGGGCGAGCGCCTCGCTGATTTCAAGGCGCGGACGCGTCAGGCCGTGGCCATGCTGGAGCAGGCCAGCGCGCTTGCCGCCAGTGGCAGCAACCCGCCGCGTACCGCCGGCACCGATGCGCCTGCCGTCGTCGCCAGCGCGCGCCCCTGAAGCCGCCGCAAATCCGGAACGACCCGCAGCGCGCCCGGCGCAGGCATGAGCCGTTACCTCGGACTGATGTCCGGCACCAGCATCGACGCGATCGATGCGGCCCTGGTGGACATCGACGGCGCCGGCCGCGTGCGGCTGGACCTCTACGCGGAGTATCCCTACCCACCCGCACTCGCCGCGGCTCTGCACGCCGCCCGCCGGCAGGCAGAGACCCTCGCGCTCGATCAGTTGTATCGCCTCGACCTCCGCGTCGCGGAGGCGTTCGCGGACGCAGCGCTCGAGCTGTTGCAGGTTGCCGGCGTGGAGCCGGTGTCGATCCGCGCCATCGGCAGCCACGGCCAGACCCTCTGTCACCATCCGGATCCCGCCGCACGCTACACGGTGCAGGTGGGCGACCCCAACGTCATCGCGGCGAGGACGGGCATCGCGACCGTGGCGGACCTGCGCCGCATGGACGTCGCGGTGGGTGGCGAGGGTGCGCCGCTGGCGCCGGCGTTCCATGCCCACGCCCTGCGCGACCCGGCACTGTGCCGTGCGATAGTGAACATCGGCGGCATCGCCAACGTCACCCTGCTCGACCCGGCCAGCGAGGCGGTAACTGGATTCGACACCGGCCCCGGCAACGCGCTGATGGACGACTGGACGCGCGCGCACCGCGGCGAGGCCTACGATGCCGACGGCCGTTGGGCCGGGAGCGCGGCGCCGGACACGGATCTGCTCGCCGCGCTGTCGGCCGATCCGTACTTCGCGCGCCGGCCGCCGAAGAGCACCGGCCGCGAGTACTTCAACTCCGGATGGCTCGCACGCCATATCGACGCAATGCCGGTTCGCCCCGATCCGGCGGTGGTGCAGGCGACGCTGCTGCAGTTGACGGCGCGGACTATCGCGCGCGCCATCACCGAAAACACCTCCGCGACCGCGGAGGTGTATGTCTGCGGCGGCGGCGCCTACAACGCCGCGCTGATGCGCGCCATCGCCGGCACCCTGGACGGGAGCAAGGTGACCACGACAGCAGCCCTCGGCATCGCGCCGAACGCCGTGGAGGCCATGACGTTTGCCTGGCTGGCGCATCGCCGCGTCGAGGGCCTGACAGGGAACCTGCCGTCGGTTACCGGGGCCGCGCGATCGGCCGTGCTCGGTGGCCTGTATCTGCCCCCGCCATAAATGCCGAGGGCCGCGCAGCCAGTTCGCTGCGCGGCCCTCCCACGGCGCCGGCACGCATGCCGGGGCCCCTCAAATCATGCGGAAAAGGACGAACCGCACCCGCAGGTGGTGCTGGCATTCGGATTGCGGATGACGAACTGGGCGCCCTCCAGTCCCTCGCTGTAATCGATCTCCGCGCCCAGCAGGTACTGGTAGCTCATGGGATCGACGAGCAGCTTCACACCGCCCTTCTCGATCACCGTGTCGCCGTCGCCCAGGCCCTGCTCGAAGGTGAAGCCGTACTGGAAACCGGAGCACCCCCCGCCCTGGACGAATACCCGCAACATCAGGCTCGCATCGCCCTCCTCGTCGATGAGTTGCCGAACCTTGGCAGCGGCGGCATCGGTGAAATTGAGCGGGCTTTCCATGGTTTCGGCGGCTTGTGTCACGTCTGCGTACCTCTGTTTCTGTCTCTACTGTGTGGCTACCGCCGCGGCTAGTCCTCGGATCTCGACGCCGGCTTGTGGCTGAGCGCGAGGGGTTCGCGGCTGCTCTCGGCGGTGTGGACGAGCTGGCCGTTCACCTCCGCGCCCATGGCCATCTCGATCAGATTGTAGTACACATTGCCTTCGACCCGCGCGTTGGCGGCGAGTTCGATGTGCTGACGGGCATGCACGTCGCCCACGACCACGCCGTTGATGACCGCGTAGGGGACTCGCACGTCGCCCTCGATCGTCCCGCGATCGCTCAACGTCAGTACCGACACCTCCTCGTCCTCGGCGCTCACGGTTCCACGCACGACGCCATCGACGTGCAGGCCGCCGCTGAATCGCAGATCGCCCTGAACCTGGGAATTCTGCCCAATCAGTGTATCGAGGCTGGTTGCCTTGCGCTTGCTCTTTTTCCCGAAAAACATAGGTCTCACCCCTTTGCATGGACCAATTCGCGCCATTCGTAGCTGGCGTCATGCCGCGGTTCCCTCTCCGGCTCCTGGCGGATCACCACCCGGACGCTCTCCGGTTCGAAGCCATCCGGAACCGTGAAGTCGCCTTCCAGGCGATGGAAATGCACGAAGCTGAAGGCAAGCGTGGTGGTGCGCGAGCCATCCCTGGAGGTGGTGATCTGAAATTTTTGCGGGCTGCCCTGGCGTTGGCCGGCCACCTCGATGGTGGCCTCACCCGCGGTCACCTTATCATCTTTGCTCAGGTTGGTTAATACCAGCTTGTAATGAAATCGACGGGACTCGCTGAGAGGTTCGATCCGCAGACCCTGGATCCGCAGGCCGCTTTCCTCCCTGGCCGCGGCGACGACCTTGCGATAGAACTCCAGCTCCTCCTTCAGCTCGTAGGTCTCGTCCTGCAACTCGCGGATATGCGCCTGAAGCCTCAAATCGGCCTCCTTGTCTATCTGCACCGCGCGCTCGAGGATGGTGATACGCTGCAACAGATCGGTGTTCTCCGCCTTGAGCCTGTCAAGCGACTCCGCCGCGACCTCCGCGCTGTTGGCGCGCGCGAGCGCTGTCATTCGCGCATACAGCTTCTGCCACTGCCCGTATTCGAACGCCGTCCAGGCCGCCACGCCCAGCACGCCCGCCGCGAGTGTCGCCAGCAATATCTGCCGCCCCGGGCGGTGCGGCTTGACGATGAGGCGGGTGGTCTTGAGCGCCATACGGGAGGCGAGCCGTCACGCCTGAACGCGCCGTCAGGGCAACAGTGCCGGCGCGTCCAGCGCGGTGGACTCCCTGAGCCCGAACATCAGGTTCATGTTCTGCACGGCCTGCCCCGCGGCGCCCTTGACCAGATTGTCGATGACCGACAGCACGACCACGCAGTCGCCGCCGCCGGGCCGATGCACGGCGATGCGGCAGATGTTCGAGCCACGCACGGTGCGCGTCTCCGGGTGCGAGCCCGCCGGCATCACGTCCACGAACGCCTCGCCCGCGTAGCGCCGTTCGTAGACCCCCTGGACATCGAGGGCGGGATCCAGCAACCGCGCATACAAGGTCGCATGGATGCCGCGTACCATGGGCGTGAGATGCGGCACGAAGATCAACGACGGATCGCGGGCGCCAGCCGCCCGGAGATTCTGCGTGATCTCCGGCAGGTGACGATGCCCGGGGACGGCGTAAGCGCGCAGGTTGTCAGCGGCCTCGGCGAACAGGTTGCGCACTTCGGCCCCCCGTCCCGCTCCGCTGACTCCCGACTTGGCATCGGCGATGAGGTGGGCGGTGTCCACGCGATCCCGCTCCAGCAACGGCAGGAAACCGAGCGTCACGGCCGTCACGTAACAGCCGGGGTTGGCGACCAGTCGCGCCGAGCGGATGGCCTCCCGGTGCATTTCCGGCAGTCCGTAGACGGCCTCGGCCAGCAATTCCGGGCAGGCGTGGGGCTTGCCATACCAGCGCTCCCACTCCGCCGGGTCGCGCAGGCGGAAGTCGGCGGCGAGATCGATGACCTTCACGCCGGCCTCCAGCAGCTCCGGCACCATGGTCATCGCAGTCCCGTTGGGCGTGGCGAAGAAGACCACGTCGCAGGCTTTCAGCGCGGCGGTGTCCGGCACCGAAAAGCCCAGCCGCACGTGTCCGCGCAGGTTGGGGAACATGTCCGCGACGGCCATTCCGGCCTCCGAACGCGAGGTGATGACCTTGAGGTCGACCTCGGGGTGCACGCTGAGCAGGCGCAGCAGCTCCACTCCGGTATAGCCAGTGCCGCCTACGATGCCTACCTGAATCATGATCGTGAACCTGCTCTAGTGCCGCGCCGGGCTGCCCGCCACCGGACAGATGGGAGACGTGCTTTGAAGCCGGCCCGGGGATCCCGGGCAACCACCGGGTGGTGTTGTCGATTATCATTCCCGACGTATCATCGCCGCGCCGGGCGCACGACCCCGGCGGATGCGGCCGTGCACGCGCCCCGGTGGAGGCCGGAGATTAAGTTCCCGTTCAAGAGGTGTCAACCAAAGTGGCCAAGGGGGATCGTGCGTCTCGCACGCGGGAGGCGCGAGGAACCAACGAGGAGACGGGCTATGGACGCAGTGGACAAGATTGCACTGAGCATGGGTGTGGGCTGGGCCAGCGGCATCAACCTGTATGCGGCGGTGTTCATGCTCGGATTCATGGGGATGAACGGCTATGTCACCCTGCCCGCGGATCTGGCCTTTCTCGCCGATCCGATGGTGATGACGATCGCCGCACTGATGTATTGCGTGGAGTTCTTTGCCGACAAGACCCCGGGCGTGGACACCGGCTGGGACACGCTGCACACATTCATACGCATCCCCGCCGGGGCGATCCTCGCCATGAAGGCGGTCGGCGACGTCAACCCGGCCGCCGAACTGGCTGCCTTCATGATCGGCGGATCGCTCGCCGGGATCAGCCACTTCACCAAGGCGGGAACGCGCGTGCTCTTGAACACCTCGCCGGAACCCTTCAGCAACTGGGCGGCCTCCATCGCGGAGGACCTCACGGTCCTGGCCGGCCTGTGGGCGGCATTGCATTACCCGCTGGCCTTCCTGGTCGTGCTTCTCGCGGCGACCGCGCTCGCCGTCTGGCTGCTGCCGAAGCTCTGGCGCGGCGTCAAGGCGGTCTTCCACCGTCTCGCGAGGCTGCTCAACGGTAGTGATGGCCGTGCGACCGCAGGAACCGCACCCGCCGCGCCGTCGCAGCGCACCGCCGCGCTTCCCAACCCCTGAGCGCCGGCGGCGTGGAGGCGATACCGGCGGGCTTTCTCGTCGCACCGGACTGCCGTATCGCCCGCCGCATCGTCGCGGGCATCGAGGCGAAGAAGGTGCGCCAACAGACACCCGCATGCGTGGGCTCCTGAACCTGGCGGATTCACCATGCCCTGGGTACGCGCCTTTCACATCATCTTCATGGTGACCTGGTTCGCGGGGCTGTTCTACCTGCCACGGCTGTTCGTGTATCACGCGATGAGCAGCGATGCCGCCAGCATCGAGCGCTTCAAGGTGATGGAGCGCAAGCTCTACTACGGGATAACGACCCCCGGGGGCGTGCTGACGATCCTCTTCGGCCTGTGGTTGCTTTTCGGCAATGGCTGGGCGCTATATGCCGGCGCGTCGTGGATGCACTGGAAGCTTGCGCTGGTCGCCGTACTGGCCGGGTATCACCTTTATCTCGGGAAGATCCTCGCCGACTTCAGGGATGATCGGAACCGGCACGGTCACGTCTTCTACCGCTGGTTGAACGAATTCCCGGTGCTCGTACTCGTCGCGGTGGTCCTTCTGGTCGAGTTGCAGCCGGGCTGATCGCCCGCATCTTCCCGCGGCGGGGACCGACCCGGACGGCGGCGAGCCACGTGTTCCGATCGGCGGATGCGCCGTGGGGCAGAGGTCCGAAAACCAGACGCCCCGCTCGCCGGTACCTGCCGGCGGGCGGGGCGCGGTGTCCGGGCGCACCGGTGTCGCCGGGACGCCGATGACGTCTCCCGCAGGGTTTACTGCGCGATCTTGCCGCCCTTCGCCGTGCACTCCGCCTCACTGACCCGGCTGATGCCAAGGCCCTTGCAGGCGTTCTGACCGGCACAGGCGTTCGCCGCGGTCTTGCACGCGCTCTGTCCCTTGCAGGCATTGATGCCGAGGCAGGAAACCGCCCCCTCCTCGGCGTGCACGGTGGTTGCCGGGGCGAAGGCAAACAGCATGGCCGCCGTGGTCGCCAGGGTGGCGCCGGTCAACTTCTTCGCGGATACGCTCATCTGTGTCATCTCCGTGGTTGGAAATCGGGGTGTGCAGGGACTTGCCGGTTGGCGAGGATCCGACGGTTGGTTGCCCGGCCGTCGGCAGGGGTTACACTCCCATACGGCCTTTCGTCGAAATAAGATGGCGGGGATTGCGGCGCGTATTGCGACGCACACCCTGTAGGATGCGCCTCGTGGCTGAACTCACCCTTAATCCACCGATCGTGCTCGCCATCGGTGGTCACGATCCGTGCGGCGGTGCCGGGATCCAGGCCGACATCGAGGCGATACACGCCAGCGGCGGATACCCTGCGACCCTGGTCACGGCGCTGACGGCACAGAACACGGCCAGATTCACCGAATGCCTCGCCGCCGACTGCGACGCCCTCTCGAGGCAGGCCGCGCTGTTGATGGAGGACATGACCCCGAAGGCGATCAAGGTGGGGCTGATCCCCGACCGGGGCGTGGGCGAGGCGCTCGCCGGTCTGCTCGGGAGGGCCGGGAGCCTGCCGATCGTGCTGGACCCGGTCATGGCGGCCGGCACCGGCCAACGGATCCTCGGCGCGGACATGATCGCCACCATGCGTGGCCTGCTGCCGCTGGCGACTGTCGTCACGCCCAACGTTCACGAGGCCTGCGCGCTCGCGGGGGCGCAGGATCCCGGGGAGGCGGCGCGCAGCCTGCTCGAGCGCGGCGCCCGGTTCGTGCTGCTGACCGGAACGCATGCGTCGACCGACGACGTGATCAATGCGCTCTACGGTCCAACCTCCTGCAGGCGCTGGCGGTGGCCCAGGCTGCCGCACGCCTATCATGGTTCCGGGTGCACCCTGGCCGCGGCACTGGCCACCTGGCTCGCCCGCGGCGCGGATATCGACAGTGCAGCGACCCTGGCGCAGGAATACACCTGGCAGTCGCTGCGCCACGCCCTGCCGCTCGGACACGGCCAGCGCCATCCCGGCCGACTGCGCATCGCGATTCCATGATGGCCCGCAGCGTATCCGAGCGAATGCCGGATCGCGGTCTGTATGCGATCACGCCGGCGCACTGCACCGACACGCGAACGCTGCTGCAGAGCGTTGCGGCCGCAATCCGCGGCGGCGCGGTCCTGGTGCAGTACCGCGCCAAGCGCAACGCGCAGCGCGCGCAGGCCCTGGCGCTGAAGAACATGTGCGCAGGGCACGGCGTGCCGTTGATCGTCAACGACGACGCCGCCCTGGCTCGCGACATCGATGCCGCCGGCGTGCACCTGGGACGCGACGACATGAGCATCGCCGCCGCCCGCGTGTTGCTGGGTGATTCCGCGATCATCGGCGTGTCCTGCTACGACCAACTGCAGCGGGCCATCGAGGCGCAGCGGGATGGCGCGAGCTATGTCGCCTTCGGCAGTTTCCACCCTTCGCGGACGAAGCCCGGCGCCGTACGCGCCACTGTCGACCTCCTGCGCCAGGCCGCCGGCGCGCTGAACCTCCCGATCGTTGCGATAGGCGGCATCACGCCCGAAAATGGCGGCACCCTGCTCGAGGCCGGCGCCGATCTGCTGGCGGTCGTCGACGGGCTGTTCGGCGGCGAGGACCCGGAGGACGCCGCGCGACACTATGCAACCCTGTTCGGCTGATGCCCCGGCCGCGGAGCCTCGGCCCGAAACCCCATCGTCCCATGCACCCTGAAGAACGAAGGACATCATGACACGCTCCTCAAAGCTGTTTGCCGAAGCCCAGCGCTACATCGTCGGCGGCGTGAACTCCCCCGTGCGCGCGTTCAGGCATGTCGGCGGCGAGCCGGTCTACTTCCGGCGCGGCGAGGGCGCCTATCTCATCGACGAGGACGATCGACGCTACGTCGACTATGTCGGCTCCTGGGGGCCGCTCATCCTCGGACACGCGCATCCGGAGGTCATCGCGGCCGTGACGCGCGTGGCGCGTGACGGCCTGAGCTTCGGCGCGCCGACGGCGATCGAGACGCAGCTCGCGCGCAAGGTCTGCGAGCTCATGCCCAGCGTCGAACGCCTGCGCTTCGTTAGCTCGGGAACGGAGGCCGCGATGAGCGCGATCCGCCTGGCGCGCGCCTACACGAAGCGGGATCGGATCGTGAAGTTCGAGGGCTGCTATCACGGGCACGCCGACTCGCTGCTGGTGAAGGCCGGCTCCGGCGCCCTCACGTTCGGCGTTCCGACCTCTCCCGGCGTGCCGTCCGCACTGGCGGAGATGACGCTGTCGCTCTCATTCAACGACATCGGGCAGGTGCGCGAGGCCTTCGCGCGCCACGGCGCCGAGATCGCCGCGATCATAGTCGAGCCGATCGCCGGCAACATGAATTTCATCGCGCCGGAGCCGGGGTTCCTCGAGGGCCTGCGTGCCGTGTGCGATCAGTACGGCGCCTTGCTCATCATCGACGAGGTGATGACCGGTTTCCGGGTCGCCCTGGGCGGCGCGCAGTCCCTCTACAACGTCAGGCCGGACCTCACCGTACTCGGCAAGGTGATCGGCGGCGGCATGCCGGTCGGTGCCTTCGGCGGCCGGCGCGAGATCATGGAGATGCTGGCGCCGATGGGCCCGGTCTACCAGGCCGGCACGCTCTCCGGCAATCCGGTGGCCATGGCGGCCGGCCTCGCCACGCTGAACCTGGTGGCGCAACCCGACTTCCACAAGCGCCTGCTCGCGACCACACAGGCGCTGATGCGGGGACTCGAGGAGCGGGCACGGACCGCCGGGCAGCCGTTGCGCACCGCCTGTGCGGCGGGCATGTTCGGAATCTTCTTCACGGAACGGAATTCCATTTCCAGGTTCTCACACGTCATGGACTGTGACATCGAGCGCTTCAAGCGTTTTTTCCACGGCATGCTGGCCAGGGGCGTGTATCTCGCACCCTCGGCTTTCGAGGCCGGGTTCGTGTCGATCGCGCATTCGGAAGTCGAGATCGACCGCACGCTCGCTGCCGCCGGCGAGGTCCTGGCATCCCTCGAATAGGACCGTGCGGGGACATCGGATGCGCCGTTTGCTGACCGCCACCGTGCTCACGCTCGCCGCGATGGCCGCGGCAGCCGATCAGACCGACCCGCGCCTGACCCCGCTGTTCGACCGGCTGAAGGAGGCCAGGGAGGAGGAGGATGCGGTTGGCACTGCCAACGAGATCTGGAAGATCTGGTTCGAGTACCGCGACGCCGGTGTCGCCCGGCTGCTGCAGCAGGCGGTGGCGGCGAAGGACGCCGGTGACGTCGACAAGGCTCTGGAGGTCGTCAACCGCGTCATCGAGATCGCCCCGGATTTTGCCGAGGCCTGGAACCAGCGGGCGATCATCTACTACAAGGTCGGCTACTTCGACGCCTCGCTCGCGGACGTGGAGGAGACCCTGAAGCTCGAACCGCGGCATTTCGGCGCATTGTCCGGCCGGGGCATGTGTTACCTCGGGCTGCGGGATCCCGACGAGGCGCTCAGCGCCTTCGAGGAGGCCCTGGACGTGTACCCCTGGCTGAGCACGGCGCGTGCCTATGCCGACACGCTGCGACAACGGATGGAGATCCGCCGGCGCAATGGCCTGGACGGTTAGGCCGGCGATGCGACGCCAGCTCGCCGATGTTGCTGATCGGCACGTGGTGGGCGCAATGGCCTGGACGGTCAGGCCGGTGATGCGACCGGCCGAGGCGCTCAGAATCCCTCGGTAGACGTGAACAGCCCGACCCGCAGGTCCTTGCCGATGTAGATGACGCGGCCGTCCACCGCCATTTCGGCATCGGCGATCCCCATCACCAGCTTGCGCAGGATGACGCGCTTCATGTCCACGCGGTAGGTCACCAGTCTCGCCTTCGGGGTCACCTGACCCGTGAACTGGACCTCCCCGCATCCGAGCGCCCGGCCATGTCCCGGGCCACCCTGCCAGGCCAGGAAAAAGCCGATGAGCTGCCACATCGCGTCCAGCCCGAGGCAGCCAGGCATGACCGGATCGCCGGTGAAATGGCAGTCGAAGAACCACAGATCCGGGCGGATATCCAGCTCCGCGACCATCTGCCCCTTGCCGTACCTCCCGCCCTCCGCGGAGATCGACGGGATCCGGTCGGCCATCAGCATGGGCGGCAGCGGCAGCTGCGCATTGCCGAGCCCGAACATCTCGCCGCGGCCACAGGCGAGCAGTTCTTCGTGCGTGTAGGACGATTGCCTGACGAACTTGGGCTGAGCGTTCATGGGGCCGCAAGCCTACGGGAGCACCCCTGCGAAGGCAACCTCGAGGAGGCCGGCGGGGCAGGCCCGACCGCAGGAGCGCGCTGAGAATGCGCCGGACCTGCGGCCACCCCCGGCCGGGGTGCGCCGCTTCCGCTGCCATGCCAGGTTGGCCCAAATTCTGCGTCCCAATGCCGAATCAGATCATCGGTGACCATGACGGCATAGGGATGAAGTCTCCGGGGAAAACCATACACACCCGCCTGCTGCTGCTGCTCGCAGCCGTTGCCGCCCTCTCCATCATGGGGCTGCTCGGCCTGCATCTGCTTCAACAGCGGCAGATCGCCGCCGTGCAGGGGGCCCGGGACCAGGAATTCCGTGGCCAGTTCGGCCGCCTGCTGGCCCTGCACAGCGCCACGCTCGCCTCGTTCACCTCCGATTATTCCTACTGGGACGAAATGGTGAACTTCGTGGGCAGCGGCGACCGCGGCTGGGCCGTGATCAACATCGATGCGGCGCTCCCTCCCGCCATTGCCTATGCCGCCTGGGTCTTCGACCCGCAGTTCGCGCTGGTATACGGCACGGACGTGGAGAATGGCGCGGACAAGCCCCTGGCTCCTCCCCTCGCGACCGTCGAGCTGCGCGAGCTCCTCCGGCGCCAGCCATTTGCGCACTTCTACGCCGACTCGCCCGTCGGGCTGCTCGAGGTCCGCACCGCGCCGATCCAGCCGAGTGCCGACAGCGCCCGGGTAACGGAGCCTCGCGGGTACCTGGTGGGGGCCAGGCGCTGGGACGCCGCGCACCTGGCCAGCATCGGGCAATCGGCGGATTCAAGGGTCGTGCTGGAATCGGCCACGGCGGCTGCCGGCGGGCCGGAGGCTGGCGATGAGGACCGCGGGCGGTTGCGTTTGAACCTGACCCTCCCCGGATGGAATGGGGCGCCGGTCGCGAGACTCGGGGTGTATGGCAACTCCCTCGCCACATCCATCTGGCAGTCGCAGCTGCGGCAGCAACTGATCTCCTACGCAGTGATGTGCACGATTGTGCTCATACTCCTGAGGCTGGCCCTGACCCGCTGGGTGGAGAGGCCGCTGCAGGCGCTCGCGCGCGGCCTGGAGGCCGGCGACGAGCGGTCGCTGGCCCGGCTGGAGGCGGCCAACACCGAGTTCAGCGGCATCTCGCGCCTGCTGCGCGACCACCTGATGCAACGCCGCGAACTGGAGCGCGAGAATTCGGAGCGACGGCTGCTGCAGACCGAATTGCTGCGCCTGGCCAACTCCGACCCGCTGACCGGCCTGGCCAATCGCCGCGTCTTCAGGGATCGGCTCGGCAAGCAGCTTCAATCGGCCGGTGGCACCGGCGCCGGTGTCGGCGTGCTCTACGCCGACCTCGACCTTTTCAAGGCCATCAATGACAGCCACGGCCACGAGATCGGCGACCGTTTCCTGCAGGTCATCGCCGAACGGCTGCAGAATTGCGCCCGGAGCAACGACATCGTGGCGCGCTTCGGCGGCGACGAGTTTCTCATCTGCGTGGATTCGGTCAGTGATCGCAGCGAGGTCGAACAGGTCGCCCGCCGCATGCTGCGCGTGCTGGCCGAACCGGTGCGGATCAATGCGCTGGAGATCCGTCCCAGCGCAAGCGTGGGAATCAGCTATTTCCCGGACCATGGCCACGACGCCGACACCCTGATTGTCCGCGCCGACGAGGCCATGTACCGGGCCAAACAGCGCGGCCGCAACCGGTACAGCGTCTTCGATCTCGCCGCGGCCAATTAGGCGCCTGCGTCGCCGCACGATTGCCCTGCCCTCCCAAGGCGCCGCGCAGGCGGTGCTGCCCACATCGCGCACCGGCACGCGCACACGGCCCCGGGCCCGAGGACCTGCCTGCCCGTCTCCGGACGGCAGGTGCGGCTGCGTACCGCGCGGACCTCCCGGCCATCCGTATCCCACCTGGTGAGCCAGCCTTGATCGGCGAAAAGACCGATCTTATCATTACCAGCACTCTCACCCGATGAGTGCTAACCGCCCCTCCGGGTTGTGTCTATCAACAAGGAGAATGGATTATTCGCATGAAAATCACACCGTTGCATGATCGCATCCTGGTGCGGAGCCTGGAGGAGGATGTGCAGTCGGCAGGCGGGATAATCATCCCGGACAATGCCAAGGAGAAACCCGTCCAGGGCGAGGTCGTGGCCATCGGCAACGGCAAGGTCCTCGACAACGGCCAGGTCCGTGCCGTCGCCGTCAAGGCCGGCGACAAGGTCCTGTTCGGCAAGTACGCCGGCACCGAGGTCACGCTCGACGGGACCGGGTACCTGGTGATGCGCGAGGACGACGTCATGGCGGTACTCGAGTAACGGGCGGACAGCCCGGCCCAGGACCAATATCGATTGAATTAGGAGGAAAAGTAACATGGCAGCAAAAGAGGTCAGATTCAGCGACGACGCCCGCCACCGCCTGGTTGCCGGCGTCAACATACTCGCCAATGCCGTCAAGCAGACGCTCGGCCCGAAGGGCCGCAACGTGGTGCTGGAGCGCAGCTTCGGCGCCCCCACCGTCACCAAGGACGGCGTCTCCGTCGCCAAGGAGATCGAGCTGAAGGACAGGTTCGAGAACATGGGCGCACAGATGCTCAAGGAGGTCGCCTCCAAGACCTCCGATGTGGCCGGCGACGGGACCACGACCGCCACCGTGCTCGCCCAGGCGATCGTCCGCGAAGGCATGAAGTCGGTGGCGGCGGGTGCCAATCCGATGGATCTGAAGCGCGGCATCGACAAGGCGGTGCACGCCGCCATCGAGGAGCTGAAGGACTTCTCCAAGCCATGCAAGGGCAGCAAGGAGATCGCCCAGGTCGGCACCATCTCGGCCAATGGCGATGAGGAGATTGGCAGGATCATCGCCGATGCGATGGACAAGGTCGGCAAGGAGGGCGTCATCACCGTGGAGGACGGCAGCGGGCTGAACAACGAACTGGACGTCGTGGAAGGCATGCAGTTCGATCGCGGCTATCTCTCCCCCTACTTCATCAACAATCAGCAGAACATGAACGTCGAGCTGGAGAGCCCGCTCATACTGCTTTACGACAAGAAGATATCCGGCATACGCGACATCCTGCCCGTGCTCGAGAGCGTGGCGAAGGCCGGCAGACCGTTGCTCATCGTCGCCGAGGAGGTCGAGGGCGAGGCCCTGGCGACGCTGGTCGTCAACAACATGCGCGGCATCCTCAAGGCCTGTGCGGTGAAGGCCCCGGGCTTCGGCGATCGCCGCAAGGCCATGCTCGAGGACATCGCCATCCTGACCGGGGGTACCGTCATCTCCGAGGAGGTCGGCCTCACGCTCGAGAAGGCGAGCCTCGAGGATCTCGGCAAGGCCAAGCGCGTGGTGATCGACAAGGAGAACACCACCATCATCGATGGCGCCGGCAAGAAGACCGACATCGAGGGCCGCATCGGTCAGATCCGCAGGCAGATCGAGGAGACGACCTCGGACTACGATCGTGAGAAGCTGCAGGAGCGGGTTGCGAAACTCGCCGGCGGCGTGGCGGTCATCAAGGTCGGCGCGGCCACCGAGGTGGAGATGAAGGAGAAGAAGGCCCGCGTCGAGGACGCGCTGCATTCAACGCGCGCCGCGGTCGAGGAAGGCATCGTCCCGGGCGGCGGTGTCGCGCTCATCCGGGTCCAGGACGCCGTCCGCAAGCTGAAGGGCGCCAATCACGACCAGCAGGTCGGCATCGACATCCTGGTGCGGTCCATGGAGGAGCCGCTGCGCCAGATAGTCCGCAATGCCGGCGAGGAGTCCTCCGTGGTGGTCGCGCGGGTTGCCGAAGGCAAAGGGGCGTTCGGCTACAACGCCGCCAACGGCGAATACGGTGATCTGGTGCAGATGGGCATCATCGATCCGACGAAGGTGACGCGTTTCGCTCTGCAGAATGCCGCCTCGGTCGCGAGCCTCATACTCACCACCGAGGCCATGGTCGCGGAGCTGCCCAAGGAGGAGACGGCGCCCGCAATGCCGCACGGCGGGATGGAAGGCATGATGTAACGGTCCGTCGCAATGCACTGCAGTACGAGAACCCCGCCCCGCCGGCGGGGTTTTTCTTGAACCGGCAACAGGCACGATGTTGCCGATTCCGGACGCGTTCTGCTAAGTTCTCGTGCAGCATGCCCGCCGGCGTCTGGCGCGGCGACCCGCAAGCCGCTGATCGATTTCGCCGGTTTGCCGCAACCGCCTGATGGGCATGAAAGTTGTATCGACTGATAACGCCAGTAGTCCCGGCCACATCGGAGGCTCATCATGTCGAGTCCGCACGACAGTCGTCGACCGCTCATCAGCCACATGGACGTGCGCGAATACTTCCACGACGAGCTCAGGCACGCGATCGACAACCAGCATCTGAAGGCGAGTGCCGACACGACCTGCTACGTCCTCAATCTGCTGACGTCGTTCACCCATTCCGATCGGCTTTACGAGCACACCGAGGAGGGCAGGACGCTGAAACCCCTCGCCGAGATGTACGGCGACGCCCTGGCCGCCCCGAATGCCGAGCAGCGCAACCTGATGCTGCGCCGGCTCGCCGACGTCGCCCTGTTCATCAGCGGCGTGTTCAGCGACAGCCTGCAGCGCAAGACGGTCGACGTGAACTACTACGTCGCCATGGGCGGCAGCGCCTACGGGTATCTCGCCGACAACCTCTCACGTTGGGCGGGCGGACGCGCGCTCTCGCCGGTGTTCGGGGAACTCTCCGGCAAGTTCCAGCGCTTCGTCGACGTTCTGAACGAGGTCAGCGAACGCGCTCACCTGAATTCCGACTCCGACATCCTGCGCACCTACGAGCTGTGGCTGAAGACGGGCAGCGCGCGCGCCCAGCGACGTCTCGTGGACCTGGGCCTGCAGCCGATATGGGCGCCGGGGGACGGTCTTCCGCAGTGACGGCGTCGGCCGGCGCGCAGCAGCTCGAGCCGCTGCGCGCCCTGCAACGCCGGCTGCAGGGGTTGTATGGCCTCCCGTACTCCATCGACGTCGCGGAATTCGTCACGACCGATGCGACCTGGGCGCGGGCGATGCTCGGGGAGACGGAACGCGCGATCGGCGAATGCGTATTCGTGCGCGCGCAGGGCGCTACGCTCGATCTGAGCGTCTACCTCGACGCTGATCTGCTCGGGCGGCTGGCCGCGGCGGAGATCGGTACCCGCTCGGCCCCCGACCT
>JAJVHZ010000011.1:0-175728 GCA_022072255.1 Gammaproteobacteria bacterium | reverse complement strand
GCTCCCGCAGCGATACGCGGACGCCAACCGCTACGCGGGCAGGTACTGCCGCTACCTGCAGGCGAACTATCGCGCCTGCTGCTCTGACCGGGCGCGGCTGTACGAGGAACTGCACTGCTTCTATCGCCTGCCCCAGCCGGAGAAGGTCAGGCGCATCGAGCGCCGCGGAGTCTGATCTCGCACCGGGCCACCCAACGGCCCCCGGGGTACCTCCCGAAGGCAGTTCGTCCCCGCGTTACCGGGGCGTGGGCGGCAGGGGGCAATCCCCCTGCCGCCTGCCGCCGGCGGGCGTCCGCCTGACTCAGGCGTAACGGTACGGAGGTCCGGCCTTCTTCATCGTTTCCGCATACTTCTTCAGGATCTCCACGACCTTGGCGTCCCTCGGGCTCCGCGCGGCGATCTCGTCCCAGAACTTCAGCGCCTCGTCTTCGACCTTCGCCCACTCCGCCTGCGGAATGGTCGTGAGCTCGAGCTTCCCGCCGGTCGTGCGGTAGTGCGCCTCGCCCCACCAGTACCAGTGCTGACGGTAGTAGTGCGAGCTGTCCATGGAGAGGGTGAACAGGGCCTTCAGGTGCTCGGGGAGCGCGTTCCAGCGCTCGGTGTTCGCGAAGTAGGACCCGGCCCACGCGCCGGAGACGTTGTTGGTGAGGTAGTATTTCAGCACGTTCGCCCAGCCGACCGTGTACATCTCGGTGATGCCGCACCAGCACACGCCGTCGAGCTCGCCCGTCTGTATCGCCACCTCGACGTCGGAGTATGGAAGCGTCACCGGCACCACACCGAAGCGGCTGAGGAACTGGCCGCCGGTGGGGAAGGTGTAGAGTCGCAGCCCCTTGAGATCCTCCACGCTGCGGACCGGTTTCGTACTGCCGACATTGCATGGATCCCAGGAACCGGTGCTGAGCCAGGTGACACCCTGGACCTCCTTGTAGGCCTCTTCCCAGATCTCCTTCAGGCCGTACCAATGCCACAGCGCAGGCACGTCGAGAGAATATCGCGACGCGAACGGGAAGTAGGCGCCGAACACGGCCACGTCCACCGGCGCGGCGATGGAGTCGTCGTCGCTCTGGGCGGCGTCCACGGTGCCGTCCTGCACAGCGCGGAACAGTTCGCCATGCGGCACCAGCTGGTCGGCGTTGTAGAGCTCGATCACCATCTCGCCGTTCGCCGCCTTGTTGAAGGCATCGATCGATGGCTTGATCACGTGCTCGGCCAGCGCCGGGCCGGCATAGGTCTGCAGGCGCCACTTGATTGCGGTCTTCGACTGGGCATGGACATACGGCGCCGACAGGGTCGTCGCGCCCACAGCCGCGGCTGTCGCCGCCCCCGCCTTCTTGAGAAATTCGCGTCTCTTGGTCATTTCGGTTTTCTCCCTACGTCGTGGATTGAACTATTGTCGCACTGCGGCTTTGCCTCCTTCTTTCGTCTGCTCCCGTGCCGGGGATCCGTTCCGAGCCCCCGTGTTGCGAGTCCCCGTCCCCGGCTGCACTGTATGCAGGCGGGCGCTGCGGGCGCCCGCGCTCATCGGCCAGGCCGAAACCCGGCGTTCTCCATTGCCGAACTCATCGGCTGTAGTACCACTCCGGCAACCACAAGGCGATCTGCGGAAACGCCATGATGATGCTCAGGCCGAGGGCCATGATCAGCACGAACGGCACGATTGAACGATAGATCTCCCCCAGAGTGTAGTCCTTCGGCGCCATGGCGCGCATCAGGAAGAGGTTGTAGCCGAACGGCGGCGTCATGTACGCCATCTGGCAGGTGATGGTGTACATGACACCGTACCAGATCGGATTGAATCCCAGGGCGATCACCAGCGGAATATACAGCGGCGCGACGATTACCAGCATCGCCGTGTCGTCCAGGAACATTCCCATCACGATGAAGGAGACCTGCATCATGATGAGGATCACCCAGGGGTTCAATTGCCACTGCTCGAGAAACAGCCATTTGATGGAGTTCACCGCTCCGAGGCCGTCGAACACCGCGCCGAAGCAGAGCGCCGCCAGGATAATCCACATGAACATGCAGCTCACGCTCAGTGTCTGGCGTATCACCTCCTCCATCATCTTCCTGTTGACACGGCCCTTGATGAGCGCGACCAGCAGCGTCATGGCTGCACCCACCGCGGAGCTCTCGACCAGACTGGTTACGCCCATGAGGAACAGTCCGGTCATCATGAAGAAGATGACGAGCGGCCAGATGCCCGCCCGCAAAAGGCGAATCTTGTCGTGCAGACTCACCTGCTGAAGTTCCTCGGCCGGCAGCGGCGGCCCCATGTGCGGTTGCAGCCTGCAGCGTACGACGATATAGCCGATAAATAACGCAGCCAGCAGGATCCCGGGAAACACGCCCGCCAGCCACAACTGTCCGACGGGCTGACGCGCGATCATCCCGTAGAGCACCAGCACCACGCTCGGCGGAATCAGGATGCCGAGCGAGCTGCCCGCCTGTATGACGCCGCTCACCATCTGCTTGTTGTATCCGCGCTTCAGCATCTCCGGCAGCGCGATCGTGCAGCCGATCGCCATGCCGGCCACGCTCAGTCCGTTCATGGCCGAGATGATCACCATCAGGCCGACGGTGCCGACGGCGAGTCCCCCGTGCAATCTCCCGGACCAGACGTGGAACATCCGGTAGAGATCACTCGCGATGCCCGACTCGGAGAAGACGTAGCCCATGAAGATGAAGATGGGGAGCGTAAGCAGCGGATACCAGTTAAGCAGCTTGAACGCGGCGTCGAAGGGCATGGCGAAACCACGCGTGCCCTCGCCCCAGAGAGCCAGCGCCGCTACCGCTGCGACGAAGCCGATGGCCCCGAAGACCCGCTGCCCGGTGAGCAGCATCAGCATCATCATCGAGAACATCGTCAGCGCGATCATCTCGTAGCTCATTGCAGCGTCTCCCCGCGCAGCGTGGCCACGTCCTTGAAGAACATCGAGAGCGCCTGCAACAGCATGAGAAAGACCCCGAAGGTCATGATGATCTTGATGGGCGCCATTGGCGGCGCCCACGCCGAATAATTCTTCTGCCCATGGACCACGGCATACTCGCTGCTGAAGATGCCGCCGATGAGCAGCACCGCGAGGTAGAAGATCAGGCAGAACGCGGTCAACACGTCAGCCAGGGCCCGGCCCTTCGGCGACCATCGGGAGTAGAAGATGTCCATCCGGACGTGGGCATCGATCTGCATCGAGTACGCGCCGCCCAGCAGGTAGTACGACGCCATGAGAAACTGCGCCATCTCCACGCCCCAGTTCAACGGCGTATTGAACACGGACCTGGACACGGACATGTACAGCAGCAGGCCGAGCATCACGTATACCAGGTACATCGTGGCCCGACCAACCCTCCGATTGAAGGCGTCGACGTATCGAACGTAGAGTCTTATCGCTCTTGGCACCTTGTTTTTCCCCCTTGATCCGTCACGACGTCGACGCCCGCGTCACATTGCCGGCGATACGGCGCACGGCCCGGACCCTCCTCCACGCATCGCGCGGCCGTCCCCGGGCAGCCGGCAGATGCAGCGCCGCCAATCACCGTCCGCATGTTCGCCCATCCGCACCCGGGGACTCCTAGGCGGTTCGCAGACAGCCTGCGGAGGCTGCCGCGATGGCGGAGTCGATGCGCTGTATGGAGTGGTGACCACCCGCGAAGGGAAGGTGTTTCGGACAGGCGGGTCCCGCGAGACATCGGAGCGTGCGCCCTTCAGGCCCGAACCGCCGAGTATGCAAGATACTCCTCCTCCGCAGATTGTCCGGCGCCAGCCACGTGCAGTGTCGGCGCTTCTCACGTTCTTGATTGCGGTCGAATCCATCGACCGCGATGCTCATGTCCCGAGGGCTGTTCCCCGAAGCGGTTCCCGGTGACAGGCGACCCCCTGATCGCATTCACACGGCGCACCGCAAGATGCCGCACACGCCGCCTGCGGACCTGCCGCTTCACACCCGCCGTTGGTCACGACCGGGCAAATTCAGTATCGATTATTTGCCCGGCATGAGCAACGGCCGTCGCCTCGGCCGGATTGTCGTTCGCGCATTGCCATGCGACGCATCACCACGATCACGCGACTGCGTTCCAGACTCGACGGCCGTTCCCGGGGGCACTGCCCTCGATGCCTGAAAGATACCAGCGCACGCTCAGGCCAACTCGCCGCGTATCGCTTTTTCGAACATCTGACGCATCTCGGCATGTCCCGCCGGCCGCGGATTGCCGCCCGTCGAGGGATCATCGACGGCCATGGGGGTCAGTACGTCGAGATCGGCCTCCTTCACGCCCAGCTCCGCGAGCGTGTGCGGGATGCCTATCTCCCTGCGCAGCGCCAGCACCCATTGCTGCACGGCGTCGAAACCCGGGTTGGCGAGGTTCAGATAACGCGCCAGCCGGGTGAGCTTCTCCTCGATGGCCGGCCGGTTGAACGCCAGCACATAGGGCATCACCACGCCATTGGTCTCGCCGTGATGCGTGTTGTACATCGCACCGACAGGGTGGCTCAGCGAGTGGATGGCGCCCAGGCCCTTCTGGAACGCCGTCGCGCCCATGCTCGCGGCCGCCAGCATGTGCGCGCGCGCGGCGATGTTCCTGCCGTCCTTCACGGCCAGCGGCAGCCACTCCTTCACCATGCGCATCGCCTCCAGGGCGATCCCGTCGGCGAGCGGGTGGAATCCGGGAGCGCAATAGGCCTCCAGGTTGTGCGCCAGCGCATCCATCCCCGTGGCGGCGGTGATGCGCGGCGGCAGACCGACCGTGAGTTCCGGATCCGCGATCACGATCGCGGGCATCATCTTCGGGTGGAAGATGATCTTCTTGATATGCGTCGCCTCGTCGAGGATCACCGATGCGCGTCCCACCTCCGAGCCGGTGCCGGCGGTGGTCGGCACGGAGATCGTCTGCGCCACGCCCGCGGGGTCCACGCGCGTGTACCAGTCCTCGCGATCCTCGAAATCCCACAGCGGCCGCTTCTGACCGGCCATCAGGGCGATCGCCTTGCCGACGTCCAGGGCGCTGCCGCCGCCGAAAGCGATGACGCCGTCACAGCCCTGCTGCCGGTACCAGGCAACGCCCTCCTCGACGTTCCTGCCGACCGGATTGGCCTGTACATCGGAGTACACGCAGTCGCCGAACCCCGCGGACCTCAGCGAGGCCAGGGCGCTGTCGATCATCGGCAGCTTGCGCAGGCCGGGATCAGTGACCAGCAGCGGCCGCTTCATGCCGAGGTCCCTGCACGCGGCGGGCAGTTCGGCGATGCGGCCCGGTCCGAAGCGGACCGACGTCGGGTAGTTCCAGTTGCGGGTCAGGCTCTTGGGATCGATGGTCATCTCGCTTGCCCTCTCAAATCGCAATGCGCAAATGGTAGGATTTGGGTCGTGTCAGCTGTTCGTACCCGACGCGGGACAGCGTGCAGCCGCGGCCGGAATCCTTCACACCGGTCCAGGCAAGCGCCGGATCGAGGTAATCGCAGCGGTTCATGAACCACGTGCCCGTCTCCACGGCGTCGCCGATACGCAATGCCGCGTCGGGATCCGTCGTCCAGATCGCCGCGGTAAGGCCGAAGTCGCTGTCGTTCATCAGCGCGATGGCCTGTTCGTCGTTCTGCACCTTCATGATGCCGATGACCGGTGCGAAGCTCTCCTCGCGCATAATCCGCATCGAGTGGTTCACGTCGACCAGCACCTGCGGCGCCATGTAGGGCGTTCCCTCCTTGTCGGCCGGGAATTCCTGCGGGTCCACGAGCGATCGGGCACCGGCCGCGACCGCCTCGCGAACCTGACCGCGCGCAAACTCTGCCGCGCGGGTGCGCACCATGGGCCCGAGGTTCACGTTGGGGTCCAGCGGGTTGCCGAGGCGGTATTGACGCGTCAGCGCGACGAAGCCGTCGACGAACCGATCGTAGATCTCTTGGTGTACGTAGATCCGTTCGATACCGCAGCACGACTGGCCGGAATTGAAGAACGCGCCGTCGACCAGGTTCTCCACCGCATGCGCCAGGTTGCAGTCGGGACGGACGTACGCGGGATCCTTGCCGCCCAGTTCCAATCCGGTTCCGATGAAGCGGCCGGAGGCCGCCTTCTGCACCGCATGCCCGCCCTCGACCGAACCCGTGAAAGCGACGAAGTCGATCATCGGCGAGGCGATCATCGCCGCCGCCTGTTCGTGCGTGCAGTGCAGGAACTGGAACACCCCGTCCGGCAGGCCCGCCTCCCTGAAGCATTCGGCGAAGCGCTCGGCGCACAACGGCGTCTGGTTGGAGTGCTTCAGTATCACGGCGTTGCCCGCCATGATCGCCGGCACCACGGAGTTCACCGAGGTGAGATAGGGATAATTCCACGGCGCCAGCACCAGCACGACCCCGAGTGGCTCGCGGCGTACGAACCGGCGAAAACCCTCCTTCGGTCCGGCGTCGATGTCCGCGAGGGTCGCCGGGGCTATGGCGATCATGTGTCGTGAGCGTTCCTCGAACCCGCGCACCTCGCCGGGCGACTGGCCGATGGGGCGCCCCATCTGGCGGGTGAGTTCCTCGGCGATCGCCAGCTTGCGCGCCACGAAGGCGTCGATGAATCGCGTACAGATGGCGGCGCGCTCGGCGAGGGCGACGTGTCGCCACGCGGCCTGCGCCTTGCGCGCGTGTTGCAGCGCCGCGCCGATCTGCTCGTCCGTGGCGAATTGCCGTTCGACGTAGACGCTGCCGTCCACCGGTGTAATTGTCTTCTGTATCGCGGCCATGGTTCCTCGGTCGTTGTGATGTGCGTGCCCTCAGATGATTTCGAAGTAGCGTTCCAGCTCCCAATCCGTGATCGCCTTCCTGAACTGGCGTTCCTCCCACTCGCGCGATGCCGCGAAATGCTCCACGAACGCATCGCCCAGCCACGCGCGGGCCGCTGCCGAACCCTTCAGGCGCTGTGCCGAATCCCACAACGTCGCGGGCAGCGACAGCTTTTTCGGCAGCTTCTGCCCGTAGGCGTTGCCCTCTATGGGTTTGCCCAGTTCGGCCTCGGTCTCTATGCCCCACAGTCCGGAGAGCAACGCGGCGGCAAGCGCAATGTAGGGATTGGCGTCCGCCGCGGCGACGCGGTACTCCACGCGCTGGGATTTCTCCGAGCCCGGAATGACGCGCAGCGCGCAGGTGCGGTTCTCGACTCCCCAGGTCGCCTCGGTCGGCGCCCAGAAGCCCGGGATCAGTCGCGAGAAGGAATTCACGGTCGGCGCCACCATGCACAGCAGTTCCGGCATCAGCGCCTGCTGGCCGGCGACGAAATGCCGCATCAGCTTGCTCATCCCGTGCGGGCCCTTGGGGTCGTGGAACACCGGCTTGCCCGCCCTGTCCTTCAGCGAGACGTGGATGTGGCCGCTCTGCCCCGGCCAGTCCCTGGACCATTTCGCCATGAAGGTCGCCATGCGGCCGTGACGCTGTGCGTGGATCTTTATGAAGGTCTTGAACAGTGCCGCCTTGTCGGCGGCATTCATCGCATCATCCACCGCGATCGCCGCCTCGATCACGCCCGGGCCGGTCTCCTCGTGCAGTCCCTCCAGCGGGAAACGCATCTTTTCGCACAAGTCGAGCGTTTCGAGGTAATACTCCGAATGCACGGAGTTGCGGATGACGGAGTAGCCGAAGTAGCCGGGCGCCATCGGCTTCAGGTTGCGGTAATGCTTCTCGCGCACGGACTCCGGCGACTCGTCGAAGACGAAGTATTCGAATTCCAGGCCGGCGTAGGGTTCGAAACCCATGTCCCGGGCGCGTTCCACGACGCGGCGCAACATGCCGCGCGGACACAGGGACTCGGCCGCCTCGATGAACTCGCCTAGGAACAGCAGCATGTCGCCCTCGGAGGGGACGTCGCGGCAGGTCTGCGGAAGCAGGCGAACGGGCGCATCCGGGTACCCCGTGTGCCAGCCGGTGAAGTTCACGTTGTCGTAGAGCTGATCCGCGGAATCCCACCCCAGCACCACGTCGCAGAATCCGAATCCCTTTTCGAGCGCACCGAAAAACTTGTCTCGCGACATGTACTTGCCGCGCATGATGCCATCGACGTCGAATACCCCCACCTTGACATGCGTGAGCTTGCGTTCGTCGACGATCTCCTTGCAGTCGGCAACGGTCTTCACATCGCTGGGCTTCATGCAGATCTTCCCGAGGTCTTTTTCGGCGCGCAGGTCACGCCTTCTTCTTGTCTTCCGTTGGCTGTGTCAACGACGGGCACGGGAGCCGGATCGATTCATGTCCGGGAGGCACGCCATTCGCCATCGACAGGCACAGGCAGATGTTCTCGTTACATGATGATCATTATGTCGATGTTCGGCATGGCGGGGTTTGCGGCGCAGGTCGGGTCAGTATGGTGCATCTCCCCGGGCGCGGCAACTGGCCGGAGTCGGTAGCGGTGCGGTGCTGCCACTCCCGCGCTCGAAACGAATAAAATAGCGCATTTCATCGACATGCGCGTGAAGGAAAGACCATGCAGCCCGGCCGCAGCCACCCATTAATCGGCCTGACCACCTATGGACGCAACGCCGACAATCGCTACACGATCCCGGCGGAATACGTTGATGCAGTGCGGCGAGCCGGCGGCGTGCCGCTCTTGCTCGCCCCCGGGGAGGAGCGCCTGGAGGTGGCGCTCGCCACCCTCGATGCGCTCATACTGACGGGCGGCGGCGACATCGACCCGTCGCGCTATGGGGGCAAGGGGCACCCTGCGAACTACGCGATCGATACCGAACGCGATGCCTCGGAGATCTATCTGGCTCAGCGCGTGCTCGACGGGGGGTTGCCGACTCTGGCGATCTGCCGCGGCGCGCAGATCCTGAACATCGTGATGGGAGGAACGCTGATCGAGCATCTGCCCGACGAGGTCGGGGAAACCGTGCTGCATCGTGCGCCGCCGCGCGAGCCCATTCCCCATCGCGTCAGCGTGCGGGCGGACTCGAGGCTGGCGCAGGTTGCGGGGAGCGTGGATTTCGAGGTGGCCTCCTGGCATCACCAGGCCCTGAAGAAGGTTGCAGATCGATTCTCGGTGGTCGCGCATGCGCCGGATGGGACGATTGAGGCGGTGGAAATCCCGGATCACCCCTGGCTCATCGCCGTGCAGTGGCATCCGGAACTGACCGCGGCGAGCGACCCGATCCAGCAGCGCCTGTTCGATGCGGTCGTGGGTGTCGCGCAAAGGCGGTAGCCGTTCGCTGGTGCCGCCGCAATCCGGGCCCGCCGGGAACGCCACGGCATCCTCGCAGAGCCCGCACGGCGGGGCGCGGAGGGAGTCGAAAAGGCGCGGATGCGGCTGGCTCAGAACGTGACGCGCGCGAGGACCCGCGCGCCGCCGAGATCCTCGCTGCGGTCCACCGTCAGCGCGCCGTGGTAGACCTCGTAGACGAGGTCGCGCACGATCGCCAGACCGATCCCGTGCCCGGGCACCGCGGTGTCGGCGCGATAACCGCGCTCGAAGATGGTCCTGCATTCATCCGGCGGGATGCCGGGACCGTCGTCCTCGATGCTCAGTTCCAGCGGCCGGCGCGTCCTGTCCGCACCGGCACCCACACCGGCACGTATGCGAACCCGCTGCTTCGCCCACTTGCTGGCGTTCTCCGCCAGGTTGCCGATGATCTCCAGCAGGTCGCCCTCGTCGCCGACGAATTCCGTCCCGCGTTCGACCGTCACCTCGAACTGCAGCCTTCGATCCGCGTAGACCTTCGCCAGCGACTGCACCACCTTGTTCACCACCGGCTCCACGGGAATGGGTGTCGCGAGCGCGCTGCGCCCCGAGGCCGCCGCGCGCTGCAACTGGTACTGGACGGTGTTGTCGAGCCGGCTGACCTGCTCGCGCACGATCTCCCGCAGGTCCTCCACCCGCCCGCCCGTGTCAGCGGCGCTGCGCATCACGGCGAGCGGAGTCTTGAAGCTGTGGGCGAGATCACCGAGGGCGCGGCGGTAGCGCTCGAGATTCGCCTTGCTGTTGCGGACGAGGGCGTTGAGATTGACGACCAGCCTCTGCAACTCCGTGGGGTAGTCGCCGATCAGCGATTCCTTGCGCCCCGATTCGACCTCCCGCACCTCCTCGGCGACGCGCCGCAGCGGGCGCAGGCCCCAGTGCAGGATGAGCGCCTGCACGGCAAGCAGCACGATCGCGGAGGCAGCCAGCCAGGTGCCCAGGCTGCGGCGAAAGGCCCGCACCTGGTTGTCGTATTCCTGCCGGCTCTCGGCGACCTGTACCGTGTAGACCCGCTCGTCGTTGCGGCGCTTTCCCTCCCAGCGCACGCTGAAGATCAGGGTGAACAACGGCGTGCCGTCGGACGCCTCCGCGGCGGCGAAAATCGGGACACCCGTGCGGGAGGGCCGTTCCACGGGGATGGTCAGTCCGAGCATCGACAGCGACCGCCACACCGAGGTGCCATCCTCGCGGGTCAACTGGGCGTAAAGGCCGGAGCTGGGAGTGGACAGCCGCGGATCCGGCAGCGACGTCGGCATCATGCGCTTCTCCGGAGCCTCGAACTGGGCCGCCGACAGCAGCATGTACACCTGGCCCTGCAGGCGATCCTGCGTAGCCGAGAGCGCCGAGCGCTGAAATGCCTGGTCGAGGGTGAAGCCGGTCAGGCCGAGAAAGGCCGCCAGCGTCAGTGTTGCGGCAAGGAGTAGGCGGGCGTTGAGCGAGCGCATTGCCCGCCTTTATAGCCGATGTCCTAGGCCTGTTCGAGTCTCAGCAGGTAGCCGCGGCCGCGCAGCGTCTCGATGGGATTGAGCGTCTTGTCCGGGTCGAGCTTCTTGCGCAATCGACCGATGATGACCTCGAGCACGTTGGAGTCGCGATCCATGTCCTCCTCGTACATGTGCTCGGAGAGCTCCGACTTGGAGATCACCTCGCCGGCATGCAGCATGAGGTGCTCGAGGACCTTGTACTCGAACGCGGTGAGATTCACCTCGCGTCCGTTGACCGTGACCTGCTGTGAGGCGGTGTCGAGCGAGACCGCGCCGCAGTGCAGCACCGATTCCGACCAGCCGCTTGCGCGGCGCACCAGCGCGCGTACGCGTGCCGTCAGCTCCTCCATGTGGAACGGCTTGACCAGGTAGTCGTCCGCGCCGGTCTCCAGGCCCTGCACCTTGTCCTGCCAGCTGCTGCGGGCGGTCAGGATAAGGACCGGAAAGGAACGACCGGCCTCGCGCCACTTCTTGATCACGTCCATGCCCGATATGTCCGGCAGTCCGAGGTCTACGATTGCCACGTCGACCGGGTACTCCTTGCCGAAGTGGAGGCCGTCGTTGCCGCTTGCGGCCGTGTCGACCGCATATTTCTGCTCGCGCAGGTGGGCCGCGACCTGCTCGCGCAATGGCGCCTCATCCTCAATCAGCAGCACGCGCATCGTTCTCTCGCTCGCTTTCCTCGGTTACTTGCCACTGGCAGGTATGGCGACCACACGGATGCTCCCGTCAGGCATCAGCACCCTCACCATGTAGACCGGCTGTCCGCCGTTGTCTCCCCAGTCGACGCCAAGCACGCGCCCTCCGGTCTGCCTTCGGGCCATGGCCGCGGCCTGATCGGGGCTCGTTGCCGCCTGGGCGAGCACCAGTGGGGGGCGGGTAAACTGGCGATCGAGGCCTTCCCCGGCCGCCGGCTGCGCCTGCAGACCGGCCAGGAGTAGAAGTTCGGAGATCATCGCGCGGGATGCTAACAGCCAGCCCTGAATGAAGACTGAACCCTTGCCGGGCGGACGGTGCCGCGGTCCCGGATCCTTTCCTGATTAAGCACTTAGGCCTCCCTCGTCGTGCGTGCCCGCGACCGGCCCGCGATCCGCCCGCCCCGGCGGGCGCCGGTGCCATTGCGGGTCTGCGACTACATCATGGTACGCATTGCCGAACGCTGCCGCCGCCGGAGAGACGGTCAGGGCAACGCGATCGACCGGCGACCGGCCGGCCCTCAGTCGGGGGAACGCAACGGCCGATCGTGGTTCAGGGCAGGGATCATCTGACGGGCATCCTCCACGCGCGACGGATCGATATCCGCCACGATGAACCCCGGGGCGTCCGTGCCTTCGGCAAGCACCGTCCCCCAGGGATCCACTATGAGTGAATGCCCGAAGGTCGCCCGCCCCCAGGATCGACGGCCGCACTGGCCGGGCGCGAAGACGAAACAGCCCGTTTCAATCGCGCGCGCGCGGATGAGCACGTGCCAGTGCGCCTGTCCGGTAGTGCGGGTGAATGCCGCCGGCACCGTCAGATACGAGGCGCCGGACTGGGCAAGGAGGCGATACAGGTAGGCGAATCGGATGTCATAGCAGATGCTCATGCCCAGCTTCCCCCACGGCGTCTGCGCCACCACCGCCTGCGCACCGGCCTCCACCGCCGAGGACTCCGAATAACTCTCCCCGCCCTTCAGGGTCACGTCGAAGAGATGGACCTTGTTGTAGCTCGCCGCGACCTGGCCGTCGCTGTCGATCAGGTACGAGCGGTTGTTGACCCGGCCGGAGGGAACACGAATGGCCAGCGAACCCAGGAGCAGCCAGACATGAAGCTCCCGGGCGAGGTCCTTGAACACCGCCAGGGCCGGATGCGCGTCCTCGGTCGGCGCGACGCGAAGCAGCTCCTGGTCGCTGGGCGCCATGAAGGCGAAATATTCCGGCAGGCAGACAAGCTGCGCCCCGGCGTTCTCCGCAGCACGGGTCAGCTTCGTGGTCTCCTCGAGATTACGCTCGAGATCGTTTTCCGCGCAATTCTGGATGCAAGCGACTTTGAATGTCTCGGCCATCCCCGGATTCTATATGTAGCCGCCGCTCCGTCACCAGCCTTTCAAGGTAACGGCCTTCCATGCTCCGGCATCCATGGCGAGACTGCCCGTCGACCCCGCGGGCGCGCCCGCAACAGGGTCACTGTCAGTCCAGGCGCCGGGCGCAGACCAGGAGACCGTCCTCGTCGGCATAGACGAACTCGCCCGGACGGAAGGTCACGCCGGCGAAAAAGACCGCTATGTCGCGATCGCCGGCACCCTTCTTCACGCTCTTCCTGGGGTTCGTGTTGAGGGCCTTGACGCCGATGTCCATCCTTGCGATCTCGACCGAGTCCCGTATGCAGCCGTTCACGAGGAGGCCGGCCCAGCCGTTGTTCTTCGCCAGCACGGCGAGCTGATCTCCGACCAGGGCGCAGCGAAGCGAGCCGCCTCCGTCGATCACGAGAACGCGCCCGTGGCCGGGCTCTTCCAGGGCGGTGCGAACCAGCGAATTGTCCTCGTGCAGTTTCAGCGTAGCGATGGGTCCGGAAAAGCGCGCGGCGCCGCCGTAGTTCCGGAACAGTGGCTCGGCCACCTGGACATCCTTCTCGTGCGCATCGTACAGGTCCGGTGTGGTGAAGGTCATGGAGTTCTCCTGGCGTTGATAAGGGTCGTCGCTCCGCGCTAACGGGCGAGCTCACCATAGAACTGCGGACGGCGGTCGGCGATGAGATCGCTGCGCACTGTAATCGCCTTGTTGCGGGCGAGCGCCGGATCGATCTCTACGACATGCAGCAGGTCGCGCCGTGCCGGCGCCCTCTGCAACAGCTTTCCGCCGGGCGCGACTACCTGGCTGCGTCCGGTGAACTTCAACTCCCCGTGCGGGCGCAGATCCGGTCCGTGGCGGTTCGCGGTGACTGCATATAACCGGTTCTCCAGGCAGCGTGTAAGCATCGTCTGCTGGCAGAATCCGAGCACCAGGTTCGCGGGATGACAGAGTATGTCGGCACCCTGCAGGGCGAGCGTCCGCGCCACCTCCGGAAACGCCCAATCGAAGCACACCATCATCCCGATCTTCACGCCGCGCAGCTCCTGCACCGACAGCGGTGTGTCGCCGGCGTCGAAATAGTCCTTTTCGGTGTTGAACAGATGCAACTTGCGATAGGTGTGCACCAGGCCCTGCGGGCCGATCAGCAGCGAACTGTTGTACGCCTTTTCGTGCCTGCGCTCGGCGAAGCCGGTCACGATGTAGAAATCGCGCTGCCGGCACAGCCGCGCCAGGCTGTCCACGGTCGCGGAGCGCGCAGGATCCTCCGCCAGCGCCATCACCTCGTCGCGGGTGGCGAAGTAGTAACCCGTGAACGGCAGCTCCGGCAGGACGACGATGTCGGCGCGCACGTCGGAGAGGGCGGCGAGCACGCGATTGAGATTGCGCTCCACCCTGCCGAATAACGGACGGAACTGGAAATAGCCGACTCGGAACATCTCTCCCCCTCGTTTGCGCGCTCCCCCGCGGCGCGCCTTCAGACCCTTATTTCTTCTTTCGCGGCCGCCGCCAGTTGTCGATGACCTGCTGGCGCACCCTGCTGATGGTGAGCATGCCGGCGGGGGCGTCCTTCGCCACGGTCGTGCCCGCACCGATCGTCGCACCGTCGCCCACCTTCACCGGCGCCACGAGCTGACAGTCCGAGCCGATGAAGACGTCATCGCCGATGACGGTCTTGTGCTTGTGAGCGCCGTCATAGTTACACGTAATCGTGCCGGCCCCGATGTTCGTGTTGCTGCCTATCTCGGCATCGCCGATGTAGCTCAGGTGGTTGAGCTTGCTCCCCTTCGCGACCACCGATTTCTTCACCTCGACGAAGTTTCCCACGTGCACGTCCGCTCCCAGCACGGTCTCGGGGCGAATGCGGGCGAATGGTCCGAGGCGTGCGCCGTCGCCAACGACGGCGTCCTCGATGACACAATTGGCGAGGATCGCGACATCATCGCCTATCGACACGTTGCGCAGCACGTTGTTCGGTCCCACGGTAACGCGGTTGCCAAGCCGCACCCGCCCCTCGATGACGACGTTGACGTCGATGCTGACGTCCTGACCGACCTCCAGCTCCCCGCGCAGATCGAACCGCGAGGGGTCATGCAGCGTGACGCCCTGCCGCATCAGATGCTGCGCCTGCACGAACTGATAGTAGCGTTCCAGCTCGGACAGCTGCGCGCGATCGTTCACGCCCATCACTTCGAACGGCGATTCCGGCGACACCGTGTTGATGCGCACCCTGTCCTTGACCGCCATCTCGATCACGTCGGTCAGGTAGTACTCCTTCTGCGCGTTCTTGTTGCTCAACCGCCCCACCCATCCGCGCAGCAGCTTCGCGCTGACCGCCATCATGCCGGTATTGACCTCGTGGATGACCTGCTCGGACTCGCTGGCATCCTTCTGCTCGACGATGCGCTGCACGTTGCCGTGGCTGTCGCGCACGATGCGCCCGTAGCCTGTGGGGTTCTCCAGACTGACCGTCAGCAGCGCCAGATCCTTGCGTCCGGCAGCGTCGAGGAGCCTCTGCAGCGTCGCGTGCGTGATGAGAGGCACGTCGCCATACAGTATCAACGCCGTGCTCGCAGGTCTGACCGACGGCATCGCCTGCATCACTGCGTGCCCGGTGCCGAGCTGACGCGCCTGCTCCACCCATCTTGCCTTCAGATGGCTCAGCCCATCGCGCACCCGTTCGCCGCCGTGTCCGTAGACGATGTGGACGTCCTTGGCGGGGAACCGCTCGATCGCCGCGTAAACGTGCGCCAGCAGCGGGCGGCCGGCCAGCGGATGCAGCACCTTGGGAAGCTGCGACTTCATGCGGGTGCCCTGGCCCGCGGCGAGGATGATGACGCTCAATGCCATGGATTTTCCCTGCGGTTCGGCGGTTGTGAGACAAGTACAGAGCAGATGATACCGAAGCTGCCGCTTCCGAGGCAGCACCGCAGGGCGGCGGGAGAATCGGGATGTGAAATGCGACGCGCCGGAGCTGACCGGCGCGGCGGGGATCTGCTAGCGGCGACGCAGACGCCGTATTGCCGCGAGCTGGGCAGCAAGCGTGGCCAGTTCCGCCTCCACCGAGGCGACTTCCACCTGATCCTTGGCGTTGCGCTTCGCGTCCTCGGCCGCCCGTACGGCCTCCTGCGCCTTGGCCTCATCGAGATCCCTGCCGCGGATGGCCGTATCGGCCAGCACCGTGACGTGATTCGGCTGCACCTCCAGTATGCCGCCGGCGACGAACACGAGCTCCTTCTCGTCATTGTCCGCGCGCGTGATCTCCACCGTACCCGGCCGGATGCGGGTGATGAGCGGGGTGTGGCGCGGCAATATGCCCAGCTCTCCGGCTTCGCCCGGCAGCACGACAAACGTCGCCTCTCCGGAGAAGATCGACTCCTCGGCACTGACCACATCCACAAGCATCTTGTTCGCCATTGCTATCTGTCCGTCTCTGGTGACCGGTTACGGATGACCCGCGAGTCGCAACTCCCGATTCGTGATTCGCGGCTCCGGATCGGGCGCCATGCGGTTCACCAATTGCCGTTCACGAGTCCCCGCCTTACTGCAGCTTCTTCGCCTTCTCGACCGCCTCGTCGATACCGCCGACCATGTAAAACGCCTGTTCGGGCAGGTGGTCGAGCTCGCCGTCGGTGATCATCTTGAAGCCGCGGATGGTCTCCTTCAGCGGCACGATCTTGCCCGGCGAACCGGTGAACACCTCGGCGACGTTGAACGGCTGCGACAGGAAGCGCTGGATCTTGCGCGCGCGCGCCACGGCCAGCTTGTCGTCGGGAGAGAGTTCGTCCATGCCGAGGATCGCGATGATGTCGCGCAATTCCTTGTAGCGCTGCAAGGTGGCCTGCACGAGGCGCGCGACGTTGTAGTGCTCCTCGCCGACGACCTGGGGATCGAGCTGGCGGCTGGTGGAGTCCAGCGGATCCACGGCCGGGTAGATGCCCAGCGCGGCGATGTCACGCGAGAGCACGACGGTGGAATCCAGGTGCAGGAAGGTCGTGGCCGGCGACGGATCGGTAAGGTCGTCCGCGGGCACGTACACCGCCTGGATCGAGGTGATCGAGCCCACCTTGGTGGAGGTGATGCGCTCCTGCAGCTTGCCCATCTCCTCGGCCAGCGTCGGCTGGTAGCCCACCGCGGAGGGCATGCGTCCCAGCAGCGCCGACACCTCGGTGCCGGCCAGCGTGTAACGGTAGATGTTGTCGATGAAGAGCAGGATGTCGCGGCCCTCGTCGCGGAACTTCTCGGCCATCGTGAGACCGGTCAGCGCCACGCGCAGGCGGTTGCCGGGCGGCTCGTTCATCTGGCCGAAGACCATCGCCACCTTGTCGAGCACCTTCGACTCCTGCATCTCATGGTAGAAGTCGTTGCCCTCGCGGGTGCGCTCGCCCACCCCTGCGAAAACGGAGTAGCCGCCGTAGCTCTTCGCGATGTTGTTGATGAGTTCCATCATGTTGACGGTCTTGCCGACGCCAGCGCCGCCGAACAGGCCCACCTTGCCGCCCTTCGCGAACGGGCAGACAAGGTCGATGACCTTGATGCCGGTTTCGAGCAGGTCGACGGAGGGCGAGAGATCCTTGAACTGCGGCGCCTCCTGGTGGATGGCGCGCTTCTCGTCGTACTTGATAGGGCCGGCCTCGTCGATGGGACGGCCCAGCACGTCCATGATGCGCCCCAGCGTTCCGGTTCCGACCGGCACCGAGATCGGGGCCCCCGTGCCCTTCACCCTCATGCCGCGTCGCAGGCCGTCGGAGGAACCGAGCGCGATGCAGCGGACCACGCCGTCGCCGAGCTGCTGCTCGACTTCAAGGGTCAGACCCTGCTCGGCAAACGTGGCCTCCGTGCTCGCTTCCAGCACCAGCGCGTCGTAGACCTTCGGCATTTGCTCGCGGGGGAACTGGATGTCCACCACCGCACCGATGCACTGAACGATAGTTCCGCTACTCATGGTCTTGTCCTCGAAAATACCAGTCTTGACTGTTCAAATTCGGGTTAAACCGCCGCCGCGCCGCCGACGATCTCGGCGAGCTCCTTGGTGATCGCGGCCTGGCGCGTCTTGTTGTAGACGAGCTGCAGTTCGCCGATGATATTCTTCGCGTTATCCGAGGCGGCCTTCATGGCCACCATGCGCGCGGACTGCTCCGAGGCCATGTTCTCCGCGACCGCCTGATACACCAGGGCCTCCACGTAGCGCACCAGCAGCTCGTCGACGACCTCCTTGGCACCTGGCTCGTAGATGTAATCCCACCCGTAGGCCCGCTTCTCCACGTCGCTCTGCGTCAGACGCTCCGCGGCGAGCGGCAGCAGCTGCTCGAGCACCGGCTCCTGCCTCATGGTGTTGATGAAACGCGAGTAGGCCAGGTAGACCGCATCCACGTCGCCCTTCGTGTACGCGTCGAGCTGTGCCTTGATTGCGCCGATCAGTTTCTCCATCTGCGGTTTGTCGCCAAGCTGTACGGCCTGCGATATGAGGTTGGCACCGATGCGCATGAAGAACTGCAGCCCCTTGCCGCCGATAGCGGTGGCATGAACGCCGACGCCCGCGGCGTCGAGTTCCTTCAGCTTCGTCGTCACCGCGCGCAGCACGTTGGTGTTCAGGCCGCCGCAGAGGCCCTTGTCCGTGGTCACCAGGATGAGGCCGGTGTTCCTGACGGCCTCGCGTCTGATCAGGAACGGATGCTTGTACTCTGGATTCGCTCCACCCATGTGGGCGGCGATGTTGCGCACCTTGTCCGCATAGGGACGCGAGGCGCGCATGCGATCCTGCGCCTTGCGCATCTTGGATGCGGCGACCATCTCCATCGCCTTGGTGATCTTGCGCGTGTTCTGCACGCTCTTGATCTTGGTCCGGATCTCTTTTGTTCCCGCCATGGGTCGCTTCCGTCAGCAGTTGAAAGGGCAGTGTGCCTGCGCGCCTTAGAATGCGCCCGCCTGTTTGAACTGCTTGATCGCCTCGTGCAGCGCGGTCTCGTCGTCCTTGGAGACCTCCTTGGTGTCCTCGATGCGCTGAGCGAGAGCCTCCTGCTTGGTCTTCAGATGTTCGAGCAGACCCTTCTCGAACGCCGGGATAGTCTTGACATCGATGTCGTCGAGATAGCCGTTGTTGACGGCGAAAAGAAGCGCCGCCTGCTGCCAGACCTGCTGCGGGTGGTATTGCGGCTGCTTCAGCAGCTCCATCACGCGGCGACCGCGCTCCAGCTGCTTGCGGGTGGCGTCGTCGAGATCGGAGGCGAACTGCGCGAATGCCGCCAGCTCGCGATACTGCGCCAGATCGGTACGGATGCCGCCGGAGAGTTTCTTCACCGCCTTGGTCTGCGCCGCGCCGCCGACCCGTGAGACCGAGATACCGGCGTTGATGGCGGGACGGACGCCGGCGTTGAACAGGTCGGTCTCGAGGAAGATCTGGCCGTCGGTGATAGAAATGACGTTGGTCGGCACGAACGCGGAGACGTCGCCGGCCTGCGTCTCGATGACCGGCAGCGCGGTCAGCGAGCCGGTCTTGCCCTTGACGGCTCCCTTGGTGAAGCGCTCCACGTACTCCTCGTTGACGCGCGCGGCGCGCTCAAGTAGCCGGGAGTGCAGGTAGAAGACGTCGCCGGGGTATGCCTCGCGGCCCGGCGGACGGCGCAACAGCAGCGACACCTGGCGGTAGGCCCAGGCCTGCTTGGTGAGATCGTCGTAGATGATGAGGGCGTCCTGGCCGCGGTCGCGGAAGTACTCGCCCATGGTGCAGCCGGAATAGGGCGCGATGTACTGCATGGCGGCCGATTCGGAGGCCGAGGCCGCGACCACGATGGTGTACTCCATCGCGCCGTACTCCTCGAGCTTGCGAACGACGTTGGCGATGGTGGAGGCCTTCTGGCCGACCGCGACGTAAACGCAGAACAGGCTCTTGCCCTTCTGGTTGATGATGGTGTCCACGGCCACGGCGGTCTTGCCGGTCTGGCGGTCGCCGATGATGAGCTCGCGCTGGCCGCGACCGATCGGCACCATCGAGTCGATGGCCTTCAGGCCCGTTTGCACCGGCTGCGAGACCGACTTGCGCCAGATGACGCCCGGGGCGACCTTTTCGATAACGTCGGAGTCCTTGGCGTTGATGGGGCCCTTGCCGTCGATAGGCTGACCGAGGGAGTTCACGACGCGCCCGATCAGCTCCGGTCCGACCGGCACCTCCAGGATGCGGCCGGTGCATTTCACCGTGTCGCCTTCCTTGATGTGGGTGTACTCGCCGAGCACTACGGCGCCGACCGAGTCACGCTCCAGGTTGAGCGCCAGGCCGTAGGTCTGATTCGGGAATTCGAGCATTTCGCCCTGCATCGCGCCGGCCAGGCCGTGTATGCGGCAGATGCCGTCGGTCACGGTCACGACCGTGCCCTGCGTGCGCAGATCGGCCTTCACGCCCAGGCCCTGAATGCGACTGCGGATCAGCTCGCTGATCTCGGAAGGGTTGAGTTGCTGCATAAAATTTGCTCCTGGAAACCTTTTCGTTATGCGGACAGCGCCGCCTGCATGCTTTCGAGCTGCGCCCGCACCGAGGCGTCGAGCGTGCGGTCGCCGACCGACACGCGTACCCCGCCGATCAGGCTGTCATCGACCTTGACGTGAGGCTTGAGGCGAACGCCGAATTTCTTCTCCATGACGGCGACGAGGTCCTTCAACTGCACCTCGTCCAGCGGGAACGCGGAGATGACTTCCGCGTCGGCGGCGCCCTCGTGCGCGTTCTTGAGCTCGTTGAACTGGCTGGCGATGTGGGGCAGCACGCCCAGGCGATCGTTGTCGATCAAGGTGCGCAGCAGATTTTGCGCCTCCGGGGAAAGGCTGCGTTTCGTGGCCGCCGCGAATACGTCGTAGAGCTGCGTGGTCGCCACCGCGGGATCCGACATCAGCACCGCCATATCCGGGTTCGCGGCGATACTCGCCATGTCCCCCAGCAGCGCCGACCACTCGCTCAGCGAGTTTCCGTCGCGGGCGATGCGGAACACCGCTTCCGCATAAGGACGCGCGAAGGTCGAGAGTTCGGCCATGGCTGGATTCCGTCCTCTCAGAGCTGCGCCTTCAGGCGATTGAGCATTTCGGCGTGGGCACCGGAATTCACCTCGCGCTTCAGGATCTGCTCCGCGCCTATCACGGCGAGATTCGCCACCTGCTCCCGCAGTGTGGCCTTGGCGCGTTCGACCTCCTGCCCGACCTCGGCCTTGGCCGCGGCGAGCAGCCGCCCGCCCTCGGTCTTGGCCTGGACCTTGGCCTCCTCGATCATCGCCGTGGCCCGCTTTTCGGTGTCGGCCATGATTGCCTGCGCCTTGGCGCGGGCCTCGCGCTCAATGGTCTGCACGCGCACCTCGGCTTCCTTCAGGCTGCGGTTGCCCTGCTCGGCCGCCGCCAGCCCATCGGCGATCGTCTTCTGCCGCCGTTCGACGGCGTTCATCAGCGGGGGCCATATGAACCTGGCGGTGAACCAGATGAATATGGCGAACATGATCGCCTGAGCGATCAGGGTGAGATTGATGTTCATTGCCGCCCCCTGTCCCGGGTTGAAGATTAGGGGATGTTCCCTACTGAATGACGGCCAGCAGCGGATTGGCAAACGCGAACATCATCGCCAGACCGACACCGATGATGAACGAGGCGTCGATGAGGCCCAGCAGCAGGAACACCTTGGCCTGGAGCTGCGGCATCAGTTCCGGCTGCCGCGCCGCGCCTTCCAGGAACCGCGAGCACATGATGCCCACACCCACGCAGGCGCCGAGCGCGCCCAGGCCGATAATGAGGCCGATACCGACCCCGGTGTAGGACTGAATCATCGCCAGGAATTGCATCTTATCCATCTCACTGTCCTCTTGAATAAATGTGAAATACCGAAACCAGACTCCCCGAATCTCAGTGGTGCTCGTGCGCCATAGAGATGTAAACCACCGTCAGCATCATGAAAATATAGGCATGCAGCACCACGATCAGGATGTGGAATATCGCCCAGCCGGCACCCAGCAGACCACCGAAGATCGTGCCCGCCAGCCCGGTCGCCGCCCACACCCACAGCAGCAGAAAGATGATCTCGCCCGCGTACATGTTTCCGAACAGTCGCAGGCTGTGCGAGAGGGGCTTGGAGATGTATTCGATCAGATTGAACAGGGTATTGAAGACCATCAGTAGCGGCGCCGCCCACAGTGGCTTGACGCCGAACGGCGCGCAGAAGAGCTCGTGGATGAATCCGCCGAAACCCTTGACCTTGATCGAGAAGAAGATCATGAGCAGCCACACGGAAAGCGCCAGGGCGAACGTCGTGTTGACGTCGGAGGTCGGCACGATGCGAAACTCCGGCACGCCTATCGCCGTCAGCCCCTTGGCGACATAGTCGGCGGGCAGGAAGTCCATCGCGTTCATGAAGAGCACCCACAGGAACACGGTCAGCGCCAGCGGCGCGACGAAGCTGATGTCCTTGTGAAAGAGGCCCTTGACCTGGTCGTTGATGAACTCCACGCAGAGCTCGACGAACGCCTGGCGCCTGTCGGGGACCTCGGCGGTGGCGCCGCGCACCACCCAATACATGAATCCGAATACGAGGATGCCGAGGATTCCGCCCGTGATGAGTGAATCCAGATTCAGGATCCAGAAACCGCCTTCGCCGACCGGCTTTTCCAGGAAGGTCAGATGATGGCCGATGTAGCTCGAGGGGGTCAGCACGTGCTCGGCGGCGTGTTCTACAGCTTGTTCGGCAGTCTCGGCTGTCATTCGTGCAGCTTCTTCAGAGTTACGATATCTTGTCCTGGGACCCGGCGCCCCGGAGCATCGCGCTCAGCCCTTCCGCGTCACCCACAGCGCCAGCCATTGCGCCTTTAGCGCCCCGACCACGCCGATGATCAGCGCAAGCCACACCACGGTGTGCCTGAATTTCGCGACGAAAAGCGCCAGCAGTGCCAATGTCAGGCCGAGCTTGAGCAGTTCCCCAAAAAGCAGCGCGGCCGTGGTCAACGACCCGACGCGCTGCACTCGGATGGTCAGCCACAAGGCGAGCAGCGTGTTGGGGAAGGCTACGGCGGCCCCACCCAGCACCAGCGACACCGCCCCCGCGATGCCGCTCAGCGGCCACGCAGCCGCGGCCAGTATCAGAATCACCGCCCATTGCAGGGCGATGGTCTTGCCGACCACCGACCACCAGCCGGCGTCCGTCCCGCGCCCGGCAACGGCGCCGCTCACTGGCGCCGGACCGCAAAGGCCGCGGATTGTAAGTTTATCCTCGCGGGCGCGTCAATCGTCATCAACCGGGGTCTCCGGGGGATCCGCGGATGTGCGTGAGGATACCGTCCAGCTCGTCGAGGGAGTGGTAATGAATGGTGACCGTGCCGCCGCCCTTGCCGCCGTGGGCGAGCACCACGCGCGCGCCCAGTCGCTCTGCGAGTTCCTGCTCCAGTCGCCGTACGTCCGGATCGACGTGGCGGGCGCCGCTCGCGGCCCTGGACCGCGGCGCCAGCAATCCCTTGACGTACCGTTCGGCCTGCCGCACCGACATCGAACGGGCGACGACATGGCGCGCGGCGGCCGGCTGCTGTTCCGCCGGCAGCGCGAGCAGGGCGCGGGCGTGGCCCATCTCCAGCTCGTGTTTCTCGACCATGCGACGAACCGGCTCGGCGAGTTCCAGGAGACGCAGCAGGTTGCTGACCGCGGCGCGCGACCGGCCGACGGCCTCGGCGACCTTCTCGTGGGTCAGCCCGAACTCGTTGACCAGCCGATGCAGCGCGGTGGCCTCTTCGATGGCGTTCAGATCCTTGCGCTGGATGTTCTCGATGAGCGCCACGCTCATCGCGGTGCGGTCATCGACGTTGCGGACCAGCACCGGCACCTCATGCAGGCCCGCGATCTGCGCGGCTCGCCAGCGCCGCTCGCCGGCGATGATCTCGTAGCGATCCTGGCCGGGCAGCCGCCGCACGACGATGGGCTGGACGATGCCCTGGGCGCGGATGGAGTCGGCCAACTCCTGCAGCGAGTCCTGCTCGAAATCGCTGCGGGGCTGATAACGGCCCCGCTGGATCAGGTCCACGGGCATGGAGCGCAGGCCGTGGTCCGGGGCCGCCGCCTCCGGCTTCGGCGCCGCCGCCTCGGGGCCGATGCCGAGCAACGCGTCCAGCCCGCGGCCCAGGCCACGCTTGTTGGCTGATGACATTGTTCTGTCTCCGAGATGCGGCGCGCGGGCGTGCAGTTCCCCCAACCGCCGCCGCGATCAATTCAGACGTTCGTAATTGTTGTCCTTGCGCAGCATCTCGCCGGCAAGTGCCAGATATGCAAGGGAACCGCTCGATTGCCGATCATAAAGTATGACTGGCAGGCCATGACTCGGGGCCTCCGCCAGGCGCACGTTGCGTGGAATGACCGTCGTGTAGACCTTGTCGCCGAAGTACTTCAGCAATTGCGCCGAGACCTGGGTGGCCAGGTTGTTGCGCGGGTCATACATGGTGCGCAACAGTCCCTCGATTTTCAGTTTCGGATTCAACACCTTACGGATCTTCTCGATCGTCTCGACGAGGGCCGAGAGACCTTCCAGTGCGTAATACTCGCATTGGATCGGGATGATGACCGAATCGGCGGCCACCAGCGCGTTCACGGTCAGCATGTTGAGAGACGGCGGACAGTCGATGAGTATGTAATCGTAGTCGTCCACCACGGCGGTGAGCGCGACCCGCAGCTTGAGCTCGCGCCCGAGCTCCTCCAGCAATCCGACCTCCGCGCCCGTGAGATCGCTGTTGGCGGGCACCAGTTCGTATCCGACCGCGGGCAGCGAGAGCGCCACCTCCGACACCGGGGCGTCGTTCATCAGCAGATCGAAGGTCGAGGACCGCAGCTCGCGTTTGTCGATGCCGCTGCCCATGGTCGCATTGCCCTGAGGATCGATATCGACGAGAAGCACGCGGCGTTTCGTGGCGGCGAGCGAGGCGGCCAGGTTGACGCTGGTGGTGGTCTTCCCCACCCCACCCTTCTGATTGGCGATTGCGAAAATCTTGGCCATGGCGCGCCTGTAGTCCCCGGAACCACCGCTCGCACGGACCGCGTCGAGCGGGGCAGAATTATGGCACAGCTCTCGGGCGGCGGCGCGCGCGTCCACGTCGCTGTCTCATCGCCGGTGCGCCTTCGTGCTCCGTGCCGGGGAAAACGACGCGGCCTCCGATGGTTGGCCGGCGATGCTCCGGCGGACTGGCCGTTCCGGCGTCTATCTGCCTAATCCGGCCGAGTATTCACCGTTGATATGCAGCCGGTGATGGAGGGGCCTCGCAGCGTGCGGTGCGGCGGTGCCCGCGGACTCCGCCGCTCAGGGCGCAGCGGCACGGCGCACCACCACCAGTCGCCGCACGGCGTGCAGGCCGGGCACCTCCAGTTCCATGGACCGGACCTCCCAGCCCGCGGGCACGGTCTCGACCTCCTCCGCTCCGCGCACGGACTTCATTGCGAGCAGCTCGCCGTCGGCGGCCAGCAGCGATCCGGCAACCGCGACGAAGGTCCCGAGCGCGGCAAAGGCGCGGGAAACGATGCAGTCGAAGGGCATGGCCGGATGATAGTTCTCGATCCGGCAGTGGACGACATCGACATTGTCGATCTTGAGGTCGATGCGTGCCTGGGTCAGGAACCGCGTCTTCCTGCCGTTGCTGTCGAGCAGCGTGCAATGGACCTCGGGACGCGCGATGGCGATGACCAGCCCGGGCAGGCCGGCGCCGCTGCCGACGTCCAGCAGTCGCTCGCCACGCACATGGGGTGTCACGGCCAGGCTGTCGAGCAGATGATGCGTCATCATCTGCTCCGCATCGCGGATGGCGGTCAGGTTGTAGACGCGATTCCACTTGCGCAACAGTTCCAGATAGGCGATCAGCCGGTCGACGGCGGCGGCCGGCAGCGGCGCGCCCAGGCGCAAGGCGCCCGCGGTCAGGCGATCGCGCAGCGGCATCTCCCGGCTCACTTCCGCGGTTCAGGCGAAACGTTTGCGCAGGTGAACCAGCAGCAGGGTCACGGCCGCCGGCGTGATGCCCGCGATGCGCGAGGCCTGCCCGATGGTGGTGGGACGATAGTCGTTGAGTTTCTGCATCACCTCGGTGGAAAGGCCGTGCACCTCGCGATAGTCGAGGTCGGGTGGCAGCGGGGTTTCCTCGTGCCGCCGGGCGCGTTCGATCTCCTCGGCCTGGCGATCGATGTAGCCGGTGTAGCGCGACTGGATCTCGATCTGGTCGATGATCTCCTGATCGTCGACGCCGGGACCGACACCGCCCAGGCGCATCAGGCCGCGATAGCGCACCCCCGGCCGCCGCAGCAGCTCGGCGGCGGTGTACTCGCGCTCGATGGGCTGGCCGAGCACGCGACCGATGTCCTCGTCGTTGTGCGCGCCGGGGCGCACCCGGAGCCCGCGCAGGCGCTCCTGCTCGGCCGCGAGCGCCTCGCGCTTCTCCTCGAAACGCCGCCACCGCGCGTCACCGACCAGTCCCAGCCCGCGGCCTACCGGCGTCAGCCGCAGATCGGCGTTGTCCTCGCGCAGCAGCAGGCGGTACTCGGCGCGGCTGGTGAACATGCGGTACGGCTCGTTGGTACCGCGGGTGGTCAGATCGTCGATCAGCACGCCGATGTAGGCCTCCTCGCGTTTCGGCCACCACGGCTCGCGCGCCTGCACCCTGCGCGCGGCATTGAGGCCCGCGATGATGCCCTGCGCCGCGGCCTCCTCGTAGCCGGTCGTGCCGTTGATCTGGCCGGCGAAGAACAGCCCGGGCAGATATTTCGTCTCCAGTGACGGGCGGATCTCGCGCGGGTCGAAGTAGTCGTACTCGATGGCGTAGCCGGGGCGCGTGATGTGCGCCTTCTCGAATCCGCGCACGCTGCGCACGAGTTCGAGTTGCACCTCGAACGGCAGGCTGGTGGAGATGCCATTGGGGTAGACCTCCTGCGTATCCAGTCCTTCCGGCTCGACGAAGATCTGGTGCGAGGCGCGGTCGGCGAAGCGCACCACCTTGTCCTCCACCGACGGGCAATAGCGGGGACCCACGCCTTCGATTGCGCCGCTGTACATCGGCGATCGGCTGAGCCCCTTGCGGATGATCTCGTGAGTGCGCGGATTGGTGGCGGTGATGTGGCAGTCGACCTGACGCGGATGCATGCCGGCCTTGCCCAGGTAGGAAAGCACCGGCATGGGTTCGTCGCCCGGCTGCACGCTGAACTTCGAGTATTCCAGCGTGCGTCCGTCCAGTCGCGGCGGCGTACCGGTCTTGAGGCGACCGACCCGGAACGGCAGTTCGCGCAATCGACGAGACAGCGCGTTGGACGGCGGGTCGCCGGCGCGCCCTCCCTGGTAGTGATGCTCGCCGATGTGGATACGACCGGCCAGGAAGGTTCCAACGGTGAGCACGACCGACTGCGCCAGGAATCGCATTCCCGTCTGCGTCACCACGCCCGCCACCTCCTCGTATTCGATGACGAGGTCCTCGACGGTTTGCTGGAACATGGTGAGATTGGGCTGGCTTTCCAGCGTGCGGCGAACGATCTGCTTGTACATCGTCCGGTCGATCTGTGCGCGCGTCGCCCGCACCGCCGGGCCCTTGCTCGCATTGAGAACGCGCCAGTGGATGCCGGACTGGTCGGCGGCCAGCGCCATTGCGCCGCCGAGCGCGTCGATCTCGCGAACGAGGTGGCTCTTGCCGATCCCGCCGATGGCGGGATTGCACGACATCTGGCCCAGGGTCTCGATGCTGTGGGTCAGCAGGAGGGTCCGGCAGCCCATGCGCGCGCTGGCGAGCGCCGCCTCGGTGCCGGCATGTCCGCCGCCCACCACGATGACATCGAAGGTCTCCGGATATTGCATGACGCCGTCCGCTGCCCGTGAGGTATCCTGTGAATATAGCTCATGATTCTATAATTGCCGCCCGGAGTCAGCCATGATCCCTCCTGTCCGTCGCAGCACCGTAGATCGCCGCGCGGCGCGGTGATCCCCTCACTCGTGAGCGTTACGACAACCAGGGTCTGCCTCGTACGGCACGGCGAGACGGCCTGGAACGCCGATCGCCGCATCCAGGGGCAGATCGATTCCCCCCTCAACAGCATCGGCATTGCCCAGGCCCATGCGGCTGCGCGCTGGCTGTCGAAGGTGCAATTCACTGCCATCTACAGCAGCGACCTGCAGCGCGCGCACAGGACCGCGGAGATCATCGCCGCGCATCACACCCAGCCGGTGCGGCTGCATGGCGGGCTGCGCGAAAGAATGTACGGAAAATTCCAGGGACTCACCTATGCGGAGGCCGAGCAACGCTATCCCAGGGCCTACAGGCGCTTTCACGATCGCGATCCGGACGAGAACTTCCGCAGCGGTGAATCGCTGAGCGAGTTCAGCCGGCGCGTGCGGGCCGCTTTGCACGCGATCGCGCAGGCACAGCGCGGCGCCGCGCTCCTGGTGGTCGCGCACGGCGGCGTGCTCGACATCGCCTACCGCATGGCCACCGGGCTGCCGCTGACCGCGCCGCGCGACTTCGTCATCTCGAACGCCGGCGTCAGCTGGATCGCCCACGCGAACGGAGGCTGGCAGCTGCAGTCGTGGAACGCGATGCCGATCGCCGGCCTGGACGAGCTTCCTGGCTAGACCTCGACGGCCGAATCGCGCTGCCTTCGATCCTGTCGCGACGCCCCCGTACCGCGCGGGCAGGCACCCCCGCCCCGGCACCCTAAGCGCTGTACTTGTTCTTCAGCCTGACGTAATGCCCGGCGGAGTAATCGAGTGATTCCAGCTCGGCCTGCGTGAGCGGGCGCACGCGCCGGGCCGGGACCCCGACCCACAGACAGCCGCCTTCGAGCACCTTGCCGGGCGGCACGAGGCTGCCGGCGCCCAGCATCACCCGCGGCTCGAGCACCGCCCCGTCCATGATCGTCGCCGACATGCCGATGAGGCAAAGCTCACCGACCGTGCATGCGTGCACGACCGCCCTGTGCCCGATGGTGACGCGATCGCCGATACGCGTCGCGAAGCCGCCAGGGGTGTACGGCCCGTCGTGCGTGCAATGGATCACACTGCCGTCCTGGATATTGGTATATGCGCCGATCTCGACGGTGTTGACGTCCCCGCGCACGACCGCCATCGGCCAGATCGAGCTGTGCACGCCGATGGTGACGTTGCCAATCACCACAGCCGTGGGATCGACGTAGGCACCGGCATCGATGCTGGGCAGGCAGCCCTGATAGTCGCGAATCGTCATACGCTGTGCTCGAGGAGTGAAGGCCGGTGCAGGGGTCTGCGGATTGAATCGGGTCGACGCGCCCGCGCGCGGGCCGACGGTGTGGAAGAATACCGCAGGCCCGCAACGCGGCTCAAATCCGCGCCGGCGCGCGAGGCGACCGCGCCGGCGGTCGGGCGCGGCTTCCGTCCCCGGGTCCGCGCCCCGGGGAGCCCTAGATGGCGGGGCGGATCGCCGCGACCGGCGAGAGTAGCTCCGCCTGGCGCGCACGGCCGCGGCGGATGAATGCGCCAAGTTCCTCGGCGGACATCGGTTTGCCGAGCAGAAAGCCCTGATAACGCGGACAGCCCAGCGCGCGCAGGAATTCGAGCTGCGCCTCGTTCTCGACGCCCTCGGCAACGACACTCAGACCGAGGGTGCGGGCCATCGCCAGTATCGTGCTGGCGATCGCGGTCGCCTCGGAATTCTGCGGCACCGTCTCGATGAAGGAGCGATCGATCTTCAGCGAGTCCAGCGGGAATCGCTTCAGGTAGGCAAGGCTCGAGTAGCCGACGCCGAAGTCGTCGATGGAGATGCTGACGCCGAGCTCCTTCAACGCCTTCATGGTCCTTATGCCCTGTTCCATGTCGTCCATCATCAGGCTCTCGGTCAGCTCGATGTGCATGCTGCGCGAGCTGAATCCCGCATGCGCGCACGCGTGCGCGACCCGCTCCACCAGGTCGGACTGGCGGAACTGCCGCGTCGAAAGATTCACCGACACCTCCATGTCCCGGATGCCCTGCGCCTCCCACGCCGCGCCCTGCTCGCACGCGGCACGCAGCACCCAGTCTCCGATCGCCAGTATGAGGCCGGAATCCTCGGCCACCTCGATGAACGCCGTCGGCGGCAGCACTCCCCGCACGGGATGCCGCCAGCGGACCAGCGCCTCGGCGCCGACGATGGTGCCGCTGCGGGTATCGGCAATCGGCTGGAAATGCAGCACGAACTCGTTGTGTTCGACCGCTCGGCGCAACTCCTTCTCGATGCTCAGGCGCTGCATGCTGCGTTCGTGTATCGCGCGCGTGTAGAACTGGTAAGTGTTCCGGCCCATCGCCTTGGACTGGTACATCGCGGCGTCCGCGCGCTGCAGTATGTCGTCGATGTCGATGCCGTCGTGCGGGTAGATGCTGATCCCGATGCTGGTCGTCGTAGTCACGGGCTGCCCGGCGATATCGAACGGCTCGCTCAGCGAGGAGAGGATCTTGCCGGCCACCACGGCGGCGTGTTCGGAGGTATCCAGCTCCGGCAGCAGAACCGTGAATTCGTCGCCGCCGAGCCGGGCGACGGTGTCGTGTTCGCGCAGGCAGCCGTGCAAGCGGCCGGCGACCGCCTGCAGCAGCTCGTCGGCGCGCATGTGGCCGAGGGTGTCATTGATCGCCTTGAAGCGATCCAGGTCGAGCAGTAGCACCGCTACCTGGTTGCCGGAGCGGTTGGCGCGCGAGAACGCCTCCTTCAGGCGTTCGCGGAACAGCAGACGATTGGACAGTCCGGTCAACGCATCGTGCGTGGCCATGTGCTGCAGCCGCGCCTCCGCGTCCTTCAGCGCGGTGATATCGGCCTGTACCGCGACGAAGTGCGTGATCTTCCCGGAGGCATCGGTCAACGCCGTGACCGTTTCGTGCACCGTATAGAGGCTGCCGTCCTTGCGTCGATTGACGATCTCTCCGGACCACGTTCCGCCCCGCCGCCGCGCTTCGGCGAGCTCGCTCGGCTGAGCGCTGGAACTGAAGCCGGCCGAAAACAACCTCGTACTCCTGCCGATCACGTCCTCGCGGCGGTAGCCGCTCAGCCGTTCCATTGCCGGATTGATCCAGATGACCTCGTGATCGGTGTCCACGATCATGATGCCGTTCGCCACCGACTCCAGCGCGGTGCGCTGCAACCGCAGCCACTGCAGATCCTCGGCCCTGCGCAGCACGCCGCCGATGCGCCGGCAGAGCTCCTCCATGCGCTGCACGCGCTCGGCTGCGAGCCCGGCGTTGCCGCGCATGTGGAATCCGAGCAGCGCGCCGAGCTGCTCGTGGATGCGGATTGGGACGACCATCGCCGAGCCGATCCCGGCGCGCGCGGCGGACCGGGCCCACTCGCCGGACTCGTCGTCCTCGCCGGTCAGCGTGAGCGGCTTGTCCTCTGCGAACGCGCGCGCGTACAGCTCGACCTCGGCGTTCTGGCGTCTCGAGCCGCTCAGCGTGCGCAGGAAGTCCACCTCGCAGTCCGAACGGCCGACGATGCCGAGCTTCTGCTCCCGGTTGAGCGCGGCGACCACGAGCGGGAAGCCGAACAGCCAGGCGAGCTTCTCGCAGAAGTACTGCAACAGCTGCTCGGTGCGGTAGCCCTCGTTGACGAACTCCTCGGCCCGTCGCAGCAACGCGCTGACCTCGCGCTGGTAATAACGCTCGCTGACGTCGTCCATGGTGCCCGTGAAGACGGCCTCGCCGTCGCTCGAACGCGCCGTTTGTGCGAGGAATTCGACCCAGAGCCTGTCCCCCGAGCGGGTGCGGAGCCGGAATTCACAGCGACACGCCTCGATCTCGTGGTTCGTCAGCGCCCTGATCTGTTCCCGGATCCCGTCGACGTCCTCGACGGCGACGAACTCGTATACGCTGCGGCCCAGCGTGTCCTCGATGGCGTACCCGCTCAGCGCGGTCCACGCCTCGCTGAGAAACAGCCACCGTCCCTCGCCGCCCAGCTGGAAGATCACCTCGCGCACGCTGTTCACGACGGTGCGGTAGCGCGCCTCGCGCTGGCGCAGTTCGGTCTGGCTGCGCTCCAGTCCATCGGCCATCGCATCGAAGCTCAGGGCCAGTTCCGCGAGCTCGTCGTCGCCACCCTTGCCCAAGCGGATGCGCGTGTCGCCGCTGCCGTAGGTGCGGGCCGCCGTCGCCAGGCGCAATATCGGCTGCACGAGCGTGCCGTGTGTGACCAGCACGACGACCACACCGCTCAACAGCATGATCAGCAGGGCCGACTTGCCGATGAGCAGGAAAAGCTGGTGCACGGGCGCGAGCACCTCCGACAACGGGATGAGGCGGACGTACTTCCAGTTGAGCGTCTTGAGGGTGGCGGGGACCGCCAGGTAGCGCACGCCGCGCATCGTCACCACGCGCGAACGGCCGGCGTCCGCGTCCAGGGTCGCCTGCCAGCGCAGCAGACGGTCCAGTTCCGGTTCGCGGCTGAGATCGGGGAGAGCCCGTCCGCGCGTCATGAGCTGCGACTGCCACGGGCCGGCCAATATGAAGCTGCCATTCTCGTCGAGCAGGAAATGCTCCACGCCGGAGAACTCGCGATTGCTGTGCACCAGCGTCTCGGTCAGTTGCGCGAGCGGCAGATCGAACCCCACCGATCCGAGCCAGGCATCGCCGACATCGAGCGGATACACCGCGCTCACCATCCATGTGCGCGGGACGGGATCGAAAATGACGGGAGTCCAGCGCAGCGTACGCACGGGGTTCGCGGCCGGCCCCGTCAGGGTCATCCACGCCGTCTGCGTGTAGTCCTGTTCGCGGCTCATCCGAAACACGAAGTCCGGCTTCAGGCGATCGAATATCACCAGGGCGCGATGGTGATCGAGCAGCCAGACATTCTGGAAATCCGGATTCGTGTGCGCGCCGAAGGTGTCGAGAACTCCCTTCACGCGCACGTAGAAGCGCTTGCGATCGTCATCGAGCGGCGGGGAGCCCGGAATGTACGCGCCCGCCTCGCGTTTGCCGTCGAACGCGTCATGGCGACTGCGGTAGACGCTGTCGTCGCCCGCCGCGAACAGGCGGTCGAATTCCTCGAGCTCCCCCGCCCGCGGCGGCTGCGCCAGCGCGCTGGCGAGCAGCCGCTGCAGCGCGGGCAGCGTGTTTTCGGCGGTGACCACGCGGGATTGGAACAGCGTGGCGAGCCATGTCACGTGCGCCGAGACCTCCTGCGCGACATCGGCGATGACGTGCTCGCGGGTCACCCGGTACGAGAACAATGCGCCCGGCACGGCAGCCACCGCGAAGGCCGTGAGCGCCGCGACTGCCAATCTCGTTCTGATTCGCATGGGTGCCGTCAAAACTCCCGCGCTGCCGGGCACCGCCCAGGGGTGACCGGCACGGAAGACAACTTATTGATTTTTCGATGCGACATCCACTGTTCGGCCATCCTCCCGGCAACTGGCGCCGGCAAGGACGCGGCCGCGCAGCCGATTGGTGGAGAATCAGTCTGGTCGATTCACGAAACGTGCCATGGTGCCGCCCGGAGATCCGGCCGTTCCGGGCACCGGATCCCGGGGCCCGCGTCGTCGGATCACCGCGCCCGCACCCGCCCGTCCCCGGCGCAGCATCGCCTCGCGTCCACCAGTGCGTGTCACCCCGGCCCGACATCCGGTGGCCGCCCCGGCGCACGCATCAGCCAGCAACGATGGACCGTCGCGTTGCGGGCGAAATCCCGGGGGATCGTCCGCTCGCTCACGTCCTCGATCCGCAGTCCCGCGAGACCGGCGAGATCGAGGCGGAAGCGCTGCCGGTTGGTGGAGAACACCAGCACGCCGTCCCCGGTGAGCAGGTGCGCGGCCTGGCGCACGAGCATCGCGTGGTCGCGCTGCACATCGAAGTTCGACCGCATGCGCTTGGAGTTCGAGAATGTCGGGGGGTCGAGAAAGATCACGCCGTATCGCGGCGCCTCAGGGTCGCCGGCCTGCTGCTCCAGCCACCACAGGCAGTCGGCCTGTACCAGTGCGTGGACACGCGGATCGATGTCGTTAAGCGCGAAATTCCGCCGCGCCCAGTCGAGATAGGTCGCGGACATGTCGACCGAGACGGTCGAGCGTGCTCCCGCCAGCGCGGCGTGCACGCTGGCGGTGGCCGTGTAGCAGAACAGATTCAGCATGTCGCGACCGCGTGCGAGCTCGCCCACCATCGCGCGCGTCAGCCGGTGATCTAGAAATAGTCCGGTATCCAGATAGTCGCTGAAATTCACCAGCAGGCGGCATGGCCCCTCTCTCACCTCGTGGAACGCCCCCGTCTGTGCCTGCCGTTCGTATTGTGCCGCGCCGCGCTGACGCTCGCGCCGCTTCACGAACACCTGCCCGCGGCTCACGCCGAGCGTCGGCGGGATGGCGTTCAGCATGTCGCGCAGCCGCTGGCGTGCCTTGTCCTCGGCCACCGTTCTCGGCGGCGCATACTCCTGCACGACGAGGCACGGCTCGGTGCTCCGATACAGGTCGATGGCCGCGGCATACTCGGGCATGTCGGCATCGTAGATTCGATAACAGGTGATGCCTTCCCGCTCCGCCCACGGCTTCAGCGCCTGCATGTTCTTGCGCAGCCTGTTGGCGAACATCTGCGCGCCTGCGCTCAAGGGCCGCTCGCTGCCGGCCTGGGCGCGTTCTTCCCGCGAGGCCTCGAAATGCTCCGGCGCGACGGTGAATCGCAGCAGCCGGCACTCGATGGCGCCGTTGTAGAAGGTGTGCACCCGGCGCGCCTTCAGACCGATGAACCTGCCGAGCGGCGGGTTGCCGGTGAAGACCGCCGCCTCCCATCCCTGGTAGCGCGCGCGCAGCGTTCCGCCCAGCCGCGCGTACAGCGTCCCGAGCGCCTCGCTCTCCCCGAGACGCTCGCCATAGGGTGGATTGACCGCCAGCAGGCCGGTCGGGACCTCGGGTGCCGGCAGGTCGGCGAGCTCGAGCCTGTCGATGCGGACATGCCCGGCGACGCCGGCGGCCGCCACGTTCTCGCGCGCGGCGCGCACGGCGCGCATATCGGCGTCGAAACCGCGCATCGACGGGATCCGTCGCCCCCCGTCGGCGGCCCGCGCCTCGGCCTCCTCGCGCAGGCGCTGCCACAGCCGCGGCAGGTGTCCCAGCCAGCGATCGAAGCCGAAATCCCGCCGCAGCAGTGCCGGCGCGCGATCGCCGGCGATCCACGCGGCCTCGACGATCAGGGTGCCCGAGCCGCACATGGGATCGACGAATCCGCCGCCGCCGCGCGCGATCTCCGGCCACCCCGCCCGCAGCAGGATCGCGGCGGCCAGATTCTGCTTCAGCGGCGCCACGACCGCATCCTCGCGATAACCGCGGCGGTGCAGGCTCTCTCCGGAGAGATCGACGGCGAGGCTCGCCACGTCGCGGTCGATGAAGACGTTGATGCGCAGGTCGGGCCGTTCGAGATCCACCGATGGGCGCAAGCCATGGCGGGCGCGGAGTTGATCGGCAATCGCGTCCTTCACGCGCTGGGCCGCGAACTGCGAGTGCCTCAGGCGGGAACCGCGAACGTTGGCGTCGACCGCCAACGTTCCCCCGGCGGCCAGATGTCCGTCCCAGTCGACAGTCTGCACCCCGGCATGGAGCGCATCGGCGTCGGGCGCCGCGAAGCGGCACAATTGCAGCAGCACGCGGCTGGCCGTGCGCGACCACAGGCAGGCGCGATAGCCGACCTCCAGCGTGCCGGCGAACAGCACCCCGGCAGTCACCTCGCGAATGTGCCCGGCGCCGAGCGCGCGCAATTCATCCGCGAGCAGGCTGGTAACCCCCTTGGGCGCGGTGGCGAAGAAGCGGTGGGCCGGGTTGTTCTGCACGACTGCCGCATTCTACGGAATGCACGGCCACGCCCCTAACGCGCCGCCGCGCCCCTGTGTTACCGCGGGATCCGGTCGCCGTCGACCGCCGCCGTTTCCTCAGGAGGTCCGGCGCGCCCGGGTTGCGCGGACGACCTCATGCCGCAGCGTCCGCAACAGCCCGGCACGGCCGTCGCGGTAGAGGAGATTGAACGACTCGAAGGGGATGAGACGGCCGTCGGGCTGGACGATATGGATGCATGACTTCTTCAGGGCACGGATGTCCAGCGACAGCGCGTCCATGAACTGCACTATGAGGACGCGGAAGACGTTGTGATACGTCAGCTCCGCGGGCGCACTGACGCGGGGCAGGCAGCACATCAGCTCGGCAAGGCAATTCGCCTGCGAGGCCGGCGAGTGGTTGGTCGAAAAGAGGTCGAAGACGCGCCGCCTCAATTCGCCGTCGTGCTCGAAGCTGATCGTGTTGCGGCCGCCCTCGACCAGGACCGCAGGGTCGAGGTAGCGTGTGAGCGCCACGACCTCACCCCCGACCTTCAGCGCATAACCCATGGCCAGTGTGTCCGGGTTGCAGGGCACGGGCAGGATGTCCGCGGCCGTGAACACGCCCGACTGCTCGGCGATGCGGCGGCGAATCTCGCTCACCGTCAGCCGATGGACTCTCGCGTCGTAGCCCTGCACACGGCCGGCGTCCTGTATCGGCTGCAACGTCACCCCGCGCACGCAGGACTGGCCGAGCGCGTAGCCGATGATATCGCCGATCTCCTCGTCGTTGACGCCCTTCTTCAGCGTCACCACCAGTGTGGTGGAAATGTCGAACTCGTTGAGATGCTGCAGCGCCTGCTCGCGCACGCCGGTGAGATCCGCGCCGCGCATCTCCTTCAGCGCCTCCGGCCGCCGCGAGTCGAACTGCAGGTAGACCTCGAAAGCCCTCCGGTATTCCGACAGCCGTGCGCAGAACTCGCGGTCCTGCGCCAGGCGCACGCCGTTGGTGTTCACCATCAGGTGCCGGACTCCGCGCGCGCGGGCCGCATCGAGCACTGCGAAGAAATCCGGATGCAGCGTCGGCTCGCCGCCGGAGAGCTGCACGACGTCCGGCTCGCCCTCGTTGGCGACGATGGCGTCCAGCATGCACACGATCTCGGACAGCGTCCGGTAGCCCGCGCGCTCCGGCCCCGAACCTGCGTAGCAGATCGGGCAGCGAAGGTTGCAGTGATCGGTCAGTTCCAGCAGCGTGAGGCAGGAGTGCTGCATGTGGTCCGGGCACAGGCCGCAGTCGTACGGACAACCGTATTGCATGCGGGTGTTGAACGTATTCGGCATCTCCGGCGGCTTGATCCACAGCTCGCGGCACTGCCGGTAGTAGTCGGCATCGTCGCTTACCAGCACCCGCTCGGTGCCGTGGGCAGGACACCACTTCTCCATGTACGCCTTCCCGTCCTTGAGCAGGATCTTCGCCTCGATCACGCGCAGACAGGTCGTGCACACCGCGCTGGTGGTGTCGTAGAAGAGGTACGGCCTCGCCTTGCGGCTCATGCGCGCGCCGCCTCGCGCCGCAGCAACTGCGCAATGAGCAGCGGCAGATAGAACGCCAGCGCCACCGCGCACACGATCTGTATGCCGCTCAGGCCCATGGGATAGGCGTACGGGACGGGCTTGAGTGCGTCGACAAGCAGCCTCCATGACAGGTAGCCGGCAAGGAGGATCTTGAACATCAGGCCCGGGGAGCCCGCCAGCCGTGCGCGCGCGCGTCGGAACGCCCACCAGAGCAGCCCCGCGAACAGGATCTCGTAGAGCTGGGTGGGATGCCGCCTTATTCCGTCGCCGAAATCGATACCCCAGGCCAGGCTGGTCTGGACGCCGAAGGTTTGATCGTGAAGTCCGGCGAGCAGGCATCCGAGGCGCCCGATCGCGATCCCCAGCAGGATCGGGAAGACGAAATGATCTCCGGTGGAATGGCGCACGGCCGCGACCACCTTGCCGAGTTCGACGCCGAGATAGCCGCCCACCAGGCCGCCGACCATCGACTGTCCGCCCAGGAAGAACTGCGCGACGCCGGAGTCCGGGTCCCAGAGCTGCGGATTCTCCACCCAGAACACCGCCTTGTTGCCGATCGCCGCGCCGAGCAGGCAGCCGGTCAGCACCGCGTAATTCTGCGGCTGCAGGGCGGCGCGCAAGCCATGCAGCCCGCGCTCGCGAAAGTACAGCCGGGCGCCGGCGAGGATGGCGGCCCATTCGAAGGCCGCGTGCAGGACCAGCGCGTATTCAGGAGCCATCAGCGCCTGACCGCGGCCGGAACAAGGCTCGCTTCACGACCCAGAAGATCCACCCGAACAGCGCAGCCAGCGACCCCAGCGCCCCGATGAACAGCCAGTCCGCCATTTCCGGGCGGTGATACTGGGCGCTGAATTCGTAGTAGATGTAGCCGCAGATGCCGGTGCCGGCGACCAGGCAGAACAGTCCCAGCAGGATGAGCACCCGGATAATCCACCACAGCGCCGTGAAGATCGTTTCCATGCGCCAACCTAGGGGCCGTCGCCCGACGATGCAGGCTCACTCGGCGCCGGCGCGGCGCCCGGTCGCCGATTCAACGAACGCCAAAGCAGCCGCGTCAGGAAATACGACGGCACGGCGAACAGCAGCGAGATCCCCACGATCTGCATGCCGACACCGGCGTCCTCGAACGACCACACCGCACCGCACAGGGTGCAGATCCCGCCCCCCACCAGCCCCGCGATCGCCAGCGCCAGCGCCAGAACCTTGAGGATGATGACAACCGCCTGCATCGCACGCGCGCTCCGGCCGTTTTTTGGCGTTCACTATACACGTGGAGCCGGGCCCGGGGCAGACGCGGCCGAATGCTGCAGGCGCGTTTCGCGAGCCGACTCCGCCCGCGCAGTCAGGAAGACGACGTACGTGCCATGCCTGGCGATTGATTGATTCGACGTCAGTGAGCGATCATCCCCGGCTGGTGCAGATTGCAGGTCATTTCTGTCACACCCTCCCGTACCGGAGGCCATCCTCCGACCCGCGATGAATCGCCGCGGCTAGCGCAGGAACATCGCCGCCAGCCCCAGGAAGATGAAAAATCCCATGCTGTCGGTGATCGCGGTGAGCATGACGCTGCTGCCCATCACCGGGTCGCGTCCCAGCATGTGCAGCGTCAGCGGAAAAACCACACCGGCCAGGGCGCCCATCAGCAGGTTGAGCATCATCGCAGCGACCATGACGGCGGCCAGCGAGACGTTGTTGTAGAAGAGGTATGCGAAGAAGCCGACGACCAATCCCCATACCAGACCGTTGACGAGGCTGATGCCGATCTCCTTGAACAACAGCCGGTAGAAATTCCCGGTGTTGATCTGGTTCAGTGCCAGCCCGCGGATCACCAGCGCCACGGTCTGGTTGCCCGAGTTGCCCGCGATGCTCGCCACGATCGGCATGAGCGCCGCCAGCGCGACGAGCCGCTCGATCGTGCCCTCGAACAGTCCGATGACGCGCGAGGCGATGAAGGCCGTCATGAGGTTCAACACCAGCCAGGTCCAGCGGTTTCGGCTGCTCTTCCACACCGAACCGAACAGGTCCTCGTCCTCCCTCAGTCCCACCTGGCTCAGGCGTTCGCGCTGGGCCGATTCGTTCACGTAGTCCATCACCTGGTCTACGCTCAGCACGCCTACCACCTGGTTGTGGGTGTTCACGACCGGCGCGGTACGCAGGTCGTAACGCTCGAAGGCCTGCACGGCATCGCGCGCGGACTCGTCGGTACGGAACAAGACCGGCTCCAGGAGCATCACGTCCCCGACCATTACCTCCGGGTCATGGATCAGCAGGCGCTTGACCGGCAGGACGCCCTTCAGCACGCCGGCGCGATCGACAACGATGATCTGATCGATCTGCTCCGGCAGGTCCTTGCGCTTGCGCAGATAACGAAGGACCACCTCGATCTCGACATCGTCACGCACGCTCAGCACATCGAGATCCATCAGCGCGCCGACGCTTCCCTCGGGAAACGAAAGCACGTCCTGCAGTTCCGTCCGATCCTTGCGGTCGAGGGAGTTGAAGAGTTCGAAGACGGTATCCCTGGGCAGGCTCGGAACGAGATCGGCGATCTCTTCGGGATCCAGGTGTTCGGCGGCGTCGATGATCTCCCTGCTCGGCATCTCGCCGAGCAGTCCCTCGCGCACCGCCTCCGCCAGTTCCAGCAGCACGGCGCCGCGCGCCTCGGGACGGACGAGGCTCCAGACCAGCCGACGCCGTTCCAGCGGCAATCCCTCGAGCACGTAGGCGATGTCGGCCGGGTGGGACTGCTGCAGACGGCGTTCGACTTCGACGTGCTGCTGCCGCAGCAGGAGGTCCATCACCAGTTCATGGCGCGGGGCGTCCTGGCGGGCGGTCAGCTCGCTCACCATCTCCTGTTTGTTCAGCAGCTCCTCGATCTCCTCGAGGGTCACCCTCAAGTCACGGGGATGTTTCAGTTCCTCCTGCACGCTCGCCGTCACGTTTGCCACCCCGCGCCCCGGATCATCTCGTTCAATCGCCGACGCGCCATTCTATTACCGGCGCATGAACGATGTGACACCATCGGCAGGAATTGTTCAATGATCGTCCCCGCCCGCGGCGCATCGCAGCGTCACGCTCCGCAAGCGCGACGGCGATCCAGACCCTTTGCCGGTGCCGATCGCGCCGCTACACTGGGCGCATGAATCGCGCATCCGCCCAACGTTTCGTCAGCGAGCTGTGGGACGGTTCGGTGGTCCCCGAGCTCGTCGAGTACATCAGGATTCCCAACAAGTCGCCGGCGTTCGATGCGGACTGGCAGGCGCACGGGCACATGGAGGAGGTCGTGCGGCGGTTCGAGCGCTGGGCGCGCGGCGCCGGGGTGCGCGGGCTGCTGCTCGAGGTCGTCAGGCTGCCGGGCCGCACCCCACTCATATATATGGAAATCCCGGGGGCCGGCGGGGACACCGTGCTGCTCTACGGCCATCTCGACAAGCAGCCGGAGATGACAGGCTGGCGCGAGGACCTGGGCCCCTGGCGGCCGGTGATCGATGGAGACCGGCTGTACGGGCGGGGCGGCGCCGACGACGGCTATGCGATGTTCGCCTCACTGACGGCCATCATGCTGTTGCAGGAGCAGAGCATCCCGCACGCGCGCTGTGTCGTCATCATCGAGGCCTGCGAGGAGAGCGGCAGCTTCGATCTGCCCTTCTACATCGACGCGCTGCAGGAGCGCATCGGCAGCCCGTCGCTGGTCATCTGCCTGGACTCCGGCTGCGGCAATTACGATCAGCTCTGGGTCACCACCTCGCTGCGGGGGCTCATCGGCGGGGTGCTCGAGGTCGAGGTGATGCGCGAGGGCGTGCACTCCGGCGCCGCCAGCGGCGTCGCGCCCGGCTGTTTCCGCATCCTGCGGCAGCTGCTGGAGAGGCTCGAGGCGGCCGGGGACGGAAGGATCATTGCGCGCGAGTTCCACGTCGAGATACCCGCGCATCGGGTCGCACAGGCGCGGGCCGCCGCCGCCGTGCTGGGCGACGTGGCGCGCAAGCTCCCCTTCTCCCGGGACGTGCGGCCCGTGACCGAGGATGCTGCGGAACTCATCCTCAACACGACCTGGCGGCCGGCGCTCGCGATCACCGGCGCCGGCGGACTGCCGGCGATCGCGAACGCGGGCAACGTCGCGCTGCCGGCGAATTCGATAAAGATCTCGCTGCGCCTGCCGCCGGGCTGCGACGGCGGCAAGGCCTCGCAGGTCCTCAAGGCGCTGCTCGAACGCGATCCGCCCTACAACTCGCGGGTGCGCTTCACGCCCGACTGGGCGGCGAGCGGATGGAATGCGCCCGCCGAGGCGCCGTGGCTCACGCGGGCGCTGGAATCCTCCTCACAGGCGTACTTCGGGAAGCCCGCCGTCTACATGGGCGAGGGCGGCACCATCCCGTTCATGGCCATGCTGGGCGAGAAGTTTCCGGCCGCGCAGTTCGTCATCACCGGCGTCCTGGGGCCGCGCTCCAACGCGCATGGGCCGAACGAATTCCTGCACATACCGACCGCCAAGCGGCTCACCTGCTGCGTCTCCGAGGTGCTCGCGGAGCACCATCGCCAGGCCCGCGGTTGAATCCGACGCGGCGGAAAGACCTCGCGGCGCGCCGGGCAGACAAGGACTCACGGGGGCAGAACACGTATGAAAGCCGGTGTGATCGGATTGGGCGCGATGGGCTCGCACATGGCCGTCAACCTCGACAAGGCCGGCCTGCTGGCGGCAATCTGGAATCGTACTGCGCAACGAACGGCGGCATTGCCGGTCGGAGCGAACGTGCTGCGGGCGAGCTCGCCACGCGATGTCGCGGCCGCCGCGGATGTCATCATCACCTGCGTCTCGCGCGATGCCGACGTCCTGGAGGTGGTCGACGCGATGACTCCCCGCATCCGGCCCGATGCGATCGTCTGCGACACCTCGACCGTCAGCGCGGCCACCGCAAGAGAGGCGGCGCACAGGCTTGCCGCGCACGCGGCGCACTTCCTCGACTGCCCGGTCTCGGGCGGCGTGGAAGGCGCCCGCGATGCAAAGCTCGCGATGATGGTCGGCGGGGACGGGGCGGCCCTCGAGCGGGCTCGGCCGCTGCTCTCGGCGATCGCCGCGAAGATCGTGCACATGGGGCCGAGCGGCAGCGGCCAGGCCACCAAGGCGGTCAACCAGATCATGGTGGCCGGCATCAATCACGCCGTGACCGAGGCGCTCGCCTTCGGCGCGGCCATGGGCCTTGACATGGAAAAGGTGATCGCGGTCGTGGGCAGCGGCGCGGCGGCCAACTGGTTCCTCGACAAGCGCGGCCGCACGATGGTCGCCGGCACCTACGCCCCCGGATTCAAGCTGGCGCTGCACCACAAAGACCTCACGATCGTGCGGGAGATGGCCAGGGAAAGGCTGGCCGGCTACCTCGCCGTCGTGGACGCCACGCTCGGCGACTACGAGCGGCTCATGTCCGAAGGGCACGGCGACGAGGACATCTCCGCGCTCTATCGCCTGAAGCGTTCCCAGTACAACTGAATCCGGCGCCGCCGGTCGGCGGCCCCGGAACTCCGCCCGTTCCCGGCGGACTAACAGCCTCGTAGCGCCAAGGTTGACGCCCCCGCGGCGTTGTGGAACATTGGCGCGCCGCTGCGGACCGCCCTCGGCGAGCCTGGCTTCAGCCAGCGGCAATAACCATTGATACTCGCTCAGATCCGGCGCCGGGCGATGCCCCGGGCACAGAGAACCGGAACGGGAGCCTTTCATGTCATACGCAATAGAAGTCCAGAACCTGAGCAAGAGCTTCGGCAGCTTGCACGCGGTGCGGGACATCTCCTTCAACGTCGCGCGCGGCGACGTGCTTGGATTCCTCGGCCCCAACGGGGCCGGCAAGTCCACCGCGATGAAGATGATCACCGGCTTCCTCGAGCCCACCGCCGGGCGCGTGCGGGTTTGCGGCCACGACCTGCACGAGGAGCCCGTGCAGTTGAAGAGCAGGATCGGCTACCTCCCGGAGGGTGCGCCCGCCTACGGCGAGATGACACCCGTGAGCTTCCTCGAATTCATCGGCGAGATCCGCGGCCTGCGCGGGCGGCATCTGCAGGATCGCATCGGCGAGGTGGTTCGCAGCATCCATCTCGAGGCCGTGCTCGAGCAGCGCATCGAGACGCTCTCGAAGGGTTACAAGCGGCGCGTTGGCCTGGCGCAGGCGATCCTGCACGACCCGGAGGTGCTGATCATGGACGAGCCCACCGACGGCCTGGACCCCAACCAGAAGCACGAGGTGCGCACGCTCATACGGGAGATGGCCAGCACCAAGGCGATCGTCATCTCCACGCACATCCTGGAAGAGGTCGACTCCGTGTGCACGCGCGCGATCATCATCGCCGGCGGCCGACTGCTGTTCGAGGGCACGCCGGGGGAGCTGGAGGCGCGGTCGCGCCTGCACAATGCCGTCACGCTCTCGGTGAACCGCGATTCCTTCGCCGCGCAGCGGGAATTGAGCGCGCTGGGAAACGTCGACAGCGTGGACATCAGGACCGACAGCAGCGGCAACACCCGCCTCACCGTCGTGCCCGCGGCCGGCACGAACATCATCAACGAGGTCACCGACTTCGTCCGGACCCGCGGCTGGACTGCGACGGAGGTCCGGGTCGAGTCCGGGCGTCTGGATGAGGTCTTCCGCACGATTACCACGCAGCAGGCGAGCGGAGGGGCGCGCACGTGAAGAACATCCTGTCGATCTTCAAGCGCGAGCTGCGCGGCTATTTCGCCACGCCCGTGGCGTACGTCTTCATCGTGATCTTCCTGTTCCTCACCGGGATATTCACGTTTTACATCGGCGGCTTCTTCGAGCGCGGGCAGGCGGATCTCGAGCCGTTCTTCCGGTTCCATCCGTGGCTGTACCTGTTCCTCATTCCCGCCATCTCCATGCGCCTTTGGTCGGAGGAGCGGAAAAGTGGGACCATCGAACTTTTGATGACGCTGCCGGTGACACTGGGCGAGGCGGTGCTGGGCAAATTTCTCGCGGCCTGGTGCTTCACCGCGATCGCCCTCGCACTGACCTTCCCGATGTGGATCACCGTCAATTACCTGGGCAACCCGGACAACACGGTCATCCTTTTCGGCTATCTCGGCAGCCTGCTGATGGCGGGCGGGTTTCTCGCCATCGGCTCATGCATTTCCGCGCTTACGAAGAATCAGGTCATCGCCTTCGTCATCAGCGTGGTGATCTGCTTCTTGATCATCCTGAGCGGCTATTCGATCGTGCTGGACTTCTTCCGCGCCTGGGCCCCGCAGGCGGTTGTCGACGCGATCAGCTCCTTCAGCTTCCTCACACACTTCGATTCCATCAAGAAGGGCGTGATCGACGCGCGCGACGTGCTGTACTTCGGCACCCTGATAGCATTCTGGCTGTACGCGAACACGCTGGTCATCGACATGAAGAAGGCCGGCTAGGTCCGACGAGGAAAACGAGACATGAACACACGGTTACTGTCCGGCGGTGGCCTGCTGCTCGCGCTGGTGGCCTTCCTGGCCGTCAACATCATCGGCAACCAGACGCTCACCTCGATGCGGCTGGACGTCACGGAGAACAGGCTGTTCACGCTGTCGCAGGGCACGCGCAACATTCTCGATTCGCTCCGGGAGCCGATCAACCTGCGCTTCTTCTTTTCAAACAAGCTGCTGGCCGGCTATCCGGATCTGCAGACCTATGGCGTGCGGGTTCGCGATCTGCTCGAGGAGTACGCGAGCCGCTCGGGCGGACAGATCAAGCTCACCGTCATCGATCCGGAGCCGTTCTCGGAGGCCGAGGATCAGGCGGTAGCCTTCGGCATCCGGCAGCTGCCGGTGACCGAGGTCGGCGACATGGCCTACTTCGGTGTGGTCGGCACGAACTCCGTCGATCAGGAGATCGCCATCCCCTTCTTCGACCCGAGCCAGGAACAGGCGCTGGAGTATGACCTGACCAAGCTCGTCTACAACCTCGCGCACCCGAAGAAGCGCGTGGTCGGCGTCATCAGCGGCCTGCCCATCTTCGGCACGCCGGACCCGTACGGCCGGCCGTCCCAGCCGTGGACCGTGGTGCCGGTGCTGCGCGAGGCCTTCGACCTGCGCGAGCTGCGCACCGACCTCGTCAGCATCGACAAGGACATCGACACACTGGTCGTGATCCATCCGGTGAATCTGTCGGAGGAGACGCAGTACGCGATCGACCAGTTCGTGCTGAAGGGCGGCAAGGCGATGGTGTTCGTGGATCCCTCCGCCGAGAACGACAGCGCGGCGCCCGACCCGGCCAATCCCACGGTGCTTCCGGAGCACAAGTCGGATCTGCCCAAGCTGCTCAAGGCATGGGGACTGAAACTCCTCGAAGGCAAGATCGCCGCCGACCCCGATGCGGCCATCCGCGTTTCCTACACCGGCAATCGCGGGCCGCAGGAAATCGAGTATCTGCCGTGGCTGCACCTGGAGGAGAAGAACCTCAATCGCGAGGACTTCACCACCAGTCAGCTCAAGCTCATCAATGTCGGCAGCAGCGGCGTGCTGCAACGGCTGGAGGGCGCCACGACCACGATCACCCCGTTGATCGAGACCGGCAGCAATTCGGGCCTGCTCGATGCCGAGGCCGTGATGATCGTGCGCGACCCGCGCGGCCTGCTCGAGAGCTTCAAGCCCGAGGGCAAGCCGGAGATGCTCGCCGCGCGCGTGACCGGCAAGGTCGCGTCGGCGTTCCCCGGCGGCAAGGTCGAGAAGGCGGGACCGGACGCGGCCGGGCAGCCGGCCGATGGCGAGAACGCCGCCAAGGAAACGATCATCAAGCCCGACCATGTCGAGGAGTCCGCCCAGCCCATCAACGTCATCGTGGTCGCCGACACCGACATGCTCGCGGACAGTTTCTGGATACGCATGCAGCAGTCGATGGGCGTGCGCGTGCCCACGCCCTTCGCGGACAACGGCAATTTCCTGGTCAACGCCATCGACAACCTCGGCGGCAACAGCGACCTCATCAGCCTGCGCAGCCGCGGCAGCTCGAGCCGGCCATTCACGGTGGTCGAGCAGATCCAGAAGGACGCGGAGGCGCAATTCAGGAGCAAGGAGCGCGCGCTGCAGGACAGGCTGCAGGAGACCGAGAAGAAGATTGCCGAGTTGCAGCAGCAGAAGGACCAGAGCGCCGGGACGCTCATGAGCCCGCAGCAGAAGGCCGAGGTCGAGAAATTCAGGGCGGAGATGCTCAACACGCGCAAGCAGCTGCGCGACGTGCAGCACGACCTGCGCAAGAACATCGAGGGCCTGGGCACCAGGCTGCGGATCGTGAACATCGGCCTGGTGCCGGTACTGCTCGGCGCGTTCGCCATCGTGTTCGCGCTCATGCGCCGCGCCCGGCGAACCACGCCCGCGACGGGCTGATTGCCGCGAGTCGGTCGCTTTCGGAATTCAACACGGCTGTGAACAGGAACGTATGAAGAGCAAATCCCTGATCGCTGTTGCCGCAACGCTGCTGGTTGCCGGGGCGGCGTGGTACGTATCGCACCTGCGCGCGCCCGAAACCGACGTGGGCACGCCGCCGCTGTTTCCGGACCTCGCGTCGAGAGTCAACGATGTCAAGCGCGTGGAGATCGGCTCGCGCGCCAACCGCACGGTGCTGGTCGGCGACGGCGCCGCGTGGAAGATCGAAAACCGCGACGGCTACCCGGCCAAGTTCGAGGACGTCAAACGCACCATACTCGCGCTGGGCGAGCTGAAGATCATCGAGCCGAAGACCAGGCTGCCGGAGATGTACACGCACATCGGCGTCGAGGACGTCGCCACCGAAGGCTCCAAGTCCACCCAGGTGACGCTGAAAGACGCCTCCGGAGGGGCGATCGCCTCGCTCATCGTCGGCAAGGAGCGCGCTGCGAGCAGCGGCCCGATAAAGGCGGCGCACTACGTACGCAAGGCCGGTGAGGAGCAGTCCTACCTCGTCGAGGGCGAACTGTCGCTGCCGTCGGACCCGCTGAGCTGGACGGATCGGGCGCTGCTCAGCGTGTCCGCCGCACGCATACGCGAGATCGTGATCGAGCATCCGGGCAAGGATCCGCTGCGCATGAGCCGTCAGAAGGCGACCGACATCGACCTCGGCCTCGATGGCGTGCCGACCGGCTACAAGGTCCGCTCGACGGCCACGGTCACCAGCCTGGCCTCGGTGCTGGAAGAGCTTCGATTCGACGACGTGCGCGCCAGCAACAATGTGACGTTCCCGGCGGATGCGATCGTCACCACGCTGAAGGGCTTCGACGGCCTCATCGCCCGGATCAGGACCGCGACGGTGGACGGCAAGACATACAGCCAGTTCGCGTTCGATTTCGATCCCGCGGCGGTAACCGCCGACGCGGCAGAGATCGCCAAGCAGCCCGCGATACCGGAATTGCCCCTGCCCGGCGGCGAGGACAAGGCGGGCGGCGCGGCGGAAGCGGCCAAGCCGGCCCAATCCGTGGCCGAGGAGGTCAGGGGCCTCAACGAGCGCGTGCAGAACTGGGTGTTCGTACTGCCGGATTACAAGCAGGCCATGCTCACCAAGACCATGGACGACCTCGTCGCCAAGGTCGAGCTCCAGAAGCCCGCCGGGCCTGTCGCACCGCCGCCGGACCCGCTGACGGTTGAGCACTTCGACGAGCAGGGTCGTCCCATACCGCCGCCACCGGCCGCCGCGCCGGATCCCGGGTCGCTGCCGGAGATGCCGCCGGGCGGCCCGCCCACGGCGACGCCGGAGACCCCGCCCACCCCGGCAGCGCCTCCGGCCGACGCAGCCGCCGCGCCGGATCCGCAGTAATCAGTTCGAGGCGACCGCCTTCAGCGCCGGCTGAAGGCGGTCGTGCAGCCAGGCCGCGAACTGTTGGGGCGGCAGCGGCGCGCTGTAGTAATACCCCTGCACTTCGTCGCACTTCAGCTCGCGCAGCAGACGCACCTGCTTTTCGGTTTCCACGCCCTCGGCGACAACGCTCAGGCCGAGACTGTGCGCCAGCGCGATGATGCCCGCGACGATGGCGCTGTCGGCATGACTGTTGGCCGATTCCATGATGAAGGAACGATCGATCTTCAGGGCGTTGATGGGAAATCGCTTCAGGTAGCCGAGCGAGGAATAGCCGGTTCCGAAATCGTCGATCGACAGCCACAGGCCGAGCGCGCGCAGCTTCTGCATCAGCCGTATGCTCGCCTCGCCCTCCTCCATCAACAGGCTCTCGGTCAACTCGAGCTCCACCAGGGCCGGGTCGATGCCGGTGCCGGTCAGCGCGTTCGCGACGATCAGATGCAGGCCGCTGTTGCGGAACTGCGCCGAGGAGACGTTGATCGCCACGCGCAGCGGCGGCAGGCCGGCCTGTCGCCACTCCTGCACCTGTCTGCATGCCTCGAACATGATCCACTCGCTGATCGGAACGATGAGGCCGGTCTCCTCGGCGATCGGGATGAACGTCGCGGGCGAGATCAATCCCTTCTCCGGATGACGCCAGCGCAGCAGGGCCTCCATGCCGTCGGGCATCTCGTCGCTGGTCCTCACCTTCGGCTGGTAGTGGAGCTCGAACTGGCCCGCCACCAGCGCCCGGCGCAGGTCGCTCTCGAGCTGGAATCGGTCGGTCACGCGACGACTGATGGCCGCGGAGCTGAAGGCCCACTGGTTGCGCCCGAGGTTCTTGGCGTGATGCAGCGCGGTGTCGGCCTGCTGCAGCAGCACGTCGGCATCGGACGCATCGGCGGGGAAGCCGCTGATGCCGATGCTGGCGTTCACGGAAACCTCGTTCTCGCCCGCGGAGAACGGCAACGCCAGCGACTCGGTCAGCTTGCGCGCCAGCGCGGCCGCGTCCTCCAGCCCCTTCAGCCGGGTGAGCACGACGGTAAATTCGTCTCCGCCCGTGCGCGCGAGCATGTCACCGTCTGGCTGCAGTTCCTCGCCGACGCGTCCCATCGCGCTGCAGGGCTGTATGCAGGATCCCAGGCGCGAGGCGACGACCTTCAGCAGGGCGTCCCCGGCGCCGTGGCCGAGGATGTCGTTGACGCGGGAGAAGTTGTCGAGATCGATCGCCATGACCACGACCACGCCCGCGCTGCGCCTCGCGTGGGCAATGGACTCGGTGAGATAACGGTGCATGAGCTGGCGGTTGGGCAGCCCCGTGGTGGCGTCGAAGTTGGCGATCTTCAGCACCTTTCTTTCCATGTTGCGCCGCTCGGTGATGTCCTGCAGCGTCGCGGAGACTGCCAGACCGGCAGGCGTCCGTACTATCTCGCCTTCCTGGTACATGATGCGTACCGTCTTGTCACGACGGACGACGCGGTGCTCGAGGCTGTAGCCCATGCCGGTCGTCACGGCACTGCGCAGCTCGCCGGCGAACCGGACGCGGTCGCGCGGGTGGATGAAGCGGAGCAGGGCGCGATTGTTCGCGACGCTGCCATCGGCGGGAATGCCGAACAGCCGGTAGACCTGCGGCGAGCAGTAGACACGCCCGGATTCCAGTTCCCACTCGAAATGACCGAGACGTGCGATGCGTTGCGCATTGGCGAGACGCGCCTCGCTGGCCCGCAGATTATCGGCCGTCGTCTTGGCGCGCAGGATGTAGCGGATGCGATGCGCCACCAGCAGATAGTTGATCGGCTTGGACGTGAAATCGGTCGCGCCCGCCTCGTAGGCACGATTGATGGAGGCGACGTCGTCGAGGCCGGTCATCATCACGACCGGAACGTGTCGCGTTGCGCGCTCCGCGCGCAGCGCCGCGCACGCCTCGAACCCGTCCATCTCGGGCATCAGCACGTCCATCAGCACGATGTCCGGCGTCCGGGCGTGCGCCTGCTCGAGCGCCTCGCGGCCGTTGCCCGCCTCCTCGACGGCAAACCCCGCGACCTCGAGCGCCTCGCGCGCGAGCGCGCGCGCCGTCACGTCGTCATCGACGACGAGTACGAGCGGCGGGCTGGTCCTCATGGTTTCCATGTCGAAAGTGATGTTCCTCGCGCTCCGCGGACGGGTCGTTGGCGGGAATGGCCTGGCCTCAGGCGGCCTGGCGGGCTACCTGCCGCAGCAGCGCATCACAGGCGGCCTTGAACTCGAACTCAAGCACGTCCAGCTCGGCCTGGGCGCCGTCCAGATTCCCGTCGCGGCCCATCGCCTCCAGACGCCGGCAGATCGCCGTCACCCGCGCCGCGCCGATATTGGCACTGCTCGATTTCATCGAATGTGCACCGTTTCGCAAGGCCGCGGCATCGCAGCTCGCGGCCGCGCGCCGGATCGCCGCGAGGATCCCCGGGGAGTGATCGATGAAAAGGTGCACGATCTTCGACAGCACGTCCGGCACCCCCGGGCGCTGCAGCGCGCGAATGCGACCGATGGCCTCCATGTCCAGAATGCCCACGTCCGCGGGGATCGCATGCCCGGCGACTCCGGTCTCCCTTGCGTCCGGCGCGGCGGCGGGCCCGGCATCGCGTACCGGCACGCGCGACCTCATCGGCAGCCAGCGCCTGAGGACCTCCGACAACTCCGTGCGTCGCACGGGCTTGGCGAGATAGTCGTCCATGCCGGCCTGCAGGCAGCGTTCGCGATCCCCCTGCAGCGAGTTGGCGGTAAGCGCGATGATCGGCGGGCATTTCCCGCGGCCCTCGGTGCGCGCCCATTCGCGTATGCGACGGGTCGCGGCATAGCCGTCGAGTATCGGCATCTGGCAATCCATCAGCACCAGATCGTAAGGCTCGCGCGCCGGTTCCACGGGCCGGCCGGTGACGGCATCGACCGCCTCCCTGCCGTCCCCCACCACGCGGACGCGGCAACCGTATCCCTCGAGGAGAGCAACGATGACCTCCTGGTTGACCGCGTTGTCCTCGGCGACCAGTACGTGCGCGGCATAGTGCGCCTCCGCGGCGGCCGGGCGGGTGCCCGCCGGCGCCGTCACGACGCGCCCGCCGCGCCCCAACACGCGCAGCAGGCATTTCTGCAGATCGAGCTGGCGAACCGGTCTCTCGATGTAGGCATCGACGCCGGCCGTCAGCCACTGCCGGGTGTCCTCCAGATTCGCCACGGCGGTCAGCATGATGATACGGATGTCGGCGATCGCGGGCGTCGCCTTGATGACGCGCACCAGGTCGACGGCCAACATGCCGGGCGCGGATTGATCCAGGAGCGCCGCGTCGAACGGCTGGCCGGCGGCGTTCGCCTGCTGCAGGGCTCGCAGCACGTGGTCGCCCTTCGTGACGGCGAGCCCCTTCATGCCCCAGGCCTCGAACTGCATGCGCATGGCCTCGCGCGAGCCGGCATTGTCGTCGAGGATCAGCAGGCGCGCGCCGCGCAGGGCCTGGACGTCCTCGGTGCAGCGGACCTTCTGGTTCAGGTCCTTGGGCAGGCCGAGCGTCGCCGCGAAGGTGGAGCCCTTCCCCGGCGTGCTCGTCACGCCGATCTGGCCGCCCATGAGCCTGACCAGCTGGGCGCAGATCGCAAGCCCGAGTCCGGTGCCGCCGAACTGACGCGTGGTCGAGGAGTCCGCCTGCGAAAAGGCCGTGAACAACCTCGGTATCGCCTCCGGGCTGATCCCGACGCCGGTGTCGCTGACCTCCAGCCGCAGGCTCACTGTATCCGGCTCATCACGCAGCGGCACGACACGTGTGACCACCTCGCCGGTGGTCGTGAATTTCACCGCGTTACCGACCAGGTTCACCAGCACCTGCCGCAGCCGGAAGGCGTCTCCCCGCAGGGTCGTGCACAGGTCGGGCGGGCACACCGTCGTCAGGGCCAGGCCCTTGCGGTGCGCCTGCTCGGCGAACAGGTCGTTGACGTCCTCGATGAGTCGCCGAAGATCGAACACCGACTCGTTCAGCTCGAGTCTGCCGGCCTCGATCTTCGAAAGGTCCAGCACGTCGTTGATCAGCGCCAGCAACTGCTCGCCGCAGCCATTGATCGTCTCGGCGAGGTGGCGCTGCTTGCGGTTCAGTTCGGTGGCCAGCAGCAGCTCCGTCATGCCCATCACGCCATTCATGGGCGTGCGGATCTCATGACTCATGTTGGCCAGGAACTCGGATTTCGCCTGCAGCGCACGCTCCGCGGCGCGTTTGGCGCCGCCGAGCTCCTGTTCGGTGCGCTGATGCGAGCGCACCAGCACGTCCAGATCGTGTCGCGCCGCCTTGAGCCGACGCTGCGCAGCCTCCAGCGACCGGCTCAGCCCGCCGACCTCGCGCTCGCGCCGCGCGGCTTGTGCGAGCAGGTGCAGGGTGCAGACTGCCAGCCCCACGACCAGCAGCACGAGCGGCATGCTGAGCTGCAATTGCTGGCTCCAGAGGACCGCCGAGACGAGGGCCACCACCGCCGCGGCCGCGAGTGCCAGCCGCCAGCCGGGGCCGGCCGGACCGACCGTCACCTCGGAGCTTCTGCCTTGTTCGCTACTCATCGGAGCATCCTGCCTCGGTCAGCCCGTTCCGGGACGTTCGGCGCCGGGAGCGGGAACGGGTACCGCAGGCGCCCTGGCCTGCGCCCGAGTCGTTGTGAGGCTGGGCGTATCCATCGAAGGCTGAACCACGCCGGTGCGCTGCCGCGGCACGGTCCGGAGTCAGTGCCGGTGCCGGCTGATGCTCGATGCCGGCAGGGCGTCGGTGGCGGCCAGCAGCAGTCGATATGCGTATCGGCTGCCCGTATCCTGCCACTGGTCGTACACCCGGAAGAGATCGACCATGATCTCGTCCTCATCGAGCGTGCGCATGACCTGCAGCACATCCATGAGCTCGACGAACCGGTCGGCCAGCCGCCGGAAGATCGGATTTGCAGTACGACGCGCGGCCTGCTCGAAGGCGTAACGGCCGGTGTCGACGAAGTGTCGAACGGGCAGCCCCTGCGCGAGCGCCTGGTCGGGCATCAGACCGGCGATCACCAGGCAGCGGTCGCCGGCATCGATGAGCCCCTCGGTAGTCAGCGCCTCCGAGGCGCCGTCCGTGCACAGCGCCGGCGGTTCGCCCGCCCTCTGTCCGCGCCGGGCGAAGCGTAGCAGGAGCATGACGAGGTAGCTTTCCAGGTCGTCATCCAGGCACGACTGCACCGATGCCTCCGCGGCGGTGACCAGGGCCCGCCAATGGGCGGTGTCACGAGTATGGAGGGCGAGCGAGCTCATGGTTCGAAACTCCTGTGGTTACCCGTTCCTTATCGACGGCTGGCGACCTTTCTTGAACAACGGCGCGCATGCGCCGCGCCTGCGCGCGCCGCCGCCGTGCCGCGGCCTGCTGCCACGGGGTATACTTTGCCTTCCGCAGCGCACAGCATATGCCGTCGCCGCCGCCGCCCAGCCTGATTATTCGCGCGAAAAACAAGGCTAATTGAGATAGTGACCACCAACTTCGACGCATCTGCACAGGCCGCGCACGACAGTTTCCAGGGGCTGATACAGGTCCTGCAGACCTACTGGGCGGGACACGGGTGTGCCATCGAGCAGCCGTACGACATGGAGGTCGGGGCGGGCACCTTCCATCCCTCGACCTTCCTGCGCGCCGTCGGTCCAGAACCCTGGCGGGCAGCCTACGTGCAGCCCTCGCGACGCCCGACCGATGGCCGCTACGGTGCCAATCCCAATCGGCTGCAGCGCTACTTTCAGTTCCAGGTGAACCTCAAACCCTCTCCCGCGAATCTGCAGGAACTCTACCTGCAGTCGCTGCGCGTCATCGGCATCGATCCGCTGGTGCACGACATCCGCTTCGTGGAGGACAACTGGGAGTCGCCGACGCTCGGCGCCTGGGGCCTGGGATGGGAGGTCTGGCTCAACGGCATGGAGATCAGCCAGTTCACCTATTTTCAGCAGGTCGGCGGCCTGAACTGCGACCCGGTGGCCGGGGAACTGACCTATGGACTGGAGCGCATCGCCATGTATCTGCAGGGCGTGGACAGCGTTTTCGACCTGGTCTGGGTGCGCGGTCCGCAGGGCGCGATCACCTACGGCGACGTCTACCACCAGAACGAGGTCGAGCAGTCCGCCTACAACTTCGAGCACGCCGACACCGCCTCGCTGTTCGAGTGGTTCAATGTCTGCGAGCGGGAGTCGCAGCGGCTCATCGACAAGCAGCTTCCGCTGCCCGCCTACGAACAGGTGCTCAAGGCCTCGCACACCTTCAACCTGCTCGACGCCCGGCGCGCGATCTCGGTCACGGAACGGCAACGCTACATCCTGCGCGTGCGCACCCTCGCGCGCGGCTGCGCGGAAGCCTATCTGGCGCGCCGCGAGGCGATGGGATTCCCACTGCTGAAGGACTCCTCCCGCCCGGGCACCGGGGCGTGATCGCGAAGGCGATCCGCCTCCCCGATGGACAACGCCTCCCGACGCGTACATGGCCGAAAAAGACGATCTGCTCATTGAACTGGGTACGGAGGAGCTGCCGCCGCGGGCGCTGCTGACGCTGGCGCACGCGCTCGCCTCCGGGGTTACCGCCGGGCTGGCCGCGGCGGGGCTGGCGCATGAGGAGGCGAGGACCTACGCCACCCCGCGCCGGCTCGCCGTGCTCCTGCGGCGACTGGATCGCGCGCAGCCGGACCGCGTCGTGCAGCGCCGTGGACCGGCTGCCAGTGCCGCCTACGCCAAGAACGGCAGTCCGACGCCGGCGGCCATCGGATTCGCGCAATCCTGCGGTGTGAGCGTCGACCGGCTGGAGCGGATCAAGACGGACAAGGGCGAGTGGGTGGGCTGCCAGGTGCAGGAGCGCGGCAGGGCGGTGAGCGAGCTGATCCCGGGCACCCTGCACGCCGCGCTGGAAAAACTGCCCATACCGAGGCGCATGCGCTGGGGCAGCGGCAAGACGGAGTTCGTGCGTCCCGTGCACTGGGTGGTGCTGCTGTTCGGCAACGAGGTCATCGACGCCGAGGTGCTCGGCGTGCGCAGCAACCGCTACACGCGGGGTCACCGTTTTCATCACCCCGCGCCGATCGAGTTGAGCCACCCGCGGGATTACGAGCAGGCCCTGCTGAGGCGCGGCTACGTGATCGCCGATTTCGACGCACGTCAGGCCCGCATCCGCGAACAGGTGACCGCGGCGGCGGCGCATGAGCACGCCCAGGTGCACATGGACGCCGAGCTCCTCGAAGAGGTCACGGCACTGTGCGAGTGGCCGGTCGCGATGACCGGAGGCTTCGAAGCGCGCTTTCTCGCTCTGCCCGCCGAGGTGCTGATCGCAACGATGCAGGAGCACCAGCGCTATTTCCCGCTGTGGGAGCGTGCGGGAAAGCTGCTGCCCCGATTCGTCACCGTCGCCAACGTCGAGAGCCGCCAGCCGCTCGCCGTGCAGCAGGGCAACGAGCGCGTCATCCGGCCACGCCTCGCCGACGCGGAGTTCTTCTGGAACCAGGACCGTGCCCAACCGCTGGCCGCGCGAGTGGACGCCCTCGCCTCCGTGATATTCCAGAAGGACCTGGGTACGCTGCACGAGAAGACCCATCGTGTCGCAACCCTCGCGACCGAGATCGCCACCCTGATCGGTGGAAATCTCGAGTGGGCGCATCGCGCCGCGACGCTGTCGCGCTGCGATCTGCTCACCCACATGGTCGGCGAGTTCCCGGAGTTGCAGGGATTGATGGGCCGTTACTACGCGACCCATGACGGCGAGCCCGGTGAGGTGGCGCACGCGCTCGAGGAGATGTACCGCCCGCGCCAGGCCGGCGGCGACCTGCCCTCGACCAGCACCGGTGCTGCGCTGGCGATTGCGGACAAGATCGACACGCTGGTCGGCATATTCGGGATCGGCCAGCCGCCCACGGGCGAGAAGGATCCATATGCGCTGCGGCGCGCCGCGCTGGGGGTGCTACGCATCCTCATCGAGCAGCGCCTGGACCTCGATCTGGAAGACCTGTTGCGGCTGGCGGCCCGCCAGTACGCCGGCAAATTCGGCCATCACGAGCAGTTGGTCGCCGACGTGCTGGCCTTCGTGCTCGAGCGTCTGCGCGGTTATTGCCTCGAAAACGGAACCCGGCCCGATGTCTACGAGGCCGTGCTGGCGACACGGCCGACACGGCCGCTGGACTTCGGCGCACGACTGCGCGCGGTAAGCGCCTTCAGCCACCTTCCGGCCGCGGACAGCCTCGCGGCCGCCAACAAGCGCATCGCCAACATCCTGAAAAAGACCGAGGAGGCAATCCCCGGGCGCGTCACGCCCAGCCTGCTGGTGGAGCCTGCCGAGCAGGCGCTGGACCAGGAACTGCGGCGCACCGCGGGGATCGTCACGCCGCTGCTGTCCGAGCGCGACTACGCCGAGGCCATGTCGGTGATGGCCGGATTGAAGGAGCCGGTGGACGCATTCTTCGACCATGTGATGGTCATGTGCGACGACGGCGAGCTGCGCGGCAACCGGCTGGCAATGCTGCAGGAGTTGCGTACACTGTTTCTGAAGGTGGCCGACATCTCGAGGCTGCAGGGCTGAGACCGATGCTCGCCGCTCACACGGCAACCCCCCGTCTCTCGCGGTGCGGGCGTACCGTCCGTCTTGGCCCGTGGCGCGGGCGACGGCATTGACCTGAGGCAGGAACTTCGACGATGCGGCTGCTCATCCTCGACCGCGATGGCGTGATCAACCAGGACTCCGATGACTACATCAAGTCACCGGAGGAATGGCACGCGATCCCCGGGAGCCTGGAGGCCATCGCGCGCGCCTCGCGCGCCGGCTGTCGTGTCGTCGTCGCCAGCAATCAGTCCGGCATCGGGCGCGGCCTTTACACCATGGACACGCTCAATCAGATCCACCAGAAGATGCTGCGTGAGGTCGCAGCCGCGGGCGGCACCATCGAGGCCATCTTCTTCTGTCCGCATCTGCCCGAGGACAACTGCCACTGCCGCAAGCCACGCCCCGGGATGTTCGAGGAGATCGGCCGCCGCCTGCGCACGTCGCTGGAAAACGTGCCGATCGTGGTGGACCGACTCAGCGACATCAAGGCGGCGCGGGCCGTGGGGGCGAAGCCCTACCTGGTGTTGACTGGCCGCGGCCAGAACGCCTTGAAGGAGGCCGACGGCCTTTACACCGGGCCAGCGTACTCGGATCTGAACGCCGTGGTGGAGAAGCTCTTCACCACCGGCTGGCTCGACTAGGGCACGTCCCGCCCATCGATCCCACCGGCCATGCTGGTATTGCGCGCGCTGCTCTACTATCTCGGTATCGGGCTGGCGGTGATCGTGATCGCCCCGCTTGCCCTGCTGCTGTGGCCATTGCCGCTGCGCCGGCGCTATCGCTTCGTTACGCTCTGGAACCGCTTCGCGCTGTGGTGGCTCGGAGTCACCTGCGGCCTGACGCACCGCGTTACCGGCTGGGAACACGTTCCGACCGATGGCAGCCCCGTCATCATCCTCTGCAAACATCAATCCGCCTGGGAAACGATCGCCCTGCCGCCGCTGTTGCCGCCGCAGGTGTTGGTGTTCAAGCGTGAGCTGGTCCTGATCCCGTTCTTCGGCTGGGGTCTGGCGACCCTCAATCCCATCATCCTCGACCGCAGCGCGCGCCACCAGGCCCTGCGCACGCTCATCGAGCAGGGCCGCGAGCGGCTCGGGCGCGGCCTGTGGGTGACGCTGTTTCCCGAGGGCACGCGCGTCGCCCCCGGAAGCAGGGGCCGCTACAACGTCGGCGGCGCGATGCTCGCCGCCGAGACCGGGGTCCCGGTGCTGCCCATCGCGCACAACGCCGGCGTGTTCTGGCCGCGCCGGACCTTCGCCAAGCATCCGGGGGTCATCGATCTGGTGATCGGTCCTCGGATAACCACGGCCGGACGCGACGCCCGCGAGATCATGCGCGAGGCGGAGTCGTGGATCGAGGAGCAGTCCAACCGGCTGATCGCCGCGCGTGCAGGCCAGCCGGACAGTCCTCCGAAGGTTCATTAGCCATCCTGCTGCACCCTCCCTGCCGCGAACGCGCGAACATGATTGCGCGTGCGCGTCGCCATTCACGGCGCGAACTGGAACAGGCCCTCCATGTCGGTGACGTTGCCGGAGAGCGCGGCGTCATATCCGGGCAGCGCCGCGATCCGCCGGCGATACTCGTCGCTGCGCAGAACCTCGCGCAGCCGTGCAATCTCCGCGGCCCGCAGCCGCTCCCGGTGCAGGGCGAAGAGATAATTTTCCGGCACCAGCGAGATGAAGGTGAGCCCAAGCTGCGCGGCCGCCGCACGGATCCCGAAACCCGCGTCCGCCGCCCCACTCGCCACGATCGCCGCTACCGCCATGTGCGTGAATTCTTCGTTGCCGTAGCCGCGGACCTTGTGAGCGTCGACGCCGGCATCGGCAAATATCGCATCGACGATGAGCCGTGTTCCGGAGCCGGGCTGCCGGTTCACCATGGTGATGCCCTTGCGCAGGAGGTCCTTCACGCCTGCAATCTTCTTCGGATTGCCCGGCGCCGTCATCATCCCCTGGTCGCGGCGCACGACATGGACCAGGACATCCTCGGCCGGGTCCAGCAGGCGCCGGAACCGCGGACCCAGCTCCGCACCGAGCCTTCCCTCGGGCAGGTGGAACCCGGCGATGTCGCACTTGCCGTTGCGATAGACGCGCAGACTGTCGAGGCTGCCGCGGAACTGCAGATCGATCGCGCCGGGATCCATCGCATTGAGCATGTCGCGGAGTATGGCGATGGCCAGTCCATGGCTCGCGTGCACGCGCAACGGCGGGATCTCCTTGGTCCGCATCATGGTGCGGATCTCCGCATCGATCTCCGAGGCGAGGCTCTCCAGCATGGGGCCGAGCCGCGCATTCACCTTGCGCTGCGCCCACAGGAGTTTTGCGCCCAGCGCCGTCAGCTTGGTGCCGCGGCCACGCCGCAGCTCCGCCAGCGGATGCCCGATCCGCGCCGACCACTTGCGGATGAGCTCCCAGGCATAGCGGTAGGAGATCCCCAGCGTCCGGGCGGCGACCAGCAATGAGCCGCTGCTCTCGATCTCCTGCAGAAGGTTGAAGAGATCAGGTTCCATCTGCAGCGCATCCTTGCCCTGCAACTTCCATCGCACTTCAAATCCTATGCTCAACGTCGTCTCCCAGGTGGATCGGCGGATGTATAGTCGGGTCAGTTCTCTGGTGTCGTCGCATTCGGGAAGAAAAGAGCCTGGCCGTCGATCGTGAACGCCCCGATCAGCGCCTGTCCCTCGCGGGAGACCAGCCACTCGGCGAACAGCCGGGCGTCACTCGCCTTCACCGCCGGATGCAGGACGGGATTGATCTCGATGACCGCGTACTGGTTGAAAAGCCGCGGGTCGCCCTCCACCAGGAGCTCGAGGTCGCCGCGATTGCGGAATGTCGCCCAGGTGGCGCGATCGGTCAGCGTGTACGCGTCCAGACCCACGGCCGTGTTCAGCGTGGCGCCCATGCCGGCTCCAACCTCCTTGTACCAGCTGCCGGAGGCCGACTTCGCGTCGATCCCTGCGGCCTCCCACAGCCGCAATTCCTGCCGATTGGTACCGCTGTCGTCGCCGCGCGAAACAAAGTTCGCTGCAGCATCGGCGATGCGGCGAAATGCCTGCGCCGCATCGTTGAGTCCCCGTACAGCCGCCGGGTCGGAACCCGGTCCGACGATGACGTAGTCGTTGTACATGACCTCGCGGCGACTGACGCCATGTCCCTCGCTCATGAACTTCATCTCACCGGCCCTGTCATGCACGAGCAGCACGTCGGCATCGCCGCTCTCGGCCAGTTCGATCGCCTGGCCGGTACCGACGGCGACGACACGGACCTCGATCCCCGTCTTCCTTGTGAACTCGGGCAACAGGTAGTCGAAAAGGCCGGAATTCTGCGTGGAAGTGGTCGAGGCGAGCGTGATGAAACGACCGGCCGGATGTACGAGCGTCGCGACGATTGCGGTTCCCAGCAGGAGGAGCAATCGAACCCAACTGAGTGATCCTTTCATCCTCGGGATCTCAAGATCGGAACGCATCTACCACAGCAACTCCCCGCGCAGGAAGGCGCGCGCCGCCTCGTGCCCGGGCCCTGCAAAAAAAGCGGCGGCCGACCGCTGTTCGAGCAGGCGGCCGTTATGCAGGAAGACGATCTCCTCGGCGAGGCGACGCGCCTGTCCGAGGTCGTGCGTCGTCATGACGATCTTCGTGCCTCCGCGCGCGATCCCGGCGATGGCCTCCTCGACCGCCCGCGTGGCTGCGGGATCGAGGTTGGCGGTCGGCTCATCGAGAAACAGGACCTCCGGATCCAGCGCCCAGGCCCGCGCAAGCGCCACGCGCTGCTGCTCGCCGCCGGACAGGACGCCCGCCGGGCGCTCCGCAAGCGGCGCCAGCCCGGCCATCTCCAGCGCCTCGCGCGCGCGGGTCGTTCGCAACGCCCTGGACATCCGCCGCACCGCCAGGGCGTAGTCGACGTTGGCGATGACCGACCGGCGAAGCAGCATCGGCCGCTGAAACACCATCGCCTGTCGCACGCGCGCCTCCGTCGCGCCCGGCCCCGTCCATTCCATCGTTCCCGAACTCGGGGAGATCAGCCCGTGGCAGATCCGTAACAGCAGGCTCTTGCCGGCTCCGTTGGGCCCGAGCACCACGGTGCGCACGCCAGCCGTCAACACCAGATTGACCCGATCGAGCAGCGCCCGCCCGCCCGCGCTGAGGCAGACGTCGCGCAGTACGAGAGGCAGTATCGACGGCCCGCCCGCCGATATCGCAGGTTGCTCTTCAATCGCCGGCCGCGCCATGCATCACGCTCCCGCACGCCGCCTGGCTATGCCGCTGGTGAGATAGACCAGCGCATTGATGGCCAGCGAAACCGCGATCAGTATGAGTCCGAGCCCGAGCGCCAGGGCGAGGTTGCCCCTGGAGGTCTCCAGGGCGATTGCCGTGGTCATGACGCGGGTGTGGTGCGCGATATTTCCGCCGACGATCAGCACGGCGCCGACCTCGGCGATCGCCCGCCCGAATCCGGCCAGCACGGCGGTCACCAATCGGTAACGCGCCTCCCGGATGAGCGTCAACATGGCGCGCGAGGTTCCGACTCCAAGGGAGCGCAGCTGCTCGCTCAGCTCGGTCGATAGGTCTTCGATCACGCCACGGCTCAGCGCCGTCACGATCGGTACAATCAGGATGGTCTGCGCGATGATCATCGCCGGGGCCGTGAACAGAATTCCCCAATTCCCGAGCGGCCCCGAGCGGGACACGAGCAGGTATACGCAAAGGCCGACGACCACGGGCGGCAGACCCATCAGCGCATTGACCGCGATGACGAGACCCTGGCGCCCCGGGAACCGGAACATGGCGAGCGCCGCACCAGCCGGTATGCCGATCAGTGCCGCGATGATCACGGCCGAGACACTGACCCGCAGCGACAACAGCACGATCTCGACGAGTTCCGGATCGGCGCGCGCCACCAGATCGACCGCCGCGGCGACCGCCTCCGACATTTCTCGCATTTCTCACCTTAATATGCTCAGGCAAGCATATCTCTCCGTGGAGCAGCCAATATTAAACTACTGTGCGGTTCGACGTGTAAATGCAACTCCATGCCGAAATGTGCGGGCGCGGGCGCCGCTGCCGTTTTCCGGTGTGCAGTCGCGTGGCAACGGGCACGTCATGGGGTGGACGGGTTTCGGCGTCGATGCCCCGCCGAGACCGTCGGGCTTGAAACGGGAGACACAAACGCGCAATGAGCGAATCTGCGCGTATCCCCACGGGTCCGTGGGCAGGGCGACCCGCGTGTCGCACCGCCAAGGATGCGGCGCCAGGGCAGCGCACCGATTCTTCGACTTCAGGTTTTCGAAGCCTGCAGGAGGGCGGGTCCCTACGCTCCTCGGACGCCGGCAGCCCCCGGCCCACGCCAACTGTGCTTCCACCCCATGCGGTGCTTGCCAGCCCCGATCGCCATGCCGGATGATGCCACTCGGGGCCAACCGAGGGGGAGTAGCCATGAAGATCAGCGCACGCAATGTACTGAAGGGCAAGGTCAAGGCCATCGTGCACGGCGAGGTCAACAGCGAGATCACCATCGAGCTGCCGGGCGGCGCGGAGCTGGTGTCGATGATCACCAGGGCCTCCGCGGATCACCTCGCGCTGAAGAAGGGCCGGAAGGTGATGGCCGTCATCAAGGCCTCCAACGTCATGCTCGCGACCGAGTAGATAGCCGCGAACGTCTCAAGGGCGGATGCGGGACGTGCCGATCACGCCGGCAGTCGGTGGCGGCACGGTCGAGAACCCGGCGGCATCGATTGAGACGCCGGCGCTGGAGGCCGAGAAGAGCGCCTCGTGTTCGGCAGCCGCACGGGAGGTGTTATTGCTCGGTCAACTGGTATTTCGCGAGCATCGTCGCCAGCTTTCCGGAATCCTTCAGCTCCGCGATGACCTCGTTGACGATCGCCAGCAGATCGTCGTCGCCCTTGCGCACCGCCACCGCATACTCCTCGTGAGACAGCAGCGGCGAACGGTGGTAGTCCGGGTGACCGTCGGCGATGAAGGCGTCCAGGTTGGCGTGCATGGCGACCATCCCGGCCGCCTCGCCCGATTCGATCATCCCGATGCCATCTTCAAACCGGGAGACATATTCGATCTCGACAGTCGCACCCTGTGCCGCCGCCAGCGCCTGCAGCTCGCCGCCGGGGTCGTGGGACTTCTCCTCCATGGCGGCGATCCTCTTGCCGTCGAGATCCGCGAGCGCCTGTATCGGCGCGCCCGATTTCTGCAGGACGGCGAGCCCGCCCGAATAGTAGGGCATGGAGAAATCGACCAGCGCGCGGTTCTCCTCGGTCACGGGGAACATGGAGATGCCGACGTCGACCGTCCCGTCGGCGACCGCCGGGAGCCGGTAGCGCCGCTTGAAGACCTGCAGGTCGAGCTTCTTCTCGTCGCCGAGGATGCGCCCGGCGATGAGGCTGGCCAGCTCGATCTCGAAATTGCGCTTCTGGAAATGGGCGGGATCGTTGTGCTCGGTGCGCGTGACCGCGCCCTCGTTCTTGACGCTGACCCGCAGCACGTCGCGCGCCCGGATCTCATCCAGCCTGCCGCCGGCAAGAACCATTGGCGGATGGACGCTAATCAGCAGCCACAAGAAAATGAGTCGCATACCCATTTTGCGCAGCACCTGTCGTAGAGTTTTCTCGAGCATTTGCGGCTACGGGCCAAATGCCATGATCGCACAGACCTGTTCGTGCCCCAAAAAAACGAAAAGCCCCGCGCTTGCGGGGCCTTGAATTCCAAGCTGGTCGAATTCAGCTATTTCCTGTAGCGCCGGCGCCCTATCACACCAATACCACCTAGAGCCGCGAGCAACAATGGCAACGAGGCCGGCAGGGGGACAGGGGTACCTTCCAACAGGATATTGTCAATTCGCCACGTCCGCGCCGCATCGAACGTGGCGCCAGCCGCCGCGGCAAAATAGAACGTATAGGTTCCCAAGAGGTTCTGGAAAGTCGCGTCCGACGAAAGGTCGAGGCTGGGAAGTACGGGTGTCCCGCCACCAGGTGCCTGATCAGTAGCGAATAGCGCCGTTCCCCCGGTGGTTGTCGCTGAACCCGATGCAAGAAACAGGTTGTATGCGCTAAACGGTGTGGCATTGTTGGTCGACGTGCCGCCGCAAACACCAAGCTGGGCGCCCCCGCCCGCGCCCGCGCCAGCGCTCCGGTTACAGAAGCTGAAGCTCGTCAGATTGGTAGGATTGGCGAATGTAATCGAGAAGTACAATCGTGTAGTTGCGTCCCACGGACCAAGCTGATAAACGCCGCCTGTTGACCCCGCATCGCCCGCCTGTGTAAGAAATCCTGCATTTGCGTCCCCGGTGCCAGTTTCGCTGAATGAACTCGCCGTGACACCGCTACCAACGGTCGTCGCTGCAAGTCGCGAGGCCACGTCGGTTCCGGAAGAGAAATCGTACAGGGCGAGTGTCGCGGCTGGGGCAGACGCGACTTGGCCGACGGCCATGACCAGCGTGACGGACATCAGGCCAGCAAATCGTCGAACTGTTTTGCTCGCGTGAGTTCTTCTTGGCATCGTAGGCATAATCAATCCTTAAGTGATCTTGAAGGCGAGTAGAGGCGGTTGAGTTTTCTTGGCATTCACGGCCCTACATCGACGGCCAGATTGGCGCGCCACGCAGTAGCCGGCAAGAGATTAGACGCCATTTCTTCTTGCATAAAAAAGGGTTACGCGTCTATATTAATGTTACTTATGATTCACTTTTCGCTGCATGCATGCTACGCCCGTTGCGGGTGGGCAGGTCAATATGAGGGTATCCGTATATGCACGAAGACGAACTTGATGCGGGGAGCGAACGATCGCGATGGAACAGACGGATACCGAGTCGCGATCGGCTCTGCTGATCGGCATCGACGACACCGACAACCTCGACAGCCGGGGCACGGGCTTCCGCGCCCGCGAGCTGGGCGTCCAGCTCACGGAGCATGGGCTGGCCTCTCTGAAGAGCGTCACCCGCCACCAGTTGTTCGTCAGCCCCGACATCCCCTACACCTCGCACAACAGCGCCGCCTGCCTGGAGTTCGCCGCCGACACCGCGCGGCGGGTCGAGATCACGGAGTACTGCCGCCGTTACCTTGCGCGCGAGAGCGCACCCGGATCGGACGCCGGCCTCTGCATCGCCACGCCGGATCAGGTCAACGGCCGCGTGGCCGCCTACGCCGAGAGCGCGAAGCGGACCGTACTCACCATGGACCACTGCTACGAGACGGCGCGCGCGGAAGGTATCTACGTGGAGGGCCTCACCGGCACCCGCCAGGGCGTCATCGGTTCGCTGGCCGCCGTCGGCCTGCATCACGGCGGCAACGACGGCCGCTTCCTGTGGCTGCGCGGCCTGCGCGAGCTTGAGCCGGGCGTTTATGCCATCAAGGAGCTGCGCAGGCTGGTCGACATCGACGACTACCGCTCGCTCGACGGCGAACTGCTGACCGACGAGAACACGCGCATGAGAATCACGGAGTGGGCCAAGCCCATACTCAGGCACGGACGCTCCGTACTGCTGGTCGAATCCGAGGGCGAAGACTATGAAGACCCAAGCTGCCGCTGGTGCGTGGTCAGAAAAGAAATCATCAAGCAATATTGAAGTCGGCGCCACCGCGACGCAGACGAAGCAGCTCCTTCTGCTGATCGGGCTGGGCGCGGCGATCCCGGTCCTGCATGCCCTGCTGCACTGGCCGCTGAGGCTGCCCGGCCATCACGGCCTGGAATACATGGCGCTGATGATGTTCGGCCGAACCGTCGTCAGCCATCGCTGGGCGGCGCTCACCATCGCCACCAGCGCCGCCGTGACGTCCTTCGTCCCGGTCTTCGGCTTCAACGAGCTCGGCATGCGCTTCAGCTTTCTCCTGGCCGGGCTCACCATCGACCTGCTCTATCGATACGTGCCCTCGCGCAATCCGGTCGTCCTCGCCGCCATGGCCGCGCTCGGGCACGCGACCAAGCCCCTGTGGAAGTGGGCGGCCGCAGCCGGCTGGAATCTCAAGTTCGGCTCGCTGGCCTCGGGCGTCGGCTTTCCGCTGCTGACGCATCTGTGCTTCGGATTCGCGGGCGGCATGATCGGCGTGCTGCTGGGGAAAGCGACGAACCGCATGCTGCACAAGGAATAGGGTCTCGCCCGTCCCTCCCCCTGCACAACGGTCGCATGCGAGCAGCCGCCAATTACCGATGGATCCCGCTGATCTGCGCAGGAGCGCTACTCGCGGCGGCGCGCCCTGCCGGCTCACAGGAGGTCGACTCGCAGCCCTACGAGCTCGGCGAGATCGTGGTCTCGGGCGCTCAGCCGGTGGTCGAGCAGGCCGGCTCGGTGCGCGAATTGTCGAGCGAGGACGTGGCGCGTCGCGGGGCGCGGACGCTCGACGAGGCGATCGAACTGGAGCCCGGTGTCAACGTCTCCACCCGCGCCGATGGCACGCCGCGCATCGACGTGCGCGGCCGGCGCACGCGCCACGTCAAGCTGCTCATAAACGGCGTGCCCTTCAACAATGCCGCCGACGGCCAGTTCGACCCGACCCTTATCCCCACCGAGCAGATCGCACGCGTCAAGATCACCAGCGGACTGCAGTCCCAGCTCTACGGCGACAATGGCCTGGGCGCGGTCATCAACATCGTCACCAAGCAGGCCGTGGAGGGCAAGCATGCCAACCTGCTGACGGAGGTCGGCAACGGCAATGAGCGCCGGGTTGTCGCCACCTTCACCGGGGCGAACAAGGAGTTCGGCCTGCTGGTCAGCGCCGGACACCAGGAACGCGACGGCTACGATCTGTCCGAGGAGTTCCGCGCCACGCTGCTCGAGGGCGGCGGCCTGCGCGAGAACAGCGATCGGCGCCGCGAAACCCTTTACGCGAACGCAACCTATACGCCCAGTAACGATCTCGAATTCGGGCTCACCTTCAATTTCGCCGACGGCGATCACGGCGTTCCCTCCAGCGTGTTCGACGATACCGAGGATCCCTTCGTCAATCCGCCGCGCAACGAGCGCGTCGACGAGGAGCGCGCCTACTACGCGCAGGTCAGCGCCGACTACTCCCCCGAGGGCCCGTGGTCGCATCGCGGCTGGGCCTACGTCAGCCAGTTCAACGAGGTCACCAACCGCTACACCGACGGCACCCTCACAACCTACAACGACCCGACGGTCTACGGGACGTTTTCCAACGACGCCGATTCGCTCATCATCGGCGCGCACGCGCAGTCCGAATACCGTGATCCCTGGGGCGGCACGCTGTCGTTCATGGTCGAGGGTCGCGAGGAACGGCTGGCCGAGGATTGCGCCGTGCGCGATGTGCCGCGACTCGTGGCGCCGGTGGCCCCGGCGCCCGGCCCCGCACCGGCGCCGACGACGGCGACGATCGATTACACCTACACGACCACCAATCTCGCGGGCGATACGACCGCCGCGGGCACCAACGCCCCGGTCGCCCGACTGGTGATGACCGACAGGCCCGGCGGAGGCGTCGATTTCACGCTGACCAACCTTGCCGGCGAGAACTTCGGCTCCAACGACTATCTCTCGCGCCTGTTCCTGAGCGTCGACCCGAGCGTGGACACCAGCACCTGGGGCTTCAGCAACGCCGCCAGCAGCGAGGCGAGTATCGGCGGCGTGACCTTCGGCTCCAACACCGAGGTTGTCGACGGCTATCTCTATCCGATCCGGGTGAACTTCCAGCGTCCCGGCGGCGCGGGCGGAACGGCCGACCCGCTGTTGGAGGGCGACAGCGCGCGCTTTCTTTTTTCCGAAGGCAGCGTGGCGGATCTGGTATCGACACCGATATCGCGCACCGGCGGCGGGGCGCCCGACATGTACTCCGCGATCGGGTTCCGCGGGGCGGACGCTGCCGGCTTCTGGGGCGTCTCCAGCATCGACATCACCGGCCAGGGAGCCGTACCGCGGGTGAATGTGCAGGCGCCGGCCGTCGCCCTGGGCGGCGGTGGCGAGCCGCCATTCACGCCTTCGCCGCCGACGGCCGCCTCGTGCGAAGGCGGAGGCGGCGGCGGTGACGATGCGACACCCGTCGGTCCGATACCCGGCTTCGTGTTCGACGTTCGCAACCTGGAGCAGGAGAACGCCATCCATGTCGTCTCGGCCGCCACCGAGTACGGTATCGAACCCGTCCCGGGCTGGGGTGGCACCCTTGGCGTAGGCCATCACTGGCTGTTGCGCGAGGAGGAGGAGGCCTCTGGCGCGTTCACCTTCGGCGCCGGTGCCTACCACGATCTCAGCGATGCCACGCGCATCCGGGCGAACGTCAGCCGCAAGGTTCGGCCGCCGTCGGTCTCGCAGCTCTACAGCTTCCGGGGCGGCAACCCCGATCTCGAATTCGAACGCACGCTCGGCTACGAAATTGGGCTGCGGCAGCACATCGGCCCGCGCCTGACCGCCAATATCGTCGGCTTCCATGACGACGTTTCCAACCTCATCCAGCGCGATCGCGCCACCGGTCTACAGGAGAACTTCGAGGAGGTGCGTTTCCGCGGCGTGGAGTTCACCGCGGACGCCACGCCCATCGATCACCTCGCGCTGCAGTTCAACTACAGCCTGGTGGACAGCCTGGACCTCTCGCCCGACACGGTGCGCGAGGAGATACAGAACGTTCCCGGTGACACGGTCAGCGTGAATGCGAGTTACGACTGCTGCTCGGGCTGGAGCGCGAGCCTTTCGTGGCTGTACGTCTCCGAAGAGTTCTTCTACGCCCGCGGCGGTTCGCCGCTCAAGGCCGAGCGCGATCCCTATGCCCTGTTGAACCTGAAGCTCGAGCGGACCCTTTTCAGCGACCACGCGGCACTCTTCGTCGGCGCCGACAACGTGCTCGATGTGGATTACGAGGAGAGCTACGGTTTCCCCCAGGCCGGCAGGTTCATCTTCGGCGGCATGAAGATCCGGCTCTGACGGCACGTTGAAACACGGCCCCGGCACCCAGCCGCAGGCGCAAGTTCGGCGTGCCGATCAGTCGCCCCGCCGCATTACTGCGATGAGCGGGTAGTCCTTTTTCATCGCGGCGAGCACCACGCGGTCGAACCGTCCCGTCAGGGCAAGGGCCTGTTCGGCCGCCTGCCGCGCCAGCCGTTCGCGCCCGGGGTCATCCACCATGTTGATGAGCGGCACGACCGTGCAGCCGCCCGTGTTCCTGAGCAGGCCGTCCTCGCTGCTGAGCAGTCGGGCGATGTGTTCGGTCGCAATCGCCTCGCCGATGCGGGCACCGGTCACGGCCGCGACGCGCTCCGGGCGATGCGCAATCTTTTCGCTCAGAGGCTGCCCGAGCGCGCGCGCCGAGACGACCGGCACGACGACGGTCGTGCAGGCCGCGATCGGCGGTTCGTGTTCCGCTGGCGCCTTGATCAACTTACCTCGCGCGCCATCGGCCTTGACCACGCATAAATCGAACCCGCCGTCTACGTAAAGCCGCTGCAGGTCCTCGTCGGAGACGCCGGCATGGCGGCCGGGCAGGTCGCAGCTCTTCGCGAACGCGACGATGCGGGCGTCGCGCAGGGCACAGACGCGTGCGTGCAGGTCCTCGCCGTCGGCCAGTACGGACGCCGCGCGATAGCGGCGCGGGAACCGCTCGATATGGGCGGTCGCCGTGATGGCGACCCGTCCGGGATGGGCATCCGCGATCCGGAACATCGCAGACTTCTTGCCTCCGGCGCCGACGAAACTGACGACGCCCAGGCGTGCATCCAGCGCGTCGATCAGTGCGCAGCCGCCGTTTTCAACTTCGATCTTATGCATATGTTCCATCTTGCTCATGGAGCGTTTTGCGCCATATCGGCCCCGGATCTGTAGCAATTTGCTTCAATTTGGCCCGCCGGAACGCTGCCGGGGGCGATTGCTATTGATCTCCTTATTTTTTGGCGAATACTGCGGCTCAACTGCATTTTGTTTTCTCAATGCAGGCATCAGCGAGATGCCGTCCGGGAGCGGCCACCTTACCCCAAATCAATGCGCACTGGCGCACCGACGAGGATGCTCCGCTGCGATTTTTTGCGGGTCCTTCACGATCGCGATGAGATAAGATCCGATGCTACATCGTTGCGAGCGCGGTTCGTGAGCGAGCGGGGAATCACCGGCACGGTTTTTTCTCCGCGCAGACGCATCATCCATAGACGTACGTAGGAGGTTACATGAGCGCAGCAGCAGAAGATCTTTCCCAAGCCACGAAGGGTTACGGACTCCCCGGCACCCCCGGGGCACGGGTTCAGTTCAAGGCAAAATACGAGAACTTCATCGGCGGCAAGTGGGTGGCGCCGTCGAAGGGCCAATACTTCGAGAACATCACTCCGATCACGGGCAAGGTGTTCTGCAAGGTTGCCCGTTCAACCGAGGAGGATATCGGCCTGGCGCTCGATGCGGCGCATGCGGCCGCCGAGAAGTGGGGCCGCACATCGCCCGCCGAGCGCGCAAACATCCTCAACAGGATAGCCGACCGCATCGAGCAGAACCTCGAGAAGATTGCCTACGCGGAGACCGTCGACAACGGCAAGCCGATCCGCGAGACACTGGCCGCGGACATTCCGCTGGCGGCCGATCACTTCCGCTACTTCGCCGCCTGCGTGCGCGCGCAGGAAGGCAGCGTCTGCGAGATCGACGAGAACACGGTCGCCTATCACTTCCACGAGCCGCTGGGCGTGGTCGGCCAGATCATCCCCTGGAACTTCCCGATCCTGATGGCCGCCTGGAAGCTCGCGCCGGCGCTCGCCGCCGGCAATTGCGTGGTACTCAAACCCGCCGAGCAGACGCCGGTGGGGATCCTCGTGGTCATGGAGCTGATCGCCGATCTGCTGCCCCCGGGCGTGCTCAACGTGGTCAACGGCTTCGGGCTGGAGGCGGGCAAGCCGCTGGCGTCGAGCAGCCGCATCGCCAAGATCGCCTTCACCGGCGAGACCACCACCGGCCGGCTGATCATGCAGTACGCCAGCCAGAACATCATCCCGGTGACCCTGGAGCTGGGCGGAAAGTCGCCGAACATCTTCTTCAGCGACGTGTGCGCCGCCGACGATGAGTTCTTCGACAAGGCCATCGAGGGCTTCGTGCTGTTCGCCCTGAACCAGGGCGAGGTGTGCACCTGCCCGTCCCGCGCCCTGGTCCAGGAGTCCATCTACGACCGGTTCATGGACCGCGCGGTGGCGCGCGTGAAGGCGATCAAGCAGGGCAGCCCGCTCGATCCTTCGACCATGATCGGCGCCCAGGCCTCGCAGGAGCAGGTGGAGAAGATCCTCTCCTATATCGACATCGGCAAGCAGGAAGGCGCGCAATGCCTCACCGGCGGCACCCGCGCGAAGCTCGGCGGTGAGCTGGCCGACGGCTACTACGTCACGCCGACCGTGTTCAAGGGTCACAACAAGATGCGCATCTTCCAGGAGGAGATCTTCGGGCCGGTGCTGTCGGTGACAACCTTCAGGGACGACGCCGAGGCACTCGCCATCGCCAACGACACGCTCTACGGGCTCGGCTCGGGCGTGTGGACGCGCGACGGCAGCCGCGCCTATCGCTTCGGCCGCAACATCAAGGCCGGCCGCGTGTGGACCAACTGCTATCACCTGTATCCGGCGCACGCCGCGTTCGGTGGCTACAAGCAGTCGGGCATCGGCCGCGAGACCCACAAGATGATGCTCGATCACTACCAGCAGACGAAGAACATGCTGGTGAGCTACAGTCCGAAGGCGTTGGGGTTCTTCTAGACGGAACCCGCCATGTACGGAGGGTTGGTCCGAGGATCGTGAGGGGTTGCGCGAACGGCCGCCGCATGGATGCGGCAGTCGGGCGTACAGGGACGCATACGCAGCGTGTCGCGCGGACACTCGCGGTCCCCGGGCCGTCGCCGCTGGAACGGGGCACTGAGCGGATGAATCGATGGTCTCACGCGTCGTAGCGACAGACGCCGCGCTCGCGCTCGTCAGGCTGCTCGAGAGCAAGCACGGCAGGCTCATGTTTCACCAGTCGGGGGGCTGCTGCGACGGCAGTTCGCCGATGTGCTATCCCCTGGGCGAGTTCCAGGTGGGGGACGCCGACGTGCAGTTGGGTGCGATCGGCGGCTGCCCCTTCTACATCAGCAAATCCCAGTTCGAATACTGGAAACACACCCAGCTCATCATCGACGTGGTCGACGGGCGCGGCGGCATGTTTTCCCTCGAGGGCCCGGAGGGGAAGCGCTTCCTGACGCGCTCGCGGCTGTACACGGACGAAGAGTGGGCCGCGCTGGGGGAAACCGATCCGCGGGCCGAATCGGCCGTGACCTGCGCGCCCAATGTCATGGACATCAAACCACATCGGCGGTGAACGCCGTGCAGTCGCCCTCCTGAACGGGTGAGCACCGGATATCGAGAGGATACGGATGACTGAACTCAGCACGCTCCGCCAGGTGGCCGGCCTCGGCAGTGCGCCGGCGCCGCTGGCGGAATCAGCCCTGGTCCTGATCGACTGCCAGAACACATACCGCACCGGCATCATGAAGCTGGCTGGCGTGGAGGAGGCACTGGCGCGGGCGGCAGAGTTGTTGGCGCGGGCGAGGTCGCTGCATGTCCCGGTCGTCCACATCATGCACGATGCCGGTCCGGGATCCCCCTACGACATTCGCGCCGAGATCGGCCGGATCGCCGACCCCGTTGTGCCGGCCCCGGGGGAGCCGGTGGTCGTCAAGAATTACCCAAACGCGTTCGTGGCGACCGATCTCGACGCCCGTCTGAAGGAAGCCGGCATCACCGATCTCGTGCTCGCCGGCTTCATGACGCACATGTGTGTGAACTCCACGGCCCGTGGCGCCTTCAACCTCGGCTACCGGCCCACCGTCGTTGCCAGCGCGACTGCCACGCGCGATCTACCCTCGATATCCGGCCGAATTCTTTCCGCAAAGGCGCTGCATGAAGCGAGTCTCGCCGGCATGGCCGACCTGTTCGCGATCGTGGTGCCCGACGTCGCCGACCTGAAGTAACCGAAGCGCCGCGTGCGTCGCGGCGATCCCCCCGGAGTCCCAGCGGCCGATGCGGGGTGGAGAGGACGTGCTGGTGTGTCGGGCAGGCGCGCCGGCATGCCGCGGCCTGCAACGCGGGAAAGCCTCAAGCCGTGTGACGCGGCTTCGGAGCCGTGACGCGACCCAGCGCCTCCCGCACGATCTCATCGAGTTCGCCGCCGTCCTTTTTCAGATATTCGAGGATCTGTTCCCGCATGCGTGGATCCCAGAAACGCGCGATGTGCGTGGCTATGCCCTCGATGGCGTCGACACGGTTCGGCTCGGTCTTGAAGAAATCGCCGATGTCGTTTGCCATTTTCACGAGACGTTCGATGTGCATTGCGTATCGCCGCTAGCGGTGGATTGAAGTCGATTGGAATGGGTGTACACCACGTGGCTGGCCTCGCGCCCGAATCCGACCAGCGTCACGCCGGCCTCCTCGGCGATGCGGGTGGCCAGCACGGTCGGGGCCGATACGGCGACCAGCATCGGTATGCCCACCGACGCCACCTTCTGCACCATCTCGTAACTCGCGCGGCTGGTGACGATGACATAGCCGCCGGAGAAATCCTGCGTGGCGCGGGCGAGAGCGCCGATGAGCTTGTCCAGCGCGTTGTGACGGCCTATATCCTCGCGCACCAGACCGATCTCCTCTCCGGGGCGTACCCAGGCGGCGGCATGCAGCGCACCGGTCGCTGCATTGATGGCCTGCCAGCGAGGGAGGTCTCGCAGGCGCTCGTGCATCTCGGCCGCCGGCAACTGCCAAATGCCGCTCGCCGCGCGCGAAGGATGGCGTATGGCCTCCTCCAGATGCTGAGTCCCGCACAGCCCGCATCCGGTACGGCCGGCGAGGTTGCGCTGGCGCGCGGCAAGGGTGAGCAGGCGCTCCCGCGGTATGCACAACTCGACCTGCACTCCTGGGGCACGCTCCCCTATCGTGATCGACCTGATCTCTCCCCGGGATTCGACCACCTGCTCGCTCAGGCTGAAACCGATCGCGAAGTCCTCCAGGTCGAGCGGTGTGGCCAGCATGACCACGTAGGGAATACCGCTGTAGACCAGGGCCACCGGCACCTCCTCGGCAAGCCTGTCCGGTGTCGAGATCGTCGCTCCATTCCGCCATCGTTCGACATTCTGAACTCCGACGGCGGGATTGGACTCTCCCAGCCCTGCCATGGCAGTGAACCACTCAGGAGCGCAGGCCATGACGCTCCTCGAGCAGCCGGTTCTGCTGGTCGCTGAAGGCGCGATGACGGCGCTGCCATTCGGAAGGCTGGGAGACCTTCGTCACCTGCACCGCGGTCACCTTGTATTCCGGACAGTTGGTCGCCCAGTCGGAGTTGTCGGTGGTGATCACGTTGGCTCCGGATTCCGGGAAATGGAAGGTGGTATAGACCACACCCGGCTGTACGCGCTCGGTGATGGTCGCACGCAGGACGCTCTCGCCTGCACGGCTCTGGATCCCGACCCAGTCGCCGTCGCGGACGCCGCGCACCTCCGCATCATGCGGGTGGATCTCCAGGCGATCCTCGGAATGCCACAGCGAATTCGGCGTGCGGCGGGTCTGGGCGCCGACGTTGTACTGCGAGAGGATGCGGCCGGTGGTGAGGACGAGCGGGAAGCGGCCGGTGGTGCGTTCGTGGCTGGGCACGTACTCGCTGAGCATGAACCGGCCCTTGCCGCGAACGAATTCGCCCACGTGCATGATCGGCGTGCCCCGGGGATGGCTGTCATCGCACGGCCACTGGATGCTGCCGAGTTCCTCGAGCCTCGCGAAGCTCACGCCCTCGAAGGTGGGCGTCAGCGCGGCGATCTCGTCCATGATCTCCGACGGGTGCGCGTAGTTCATCGGATAGCCGAGCGCATTGGACAGCATCACCGTGACCTCCCAGTCCTCCTTGCCCGCGAGCGGCGGCATCACGCGTCGGACCGGGGAGATGCGCCGCTCCGCGTTGGTGAACGTTCCGTTCTTCTCGAGGAAAGACGACCCGGGCAGGAACACGTGCGCGAACATCGCCGTCTCGTTGAGAAACAGATCCTGCACCACGACGCAATCCATGGCCTTGAGTGCGGCATGCACGTGCTGGGTGTCCGGATCGGACTGGGCGATGTCCTCGCCCTGTATGTAAAGCCCCTTGAAGCTGCCGTCCAGCGCGGCCTCGAACATGTTGGGTATGCGCAGGCCAGGCTCATCCTCGAGCGTCGTGCCCCAGGCCGTCTCGAACAGCGCGCGAACGGACTCGTCGGAGACGTGGCGGTAGCCGGGAAACTCGTGCGGGAACGAGCCCATGTCGCACGAGCCCTGGACGTTGTTCTGGCCGCGCAGCGGGTTCACACCGACGCCGTCGCGCCCGATGTTGCCCGTGCACATCGCGAGATTGGCGATGCCGATCACCATGGTCGAACCCTGGCTGTGTTCCGTGACCCCGAGTCCGTAATAAATGGCGGCGTTGCCGCCAGTGGCGAACAGCCGCGCGGCGCCGCGCACCAGTTCCGCCGGTACTCCAGTGACGGATGCCGTCGCCTCCGGCGAATGACGGGGCTCGGCGACGAAGGTTTTCCACTTGCGGTAGGAGTCGATCTCGCAGCGCGCCTCGATGAAATCCTCGCGGCACAGGCCTTCGGTCACGATCACGTGCGCCATCGCCGTGACGAGCGCCACGTTGGTGCCCGGCCTGAGTTTCAGATGGTAATCGGCGGCAAGATGCGGGGCCTTGACGAGTCCTATCGTACGCGGATCGACGACGATGAGCCTCGCGCCCTCGCGCAGGCGCTGCTTCATGCGCGAGGCGAATACCGGGTGCCCGTCCGTGGGATTGGCACCGATGACCATGATGACGTCCGTCTTCATGACCGAATCGAAGGTCTGGGTTCCGGCGGACTCGCCGAGGGTCTGCTTCAGGCCATAGCCGGTCGGGGAATGGCAGACGCGGGCGCAGGTATCGACATTGTTGTTGCCGAATGCCGCGCGCACGAGCTTTTGCACGAGATATGTCTCCTCGTTGGTGCAGCGCGAGGAGGTGATTCCGCCGATCGACCCGCGTCCATAGGTCCCCCGTATGCGCTTGAACTCGGCGGCGGCATGGCCGATCGCCTCCTCCCACGACACCTCCCGCCATGGGTCGGTGATCCGGGCACGGATCATCGGCGTGGTGATGCGATCCTTGTGCGTGGCGTACCCGAAGGCGAAGCGGCCCTTGACGCAGGAATGCCCATGGTTGGCGTGCCCGTCCTTGTTTGGCACCATTCGAACGACCTCACTGCCTTTCATTTCGGCCTTGAACGAGCAGCCAACTCCACAGTACGCGCAGGTCGTGACGATGCTGTGGTCGGCCTGCCCCATCGCGATGAGCGACTTCTCGCTGAGCGCGGCGGTCGGGCAGGCCTGCACGCAGGCGCCGCAGGAGACGCACTCGGAGTCCAGGAAGTCCTGGTTCTGGCTGGGGGAGACCTTCGACTCGAAGCCGCGGCCCTGGATCGTCAGCGCGAAGGTGCCTTGCACGTCGTCGCACGCGCGCACGCAGCGGGAGCAGACGATGCATCTGCTCGGATCGAAGGTGAAATACGGATTGCTCTCGTCCTTGGCGGCAAACATCGGATTCGCCTTTCCGTCGCAGGTCTGCGCGCAGACGTGATTGGCGCCGTCGTATCCGTATCGCACTTCGCGCAGGCCGACGACGCCGGCCATGTCCTGCAGATCGCAATGACCGTTGGCCGGACAGGTAAGGCAGTCGAGCGGATGATCCGAAATGTAGAGCTCCATGACCCCCCGACGCAGGTCGCCGAGCTTCTGGTTCTGAGTCGTCACTCTCATGCCTTCGGCAACCGGCGTCGTGCACGAGGCCGGGTAGCCGCGCATACCCTCGATCTCCACAAGGCAAAGTCGGCAGGATCCGAACGGTACCAGCATGTCGGTGGCACAGAGTTTGGGCACGCCGATGCCGATCGTCGCGGCGGCACGCATGACCGTGGTGCCTTCCGGAACCGTGACCCTGAATCCGTCGATATCCAGCGTGACCTGTTTCGTCGACTCCGACGGCGGTGTACCGAGATCCTTATCGCTGATGGATTGCATGGATGTGACCCTCTGATCCTGGAGCGTGGAACGTCAGGCGACTTTTGCCCCTTCGGCACCAAAGTCTTCAGGGAAATGATTGAGAGCGCTCAACACGGGATAGGGCGTCATGCCGCCCAGGGCGCAGAGCGAACCGTTCAGCATCGTGTCGCAGAGATCGCGCAACAGCTTCACGTTCTTGCCGTGGTCGATGCGCGCCACGATACGATCGATGACCTCGGTACCGCGCGTGGAACCGATACGGCACGGGGTGCACTTGCCGCAGGACTCGATGGCGCAGAACTCCATCGCGAAACGGGCCATCGCCGCCATGTCGACGGTGTCATCGAAAACCACCACGCCGCCGTGGCCCAACACCGCCCAGTTGGCGGCAAATGCCTCGTAGTCAATCGGCGTGTCGAACTGGGACTCGGGCAGGTAGGCGCCGAGCGGTCCACCGACCTGCACTGCGCGGATTGGCCGTCCGCTGGCCGCGCCTCCTCCGAAATCGTACAGCACCTCATGCAGCGTGATGCCGAATGCCGTTTCGATGAGCCCGCCGTGCCGGATGTTGCCGGCGAGTTGTATCGGCAGCGTGCCGCGTGAACGACCCATCCCGTATTCCCTGTAGAACGCTGCCCCCTTGTCGAGGATGATGGGAACTGCGGCGAGCGACAGCACGTTGTTGATGAGGGTCGGCTTGCCGAAGAGGCCCGCGATCGCCGGCAAGGGCGGCTTGAAACGCACCATTCCCCGCTTGCCCTCGATGCTCTCCAGCATCGCCGTCTCCTCGCCGCAGACGTATGCGCCCGCAGCCTTGCGCACCTCCAGCTGGAAGGTCTTGCCGCTGCGGAGGACGCTCTCGCCCAGGTACCCATGCATATAGGCCAGCGCGATGGCCTGATTGAGCGTCGCGATGGCGTGCGGATATTCCGAACGCACGTAGACGTACCCCTGCGTGGCGCCGACGGCGATGCCGGCAATCGTCATCCCTTCAATCAGGACGAAGGGATCGCCTTCCATGATCATCCGATCGGCGAAGGTGCCGGAATCGCCCTCATCGGCGTTGCAGACCACGTATTTCCGATCGGCCGGCACGCCCAGCACGGTGTTCCATTTGATCCCCGTGGGAAAGGCCGCGCCACCGCGGCCGCGCAAGCCGGAATCGGTCACGGCCTGCACGATCGCCGCGCCGGTCATGTCCAGCGCGTTGCGCAGGCCGCGATAGCCGCCGTGCGCCAGGTAATCTTCAAGCGAGATGGGATCCGTGATGCCGACGCGAGCGAATGTCAGCCGTTCCTGTCTTTTCAGGTAAGGAATTTCTTCCGTCAGGCCCTGCTTCAGAGCATGCCCGCCTCCCGCCAGGAAGCCCGCGTCGAACAGGCTGGCGACATCGTCGGCGCTTACCGGACCATAGGCGATGCGGCCGGCCGGCGTGGCCACCTCGACCAGGGGCTCCAGCCAGAACAGGCCGCGAGACCCGGATCGCACGAGGCGGACATCGAGGCCACGCCGAGCCGCCTCGGTGCTCACAGCGAGCGCAACGGCCTCCGCGCCGAGCGAGAGCGCCGCCGCATCGCGCGGGACGAAGACATCGACCTTCATTTCGTGTCCACCGCGATAGCGGACAGCAGCGCGTCCAGGCGGGCCGCAGTGACGCGTCCATAGAGATCGCCGTCGACCATCACGGCCGGCGAGCAGGCACAGTTACCGAGACAGTAGACGGGCTCCAGCGACAGGGCGCCGTCCGGCGTCGTGTCGTGAAACCCGATGCCGAGGCGTCGCCTTGCATGCTGCTCCAGCGCAGCGGAGCCCATGGACTGGCAGGCCTCGGCGCGGCAGATCCGCACCGTATGCCGCCCCGGCGGCGTCGTGCGGAAATGGTGGTAGAAGGTGAGGACACCGTGAACCTCGGCGCGCGACAGGTTCAACGCCTCGGCAACAATCGGTACGGCCGAGGGGGGCAGGTAGCCGAGTGCGTCCTGCAACGCATGCAGAACCGGCAGTAGGGCGCCCGGCTGGGAGCGGTGTGCGTCGACGATCTGTCGCATGCTCGCCGCAAGGTCGTCGTGCGCCGTGGCGCTCGTGGTGGTTGGCGTAGTCGTCGTCAAGTGGGCATATTCCTGCGGATGTTATGCAAGCTCAAGCATATATAGCCGCATTGGCGGCATTGAGATTGGCAAAAATAGCAGAGCGCATGCGATAAAAAAATATGCATGACAATGATGAATTCGAGACCGGCACGGGCCGATGCGGCATCCTGGCCGCGCACCGCGGGCAGACTCGATCTCGGGCCCGATCATCGCCGGCCTCGACCCTGCGGAAACCACCAGCCTGTTGGCCGGCACGGCCGGGGCGGCCTTGGAGCGGTTGCGCGCTATAATTCGCTACCGTCTCCCCGTCCGCGACCGCCATGAGCATCGGCCCCTCCGGTTCGTATCCGCGCACCCGTCCCCGCCGCAACCGTGCCAGCGTCTTCTCGCGACGCCTGGTGCGCGAGAACGGGCTCACCGTCGACGACCTCATCTGCCCGATGTTCGTATGCGAGGGCAAGGGCGTGCGCGAACCGGTCGCGTCCATGCCCGGGGTCGAGCGTCTCAGTGTCGATGAGCTCCTGCGCGACGCCGGCGAGCTGGCGGATCTGGACGTTCCCGCCATTGCGCTCTTCCCGGTGACCCCGCAGGCGGCGAAATCGGAGGACGCGCGCGAGGCCTGCAACCCCGAGGGCCTGGCGCAATTTGCGGTGCGCGAACTCAAGGCACGATACCCGGCCCTGGGGGTGATCACCGATGTCGCCCTCGATCCATTCACGACGCATGGCCAGGACGGGCTCATCGACGATCAGGGCTACGTCGTCAATGATGCCACCGTCGACGTGCTGGTCCGCCAGGCGCTGTCGCACGCCGAGGCCGGTGCGGACGTGGTCGCGCCTTCCGACATGATGGACGGTCGCATCGGACGCATACGTGATGCGCTCGAATCCGCGGGTTACGTCAACACGCGTATCCTCGCCTATTCGGCGAAATACGCGTCGAGCTTCTATGGACCTTTCCGCGACGCGGTGGGTTCGGCGGCGAATCTGAGGGGCGGTGACAAGTACAGCTACCAGATGGATCCTGCCAACGCCGAGGAGGCGTTGCGCGAGGTGGGGTTGGATATCGCCGAGGGCGCCGACATGGTCATGGTCAAGCCCGGCATGCCCTATCTCGACATCGTGCGGCGCGTTAAGGAGCGCTACGGCATGCCGACCTTCGTGTACCAGGTCAGCGGCGAGTACGCGATGCTGAAGGCCGCCGCGCAGAACGGCTGGCTCAATGAGCGCGCGGTAGTGATGGAATCGCTGCTGGCGATGAAACGCGCCGGCGCCGATGCCATCCTCACCTACTACGCCAGGGCGGCCGCCGGCTGGCTGCGAGACTGACCGACTGCCGCGGCGCCGCCTGAAGGCTCCGCCGTTCAGACGTCCATGTCGAGTTCCTTGATCTTGCGCGTCAGCGTATTGCGCCCCCAACCCAGCAGCCTGGCTGCGTCCTGCCTGCGCCCGCCGGTCTTCCTCAGGGCGCATTCGATGAGTATGCGCTCGACGGTCGGCACGGCGCGCGCGAGCAGATCGCCCTCCCCATGCGCGAGACAGTGGTCAGCCCATCCCGACAATACGGTCTGCCAGTCCGTGCCGGCCGCCGTGCGCTCGTTGTTGCGCAGCTCCGCCGGAAGATCCTCGACATGCACCTCCCGGCCGGGCGCCATGACCGTGATCCACCGGCATACGTTCTCGACCTGCCGAACGTTGCCCGGCCAATCGCAGGCGAGCATGAGGCTGGCCGCGTCCGCCTGGATCACCTTCGGCTCGATCTCCAGCTCCCTGGCCGCCGCGGCCAGGAAATGATCGACCATCGGCCTGATGTCTTCTCTGCGCTCGCGCAGCGGCGGGATGTGCAGATGGATGACGTTCAGGCGGTGGAAGAGATCCTCGCGGAACAGACCGGCCTTCACGCGTTGCTCGAGATCCTGGTGCGTGGCCGCTATCACCCGCACGTCGACCCGAATCGGCGTCGTGCCGCCAACGCGGTAGAACTCGCCATCGGCGAGCACGCGCAGCAGGCGGGTCTGCAGCTCTGCCGGCATGTCGCCGATCTCGTCGAGAAACAGCGTGCCGCCATGCGCCTGCTCGAAGCGGCCGATGCGCTGCTGTGTGGCGCCGGTGAACGCCCCGCGCTCATGGCCGAACAGCTCGGATTCCAGCAGCTCGCGCGGGATCGCCGCGGTGTTCAGCGCGATGAACGGCCTGTCCACGCGCGGGCTGTGACGCTGCAGGGCGCGCGCCACCAGCTCCTTGCCGGTGCCGGACTCCCCGGTGATCAGCACCGTGACCTGCGAGCGCGACAGCCGGCCTATGGCGCGAAACACCTCCTGCATGGCCGGCGCCGCGCCGATCATGTCGGTGCCCGGCTCGCCCCGCGCCTGCACCACCGCCTCGTTCTCGGCCTGCTTGCGGACCGCGCGCCTGACGATGCTTACCGCATCGTCGATGTCGAACGGCTTGGGCATGTATTCGAACGCTCCGCCCTGGAAGGCGGCCACGGCGCGGTCGAGATCGGCATATGCCGTCATGATGATCACCGGCAGATCCGGATGCCTCTCCTTGACCTGCTGCATCATGGCCAGGCCGTCGGTACCCGGCATGCGGATGTCGGCGACGATGACGTCCGGAACCGCCGAGGACAGTCTGCGCAGGGCGGCGTCGGCGGTCTCGAAGCTGATCACATTCATATCCGCCTGGCTCAGTGCCCTCTCCAGCACCCAGCGGATCGATCGATCGTCGTCGATGATCCAGATCTCCTTACCCCTGCTCATGATTCCCCGCTGGTAGCCAGATGCTGAAGGTTGTCTTTCCTGGCCGACTCTCGAATGCAATCATGCCCCCCTGACGCTGGATCAGCGTCCGCGTGATGGAAAGGCCCAGGCCGGCTCCATCGGGCCGCCCCGAGACCATGGGATAGAAGATCCGATCGGCGATCTCGGGCTGGATGCCCGGACCGCTGTCGGTGATATCGACGCGGGCGACCAGCCGATGGCGTCTGCCTCCGATGGTGAACTGCCGCTCCACGCGGGTGCGCAGGACGATGCCGCCACCGTCCCGGACGGCATAGACCGCGTTGCGCACGACGTTGAGCACGGCCTGGATGAGCTGGTCGCGATCGGCGAACAGGTCCGGCACGCTGGGGTCGTAGTCGCGGGTGACGGTGATGCCCGTGGCCTCCGCCTGCACCAGGCTGCGCACGTGCTCGAGGACCTCATGCAGATTCAGGACCTGCATGTGCTGAGCACGATCCGGCAGCAGGATGCGGTCGATGAGTTTTCTCAGCCGGTCGCACTCACCGATGATGATGCGTGTGTACTCGCGTTCATCCTCCGTGGACAGCTCGCGCTCCAGCAGCTGCGCTGCGCCGCGTATGCCGCCGAGCGGATTCTTGACCTCGTGCGCCATCCCGCGGAGCAGCGCACCGGTCATATTCTGCTGGGTCGTCATGTTCTCCTCGCGCGCGATCTGGTGCAGTCGATCGACGTTCACGAGTTCGAGCAGGACCGCGGCGCCGGAAATCTCTTCACCAGTGGGCGTGATGATGCAGTCGATCGTCAGCGGCTCGGCGTTCGGGCCGTGCAGGGTGACCTCGCGCTCCGCCAAGGGCTGCCCCGTCCGCAACGCCCGGTTCAGCCCGTCGCTGAGCTGCAACGGCACCTCCGGCAGCAGGCCTTGCACCGCCATGCCGAGCACCTTGCGCGCGCTCACCGAGAGCAGCGCCTCGGCCGCCGAGTTCATATAGATGACCCGCAATTCCGCATCGAACAGCAGTACTCCGGTGGACAGGGAATCCAGCAATGCACTGAAATCTCGCACCGAGATCTCCCGCGAATTTTCCTTATTGCACCATTGTAGTGCGCCGGGAGGTGGCATACTCGATGTTCCGATCGGGTCCGCGCCAATGAATCAATAAAAACAATGTGTTGATCTGGATGCCAGGCGCGCCTGGCGTCGCGCATCAAGCCAATCAGCAATAATCAGACCATCAAACCCGGCAGGTCCCGGACATCGCCTGCACCGGGAAAAGGCGGGTCAGGGGAGGGCTGCGGGACTAGGGGGTGGAGGGCTTCGGGGCCGGGGATGGCGATGGGGCGGGGCCTGGAGCAGGCGTGGGACTGGGCTTCTTCTGAAGGATCGAGGTCCGTTGCAATGTAAACGTCGCGGTGGTTGTCTGCAGCGTGCTGCCGGCCCCGTCGATAACCGCGGCGGAAATGGTATGGGTGCCACGGTCGATGCCCGTGAAGCTGAACTGCGTGGCGGCCCCGCCCTGTGTCTGTCCGGCCAGCGTTACCCGCACCGTATGGCCCAGATCCTCGCGCAATGCCGGAGTCAGTGAGACGGTAACGGAAACCTCGCCAGCGCCGCTGTTGTCGCGAATGATGCCGTTATCCGGCGGCTCGGTCACCGCGAACTGCTCGTAGCCGGCAAACGTCCCCGCCGCCGGCGCCGCTGGCGCCGCTGGCGGCGGGACAGGCGTCGCCCCGACATTGGGTACCCCGTGGACTTCTATCTTCTCCGCCCCGGGCGCCGGCTGGTCGGAGTAGTGGACGCCGTCCTTGTCGACCCACTTGTACAGCTCCACGGCCCCGGCCGCGAAGGTGGAGAGCGTCAGCAGCACCGCAATGATCGATTTGCGCATTGGAGCAGAATAGCCAACCGTGCGAAGCCCAACAAGTTGGACCCGAAAGAAAAGCCCCCGTTCGGGGGCTGTTCACGGCCAATTCGGCGGCCAGGCGCCCTAGCCGGAATAATACATCTCGAACTCCAGCGGGTGGGTGGTCATACGGAAGCGCGTGACCTCCTCCATCTTCAGCTCGATGTATGCATCGATCACGTCGTCGGAGAACACGCCACCCTTGGTCAGGAAGGCGCGATCCTTGTCGAGTTCGCCCAGCGCCTGGTCGAGCGAATGGCATACGGTCGGCACCTTCTTCGCCTCCTCCGGCGGCAGATCGTAGAGATTCTTGTCGATCGGATCGCCCGGGTGGATCTTGTTCTGCACGCCGTCCAGCCCGGCCATCATCAGTGCCGCGAAGGCCAGATACGGGTTGGCGATCGGATCGGGGAAGCGTACCTCCACGCGGCGGCCCTTGGGGCTGGAAACGAACGGGATACGGCAGGACGCCGACCGGTTGCGTGCCGAGTAGGCCAGGTTGATCGGCGCCTCGAAGCCCGGGACCAGGCGCTTGTAGCTGTTCGTGCCCGGGTTGGTGATGGCGTTCAGGGCACGCGCGTGCCTGATGACGCCGCCGATGTAGTACAGCGCGAATTCGGAGAGACCTGCATAGCCATCACCCGCGAACAGGTTCTGGCCACCCTTCCAGATCGACTGGTGCACGTGCATGCCGGAGCCGTTGTCACCGACGACCGGCTTGGGCATGAACGTCGCGGTCTTGCCGTAGGCATGCGCGACGTTCCACACGGTGTACTTGAGGATCTGCAGCCAGTCGGCGCGCTGCACCAGCGGCGCGAACCGGGTGCCAATCTCGCACTGGCCCGGCGCAGCCACCTCGTGGTGGTGCACCTCCACGTCCACGCCCTGCTTCTCCATCGCGACGCACATGGCGTTGCGGATATCCTGCAGCGAGTCCTGTGGCGCCACGGGGAAGTAGCCGCCCTTTACCGGCGCACGGTGGCCGATGTTGCCCTCTTCGTATTCTATCCCGCTGGACCAGGGCGCCTCCTCGGACTTGATCTTCACGAAGCAGCCCGACATGTCGACACTCCACGTGACCCCATCGAAAACGAAGAACTCCGGTTCAGGACCGAAGTAGGCGGTATCGCCAAGGCCGCTGGATTTCAGGTAGGCCTCGGCGCGCTTGGCGATGCTGCGCGGGTCGCGGTCATAACCCTTGCCGTCGGCGGGATCCACCACGTCACAGGTGATGTTCAGCACCGGCTCTTCAGTGAAGGGATCCAGGCGCGCCGTCATCGGATCGGGAATCAGCAGCATGTCAGAGGCCTGTATGCCCTTCCAGCCCGCGATCGAAGATCCATCGAACGCATGGCCGCTCTCGAACTTGTCGGCATCGAAATGACTGCAGGGAACGGAGACATGCTGCTCCTTGCCACGCGTGTCGGTGAAGCGGAGATCGACGAACTTGATCTCCTTGTCCTTGATCATTTTTAGGATCTGGTCGGGTGTAGACATACTCTCCTCCGGAAGGGATTTTGGCGTTCAGGTCAATTTCGACTACCGCAGCGACTACTCGAGCTAAAGACGACGACGCCCGTTTACGGCATGAGGTCTGGGCCCAGTCAGCAGAAAATGTGCCACCAATTTCCGCTGTAAAAACAAAGGACCAAAAAACAGTAACGTCGTCGCGACGCACTCGAATCGTGCGCATGTGCTGGATGGCGCACCATTATGGTGCGGACTCCGCCCCAAGCGTAGTCTCGCCGGCAAGAAGCTGACCCACCGTCTCGCGTGCGCGCACCAGATACGCCTGCACCCCGTCGACCATGATTTCTGCCGCGCGGGGGCGGGCATTGTAGTTCGAACTCATCGAAAAACCATAAGCGCCCGCGGACATCACGGCCAGAAGGTCGCCCTGTGCGGCGGCGACGGCGCGATCGCGCGCCAGGAAGTCCCCCGTCTCGCAGACCGGTCCCACCACATCACACTCGACGGCGGCCGCGTCCGACTCGCGCCCCACGCGCAGTATCTCGTGCCATGCCTCATACAGCGCCGGGCGGATCAAGTCGTTCATCGCCGCATCGACGATGACGAAACGCTTCTCCGGGGTCTGCTTCACGTACTCTACCCGCGTCAGGAGGATGCCGGCGTTGCCGACGATCGCCCTTCCGGGCTCCATCAGCACCTCCTTCACCTGCCCGACGAGGCGCCGGCAGATGACCTCGGCGTACGCATCGACCGCGGGCGGCTGCTCGTCGCGATACTGGATGCCCAGGCCGCCACCGATGTCGATATGTTCGATCGTCACGCCCCGCGCCCGCAGCTGGTGCACGAGGCCGAGCACCTTCGCCACGGCGTCGTCGAACGGTTCGACCGCTGTAAGCTGGGAGCCGATGTGGCAACCGATGCCGACCACTTTCAGATGCGGCAGCCGTGCGGCATATTCATAAACCGAAAGCGCCTCGTCGCCAGGGATCCCGAACTTGTTCTGCTTCATTCCCGTGGCGATATAGGGGTGAGTGCGCGCGTCGACATCCGGATTGACACGCATCGCCACCGGTGCACACGCGCCCATCCGCCGCGCGACATCGTGGATGCGCTCGAGCTCCGGTACGAGCTCGACGTTGAAACAGCGGATGCCGACCTCGAGCGCACGCGCAATCTCGTCCTCGCGCTTGCCCACGCCGGCGAAAACCACCTTGCCCGGATCGCCGCCGGCACGCAGGACGCGCTCCAGCTCGCCCACCGAAACGATGTCGAATCCGGAACCGAGGCGCGCGAGTACGCCGAGGATGGCAAGGTTCGAATTGGCCTTGACGGCGTAACAGATGAGGTGCGGAAGGCGGGCGAATCCGCGATCGAAGGCCCGCCAGCGCGCTTCGATGGCGGCGCGCGAGTATACGTAAGTCGGTGTGCCGTGGCGCTCGGCGATATCGGTCAACGGCACCCCCTCCGCGTGCAGCACCCCGTCGCGGTATGCGAAAGCCTGCATTGGCTCAGCCCCGCGCCGTCGACGAACCGGCCTGCGAAATGGCGGAGGTCCGCTCCGGCAGGTAGAGGTCCCCCTTCTGGCCACAGGCGGCGAGCAGCATCAGGCCAGCGGCGGCCAGACCGAGCAGGAGGGTGCGGAGGAAGGTGCCGGGGCGCATGAGTGCGTGTCGGGTGAATTTCTGTGGCGGCGGGCATCGCCGCGCTGACGGCATGATAGATTGGGCGCCGGAGAATTCCTACCTGACCGCCCGGCGATCGCCCGTCCCATGACCAGCACACCGCCACCCGTGATTGTCGAAGGCGCCGGCGAGGCCACGGCATCGGTGATCTGGCTGCACGGCCTGGGCGCCGACGGTCATGATTTCGAACCCATGGTGGCGGAGCTCGATCTGCCCTCCAACCACGGTATCCGCTTCGTCTTCCCGCACGCGCCGGTGAGACCCATTACCATCAATCGTGGCATGGCGATGCGTGGCTGGTACGACGTCGCAGAGAACGATCTCACCCGGCGCGAAGACGAGGCCGGCATCCGGGACTCCGCCAGGATCCTGAGTGAGCACATCGCCGGGCAGGGGGCGCTCGGCATAGACAGCAGACGGATCGTGGTTGCCGGGTTTTCCCAGGGCGGGGCGGTGGCGCTGTTCGCCGGCCTGCGCCACCACGAACCTCTTGGCGGGATTCTGGCCCTTTCCACCTACCTGCCGCTGCCGATGACGCTCCCGGCCGAGGCCAGCCCGGCCAACGGCAGTGTCCCGATCTTCATGGCCCATGGCAGTTTCGACCCGATCATCCCTGCCCACCAGGGTGAGGCATCCGCCAGACTGCTCAAGGCCTCCGGCTACAGGGTGGAGTGGCGCAGCTACCCCATGCCGCACTCGGTGTGTGAGGAGGAGGTAGCCGACATCTCGCGCTGGTTGAGACAGCGACTGCCGGCCTGACAACCCCGCGCCGGCGGTGCGTCATCAGCCGGCGGGTTGTGCCGCGCGCGGACCGCGCGCGCGCCCGCGCCGCCCCCCGCCCCCGCCTCCTCGACTGGGCCCGCCACGGTGTGGTCGGGCGCTGCGCGGGCGTTCCGTACGCTCCTCTCGGGCGATCGGCTTGAGCTCCACCACCAGGCCCTCGGTGATCTTCTCCGTCGGGATGCGGTGGCCGATGTATTCCTCGATGTCCATCAGCGAATAGACATAGTCCTCGCAGGCGAGGCTGATGGCATCGCCCGTGGCCCCGGCGCGAGCGGTGCGGCCGATGCGATGCACGTAGTCCTCGCCGTTCTGCGGCAGGTCGTAATTGATCACGTGGCTGACGCCCGGGATGTGCAGACCGCGCGCGGCCACGTCGGTGGCGACGAGCACCGGCAGCTCGCCGCGCGCGAAGCGCGCCAGCAGTGATTGTCGCTTCTTCTGGGGGACGTCGCCCGACAGCACGCGCGCCTCGCAGCTGTTGCTGCGCAGGGTGTCGGCGACCAGGTCGGCGGCCCGTTTGGTATTGACGAACACCAGCGTGCGCACGGGATTGATCCGGCGCAGCAGCCCCATAAGCAGCCGCAGCTTTTCGCGGTTCTCGACGTGGTAGAGCACCTGGGCGACGGCATCGACCGTGACCTTGTCGGGATTCACCTCGACCAGGCGCGGATTGTTCATGTGTTCGTAGGCGAGCTCCTGGACGCGCAGGGACAGGGTCGCTGAGAACAGCATCGACAGTCGCCGCTCCGGGGCAGGCATCCGCCGCAGCAGGAACCTGATGTCCTTGATGAAGCCAAGGTCGAACATGCGATCGGCCTCGTCCAGCACCATCACCTCGATGGCGCGCAGGTCGAAGACGTGTTGCTTGAAATAGTCGATGATGCGTCCGGGCGTGCCGATCAGGATTTCGACGCCCGCCTGCAGCTCGGCGCGCTGCTTGTCGTAGTCCACGCCGCCGTAGACCAGCGCCATCTTCAGGCCGGTGTACTGCCCGAGCACCTGCGCGTCCTTGTGGATCTGGATGGCGAGCTCGCGCGTCGGCGCCAGGACGATGGCGCGGGGCTGATTCGGTTTGCGGTGCTCGAGGGCCGGCTCTTGCATCAGGCGCTGCATCAGCGCCAGCAGGAATGCCGCGGTCTTGCCGGTGCCGGTCTGCGCCTGCCCGGCGACGTCCTGGCCCGCCAGCGCCAAGGGCAGGGTCCCCGCCTGGATCGGCGTACAGCGGACGAATCCGGCCGTCTTCACGCCCTGCAACAACTGGGGGTGCAGCCCCAAGCCTTCGAATTGGGTGTGTTTTTCCGTATCGGTATCAATCATGGCGGCTAGCATAGCGTAATCTGATCGGCTCCGCTGGGGTGCGCCCTTGCATCCCGCCGGGCATTGGCCTGAGAATGAGGGCGGTTCCTATCCGGAAAGATATGACGCATGAGTGGTGACAATATTTTCCACGTGACCGATGCCAGCTTCGATGCCGACGTGCTCAACTCGCAGATACCGGTGCTCGTGGATTACTGGGCGGAATGGTGCGGTCCCTGCCGCATGATCGCCCCGATACTGGACGAGATCTCGCAGGACTACGCCGGCCGGATCAAGGTCGCCAAGGTGAATATCGACGAGAACCGCGACACGGCGACGAAGTTCAACATCCGCGGCATTCCCACCCTGATGCTCTTCAAGGATGGCGGCGTGGCGGCCACCAAGGTTGGCGCCCTGTCCAAATCGCAGCTCGCGGCGTTCATCGACGGCAACATTTGAGGTGCCCCCGGCACGCCCTCGCGCGTCGCGGCGCCGTTCAGGCAGCCGATTCCGCCGTGGCACTGGACGAATGGCGGATGCCGTGCTAGCTTTCTCCTTAAAGCCGTAAAGCAGTTGCTGTGCCCCGCCGACTCCGGCACATCTTCCAGTTCAAGATTTCCAATTAACGTCGTAACCGTGCCGGCTGCGCCTCGCACGTCCATGTTCTCAAGCACGCCATATCATCCATGAACCTTACGGAACTCAAACGCAAACCCGCATCAGAACTCATCTCACTGGCCGAAGGACTCGGTATCGAAGGAGCCGCGCGCTCCCGCAAGCAGGACGTCATCTTCGGCATACTCAAGGCCCAGGCGAAAAAGGGCGATGAAATCTGGGGCGATGGCGTCCTCGAGATACTGCAGGACGGTTTCGGGTTCCTGCGGTCGGCGGACTGCTCCTATCTGGCGGGCCCGGACGACATCTACGTGTCACCCAGCCAGATCCGGCGTTTCAACCTGCGCACCGGCGACAGCATCTCGGGCACCATCCGGCCGCCGAAGGAGGGCGAGCGCTACTTCGCCCTGCTCAAGGTCAGCGAGATCAACTTCGAGCCGCCCGAGAACGCCAAGAACAAGGTTCTGTTCGAGAATCTCACGCCGCTGTTTGCCAACAAGCGCCTGGCGCTGGAGCGCGGCAACGGCAGCACCGAGGATCTGACGCCACGCGTGGTCGACCTGGTGGCGCCGATCGGCAAGGGACAGCGCGGCCTCATCGTCTCGCCACCGAAGGCCGGCAAGACGATGCTGCTGCAGAGCCTCGCGCAGTCCATCGTCACCAACCATCCCGACTGCTATCTCATCGTCCTGTTGATCGACGAACGGCCCGAGGAAGTGACCGAGATGGAACGCTCGGTCCGCGGCGAAGTCGTATCCAGCACCTTCGATGAACCCGCGACCCGGCACGTTCAGGTCGCCGAGATGGTAATCGAGAAGGCCAAGCGGCTGGTCGAGCACAAACGCGATGTGGTGATCCTGCTCGATTCGATCACCCGCCTGGCCCGCGCCTACAACACCGTCGTACCCTCCTCGGGCAAGGTGCTCACGGGCGGCGTCGACGCCAACGCCCTGCAGCGACCGAAGCGCTTCTTCGGCGCGGCGCGCAACATCGAGGAGGGCGGCTCGCTCACCATTCTCGCCACCGCGCTCATCGACACCGGCTCGCGCATGGATGACGTCATCTACGAGGAGTTCAAGGGCACGGGCAACATGGAACTGCACCTGGAGCGCAAGATCGCCGAGCGGCGCATCTTTCCGGCCATCAACATCAACCGCTCCGGCACCCGACGCGAGGAACTGCTGGTGCCGGCCGACGAGCTTCAGAAGATGTGGATCCTGCGCAAGCTACTGGCGCCCATGGACGAGATTGCCGCGGCGGAATTCCTGCTCGAACGTCTGAAGGCCACCAAGAACAACGACGACTTCTTCGATTCGATGAAGCGCACCTCCTAGCCCCTTGCCGGCGGCCGGGCGTCCCGCCGCCTGACGGCCGCCCGACCTCCGCGGCCCGGCGCGGCGGATCACCCCGGCGGCCAGCTGAAGGTGCGGCCACCGAGCAGGTGCACGTGCAGATGGAAGACCGTCTGGCCGGCGCCCTCACCATTGTTCACGACCAGCCGGAAGGCGTCCCCGTGGCCCTGCGCTTTGGCGATACCCGCTGCCGTCACCATGAGATGCCCCAGCAACTCGCGATCCTCGGGGGATGCCTCGCCGAGCATGGCGATCGGCTTCCTGGGCACCACCAGGATGTGCATGGGCGCCCGCGGCGCCGCGTCGTGAAAGGCCACACAGAGATCGTCCTCGTGAACGATCCGGGCCGGGATCTCCCGATCGATGATCTTGGCGAAAATGCTCTTGGACATGGCGCACCTCTTGCGTTTCCCACGCCAGTATAGCGTCACCGGTACGGGCCGGGACCCTCTCGCGATGCCGCGGACAACCCCTGCGAAGGGCGCAGGCAGAGCTCGTCTGTGTGGCCTATCTCACTGTAATCGATGGTGAATCAATGGGGCTACGTTATAATGACGGCCTTTGCAGAGCGGCAGCGCGCCGGGCAGCGGCGCCGTCTCGCGCGCTGCAGACCCCCCGTAGTGACTGACGGCAGTGATATGACCATTCGCACCCTGGACCAAACCCATCTCGACTGGCTGGAAGCCGAATCCATCTACATCCTGCGCGAGGTCGCGGCCGAATTCGAAAAGGCCGCGCTGCTGTTCTCCGCCGGCAAGGATTCCTGCGTCGTGCTGCATCTCGCCCTGAAGGCTTTCCGGCCGGAAAAGCTGCCGTTCCCCCTCCTGCATGTGGACACCGGTCACAATTTCCCGGAGGTCATCGATTTCCGCAATCGACGCATCGCCGGGCTCGGCGAGCGGCTGGTGGTGGCCGCGGTGGAGGAGTCCATCCGGCGCGGCACGGTGTCGCTGCCGCATCCCCTCGCCTCGCGCAACGCCGCGCAGGCGGTGACCCTGCTGGAGGCCATCGAGGAGCACGGATTCGACGCGCTGCTGGGCGGCGCGCGCCGTGACGAGGAGAAGGCCCGCGCCAAGGAGCGGATTTTCTCGCACCGCGACGCCTTCGGTCAGTGGGATCCCCGCAACCAGCGGCCCGAGCTGTGGAACCTGTACAACACCAAGCTGCACAAGGGCGAGAACATGCGGGTGTTCCCGATCTCGAACTGGACGGAACTGGACGTCTGGCAGTACATCGAGCGCGAGAATATCCCGCTGCCGCCCATCTACTACGCTCACGAGCGTCAGGTTATCCCGCGCCGCGGTCTGCTCGTGCCGGTCACACCCATCACCCCGCCCGAGGAGGGCGAGGCGATCGTGACGCGATCGGTGCGCTTCCGCACGGTCGGTGACATCTCGTGCACGTGCCCGGTCGCCAGCACCGCCAGGACGATCGACGCGATCATCGCCGAGACGGCGCTGACGGAGATCACCGAGCGCGGCGCCACGCGCATGGACGACCAGACCTCGGAGGCATCGATGGAGCGCCGCAAGAAGGAGGGGTATTTCTGATGTCCGCGCACGAATACGACCACGCGCACTCCTCCCATGGCGTGCTGCGGTTCCTGACCGCCGGATCGGTGGACGACGGCAAGAGCACGCTCATCGGCCGCATACTCTACGACAGCAAGGCCGTGCTCGCTGATCAGGTGCAGTCGCTGGAACGCGCCAAACACAAGCGCACCGAGGCCGGCGTGCTGGATCTTTCACTGCTGACCGACGGTCTCGAGGCCGAACGCGAGCAGGGCATCACGATCGACGTCGCCTATCGATACTTCTCCACCGGCTCGCGCAAGTTCATCGTCGCCGACGCCCCGGGACACGAACAGTACACGCGCAACATGGTCACCGCCGCCAGCACCGCCGATGCGATCGTGGTGCTGATCGATCCCACCCGCGTGAAAATCGAAAACGGCGTCGCGGAGTTGCTGTCGCAGACGCGCCGCCACAGCGCGATAGCCGGCCTGCTCGGCATCCGCCACCTCATCGTGGCGATCAACAAGATGGACCGCATGGATTTCGACGAAGACGTCTTCATCGGTATCCGCGACGCCTACGTTGAACTCGCGCGCCGCCTGTCGCTCCCCGAGCCGGTCTTCGTGCCGGTTTCGGCGCTGGAGGGCGACAACGTCGTCGAGCAGAGCGAGCGCATGCCCTGGTACCGCGGCCCGGCGTTGCTCGAGCATCTCGAGCGCCTGCCTGCCGGCCGTGCCGGCATGCATGGCCCCTGCCGCTTCGTCGTCCAGCGCGTGCAGCGCGTCTATGGCGCCGAAACCGCCGCAGGTAGCGCGGTCGACGGATTACGCGGGCTGCAGGGCTTCGTTGCCAGCGGCACGCTGTGCGTCGGCGACACCGTGCAGGTCCTCCCGGCCGGCCTCACGGTCACGGTGCGCTCGATCAGCCTCTACGAGACCGAGCTGTCGCAGGCGGCCGCCGGGCAGAGCGTCACGGTCACGCTGAACGAGAACGTCGATGCCTCGCGTGGAGACGTGCTGGCCTCGGGCACCCAGCCGACGTCGGCAAGGCAACTGATCGCCGATATCTGCTGGCTCGACACCGACGCGATGAATCCGTCGAAGAAATACTGGCTGAAGCTCGGCGCCCGCACCGTACAGGCCAGGGTGCAGGGTGTGGACGACAAGCTCGATCTCGCCGGGGTCCGGCGTGTGCCGCACGATCAGCCGTTCACCTTGAACGAAATCGGCCAGCTGCGGATCGCGCTGGCTCAGCCCGTGCCGTGTGCGCTGTTCACCGAGGATGCGTCGCTCGGCCGCTTCATCCTGATCGACGCATTCTCCAACCAGACCGCCGCCGCCGGCCTCATCCGCACGGCCTCCTGACCGCCGGCTGACGCCGACGCGTCACTGCCCGGGAGCCCGCCGGCCGCGCTAGCGCGGCCGGCGGTGATGAAACTCCGCGGTACCCTCGCGCCGGACGATGTCGCCGACGTGCACTCCGAATCGCCCTTGGCGGCGGTCTTCGTAGTAGAACCTGAGCGTGTGCAGGATCGTCGGGAACGCGAGCTCGTTCCAGGGAATGTCGGCCTCGCTGAAGAGCCGGACCTCGAGACTCTCGTGCGTCGGGCCGAAGCTCGGTTCGAGCAGGCGCGCGCGGTACATCATGTAGACCTGGTTGGCATGCGGCAGGCTGAGCAGGGTGTGCAGGTCCAGCAGCTCGACGCACGCGTCCGCCTCCTCGTGTGTCTCGCGTATCGCCGCCTCCCCCGTGGTCTCGTCGTTCTCCATGAACCCGGCGGGCAGGGTCCACAGGCCGTAACGCGGCTCGATGGCGCGGCGGCAGAGCAGGATTCGACCCTCCCATTCCACGATGCATCCGGCCACGACCTTGGGATTCTGGTAGTGAACGGTCGCGCACGCGGAGCATACGTGGCGCTCGCGGTTGTCGCCCTCGGGGACCATGCGCGTCACGGGCTGACCGCAGTGGCTGCAGTATCTCATGGAGATTTCATCTGCGCGGTACGCGTCTCCTGCAGCAGCGGTTCGATGGCCGGCCAGACGTTATCGAGTATCCGCGGCTGCGCGATCTCATTCGGGTGCAGACCGTCGTCCTGGGTGAACTGTGGATTGCCCGATACGCCGTCCAGCATGAATCTCGACAGCGGCACGTTCCAGTCCCGGCCGACTGCTTCGTAGACCGCGACGAACTTTTCGATGTAAGCCGGTCCATAGTTGGGTGGCAGGCGCATGCGGAGCAGCAGCGGAGTAGCTCCATGGCGGCGCGAGAGATCGACGATCTCGCCCAGGTTGGCGGTCATCTCCTCCAGGGACTGGCCGCGCAGTCCGTCATTGGCACCCAGCTCGATGATGACGATTGACGGGTTGTGCTTCTTCAAAGCCGGCTCGAGCCGATCGAGCGCGCCGCGCGTGGTCTCGCCGCTGACGCTCGCATTGCGCACGCGGTGCGGATAACCTTGTTGCCGCAGCCGCTGTTCGAAAAGGCTTACCCAGCCCCGGTCGACCCGCAATCCGTAGGCCGCGCTCAGACTGTCGCCCAGCACCAGCACGACAGGCGCCGGGCTGTCGGCGTCGCCGGCGCTCCGGTCCACCGATTCACCAGCGGCTGGTGCGGAAAGCATCCACAGACCAATGAGAAATCCACGACACCAGCGCATGGTAGAGGCCATCGATAAGCCGATCATACTCGCGGACGCGCTCGGCAAGACCGTGCGCAGCCCGTCGGGCGACCTGACGATACTCGATGATATCAGCTTTCTAATACACCCCTCCGAGGCGGTGGCGGTCGTCGGTGTGTCCGGATCGGGCAAGTCCACGCTGCTAAGCCTGCTTGCCGGGCTGGACACCCCGACTCGCGGTCGAGTGTTGCTGGACGGCGTCGATCTGAACTCGCTCGACGAGGATGGACGCGCGGCGCTGCGCGCCCGCCGCGTCGGTTTCGTCTTCCAGAACTTTCAGCTCCTGCACAGCATGACCGCCAGGGAAAACGTGATGTTGCCGCTGGAGCTCGCGGGCCGCGCGGATGCCGCGGTGCAGGCCGAGGCGATCCTCGCGCGCGTCGGACTTGAGGAGCGCACCGATCATTACCCGAACCAGCTCTCCGGCGGCGAGCAGCAGCGCGTGGCCATCGCCCGGGCCTTCGTCACGCGGCCGCGTATCCTGTTCGCCGACGAGCCCACCGGCAATCTCGACGCCACGAGCGGCGCGCTGATCGCCGATCTGCTGTTCTCGCTGCGTGAGGAGGCCGGGACCACGCTGGTGCTCGTCACTCACGACATGAAACTGGCGACGCGTTGCGAACGCCGGATCACGCTGACCGCAGGACGCATGCTGACCTCGCCATGATTGCCCGCATGCTCAGGCTCGGTCTCGGCAACGTCCGTCGCGATCTGCGCGCCGGCGAGCTGACACTCATCATGGTGGCGATCCTGACCGCGGTCGCGGCGCTGAGCGCGGTCAGTCTGTTCGTGGACCGCGCCGAACGCGCGCTCCACGCGCAGGGCAACGCCCTGCTGGCCGCGGATCTGGCCGTGGAGAGTGCCAATGCCATACCGGAAACGCTGGCCGAAGCCGCGCGTGGACTGGGGCTGGATACCGCTCGTACCCTGTCGATGCGCAGCGTCATACAGAGCGGTGAACGCCTGCAACTGACCGAATTGAAGGCCGTCGACGAACGCTATCCCCTGCGCGGGAACGTGTCCATCGCCGACGCCCCATTCGACGCGGCACGCGAGGTACGCGAGGTGCCGGCGCCGGGAACGCTATGGGCGGACGCGCGCCTGCTGCAGGCGCTGAAGATCGACCTCGGCCAGACCGTGACCGTCGGCGCCGTCGCGCTGCGCGTCGACAGGGTGCTGGTGCTCGAACCCGACCGCGGCGGCGACTTCTTCAGCATCGCCCCGCGCGCAATCATGAACCTCGCCGATGTCGCGGCGACACAACTCGTGATGCCCGGCAGCCGCGTCAATCATCGCCTGCTCGTGGCCGGCGACCAGAAGGCGATCGCGGCCTTGCGCGGGCAATGGGCGCACCTGAACGACCGCAGCCTGAAGGTGCTCGATGTCGGCGATGCCCGGCCCGAACTTCGCACCGCCCTGGAGCGCGCGGATCTGTTCCTCGGCATGGCAGCCCTGACGGCGGTCATCGTCGCCGGCGTGGCGATCGCGCTCGCTGCCCGCCGCTATGCCGAACGCCACCTCGACACCGCCGCCGTCATGCGCTGCCTCGGCGCCACGCAGGCCACCATCACCGGCATGCTGCTGATCGAGATGCTGGTGCTCGCCTCGATCGCGAGCATCGCGGGCGTGGCGCTGGGCTATATCGCGCAGCATGTCCTGGCGGGGACGCTCAGCGGATTCGTCGGCGGCGCGCTGCCGTCGCCATCGCTCGCCGCCGTCGCCGGGGCAATGCTCATCGGCTTCCTCGTGCTGGTCGGCTTCGCCCTGACGCCGATACTCTCCCTGAAGAACGTGCCGCCGCTGCGCGTGCTGCGCCGCGACCTCGCGCCGGTACCGGTACGCAGCGCGATCGTGTACGCGGTGGCGCTGCTGGCGCTGCTCGCCGTCGCCCCCTGGCAGGCCCGCGACGTTGCGCTCACGCTCTACCTGCTCGGCGGCTGCCTGCTGGCGATCGCGGCGCTGGCGATCGCGGCGTGGCTGTCCGTGCAGGCGCTCGGCCGCCTGCGGCGGCACGTGGGGGTGAGCTGGCGTTACGGGCTTGCCAGCGTCGCCAGGCGGGCGCGCACCAGCAGCGTGCAGATAGTGGCGCTGGGTCTGGGCATCATGGCGATGCTGTTGATCACCCTCGTGCATGGCGACCTCATCGCCGGCTGGCAGGGGAAGATCCCGCCTGGCGCGCCCAACCAGTTCGTCATCAACATCCCGCCGGCAGAGGTCGGGCCACTGCGCGATTTCCTGGCAGGGCACCGGCTGAAGACCGGCGGCGTGTTCCCCATGGTTCGCGGCCGGCTGACCGCCATCAACGAGCAGCCGGTTCAGCCCTCGGATTATGAAGACCCGCGCGCGCGACGGCTCGTCGACCGCGAATTCAACCTTTCGTGGGCCGGGCGCATGCAGCCGGACAACGTCGTGACGGCCGGCAGGTGGTGGCCGGAGACGGCCGGGGCCGCGCCGCAGTTCTCGATGGAATCCGGCATCGCCGAGACGCTCGGGATCGGCCTCGGAGACACGCTGACCTACGACATCGCCGGCGAGACCATCAGGGCGCCGGTGACCAGCCTGCGCGACGTGCAGTGGGATTCCTTCAACGTGAATTTCTTCGTGATCGCCGCGCCGGGGTTGCTGGAACAGATGCCCGCCACCTACATCACCAGTTTCCATCTCCCGGCGCAGGAGCGTACGGCGCTCAACGAGCTCGTGCGACTCTTCCCGAGCGTTACCGTCATCGACGTCGCCGCCGTCATGGATCAGGTGCGGCTGATCATGGATCGGGTGAACCTCGCCGTGCGCTTCGTGTTCCTGTTCACGCTTGCCGCCGGCGCGCTCGTGCTCGTGGCTGCCCTGCAGGCCACGCAGGACGAGCGCGCGCGGGAGAGCGCGTTGCTCCGCAGCCTCGGCGCCGCGCGCGCGATCGTCACGCGCAGCCTGCTGGCAGAATTCATCGTCATCGGTCTGGTCGCCGGCGTGCTCGCCGCCAGCGCCGCCGGCCTGACCGCGTGGCTGCTGGCCGGACACGTATTCCACGTCACCTATCGGATCAACCTCTGGCTGTGGCCGATCGGCACGCTGGCCGGCGTGCTCGGCGTGGGCGCCTTCGGTCTGGCAGGCCTGCGCGGCGCTCTCGCGGAACCGCCGGCCAGCGTCCTGCGGAGGATAGCCTGAACCGGCGCGTGCCCGAGCGCGCGTGGATCACTCCAGGCGCGTGTCGTCCTCGACGCGCCAGGGAGGACTGACGATGCAGAGGAACCGCAGCAGATTGACGCCGGGGTTTTCGATCCACTGCACGGCCTCTGCCGGGACATGAACGACGTCGCCCTGCATGCAGGGTCCCGCCTCGGCGTCGACATGCATCACGCCGCAACCCTCCAGGATGTAGTAGACCTCCGCGCCCGCCAGCTTGTGGCGACAGGACCGCGCGCCGGGCTCCACCCGAGCTTCAGCGAGTGAATACGGCAATGCGACGGGCTCATTCTCCGGATGCAGCAGCTCGCGTATGGCACAGCCGTCGTTGGCCGTATAGGCCTCGCAATCCACCGTCCGCCTGATGTGCACGTCTCGTCTCCTGCTGCCGGGGTTGATGGCTTGCTATACTCGCCGCCCGTACTCGCGGTAGCAAGCCACGCGCGCATGACTGCCTATCAGGGACAATCCGGTTTCCGCCACGACGCGCGCAGTTGCCTGGGCGTACTGCTCACCAACCTCGGCACGCCGGATGAACCCACACCGAGAGCGCTGCGCCGGTTCCTCGCGGAGTTTCTCGCCGATCCGCGCGTCGTCGAGACACCTCGCATGGTCTGGCTGCCGCTCCTGCACGGCGTCATCCTCAACATTCGCCCCGCCAAATCGGCGCATGCCTATCGACAGGTTTGGACCGAGGCGGGCTCGCCACTGCTCGTGTTCTCGCGCCGGCAGGCCGCCGCGCTACAGCACTCACTGCAGGCGCGCTGTCCGGGACCGGTACAAGTCGCGCTCGGCATGCGCTACGGCAATCCCTCGATACGCGCCGCGATGGCGGAGCTGCGCGAGGCTGGCGCACGGCGTCTGCTCGTGCTGCCGCTGTATCCGCAATACTGCGCGGCCACGACCGCCTCGACCGTGGACGCCGTGAGCGCGGTACTGCGGACCTGGCGCTGGGTGCCGGAGTTGCGCACCGTGATGAGCTACCACGACGACGGCCTATACATAGGCGCGCTGAAGCGATCCGTGGAGTCGCACTGGGCGAGCCATGGCCGCGGCGAACGGCTGCTGCTGTCGTTTCACGGCATACCGCGAAAATACATGCTGGCCGGCGACCCCTATCACTGCCAGTGCAGGAAGACCGCACGGCTGCTCTGCGAGGCGCTGGGGCTGGGAACGGACGAATGCCTGGTAGCGTTCCAGTCGCGGGTCGGGCCCGCGCAATGGTTGCAGCCATACACGGACGTCACCTTGCGCGGGCTGCCCGCCCGCGGTGTGAAATCGCTGGACGTGCTCTGCCCGGGATTCTCCGCCGATTGTCTGGAGACGCTCGAGGAGATCGCCATGCGCGGCCGCGACGCCTTCCTGCAGGCCGGCGGCGATCGATACAGCTACATCCCCGCGCTCAACGAAGACGCCGGGCATATCGACGCACTGGTGGAACTGGCGCTGCGGCATGCGGCCGGCTGGCCCGAGGTGAGCGACGGGTGGGATGCCGCGGCCGACGAACGCCGACGCGCCGCCACGCTGGGGCGCGCGCGTGCCCTGGGCGCCGAGCGGTGAGCGCCGCGACGCGCGGGCGGTGCCGCCGATGCCCGCCGACCGGCGTCAGCGGAACAGCACGCAGCGATCGAGGCGGCTCTCGATCTCGGCCACGACCTCGGCGTAGGCGCTGCTGTCGCGGTTCGAGAAGCGCCGGATGAACTCCGGCTCCTGCATGCCCTCGGGCAGGTCTCCCACGGATGGCATGAACTCGCGCTCCTCGGCGGCCGCCGCGACTCGCTGCTGGAGCGCGTCGGGCGATCGAACGGCAAGCTGTCCGAAGCGCACCCCGGCCCGGTCCGCGGCGAGATCCGCGAAACTGAAGCCCGAACCGCCGCGGGAGTCCTGGACCTCCTTGAACACGCCGATGACATCGGCGATCACGTCGTTGGCCGCGGCGCTCAACGCCCCGGAGACGAGGAAGTGCCTGGCCAGATCGGCGCGCCCGTCGAGCGTGACCTCGACCGCCTTCAGCGGTGTCAGACCCCGCGCCTCCTCGTCGCCGAACAGGCGTCCCAGATCCTCCGGCGCCGCCGCGGCATACAGCGCCAGGGCGACCATCGCCGCCTTGTTTTCCTTCGCCGGGTCATTGCCGTCCTCGCTGCGATCCGCGGCGTAGGAAAACATCGGGCGCAACAAGTACACCAGTGAGTCGCCGTCCTTGAGGCGGTTGCTCAGGATCCGCGCCAGCTCCTCGTAGTGCACCTGCAGGCGGGCGCGCTCCTCGGCGGGCAGCACCAGCTCGCGCCCCTGCCGCTCGACGCGCCGGGCGAGGTCACCATGCCACTGCATGACGAACGCGACGGCCCCGGGCCGGAAGTCGACCTCGGAGATGGCCTGCGCGACGTCGCTGGCCTCACGGTAGCCCGCGATATCCCGCGCGCGACCATCCGCGAGCTCGAGCGCCCTGCCCAGCAGCCACCCCGGGACCGGCACACGTCCGACCCGCAGCGCGTCGACGGCCACACCGCGCGCGGCCGGGCGCAGGCGCATGGACAGGTTGCAGTACTGGCCGAACGGATTGCCGGGCGTCGGGAGGCTCGCCTCGACCGTGGCGTGGCCGGCCGCGACCTCGGTTCGTGCCACCGCCCCCTGCACCAGCGGCAGCCGGGATAGTACGTATTCGACACCAAGGTTGATATCCCGCTGGCTGAGTTCAATCCGGCGCGTCTCGCCCTCGCGCAGGTCACGCGGGTCGTTCTGCTTGAGCAGTGTCTTGAGCCGCTCGACGTCCTCGACCGCGATCTTCGCATCGCCCGTGATGCGTGGGGCCGCCTCGAACATCATCGCCGCCAGGACGAATGGACCGAGGAGTAGCGCGGTCAGCGCCAGCCAGAAGGCATACTTGAACAATCGCCACACCCGTCGACGCCCCGCCCCTACCGCTCACCCGCCGGCAGGGCAAAGACGAGGAGCCCGTCGCCGGTCTTGAAGTTGAACAATGAATTCCCCCCTGCCGCCACCGCCACGTACTGCCTGCCGCCGACCTCATAGACGACAGGCGGGGCGTTGACCCCGGCCTCCGCCTGGTAGCTCCAGAGACGCGCGCCGCCGTCGGCGTCGAAGGCGCTGAAACGGCCGTCGCCCTCCCCGGCGAACACCAGCCCGCCGGCAGTGACGGCCAGGCCGCCCAGCAACGGTTCCGGGGTCTGCTGCTGCCAGCGTATGCGTCCGTTGGCCGCGTCGATGGCCGTCAGCGTGCCGCCGCGCTCGGACTTGGACAGTTCCATATAGGTGTAGCTCGTCCAGGGCATGCCGGGGGTGGGCGTAAGCGGTTTCGTGTAGTAGGTCGCGGGATGGTGGACCCCCTCGATGAAATAGGTGTGGGTCGCGCTGTCGTAGGCGGCCGGCGACCATTGGCCGCCGCCCAGTATCGCCGGCGCGATCTCCACGCCCTCGGCCGTGGGCCGTGCGAACAGGTTGCGTTGCGGGACGAACGGCTCGGACCTGTAGATGAGCTCGCCGCTGCGCCGGTCGAGCACATACACCCAGCCGGTCTTGCCGGCGGCGGCGACGGCGGGGATCGTGGTCCCGTCACGCTGCACGGTGATGAGCACCGGCGGACTGGCGGCGTCGTAGCCCCAGCGATCGTGCGGAACGAGCTGGTACCCCCACTTCAGCTTGCCGGTGTCGGCGTCCAGCGCCACGACACTGCTGGTGTAGAGGTTGTCGCCCGGGCGGGTCTGGTCATCCATCTGCGGGGCGGGATTGCCGGTGCCGATGTACAGCGTGCGCGTCCCGGTGTCGATCGCCGGCGTGGTCCAGATCGATCCGCCGCCGAGCCGCCACGCGTCCCGCCACTTCGCCGCCGCCGCCTTCTCGGCGTCGAGATCGCGGTTCAGCGCCACGCCGTCGGGCGTGCGTGCGCGCCACTCGCCGACCCAGCGCTCGTCCTGCACGGTGTGCCAGCGCCAGAGCTCACGGCCCGTCGCCGCGTCGTAGGCCGCCAGGAAACCGCGCAGCCCGTTGTCGCCGCCGGAGAACCCGACGACCGACAGGGCCGCATCGCCCTTGTCCTTGAGGTCCAGGTGCAGTCCGTAGCCGGTGCCGGTGATGCCGACGTAGACCTTGCCGTCGAACACCTGCGGCGCCATGTTGGCGCTGTAGCCGGTGCCGCCGGTGACGGTCGCGTCCTTGAACAGGGCCTCGCCCAGCAATGGTGCCACCGCCTCGCGCACGCCGGGGTCGGTGTTGGTGATCTCGACGTCCCAGGCGACGGCGCCGGTGGCAGTGTCGAGCGCGAGCAGGCGGTTGTCGATCGTCGCCATGTAGAGCCTGCCGCCCGCCACGCCGGCGCCGCGATTGGCCGGCCCGCAGCAGAACTCCTCCGTGCGCAGCACGTGGTTGTAGCGCCAGACCTGCTCGCCGGTGGCGGCATTCAGCGCCAGCACGTCGTTGTAGGGGGTCGTGATGTACATGACGCCGTCGACCACGATCGGGGTCGTCTGGAAGGAGGCCTTCCTGCCGGTGTTTATCGTCCACGCCAGTTGCAGTTTGCCGACGTTCTCACGCGTCACCTGCCGCAGCGGACTGAAGCGGGTGTTGCCGTAGTCGTGGCCATGCAGCGGCCAGTCACCCTCGCCGGCATGCACCGCCGGGACCATCAGCCCCGCGAGGAAGGTCACGACCACACGCACAACTCCGGACCTGAAACTCATGCTCACTCTCCCTGGACGGTGATGATGACCTGCCGCGTGTGCGCGGCGATGCGATGCTCGTACAGATAAACGCCCTGCCAGGTGCCGAGCCGCAGGCGGCCCGCGCTCACCGGCAGCACGACGTCCGTATGCGTCAGCACCGAGCGCACGTGCGCCGGCATGTCGTCGCGCCCCTCCGCGGTGTGCCGGAACAGGCGATCTCCGTCCGGCACCAGCCGGGCGAGCCAGGCCTCCAGGTCGCCCAGCACCTGCGGGTCGGCGTTCTCGCAGACGATGAGCGAGGCGCTGGTGTGGCTCGCGAATACGTGGCAGGTGCCGATGCGCACGCCGCTTCCCCCGACGACGCGTTCAACCTCCGAGGTGATGTCGTGCGCGCCGCGTCCGCCCGTATGGATACTGATGGATTCCTGCGCGACTGTCATGCAGGCGACGCCGGAGTCAGCGCGAAGACCGGCAGCACCTCGCCCGTGGTCACGCCCCGCCAGTTGCGGATCGGCGGCCGCGCATGGCACTCCAGCGGCGTGTCGGCAAGCTCGCCCACGAGCCCGAGCTGACGCAGCGTCTCGACGATGACGACGTGCAGGGCACGGGCCGCCCCGTCCGCGACCTTTACGGCGATCCCGATCCCGCGCCCACGCACCAGCATCGCGTGCACCGCTTCGGCCCCGCTCTTCGGTACGAAATCGCCATGGCCGGCATGCGCCAGGGCCAGGTCCATGCGTTTCATGCCCGAGACCATCTCCGGGTGCGCGACCATGGATTCGACGATCGTTCGCGGCGCCTCACCGTATTTCCCGTCGGGATCGGTGCGCCCGAGACGCGCATAGGCGCGGGCCAGGGCCGCCAGCGGCAGCGCGAAGTTGGGCGCGCTGCAGCCATCGATGCCGACCACGAGGTCCGTGGCCGGAACCCCGCTGAAATGCGCCACCGCGGCGCGTATCGCCCTCTGCACCGGGTGATCGATCTCCACGTAGCCGTCGACCGGAGCCTCGAGCAGCGCGCTCAGGGCCAGCATGCCGGTGTGCTTGCCGGAGCAGTTGTGGTGCACGGGCGTGTAGATATCCTCGGCGCGCGGCCGGATGCCCATGGCCTCGAAGTACAACGGCGGATGCGTGCCGCACTGCAGATCCTGCTGTTTGCATCCGATCTTGTGCAGCATTTCCGCCACCGCCTCGGCGTGCCGGGGCTCGCCGGAATGGCTGGCACAGCAGAGCGCGATCTCCCTGCCGGTGAACTGCAGCCGCACGAACTGCGGATGGGCGATGAGCGGCATGGCCTGGAAGGGCTTGAGGCTGGAGCGCGGGAAGATGACGGCCTGGCTGTCGCCGCAGGCGTGCAGGGTGCGGCCGACGGCGTCGACTACCGCGATCGAGCCATGATGCACCGCCTCGACGATGCCGCCGCGTGTGGCCACCGCGAGCGGAACATGCCCCGGTACCCGCAGCGCAGCGCCCGTCACGGCAGCCGCACCAGGACCTCGTCCACCGGTCTGCGCGTCGTCGCCGGCACCTCTGCCGCATAGCCGTACCAGAACATCCCCACCACCGTCTCGCGCTCCGGGTCGATCCAGGTCAGCTCGAAAAAGCGCGGATCGCACACCACCTGACCGGTGGTCCACTTCACGCCGACACCGGCGCTCCAGAGATACAGCAACATGTTCTGCGCCGCGCAGCAGCAGGCGGCATAGTCCTCCCGCGCGCGCACCGCGTCCTCCGATCGCTCGCAGGTCAGCAACAGCCAGCCCGGTACGGCGCGCCATCGCTTGCGTTTCCGTTCGGCGCCGGCGGCGTCGCCGCTCGCGGCGATCAGATCGGCATTGAGGTCGGCAATGGCATCGGCGGTCTCGCGCCCGAGCAGGTAGAAGTGCCAGGGCTCGGTCAGGCGGTGGTTGGGCGCCCAGCGCGCCGCGTCGATGGCGGCGTGGATCACCTCCGGCGGCGGCAAGCCGGGCTTGAAGTCGTGGATCGTGCGGCGCGTCGAGAGCAGGTGCGCGACGGTCTCCGGAGACAGCGTGGGCTTAGGTTCCATGTATGTGATCCGGTCGGGGCCTCTGGTCTCACTGTTCGGCAGTCAGCCTCTCCAGGATGAGGCCGTGAAAGATCGCCTCGCCCCCGCGGTAACGCCAGCCGAGGTGTCCGCCGCACTGCGCGCAGACCGCGATCTGCCAGCGATAGCCCGCGAACCAGGTGTGCTCGGCGACCGGATCGCCAACCGTCGAGCAGCCGGCGGCGTCACGAAAGCACCCGATCTCGTAGACCCAGCCCGAGGGATTGGCGAACCGATGGGCGTGGCTGCCGCCGACCACGATGCGCTGTTCGGCCTCGGTGATCGCATGTCCGCATCGGGCGCAGCGCAGCCGTCGTCGGGGGCCGCGCCTGGTCTCGGCGCCCGCATCGCGCCGCTGCGCCCCAAGCTCGAATGCGCCGATCTCCAGGCAATGCCTGGTCGCCGGAGTTCCGTACGGCCGAACCTGCAGAGCGTGCTGCATGCGCGGATCATAACGCCGATGGCACAAATGGCGACCGCTTCAGCCCATGAGCATGCGGACGCCGATGATCGCCAGCACCGTCGAAAAGATCCAGCGGAGCGCCGTCATCGGGATCGCGTGCGCCACCCGCGCCCCCAGCGGCGCGAAGACCACGCTGGCCAGCCCGGTCACGACGACCGCCGGCCAGTAGACGTATCCGATCGCCCCCACGGGCAGGCCGGTCGTGTGCAGCCCGGCGATCACGTGGCTGACGGTGGCGGCCACCGCGATCGGCAGGCCGCAGGCGGCCGAGGTCGCCACCGCCTGGCGGATCCCGACGTTGCACCACACCAGGAACGGAACGGTCATCGTGCCGCCGCCGATACCCAACACTGCCGAGAGTCCGCCGATGCCCGCCCCGACGGCGGCCATGGTCCCCGTGGACGGCAGCGTGCGCGTCGGCTTCGGCTGCAATCCAAAGGCGAGTTGCAGGGCGATCAGGAGTTCGAACAGCCCGAAGAAGATGCGCAGGGCGGTGCCCGCGAGCTGATCCGCGAGCACGCCCCCGGCGAGGCTGCCGACCACGATGCCCGGTGCGAAACGCGCGACCGCAGGCCACATCACGGCGCCGCGGCGGTGATGCGCCCAGGTCGAGACGGTCGCCGTCAGCACGACCGTGGCGAGCGAGGTGCCGATCGCCATGTGCATGATCGCCCCGGGCAGGAATCCCAGGCCGCGGAAGATGAAGAACAGCGCGGGCACCACGACGATGCCGCCGCCCAGCCCCAGCAGACCGCCGAGAAACCCCGCGAACACGCCGAGCAGCAGGTAGATGAGTATCGTCATGCGGGGTTCGAGTCTCCGTGGGGCTCGGGCGAGCGGCCCCGGGGAGCCTGCCGGCGGGATGATCGCAGATCTCGCCGCCGATCTGCGCGGCCGCTGCGACGAGGCGGTGACCGCTCGCGGCGCCCCGAACTCCTGTCTCGCCGGGGCCGCCGCCGCGGCGCAGCGACCATCCCACACCGGCGTCTTGTGCGCAAGCCACATGCCGGCAACAATTAGCGCATGCGTGTGCATCGCTTGCCGCCCTGGCGGCGCCGTACCGGTCGCGTCGTCCTGCTGCTCTGCGCCCTGACCACGGGCGCGGCGGGACCGGCGTCCGCAGCCGGCGACGCGGTGCGCGCGCAGTTCCGCCGCGCCTACAGCGCCTTTCAGTCCAGGGATTTCGCCAGGGGCGAGAGCCTGAGCGCGGGCCTGGAGGACTACCTGCTCTACCCACACCTGCAGTACGAATCCCTGCGGCACAGGCTGGATAAGGACGGGATCGAGGCCGCGCGCGCCGCGGTGCGGCAGTTCCTCGCGGACAATGCCGGGACGATGGCCGGTGAGCGCCTGCGCACGCAATGGCTGACGATGCTCGCGAGGCAGGAGCGATGGACGGAATTTCTCGCCGACTATGCCCCTCAGCAGAAGATCCCGCTGCGGTGCGCGCACGTCCAGGCACTGGTGGCGGCCGATAGTCCGCCGGCGGCGCTCGAGGCCGAGGCGTTCGAACTGTGGATGACCGGTGTGTCGTTGCCGCCGGCGTGCGACGCGGTCGACGACTGGCTCGGCCGCACGGGCGCGTTGACCGCGGACACCGTGCTGCGGCGTCTCGGCCTGGCGCTCGACGAGGGCAACACCGCGCTGGCGCAACAGCTGGCCCGCGCACTGCCTGAATGGCAGCCACCGTTGCTGAAGGTCTGGCAGGACGTCGCCAGCGACCCGCAGAAACATCTCGGCAGCCCGCTGCTGCGCGCCGACACGCCGGTCACGCGCGCCATCGTGCGCAGCGGCGTAGAGCGGCTCGCGCGCCGCAATGCCGGCGCGGCCGCCACCGAGTGGCAGAGACGGCACGAGGATTACCAGTTCAGTTCCGAGGAACGGGGACGGATCGCCGCGGGCATCGCCATGGCCGCCGTGCGTCAGGAGCGCTCCGACGCGCTCGCAATCCTCGATGAGGTCCCGGAGGGAAACACAAGCGCGGACCTGCAACGTGCGCAGTTGATGGCGGCGCTGGAGCATCGCGACTGGAATCGCATCACGCGCTGGACAACGCGGCCTGCAGCCGACGACATGAACGCCTCGCGCTGGCTGTACTGGCGCGCGCGCGCGCTGCAGCAACTGGGCCGGCAGGACGAGGCCGAGACGATCTTCCGGCAGCTGGTAGCGGAACGTGACTACTACGGACTGATGTCGGCAGGTATCCTCGGCGCCCCCTACAGCTTCAATCACCGGCCCCTGCCCGTTTCCGCGGCGCAGGTGGCCTCCTTCCTGAGCAGGCCGGGGATCGAGCGGGCGCGCGAGCTGCACGTCCTGGAGCTCGATGCGCCGGCGCGGGCGGAATGGACTTTCGAGATCGCCAGCCTGGACAGGCAGGGACTCATGGAGGCGGCGGCGGCCGCGCACCGGCTGCAGTGGTACGACCGCGCGATCGCCTCGCTCGGCAAGGCCAGGGAATACGACGACCTCGAGGTGCGATTCCCGCTCGGCTACACCGACGTCGTCGAGCGCTACGCGCGCGAGCGCAACCTCGAGCCGGCGGTGATGCTGAGCTTCATCCGCTCGGAGAGCGCCTTCAACGAATTCGCCCGCTCTCCCGCCGGGGCGCTCGGCCTGATGCAGGTCATGCCCGCGACCGGCAAGCTGACCGCCAGGCGCATCGGCCTGTCGTCGCACACGACCGCGGACCTGCTGCGCGCGCAGTCCAACGTGATGATCGGCTCGGCCTACCTGCGCGACATGCTCGACAGGCACGGCGGCAACCTCGCGATGGCGGCAGCCGCGTACAATGCCGGCCCGCTGCGGGTGAAGAAATGGCGGCCGCTGCGTGACTGCATCGAGGCCGACATCTGGGTGGACACGATTCCGTTCACCGAGACGCGCCGCTACGTGCGCAACATCCTCTTCTACACCGCACTCTACGAGATGCGCCTGCAGGAGAAGGTCCGGCCGCTGCGCGAGCGCGTGGCGTACGTCGCCGCGGAGAGCACCACGCCGGCCAGCTGCGACTCCGGTCCCGGGCTTGCGCAGCTTGGGCCGGGGTCGCCGTGAGCGGTCCGCCCGCGTCGCCGCGCAGAACCCGTCAGTCTGGAGGCAGCAATGCAGATCCGTAACGTTTGCGTTCTGGGAGGCAGCGGTTTCGTCGGCCGCCACCTCGTCAACCGGCTGCACATGGAGGGCTGCCGCGTGCGCGTGCTGACCCGCAATCGCGAGCGCAGCCGTCACCTGCTGGTAATCCCCACCGTGGAGGTCATCGAGGTCGACGTCCACGACCCGATGCGACTGCGCGAGGCGATGGAGGGGGCCGATGCCGTCATCAACCTGGTAGGGATCCTCAACGAGCGCGGCGATCAGGGGCGCGGCTTCCACAAGGCGCACGTCGAGTTCAGCACGCGCGTCATCGATTTCTGCAAGCGCAACGGCACCAGACGGCTGCTGCACATGAGCGCGCTGCACGCCTCGCCGCAGGGACCGAGCAATTATCTGCGCAGCAAGGGCATCGCCGAGGACCACGTCATGGCCGCCGGCGGCGCCGGCCTGCAGGTGACGGTGTTCCGGCCCTCGGTCATCTTCGGACCGGAGGACAGTTTTCTGAACCGCTTCGCCGGACTGCTGCGCCTGTCCCCGGTGCTGCCGCTGGCCAGGCCCGATGCCCGCTTTGCCCCGGTCCATGTCGGCGACGTCGTGGAGGCCTACGCGCGCGCGCTGCGCGAGAAGACGACCTTCGGCAGGCGCTACGACCTGTGCGGACCGCGCATCTACACCTTGCGCGAGCTGGTCCTTTACACCCGCAGGCTGATCGGGTCGCGAGCGGTCGTCATCGGCCTGGGCGATTTCCTCTCACGCCTGCAGGCCGGCGTCATGGAGTACGTGCCCGGCAAGCCGCTGTCGCGCGACAACCTGCGCTCGCTGAGCATCGACAGTGTATGCAGCGGCGAGAATGGCCTCGCGACGCTGGGGGTCACGCCAACCCCCCTGGAGACCATCGCGCCACAGTACCTGGCGCACCGCTACTCGCGGGCGCGCTACGCCGAATATCGCAGCGAGGCCGGCCGCGCACGCGCCTATTGATGCGCCGGCGCCCCTGCAGCGGCCGCGCCGCGCGCCTGGCGCCGGAGACCGGCGATCCCGCGGCGATGCGCCAGCCTCTCCGGGGTCCGCCCCGGATCCAGATGACGACCATCCAGCCATGACTCCGCCCTCGATGCAGGTCTACCGGGTCGGCGGCGCGGTGCGCGACCGGTTGCTCGGAAAACCGGTGCAGGACTGCGATTGGGTGGTGGTCGGCGCCACGCCCGAGCAGATGCAGGCACTCGGCTACAAACCCGTCGGGCGTGACTTCCCCGTCTTCCTGCACCCCGTCACCAGGGAGGAATACGCGCTCGCCCGCACGGAGCGGAAGTCGGGCCGCGGCTACAAGGGCTTTCGCGTGCACGCCTCCCCGGAGGTCACGCTCGAGGAGGACCTGCGCCGCCGCGACCTGACCATCAACGCGATGGCGGAGGCCGAAGACGGCACGCTCATCGACCCCTACAACGGCCAGGCCGACCTGAGGGCCGGCCTGCTTCGCCACGTCTCGCCGGCGTTCGTCGAGGATCCGCTGCGCGTGCTGCGCGTGGCCCGGTTCGCGGCGCGCTTCGGATTCCGTGTCGCCGGGGAGACGATGGAGCTGTTGCGGGCGATGAGCGCGGGCGGCGAACTGGCCGATCTCACGCCCGAGCGCGTCTGGCAGGAACTCGAGCGCGCGCTGGGCGAGTCGCGGCCACGCCGGTTCCTGGAGGTGCTGCGGGACTGCGGCGCGCTGGCCGTGCTCTTTCCCGAGATCGACAGGCTCTTCGGGGTGCCGCAGCGCGCGGACTATCATCCGGAGGTCGACACCGGCGTGCATCTGCTGATGGTCGTGGATCAGGCAGCTCGGCTCTCGGGCGAGGCCACCGTGCGCTTCGCCGCGCTCACCCACGACCTCGGCAAGGGCACGACCCCTGCTGAGGTGCTGCCGAGGCACTACGGCCACGAGGAGCGCAGCGTCGAGCTGCTGCGCGGGCTGTGCCGTCGATACCGGGCCCCCAACCACTTTCGCGACCTGGCGCTCATCGTCGCCCGCTTCCACGGCATCTGTCACCGCATCGGTGACGTCAAGGCGGCCACCGTGCTCAAGCTGCTGCAGGGCTGTGATGCGTTCCGCCGACCGGATCGCTTCGAGCTGTTCCTGCTCGCATGCGAGGCGGATTTTCGCGGTCGCCTCGGGCTGGAAGAGCGCTCCTACCCGCAGGCCGCGCTGGCGCGTGCCGCACTACGGGCGGCACGGGGCGTGGATGCCGGCGCGCTGCGCGCCATGGGGCTGGAAGGCGAGGATTTTGCACAGGAATTGCAGAAGCGGCGCATAAGTGCCATCGACGATGCACGCCGAGCCGACACCAGCCGCTGAGCCGGGGAACATCCGTGAACGACTCCCACGACCTCACCGTCATCCTGAAGTCGCGCCTCCCCATCGTGCTCATCGAGACGCACGAGGAAAGCCGCGTGCTGGCACTGCTGGAGCGGGTCACCAATCTCGAGGAGCTGGCCCTGTTCACCTGGTCGGTGACCGGGGGCCTGAACCGGCGCGGGGCGCAGGCGGCCACGCCCAGCACCACCGATCTCACCGACGCCCTGCGCCATATCGACCGCACGATCTTCAGCGGCGTCTACGTGTTCCTGGACGCGCATCCGTTTCTGAAGGAACCGCTGAACCTGCGCCTGGTGCGCGAGATTGCGCTCGACTACCCGAAATCCCCGCGCACGCTGGTCTTCATCAGCCCGCAGCTGGAGCTGCCGAAGGAACTCCTGCGCATGAGCGCGCGTTTCAGCCTGAAGATGCCGGACACCGGCCAGCTCTGGCAGCTGCTCATGGAGGAGATCCAGGCGTGGGAGCGCGACGCCGGCCAGCGCATACGGACCGAGCCGGACGTCATCCGCCAGTTCGCCCGGCACCTGACCGGGCTGTGCTACGAAGACGCGCGCCGCCTCGTGCGCGAGGCCATCGCCCACGACGGCGCCATCACGCGCGAGGACCTTGACCGAATCACCCGCTACAAGCAGAGCGCGCTGGACGCCGAGAGCACGCTGTCGCTGGAGCTGGACACCTGCAACTTCGACGCGGTCGGCGGACTGAAGGCGCTGAAGCGCTGGCTGGACGTGCGCCGCAAGGCCTTCGCCGGCGATCCGGAGAAGACCGGGATCGATCGGCCCAAGGGCATCCTGCTGACCGGCGTGCAGGGCAGCGGCAAGAGCCTGGCGGCGAAGGCCGTCGCCGGCGCCTGGGGGCTGCCGCTGATGCGGCTGGATTTCGCCACGCTGTACAACAAGTTCTTCGGCGAGACCGAGCGCAACCTGCGCGAGGCGCTGAAGGCCGCCGAGGGCATGCAACCCTGCGTGCTCTGGATCGACGAGATCGAGAAGGGCCTGGCCACCGACCACGGCAGCGGTGTCGACGGCGGGGTGTCGCGACGCGTGCTCGGGACGCTGCTCACCTGGCTCTCGGAACGCGATACTCGCGTGTTCATCGTCGCCACCGCCAACGACATACAGGGACTTCCGCCGGAACTGCTGCGCAAGGGCCGGTTCGACGAGATCTTCTTCGTCGATCTGCCCGACCTCGAGGCGCGGCGCGACATACTGCGTATCCACCTGAAACGCCGCAAGCTCGACCCCGCGCAATTCGATCTGAACGGGCTGGCTGCGCTCAGCGAGGGCTTCGCCGGCGCGGAGATCGAACAGGCCATCGTCTCCTCGCTCTACGAGGCCCATGCCGAGGGCAAACCGCTGACCGGCGCGCTCATCGCCGCGGAGATCAGGCGCACCCGACCGCTGTCGGTGGTGATGGCCGAGCGCATGGCGGCCTTGCGGGCGTGGGCCCGCGAGCGCGCGGTGCGCGCCGACTGAACGCCGGCGGCCGGTCGTGCCGAACCGCGGGGCGCCGTGCGCGGTACTGGGACACTACCGCCTTGCGGGCTAAGGTTGTCTCTATGGCATCCCTACCCGCGAAGACCCGACGCTGCCCATGGGTCGACATGAGCAAGCCGGACTACGTCGCCTATCACGACGAGGAATGGGGCGTGCCGGTGCACGACGACCGGCTGATGTTCGAATACCTCACCCTGGAGGCGGCACAGGCCGGGCTGAGCTGGTACACGGTGCTGCGCAAGCGCGAGAACTACCGCGCCGCCTTCGACGGCTTCGACCCCGCCCGGATTGCCCGTTACGACCGCCGCAAGGTGGCGCGGCTGATGCAGAATCCCGGCATCATCCGCAACGAGCAGAAGATCCTCGGCGCCATCAACAACGCGCGGCGCTACCTCGAGCTGCGGGCGCAGACGGACAGCTTCGCCGGTTTCCTCTGGCAGTTCGTCGACGGCAGGCCCCTCGTGCACACGCTGCGCACGCTACGGGACTATCCCGCCCGCACGCCGGAGTCCGACGCCATGAGCAAGGAACTGAAGCGGCGCGGCTTCAGTTTCGTCGGTACGACCATCTGCTACGCGCACATGCAGGCCACCGGCCTGGTCAACGATCACAGCGTCCGCTGCTATCGCCGCCCGCAACTGCTGCGCAACGGCAGGCCGCCGCGGCGATGAGCTTCGACGGTGCGCATCCCGCGCCGGCAGCCGCGTACCGAACCGCACGCCGGACACATCGCGAGTCAATGGACCGACGTTTTCCGCGCGCACCTTGCCAGTCAGATTGTGCAGACCTAAACTCCGCAGCGGAGTTGCGGTTCATCCAGTCTTTTCAATCGTGATCGATGGGGGGATAAATGGCTGCAAGAAAGAAGTCACGTCCGGCAAAGAAGGGCAAGAAGAAGGCGGCGAAGAAGAAGGCACCCGCACGCCGGGCGCCAGCACGCAAGAAGGCGAGGAAGAAGGCCCCGGCTCGCAGACCGGCGGCGAAAAAGAAGAAGGCCGCCGCGAAACCGAAGAAGAAGAAGGCCGCGGCGAAGAAGACTCCGGCTCGCAGGAGGCCCGCGAAGAGAAAGGCCCCAGCCAGGGTGATGCCGGCGGCCGTGCCGGCCCCGGTCACCAGCCAGCCGACAACCGAAGGCGGTGCCGACCAGCTTCCGCCGCAGTAGAGCCCCGAGGCGCGAGGGTGGTGATCATGCGCACGCCGCCCTCGCGCAGTACTCGCCGCCCTGCGACTCAGAGCCTGTGCAGCAGATCGCCGGCGCGGAAACCCTGTAGCCCCGTCACCACGCCGCGCAGCAGCGCCAGCACCTTGAAGCGCTCGCCCATCTCGGCGGGCAGGGAAAGGCGCCGCACCTGCTGCGCCAGCTCGACCTCCCGCCTGCGATCGGCCGCGGCGCGCTCACCGACGAGATCCAGCAGACCCAGCGACAGGAGAAACCGTGCCTGGGTGGTATAACCGGCGACCGCGAAGCCGGCGTCCTGCGCAGCCTCGGCCGCCGCCGTGAAGTCGACCGAGGCGGTGACGTCCTGCAAGCCCGTGTACACCAGGGGGTCGGCGTGCGCGCGCTGGCGGTAATGGCACAGCAGCGTGCCGGCGGTGCGATCCGGGTGGTAGTACTCGCGCCGGCTGTAGCCGTAATCGATGATCAGCGCAGCGCCGCGATTCATGGCCGCGGCCAGCGCCTCGAACCAGGGGCGCAATTCCATGCAGACCTCGGTGGTGTATCCCGGCGGCAGCGGCCCGTATTCGCGCTCGATGGAGTCGATGTAGTCGGCGAGCGCCGAGCCCGCGGTCAGCGGCGTCGCCTCCCAGCAGAAACCTCCCGCCGCCAGACCCACGTGCAGCTCGCTCCAGCCACGCACGCCCTCCTTGCGCAGCAGGGTCACCGGAATGGCGTCGAGCACCTCGTTGGCGAGCGCCACTCCGGCGAATTCGCCCGGCAACGCATCCAGCCAGCGCACGCGACCGGCGAGCGCCGGCGGCAGCCCAGCCAGCAGTTGGCGCTGTCGCTCACGCAGATCGGCGCTCACCTCCAGGATGAGATAGGCGGCGGGCAGCGCGCCGAGGCGCTCGAGCTCGAGCAGGAGATCGCGCGCCAGCCGGCCGGTGCCCGCGCCGAACTCCAGCACCTCGCCGCCGCCGAGGTCGTCAAGGATCTGCCCTACCTGGCGCGCGAGGCATGCCGCGAACAGCGCCGAGATCTCCGGCGCGGTGACGAAATCGCCAGCGGCGCCGAACTTGGCCGCGCCGGCGGAATAGTAGCCGAGGCCGGGCTCGTACAAGGCCATCGTCATGTACTGCCGGAAGGGAATGGTGCCGCCCGCGGCGGCGATGGCATCGCGGATACGCCTGCCCAGGGCCTCGCTGACGGCGCGGGCCTCCGGCGGGGGCGGCGGGAGGTCCAATCCCGTGCGCGCGCTCAACGGTCTTTCTGCATGTTGCCGATGAGGTCCGGGAACTCGGTCTCGAGATACCAGCGATTCCGCTCGCCGTCGTACCACCAGTGCTGCCTCTGGATGAGGGTGTGCAGAACGTTGGATTCCTCGTGGTAGTAGGTCATCGCCACCTTGACTTCCGCCTCGGTCTCCTCCGGCGTCACGACCTGTTCGATCACGTCGTAGGACGCGAGCCGGACCTGTTTCAGCGCGTCGAGATCCACCTCTGGGAGCTCCTGGGCCTTGCCGGGGCGGAACCGGACATAGGTGAGCGCGCTCTCGTAATCCCCCCAGCGCATCAGGATGCGATACTCGTTGAGCGTGTCGGACAGCGCGTTGGCCCGCTTCTGCGACTGCAGGCTGCCGCAGCCGCCCAGCAGCAATCCGACGGCGCCCATGAACATGACGAGTTTCTTCATACGCTCCCCTCGCGCGCCGCCGCGTGATCAGCAGTGACCGCGCTCGATGATCACGCCGACGTCGCGCACGCCGCGCACCGCGCCCTGCTTGTTGATCTTCAACCGCACCCACGGCACGTTGAATTCGTTGAGCAGTAGCTCGGCGATGCGCTCGGCCAGCGTCTCCACCAGGCTGAAATTGCTCTCCTCGACGTAGGCGGTGACGCGCGTGGCGACCGCGCCGTAGTCGATCGTATCGCGCAGATCGTCGGTCGCGGCGGGCCGGCGGTTGTCGATGCCGAAGTCCAGATCGATGACCAGCGTCTGACGTATGCGCCGCTCCCACTCGAACACGCCGATGGTCGCCTCGATGCGCAGGTCGTGGATGTAGACGATGTCCATGGATCTATTTGAATGTTCTCTGATCGCCCTGCCCGCCCGCCACTAAAACCGATGCGATCTTGACCTGTCAAGCGCGAGCCAGTCCAATGGCGGCCCTGATGACCGCAGCCATTCTCATCGTCGTCGCGTATCTGCTCGGCTCCCTGTCGGCGGCCATCATCGTCTGCCGCGCGATCGGCGCGCCGGATCCGCGCACCGTCGGTTCCGGCAACCCGGGCGCCACCAACGTGCTACGCGTCGCCGGCAGGAAGGCGGCCGCCGCGACGCTGCTCGGCGATTCGCTGAAGGGGCTGTTGCCGGTGCTCCTCGGACGCGCCCTGGGCCTGCCGATCGATGCGCTGGCGGCTATCGGATTCGCCGCCTTCCTGGGCCATCTGTATCCCGTCTTCTTCCAGTTCCAGGGCGGCAAGGGAGTGGCGACCCTCATCGGCGCGCTGCTCGGCATCGCGTGGCCGCTGGCCATCTTCTTCGTGGTGATCTGGTTCGTGGTCGCCAGGCTGAGCAAGCTGTCCTCGCTCGCCGCGATCACGGCAGCGGTGCTCACGCCGCTGTACGCCTGGTTCCGCGGCTATCCAGCGCTGAGCGTGCTGGCCATCCTCGCCATGGTCGCGCTGCTCCTCTGGCGGCATCGCTCCAACATCCGGAAGCTCATCGACGGCACGGAATCGCGCATCGGCAGCAAGTCTTCCGCCGAGCCCTAGTCGCCGCAGTGCCGCCCTTCTTTGGTTGCGGCGTGCGCGGGGGGCGGTCTGCCGGCCATTCGGCACAGCACGGGGTTTCGAGCGGACTGCCGGTGCCTGCCTGGCGCGCCTCGGCGGCGCGCAGCAGGGATGGACGAGCACGACGCCGCGGTAGCAAGCGGTACATGGATGGACCGCGCAGCGGTAGCCGGGCGGGCACCGGCAGTCCGCCGAGGATGATCCGTCTTGCTGGGGACTCGACCAGCTCCGTCAGGCCGCCGGCGGCAGCTCTGCCATCGGCCAGCGCGGATAGGCCCTGAAGGCAAGCGGCTCGCGGTAGCCGGCCGCGAGGCGAAGGGCGCCGGCAAAGGCGATCATCGCACCGTTGTCGGTGCAGAAGGCCGGACGCGGATAGACCACGCGCGCGCCGAACTCGGCGGCGATCTCCGCCAGGCGCTCCCGCAGCCTCGCGTTCGCGCTCACCCCGCCGGCGGCGATGAGACACTTCATCCCGGTCTGCGCCAGCGCGCGGCGGCATTTGATGGCGAGCGTCTCCACGACCGCCTCGGAGAAGGCCCGCGCGATGTCGGCCTTGGTCTGCGCGTCGCCGCCCTCCTGCTGCAGCGTGTTCAGGGCGTAGGTCTTGAGGCCGGAGAAACTGAAATCCAGGCCGGGCCGGTTGGTCATGGGACGCGGGAAGTCGAAGCGATCCGGATTGCCGTCGCGGGCCAGCCGCTCGATCGCCGGACCGCCGGGATAGCCCAGCCCGAGCAGCTTGGCGGTCTTGTCGAAGGCCTCGCCGGCGGCATCGTCCAGCGACTCCCCGAGCAGGGTGTAGCGGCCGAGGCCGTCGACCCGGAACAGCTGGGTGTGGCCGCCGGACACCAACAGGGCGACGAACGGGAAGGTCGGCGGATCCGGCTCCAGCAGAGGCGCCAGCAGGTGGGCCTCCATGTGGTGCACGGCGATGGCGGGTATCCGCAGCGACCAGGCCAGCGAACGACCTATTGCCGCCCCGACCAGCAGCGCCCCGATCAGGCCCGGTCCGGCCGTATACGCCACACCGCCCAGGTCGCGGGCGGAAACACCTGCCGCATGAAGGACTTCCCGGACGAGTGGCAGGGTCTTGCGGACGTGGTCGCGGGAGGCCAGCTCCGGCACGATGCCGCCGTACTTCGCGTGCAGATCGACCTGGCTGTACAGCACGTGCGCGAGCAGTCCCGCGCCCGGTCCGAGGCGCGGATCATAGACGGCCACTCCGGTCTCGTCGCAGGAGGTTTCCACGCCCAGCACCGGCCCGGCAACCGCCTCCGCGGGCGCCGATTTCGGCTTTGCAATTACCATGTCGTCCACTACAATACCCGCCCTTTCAAACACCTGCCGTTCAGCGTTAGGAGTACGAATGCCGTCAGTCAAAGTCCGTGAGAACGAGCCGTTCGACGTCGCCCTGCGTCGCTTCAAGCGCGCCTGCGAGAAGGCCGGCATCCTTGCCGAGATCCATCGCCGCGAGTTTTACGAGAAGCCGACCCAGGTGCGCAAGCGCAAGGCCGCCGCGGCGGTGAAACGCTGGCAGAAGAAGATGATTCGCTCGAACATGACCATGGCCCAGCGCGCCCGCGCGGCCGCACAGCGCAATGCCGCACGCGCCGGTGGTCGTGGCGGCCCCCGCGGCCCACGTTCGTTCTAATCCCTGTCGAAGCCCGCTACGGCGCGCCCGATGGCGCGCCGCACACTTTCTGCCGACCGTGAGTTTAAAGGATCGCATCAGCGATGAAGTGAAGACCGCCATGCGCGCCCAGGACAAACGGCGCCTGGGCGTGTTGCGGCTGATCACGGCGGCCATCAAACAGAAGGAAGTCGACGAACGGATCACGCTCGACGACGCACAGGTGATGGCGACACTGGAGAAGATGGTCAAACAGCGCCGCGACTCCATTCAGCAGTACCAGGCCGGCAACCGGCCGGATCTGGCCGAGCAGGAGCAGTTCGAGATCGGCATCGTCCAGGGCTTCCTGCCGGCGCAGCTCTCCGAGGCGGAGATCGACACGGCGGTCGCCGAGGTCATCGCCGCCACCGGCGCCGCCAGCGCCAGGGACATGGGCAAGGTGATGGGAGCCCTGAAGCAGAAGCTCGCGGGCAAGGCCGACATGACGGTGGTCTCCGCCAGGGTGAGGCATAAACTCGGCGGTTAGTCTCCCCGCCCGCCGGCTCCCGGCCGTCTGCCGGAAAAACGCAGCGGCCGCCGCCTCGGTTATCCTACGCCCGAGATGGCTGGGCGCATTCCGGAATCCTTCATCAACGACCTGCTCGCGCGCGTCGACATCGTCGACGTGATCGACGAGCGCGTGCCGCTGAAGAAGGCCGGCAGGAACTTCCAGGCGCGCTGCCCGTTTCACGAGGAGCGCACGCCGTCCTTCACGGTCGCCCCCGACAAGCAGTTCTACTACTGCTTCGGCTGCGGCGCGAGCGGCACCGCGATCGGCTTCCTGATGGAGTACGACCGGCTCGATTTCGTGGAAGCGGTGCACGATCTGGCTGCCAGGGTCGGCATGACCGTGCCGGCCGAGGCCGGAGCGGGCCCGGGTGCGAAGAGCGGTGAGGCCGCGCGCCTCTATACCGTGCTCGAGCAGGCACAGCAATACTATTCGCGCGAGCTCAAGGACCATCCGCAGTCGGAGCGCGCGAAGAAATATCTCAAGGCCCGCGGCCTGGACGGGCAGACGGCCGCCGCCTTCAAACTCGGCTACGCTCCGCCCGGGTGGGACAGTCTGCTCAAGGCCCTGGGCACCACGCCGGAGGCGGTGCGCGACCTCGAAGCCGCCGGCATGCTCGTGCCCAAGGAAGGCACCGGCGCGACCACCGGGCAGAGCCGGCACTACGACCGCTTTCGCGATCGCATCATGTTCCCGATCCACGATCACCGCGGCCGCGTCATCGGCTTCGGCGGCCGCATCCTCGAACAGGGCGAGCCGAAGTATCTGAATTCCCCGGAGACCCCCATCTTTCACAAGGGCCGCGAGCTCTACGGGCTCTTTCACGCGCGCAAGGCCAACCGGCAGCTCGAGCGGCTGTTCGTCGTCGAGGGCTACATGGACGTCATCGCCCTGCACCAGCACGGCGTGACCGGCGCCGTGGCCACGCTGGGCACGGCGACCACCCGCGATCACCTCGAACGGCTGTTCCGCGCGACTCCCGAGGTGGTGTTCTGCTTCGACGGCGACGAGGCCGGACGCAGGGCGGCGTGGCGGGCGCTCGAGACCTCGCTGCCCCTGCTCGGCGAGGGGCACTACGTGAACTTCCTGTTCCTGCCCACGGGCGAGGACCCCGATACGCTGGTGCGCAAGGAAGGCGCGGGGATGTTCGAGGATCCCGCGCGGTTCACGCCGCTGTCGGACTTCCTGTTCGACACGCTCTCCGCGCAGGTCAGCCTCGCCACCCTGGACGGCCGCGCCCGGCTGGTGGATCTCGCCAAGCCACTGCTCTCGCCGGTGCCGAGCGGCGCGCTCAAGCAGATGCTGGCGCAGCGACTGTCGCGGCTGTCCGATCTCGACCTGCGCACGCTGGCACCGATGGTGGGCGGCGTGCGGGCACCCTCGCCGCGCAACGACGCCCGCAAGGGCAGGAGCACCGCCCCTCGCGAGGGGCGCTCCCTGGTACGCCTCGCCATCACCTTGCTGCTGCACGTGCCGTCATTGGCGCTCAGGGTGGAGCGGGCCGAACAGCTCGTGCGTTCCGGCCAGGGCGGCGCCGACCTGCTCGCTGAACTCATCGCGTTTGTACAGTCAAATCCCGATGTCGGCAGCGGCGCCCTGGTCGAGCACTGGCGTGACCGCCCGGAGGGGCGGCACCTGCAGAAGCTGCTGGCGCAGGAACTGGCCACCCCGGCCGACGGCGTCGAGGCGGAATTCCTGGCTGCGATAGCGCGGCTGCGGGACCTGGTACACAAGACCATGTGCGCCGAGCTTGCCCGCAAGCCGTTGAAAGATCTGACGGAAGAGGAAAAATCCCTGCTGCGCCAGTTGTCGGCGCCGGAGAAGTGACGAACCCGACCGGCGGCTGACAGCCCCTGCCCTGCTCCTGTAGAATTCGCGGTCTTTTTTGGGGCGCCCACGACCCTGGCGCCCGTCGGTTCCTGGTCTAGACTTAGGTCTCAACAGGAATCCCAAATCGATTTTCAGACAGATAGTTAAGATTAGACCCGCCAGAGACCCTTGATGGATATCCTCGAAGACATTGAAGGCGGCGACGAACAGTCGCAGCTGAAGCTTCTCATTGCCAAAGGTAAGGAACAGGGATTCCTGACCTATACGGAGGTGAACGACCACCTCCCCGATGACATCGTCGATCCGGAGCAGATCGAGGACATCATCAACATGATCAACGACATGGGCATCACGGTGAGCGAAACCGCCCCGGATCCGGATGCCATGCTGCTGGCCGAGGCGCCGGCCAGCCAGACCGACGAGGACGAGGTCGAGGAGGCCGCCGCGGCACTGGCCAGCATCGATGCCGAGCTCGGCCGCACCACCGACCCGGTGCGCATGTACATGCGCGAGATGGGCACGGTCGACCTGCTGACCCGCGAGGGCGAGATCGCCATCGCCAAGCGGATCGAGGACGGCCTGAACCAGGTCCTCTCCGCCCTGGCCGACTTCCCGCAGATCCTGGAGATGTTCTTCGCCGAGTACGCCCGCGCCGAGGCCGGCGAGATCAAGCTGACCGACGTCATCAGCGGCTTCATCGATCCCAACCAGGACATCGCCGAGCCCACGCGCGATCTCGAGCTGGCCGAGGAAGAGGGCGCCGCGAACGCCGACGACGAGGCCGAGGAGGCCGAGGCCGAGGAGGAGACCGACCCGCTGGCCAACCAGCTCGACCCGGAAGAGGCCAGGCGCCGCTTCGCCGCCCTCCGCCGCCTGCACAACCGGACGATGACGGCCATCAAGAAGAACGGCCGCGGCGACAAGAAGACCAGGAAGCTGCGCGAGGAGCTGGCCCAGTCCTTCCTCGAGTTCAAGATCGTGCCGAAGCTGGTCGAGGCGATGACCGTGCACGTGCGCGCGGTGGTCGATCGCATCCGCGAGAATGAGCGCGAGGTCATGGACATCTGCTGCAAGCAGGCCGGCATGCCGCGCAAGGATTTTATCGCGCAGTTCGTCGATCACGAGGCCGACGTACGCTGGGTGAAGAAGGCCACCAAGGGCCGCCACGCCTGGAACGCGGCGCTGAAGAAGTGCGAGCCCGAGATCATCGAGGTGCAGAAGCGGCTGGCGGCGCTGGAGGAGGAGAACTCGCTCACCATCGCCGAGGTCAAGGACGTCAACCGCCGCCTCTCCATCGGCGAGGCCAAGGCCCGCCGCGCCAAGAAGGAGATGGTCGAGGCCAACCTGCGACTGGTGATCTCGATCGCCAAGAAGTACACCAACCGCGGACTGCTGTTCCTGGATCTGATCCAGGAGGGCAACATCGGCCTGATGAAGGCAGTGGACAAGTTCGAATACCGCCGCGGCTACAAGTTCTCGACCTACGCGACGTGGTGGATCCGGCAGGCCATCACCCGCTCGATCGCCGACCAGGCGCGCACCATCCGCATACCGGTGCACATGATCGAGACCATCAACAAGCTCAACCGCATCTCGCGGCAGATCCTGCAGGAGAAGGGCCGCGACCCGACGCCGGAGGAACTGGCCGAGAAGATGGAGATGCCGGAGGAAAAGGTCCGCAAGGTGCTGAAGATCGCCAAGGAGCCGATCTCCATGGAGACGCCGATCGGCGACGACGAGGATTCGCATCTGGGCGATTTCATCGAGGATCAGAACACCCAGATCCCGGTGGACTTCGCCACCATGGAGGGACTGCGCAAGATCGTGAAGGACGTGCTCGAGAGCCTGACACCGCGCGAGGCCAAGGTGCTGCGCATGCGCTTCGGCATCGACATGAACACCGATCACACGCTGGAGGAGGTCGGCAAGCAGTTCGACGTCACCCGCGAGCGCATCCGCCAGATCGAGGCCAAGGCGCTGCGCAAGCTGCGCCACCCCTCGCGCTCCGAGCAGTTGCGCACCTTCCTCGACTGACGCCGCATTACCGCAGTACCCTCGATTGCCCTTCCCTCTCCCCTCGGGAGAGGGCCAGGGTGAGGGGGGAAAGCGATCTCGCACTGGGCCTGTAGCACAACGGTTAGTGCAGGGGACTCATAATCCCTTGGTTGCAGGTTCGAATCCTGCCGGGCCCACCATTTCCCCCAGGGACTCATGACTCACCTGCACATCCTGCTCCGGACGGTGTGAGCTGCCCCACGTTTCATCGACACCAGCTTTGGCCAACCCCCATTCGGCACCGAGCGAGCGCCGCCGGTGGCTGATCCAACGGATGACTGTTTGCCTGGATACCCCCTCAATGCCCGCTAGAACTTTTCAGTCCACGGCCGAAGCTCGATCTCCCACGTCCACGCACTTCTGTGCTGGCGATGGATGTGGAGGTAAGTTTCCGCGATCGCGTCCGGGCTGAGCCATCTGTCCGGCGGCCCCTCTTCGCCAGGGCGAGTCCAGCTCGTAGCGATACCGCCATCGATCACGAAATGCGCCACATGAATATTCTTCGGTGACAGTTCACGGGCAAGGGCTTGCGCCAACGCTCGAAGCGCGAATTTCGGCATGGCGAAAGGAACCGAGCTTGGCAGCGCCTTCACGCTGGCTGTAGCACCCGTGAAAAATATTGAGCCTCGGCCTGCTCTCAACATGCACTTGGCTGCCGCTTGCGCCACCAGGAATCCTGAAAACGCGGACTGCTCGTAGGAGCGCCATACCTGCTCCGGGTCAAGTGTCTCTATCGGTCCACGATAGCGATCACTGGCGTTGAATACCACGAGCCCGGGTATACCGACTTCGGCTTCCACCATCTCGAACAGCTTCGAGACCGCAGCCGCGTCAGATGCATCGCAGGCGTACGTTCGCGCCCTTGTATCTCTTGCGAGTTCGGTCAGTTTCTCCGTATTTCGCGCAGCCATCCCGACCTGCATACCTTCGCGAGCCAGGCGACGCGCAATCGACGCACTCAAGCCCTTGCCCACGCCAACAATCAACGCCGTATCTGACATGCCCATATCCCCCAATCCGCTATGACAACGCTCACCGCGCTGCCAGCTCTCTGAATTGCGCCAACCGCCATTTGGCGCAGAGCAGGCGCCGCAAGTGGCCGATCAATGAATTTCCTATCTGCTGGCCGCCCGCTAATGTTCCCCTGATTGCAGGATCGAATCCTGCTGCGCCCACCAGCTTCCTGCAAGGGATCATGACTCATCGGAACATCGTGTGGCGGACGGTGTGACAGCACCGTGCCCTGAGTTCGGCTCGCCGCGCGCTGCAGATGGTCGCTCGCCAGATGCGCATCCGCTTCAGGCGGCGCGACGCGCCGTCCGCCCGCCCGCGTCCGGGAGTTCGACGAACAGGGCCTGCAATGCCTCCCGCCATCCGGCTCTGCCACGCGACGTCACGTCCATCCAGTGGAAACGCGTGGCCGGCGCGCCGGCCGTGTCCTGCGCGGCGACTGCACGATCGGTCTTGCCGTCGAACAGCACGACCACCCGGGCGATGTTTCGCGCGCGCGCGAGTATCCCGAGCTCGTAGCGACAGCCCTCGTTGTGCGCCTGAAAACGCCGCAGATCCGTCAGGACCACGTCGCTCATCTCGACCAGGGCAGCGAGCGTCGGCTTCCAGGTGGTGTCGCGGCAATAGCACTCGTTGATGCGGTAGCGGCCCTCGATGTCCGGCTGCAGGTCGAACGCGGCGAGGCGTCCCGGGATGCCCTCGACGGAGGCGATGAACTGCCTGTCGATGCGGCCGCCGAGGAAGGCGAAGATCTCGCCCGGGTCGATCGTGCGCGAGACCAGATCGGTGCCGGCGATGAGCGCCACGTTGCCGGTCACCCGCCAGCGCTCGATGACGGCGTCGAACAGCGCCTCCATCTCCCGATCGCGCTGGAACACGCGCAACACCAGCAGCATGGGCGGCCGCGACCGCGGCGCCATCGCACGGCGCAGCGCGTAGAAGGTGACGGGCAACCACAGCATCGGCAGATACATCCAGAGTGCATGGAATCCTGCGCCGTGCATGCCGCTGGCGACTTCGAGCGTCAGGCAGACGAACCAGAAGGAGGTCATCAGCCAGGCCAGCTCCGAGAACAGCTTGCGCCGGTAGAGCCCGTCGACGAGGCGCGAGAGCCACACGACCGGGAGGATCGCGAGCATCCACGGGGTGAGGACGGCACCCGCGATCACCGCCTCGGCACTCAGGTATTGCAGCGCCCCTTCGACGAGGCGCGGTGACGTCTCCATCAGCTGGAAGAGAAACTCGGCGCCCGCCGTCGATGCCGCCGCGAGCAGGATGAAGATCGGCAGCAGCCAGCTGCCGATGGCGCGCGTCACGCCGCCGAGGCCGAAAAGCATCACTATCACCATGGGCATGCCGATGGCGAAGGCGCCGTGCTTCATGACGGTGGACAGCTGCTGGGCCTCGGTCGACTGGCTCATCCCGAATCCCACGAACAGGACGTAATAGACGGCGAGAGCGGCAATCAGGGTCCGGCGCCGCCACCGCCAGGCCACGGCCAATGCGGGCAGCGCCATCCAGAAGTAGGCGGCGGATTGGACCAGCAGCCGCCGGGGCGTCAGCTCGACATCGAAGAGCAGCAGCCACTGCAGGGCCGCCGCCGACACTGCAACCAACGCGGTCAAGGCCAGGATGTACCACGTGAGGCGGCGCTGGGCCGCGCGGTTCTCGGAACCGGTGGGGTAGCGTCCGGCGAGGGTGCCGGCCATGCGCCGGTCGGCGATCGCCGCCGGTGGCGCGGCCGCTTCCGACACATCCGACGCCCTGCCGCCCATGTGGCGGATCAGCGCGCGACGATACAGATAGCCGATCAGCAGTGAGGCAATCAGCGACAGGACGCCGGCCGCAATGAGGATCATCCAGATCTGGCCTGGCAGCCTCGACATCGAGTACCCCCCCTCGCGGCGTAAGTCCCCTCAGGGGGGGCTGACGCCGTAGCAGTACATCATCCGGTCCTCGAAGTACTCATAGCGGCTTTCGCAATCGTCGGCCGTGGCGGGCTCCTCAGATCCCGGCGCCTCCACAACCTCGTCCTCGCCGACGGGCGCCACCGCCTCGCAATCGGGCAGCGCCTGGCGCTCCTCACTGTCGGCGTAGCCCCAGGTTCGCGACCCGAGATCCAACGCATATATTCCGTCGCCAACCGGTTGCCCGCAATTCAGCTGGTCAATCAGCGTCAGGCCCTCGTCATCGAGAAGTTCGCCATTGACGATGACGGCGCGCTGTTGGGCCTCGATGTCCGAGGCGAGGGCGAACAGGGCAATTGCAGACACGACCAGAGGCCTCAGTCGCGCTGCCTCGCGACGCAGGATTCGCGGTGTTGACAGCATGGCCATGCCGCATCCGCCGTCCGGACCGATGAATGAATATCGCAAAGTCTAGTCTGCGGGCACGCGATGTCCATTTTGCCGACACGTCCTTGCGCGCTGTCCGGCACCATGCCGCGCTGCTCCAGAGGATGGTCCTGACCGGCGCGAGCCCTCTATGTACCTCATCCCCGGAGATGGCGTGGAAGCGCCCGCCGCGCCCTGCTGGCCGAAGACCAGCCGGGCGCGACAGAGACGGCGATTACGGTGCGTGGCCGCACGCGCGCATCCGCGCATCCTTGCGCAGATGACCTGCCGGCGATATGCAGCCGCATGCAGGTGCCGCGTGCGTCGGCCTTGCTCGGGCGGCTATTGAACGGCGTTCCATACGTGGCTGCGCGCGCGCCACGCTCCATCCTGGCCCTCTTCCAGCACGCTGGTGGTGACTCCGCCGAAGCTGGGAGTCTTGCCATCGGCGGTGGCGGCGCCCTGCGCGCTCCAGCGGGCCACCTGGTAGATCAGCGTGTCGGTGCCGCCCACTTCGATGATTTCCAGGGTGTGGTTGTGCACACCGGCCTCGACGAAGCCGCGGAACAGCGCTTCGATCTCCGCGCGTCCGACCAGCGCCTTGCCGTTTCCCGGCGACAGGATGGCGTCTTCCGTGTATAGAGCGGCCAGGGCCTGCGGGTTGCCGCTGTTCAGGGCCTGGTTCCACGCCGCGTTGGCGGCCTCGACGATGGCGCGCGTATCGTCGCCGGCATGGGCGGCATGGGTGGGACCCAGGGCCAGGGTTGCGGTGAGGGCGGTTGCAAAGAACTTGTTCATGATGACTCCTTGGGCAAGGTTGGGAATGGTCTCTGTAGTCTTGTACGAAAAATACTTAGGTAGCTAACTAAATCGGCAAAAAAATATCACTGGAATACCTTGCTGCGCTCCTTGAGCAGCAGCAGGTTCTGCAATAGCTGTTCGCGCTGCGCTGCGGACAGGACTTTCATCATGCGCTTCACGCGCGGGTAGTATTCGGGCATCACCTCGTCCAGCCTGGCCTGCCCGGCCGCGGTCAGCCTGATGGAGTACTTCCTGCGGTCGCTGCGGTCGCCCAGGCGTTTCACCAGGCCGTCGCGCGCCAGCCCGTCGATCAGCCGGGTCATGGTGGCCCGGCTGACGCCGGATTTTTCCGCCAGCTCCGACGGTGTCGAGGTCAGGTCATCCTCGCGCATGAGCAGGATCAGCACCCACCAGCGGCCCTGAAGCAGGCCGCGTCTGGCCAGAAAGCCGTCCAGGGCCTCGGAAAGATCGGTCCCGATGCGAAGGATGCTCAGGAACTGGAGCACCGCATCGACATCCACCGCCCCGTAGCGGTCGGCGAATTTGCCGAGTATCAGGGCGTCGGGTAGGTCTTTGAGCTGCAGCATGGCGCCCATTATAGTTAGGTAGCTAACTATGTCAACAGGGCGAGCGGGGCAAGTGGCTGCCTGAACGATTGACGGTCGCCGATGCGGGCGCGGCCTCAGGCCGCTACCACCCGCGTATTGGACTGCACGAATCTCCGCATCAGCCTGCGCGGAATGGCGCCGTCGGTGACGAGCAGATCGACGGCCTCGGCGTCGCAGACCTTGACCGGGGCGCGCGTGCCGAACTTGGACCGATCCGCCACCACGATGACCTCGCTGGCCTGCTCGATGACGGCGCGCGAGAACTCGCCCTCGCAGAGATGATAGTCCATGAACACGCCGGCCTCGTTTATCGCGCCGATGGAGAGAATCGCGTAGTCGACATGGAAGCGCCGGACGAAATCCTGGGCCGCCTGCCCGAAGGCGGCGCCATCATCGGCACGCAGCTCGCCGCCGGCCATGCAGACGCGGTTGCCGTTGCGGCTGGCGAGCATCCGCGCAATCTCCACCGAGTTCGTGATGATGACGAGATTGGAGTGGTTGGCGAGCGCGAGGGCGGTATAGGCGGTGGTCGATCCGGTATCCAGCATGAGAGAGTCCCCGTCCTTGATCCGCGCGGCCACGGCCGCGGCAATCCGTTGCTTGGCTTCGCGATTCTCCTGCATCCGCCGCTGGAAAGGCGGCTCGTTCAACCGATCCGGCAGCACGATGCCGCCGTGGACCCTCCTGACCAGGCCGCTGCTGACGAGTGGCTTGACGGTGCGGCGGATCGTTTCCTCCGACACGCCGAAGCGCGCCGCGAGCTCGCCGATGCTGCAGGAGCCCTGCAGGCGCACGGCCTGAAGTATCTCGGACTCCCGTCGTGTCGGGAACATGTCTGCGATCGCCTGTTCGGTGGCCGTCGATCGGCCCGACCAGTTGAATTGCGTGAGCTTAGTTTCGAATCCCACACAAAGCAACAAAACGTGCCCGCTTCATGTGGGATTCATTGACTGTATGTGGGATGAGGAGGAAGATGGCGCGGGAAGGCCCCTTGGAAAAATCGCGCACGACCATCGCGCCGCAATGATCCTCATCCTGCGGTCTTCAGGCGGGGCTATGCTGTTCTTGCGGGCAGTTCCGAGGTTACACGAACCAACAGAGGAGGCATGTCCGATGAAAACACAGCGGCGCAGACTGATCGGCAGCATGTTGCTGGGGCTGACGTGGGGGCTCTGTGGCAGTGCACCAGCCGCCGAGTCTCAGGACCCCATCAAGCTGACCATACACGACTGGACCGGCCAGTACGTCACCACCCACATCATGGGTGAGGTGCTGAAGTCGATGGGCTACAACGTGGAGTACGTGCAGGCCGACTACCTCGCGCAGTTCGCCGGTCTGGAGACCGGGGACCTGGCGGTCGCCATGGAGATCTGGCAGACCACGGGCAAGGAGGCGATGGACGCCTCGCTCGCCACGGGAAAGACGATCGACCTCGGCGAGACGGGCATGGAGGCGAAGGAGGAATGGTGGTTCCCCGCCTACATGAAGGAGAAGTGTCCGGGGCTGCCGAACTGGGAGGCGCTGAAGCAGTGTGGGGAGGCCTTCGCCACCCCCGAGACCGCGCCGAAGGGTCGTTATCTCGGCGGCCCGGTCACCTGGGGCGGCTTCGACGAGGAGCGTGTCGAGGCGCTGGAACTGCCCTTCGAGGTCGTGCATGCCGGCACCGACGCGGCGATGTTCGCGGAGCTGGAGTCGGCCTACCAGCGCCAGGCCCCGATCCTGCTCTGGATCTACACGCCGCACTGGGCGCCCATCAAGTACGAGGGCGAATGGGTGGCGTTTCCCGAGTACGAGGACGCCTGTTACACCGATCCGGCCTGGGGCATCAATCCCAAGAAGACCCATGACTGCGGCAAGCCGCACGGCTGGATCAAGAAGGTCGGCTGGAAGGGCGGAGAGGAGAAGTGGCCCAAGGCGTACGCCGCGGTGCGCAACTTCCGGATCGACAACAAGACGATGGGCGAACTGATAGCCAAGATCGATCTCGAGGGCGCCAAGCTCGAGGACGTCGTCGCGGAGTGGATGAAGAATAACGAGGCGACGTGGAAGGCGTGGACGCAATAGATCGGAGCGACTGCCGGTGAGCGACGGATCGCGGGGCGTCCCCCCCGCGGTCCGGCGAGTCCCCTGGGAGTGATCCGCAGGAGCCATGGCCGATCCCGCTTCCCGTGACGCGGACCACCCGGTGCGCGGCACGCGCGCCGTCAAGCTCGCGTGCCGCGGACTCTGGAAGGTCTTCGGAACGAGCGCCGATCGCTTCCAGGCGATGCTCCCGGGCACGCCGTCGGCGGCCGACCTGCACGGGGCGGGCCTGATCGCGGCGGTCCGCAACGTCGAGTTTGCCATCCACGAGGGCGAGATCTTCGTCATCATGGGCCTGTCGGGGTCCGGCAAGTCCACGCTGGTGCGTTGCCTGTCCCGGCTGGTGGAGCCCTCGGCCGGCCAGGTCCTGTTTGACGGCCGGGATCTGCTGAAGGCGACCGAGACCGAGCTGATCGAGATCCGGCGCCACAAGATGGGGATGGTGTTCCAGAACTTTGCGCTGCTGCCGCACCTGACCGTCCTCGGCAACGTCGCCTTCCCGCTGGAGGTGCAGGGCGTGGAGCGGCAGGCGCGCGAGGCGCGGGCGCGCGAGATGATCGAGCTGGTGGGATTGAAGGGCCGGGAATCCTGCTATCCGCGCGAGCTCTCCGGCGGGCAGCAGCAGCGCGTCGGGATCGCGCGTTCGCTGGCGGTGAAACCGGATATCTGGTTCCTGGACGAGCCCTTCTCCGCCCTGGATCCGCTCATCCGCCGGGAGATGCAGGATGAATTCCTGCGGATCCAGAGCGTCCTGAAGAAGACCATCGCATTCATCACCCACGACTTCGACGAGGCCATCCGGCTCGCCGATCGCATCGCGATCATGAAGGACGGCGAGATCATCCAGATCGGCACGCCCGAGCAGCTGATCACGCATCCCGCGACCGCGTACGTATCCGAGTTCACGCGCGACATCCCGCGGGCGAAGGTGCTGAGCGTAAGGGCGCTGATGCGCGCGCCCGACGAGCGGGTGGAGTATGCCGGGCAGGTGCGGGCGGAGGCGCGGGTCGCGTCAGTGGCCAGACAGATCGTCGAGAGCCCGCAGCCTCATGCCGTGGTCGACGGCAGCTCCGCGATAGTCGGGATGATCGATCGCCAGCAGGTGATCGACCTGCTCGTCCGGCAGGACGGCGGCCAGGAACGGCCGAAGTGACCGCCGGCACCGCCGCGGCGGTACGAGTGGACACGGCGACGCCGCGCTCGGCCGTGCCGTGGGCCTGGGCGACCATCGCGGTGCTCGCGGTATGCCTGTACCTCGGCCGCGCCGCGGCTCCCTGGGCGGTGACGTTCCCCGAGGAGTGGACCCTGCCCGCGCAGGCCTGGGTGAGCCGCTTCGTGAAGTGGCTGTACGAGGACGCCAGCCTGGGCCTGTTCACCTTCCAGGAGCTGACGCGCGCGATCTCCTGGGTGCTGCAGTGGCCGCTGGAGGCCGCCAAGAGCCTGCTCTCCGGCGGTTTCGTGCGCGGCATGGGCCAGCAGGCCGTGCTCATCTGGCCGCCGCTGTCGTGGGTGGGCGCGATCGGCGTGGTCACGGTGATGTCCCTCTACGCCCGCGACTGGCGGCTGGGGCTGCTGGTGTGCGGCTGCTTCCTTTACATCGCCGTGTTCGGGCAGTGGCACAGCGCCATGATCACGCTGTCGTCGATCGTCATCGCCGTGCCGCTCGGCGTGGCCGGCGGGCTCCTGCTCGGAATACTTGCCTTCCGGCACCCGATGTTCGAGCGCGCCATCACGCCGATCATGGACCTGATGCAGACGGTGCCCGTGTTCGCCTACCTCGTGCCGATCCTCGTGCTGTTCGGCTTCAACCCGGTGGCGGCGATGATTGCGACCATCATCTATGCGCTGCCGCCGATGGTGCGCAACACCACCCTCGCGCTGCGCCGCGTGCCGACCGAGATCGTCGAATTCGGGCGCATGGCCGGCTGCTCGCGCGGGCAGCTGACCTGGCGGGTCATGGTCCCGGCCGCGCGCGGCGGACTGATGATCGGCGTGAACCAGGTCATCATGCTGTCGCTCAACATGGTCATCATCGCCTCGATGATCGGAGCGGGGGGACTGGGGCGCGACGTGCTGACCGCGCTGCGCAGTCTGAACTTCGGCGCCGGGCTGGAGGCGAGTATCGCCATCACGCTGCTCGCGATCGCGCTGGATCGGCTGAGCCAGGCCTACGCGGCCCGACCGCCCTCGGCGCAGTCGCCGGGCGAGTCCCGCCCGCGATGGCGCCGCCACCCGCATCTCCTCGCCGCCACCGCGGTGGTCGCGGCGAGCTGGCTGCTCGGCTGGCTGATTCCGGCCGTGCAACAGTATCCCGAGGAGCTTCAGGTCACCACCGGCCCGCTCATCAACGAGACGATGAAGTGGCTGAACGTCAACTTCTTCGACCTCATCGAGGCGCTGAAGGCCTGGGTGCTGCTCAATTTCATGGTGCCGATCAAGCGCCTGTTCGTCGCGCTGCCGTGGGCCGCGGTGGTCGCCGCCCTGGCATACGCGGGCTGGCGCCTGGGACGGTGGAGGCTCGCGCTGCTCGTGGCCGCGCTGGCAGGGTTCATCGCCGTGACCGGGCAGTGGGAGAAGGCGATGCAGACCCTCTATCTCTGCGGACTGGCGACGCTGCTCGCCTGCGCCCTCGGGATCCCCGTCGGCATACTCGCCGCCCGGCACGAGCGGCTCAACCGCGTGGTGCAGGTGATCATCGATACGCTGCAGACCCTGCCCGCTTTCGCCTACCTGATGCCCGTGGTGATGCTGTTTCGCGTCGGAGATTTCACCGCGATGCTGGCGGTGATCGCCTACGCCATCGTCTTCCCCGTCCGCTACACCATCTTCGGCATCCGGCAGATCGACCCGACGCTCGTCGAGGCGGCCGTCGCTTCAGGCTGCACGCGCAGACAACTGCTGTGGAAGGTCCAGCTGCCCCTGGCGTTTCCGGAGATCATGCTCGGGGTGAACCAGACGATCCTGATGGCGCTCAGCATGCTCGTGATCACGGCGCTGGTCGGGACACGCGAACTCGGGCAGGAGGTCTACATCGCGCTTGCCAAGGCCGACGTCGGCCGCGGCGTCGTCGCCGGCGTCTGCATCGCCTTCATGGCGATCATCGCCGACCGCCTGATCCAGCCATGGGTCGCGGCGCGCAAACACCGGCTCGGCATCGCGTAGCCCGCCGCCATGGACCGCGCCAGACAGAGAGCGATGCGACTGGGCTGCTGGCGCTCGCCCGTCAATCCGGTGCCGCTCGCCGGCGGGATCACCAACACCAATTTCCTGGTCGAGCACGGCGGCGAGCGCTTCGTGGTCCGCATCGGAGACGACATGCCGGTGCACGGCGTGTCGCGCGCCAACGAGCTCGCCGCCGCGCGGGCGGCGTGCGCGGCGGGGATATCGCCGGAGATCGTGCACGCGGAGGCCGGAGCGCTCGTCATGCGCTACATCGAGGGCACGACGCTCACGCCGGAGATGGTGCGCCAGGACGCCATGCTGCGTCGGATCGTCCCGGCGATTCAACGCTGCCATCGGGACATCCCGAAATACTTCCGCGGTCCGGCGGCCATGTTCTGGGTGTTCCAGGTGCTGCGCGACTACGCCATGACGCTGCGGGAGCACAACAGCCGCATGGTCCCGGAGCTGCCGCGCCTCGCCCGGCTCGCCGGGCAGCTCGAGGGCGCCGTGGGCCCGGTCACCATCGTGTTCGGCCACAACGATCTGCTCGCCGCCAACTTCATCGACGACGGCGCCAGGCTGTGGCTGGTCGACTGGGACTACGGCGGCTTCAACAGCCCGCTGTTCGATCTCGGCGGCCTGGCCTCCAACAACGCGCTCGCCCCGGAGCAGGACGAGTGGCTGCTGGAGGCGTACTTCGAGAAGGCGCCGAGCGAGGATCTGCGCCGGCGCTACGCGGCGATGAAGTGCGCCTCGCTGTTGCGCGAGAGCATGTGGAGCATGGTCTCGGAGATCTTCTCGACCATCGATTTCGACTACGTCGCCTACACGACCGAGAACCTGCAGCGGTTCGAGCGTGCCTGGGCGGAGTTTCAACAGCGGTTCGGAAGACCATAGAGGCGGACGCAGACCATGACGCTACCCGGCAGTACACGCGTTGTCATCGTCGGCGGAGGCATCATCGGCTGCTCCGTGGCCTACAACCTGGCAAGGCTCGGCTGGAAGGACGTCGTGCTGCTGGAACGGCTGAAGCTCGCGGGCGGAACCAGCTTTCACGCCGCCGGCCTGGTCGGACAACTGCGGACGTCCGCCAGCATCACGCAGCTGCTCGGACATTCGGTGACGCTCTACCAGACCCTGGAGGCGGAGACCGGCCAGGCGACCGGCTGGAAGATGAACGGGGGGCTGCGCCTGGCGTGCACCGAGGCGCGCATGACGGAACTCCGCCGGCAGGCGACGACCGCCAGGAGCTTCGGCCTGCAGATGGATCTGCTGACGCCGGCGGAGGCGAAGGCGCTGTGGCCGCTGATGGAGATCGACGATGTGGTCGGCGCGGCGTTTCTCCCCACCGATGGACAGGCGAACCCGGCGGACATCACGCAGGCGCTGGCGATCGGCGCGCGCCGGGGCGGCGTGACGATCATCGAGGGATGCAGGGTGACGGGCGTGGAGACCGTGGACGGGCGGGTCGCCGCGGTGGCGACCTCCATGGGCCGGATCGCCTGCGAGGTGCTGGTCAATTGCTGCGGCCAGTGGGCGCGGGAATTCGGCCGGCTCGCCGGCGTCAACGTCCCGCTGGTTTCGGTGCAGCATCAGTACCTGATCACCGACCCGATCGACGGCGTGACCCCGACATTGCCCACACTGCGCGATCCCGACCGCCTGACCTACTACAAGGAGGAGGTCGGCGGCCTGGTGATGGGCGGCTACGAGCCCGACCCCATCCCTCATGACCCGGGCAAGGGGCCGGCGCGCGCGTTCCGGCTCCTGGAGCCGGACTGGGCGCACTTCCAGCAGCTGACGGACCTGGCTGTCGGCCGGGTGCCGGCGCTGGAAAACGCCGGCATCAAGAAGCTGGTGAACGGCGCGGAGAGTTTCACGCCCGACGGCAACTTCATACTCGGTGAGGCGCCGGAGCTTCGGAACTACTATGTCGCCGCCGGCTTCAACGCCTTCGGTATCGCCTCGGCGGGCGGCGCCGGCAAGGCGCTCGCCGAGTGGATCGCCGGGGGCGAGGCGCCCTACGACCTCTGGCCCGTGGATATCCGTCGCTTCGGACGCCCGCACGGCGACAGCGGCTGGCTGCGCCAGCGCACGCTCGAGATGTACGGCAAGCATTACACGGTGGCCTGGCCGCACGAGGAGCATCGCAGCGGGCGGCCGCTGCGGCGTTCGCCGCTCTACGATCGGCTGAAGGACGCGGGCGCCTGCTTCGGCGAGAAGCTGGGCTGGGAGCGGCCGAACTGGTTCGCCCCCACGGGCCAGGCCCCGGAGGACGCCTACGGCTTCGGCCGGCAGAACTGGTTCGCCGCCGTGGGCGAGGAACACCGCGCGGTGCGCGAACGCGTGGGCCTTTTCGATCAGTCCTCGTTCGCGAAGTTCCTGCTGATCGGCCGCGATGCCGAATCGTGCCTCACCTGGATATGCGCCAACGACGTCGCCAGGGCCCCCGGCTCGCTGACCTATACGCAGATGCTGAACAGCCGCGGCGGCATCGAGTGCGACCTGACCGTGGCGCGGCTCGCCGCCGATCGGTTCTACATCGTGACCGGTACCGGCTTTGCCACCCATGACTTCGAGTGGATCCGCCGCAACATCCCCGCCGGCGCCCACGCCGAACTCGTCGACGTCACCTCGGCGCATGCCGTGCTCTCGCTGTTCGGGCCGCGCGCGCGCGCGGTGCTCGCCGCGCTGTGCGAGGAGGACCTCGCGAACGCGGCCTTCCCGTTCGCCACGACCCGGTCGCTGCAGGTCGCGGGCGCGCCGGTCACCGCCCTGCGCGTGACCTACGTCGGCGAGCTGGGATGGGAGCTGCACGTCCCCGTGGAATTCGCGCTGAGCCTCTACGAGGCGCTGATGGCCGCGGGGCGCCCGCACGGCATCGCCAACTGCGGGTATCGCGCGATCGAGAGCCTGCGCCTGGAGAAGGGCTACCGGGCCTGGGGCACGGATATCACGCCCGGCAACACGCCGCTGGAGGCGGGCCTGGGGTGGGCGGTGAAGCTCGGCGCGGACGTTCCGTTCCTGGGGCGCGAGGCGCTGGTCGGGCAGCGGCAGCGCCCGCTCGCGAAGGCTCTGGCATGCTTCACGGTCGACGATCCGGAAGTCGTCCTGCTCGGGCGCGAGACCATATACCGCAACGGCGAACGCGTGGGCTGGCTGACCAGCGGCGGGTTCGGCCATACCGTGAACGCCAGCATCGGCTACGGGTACGTACGCAATCCCGGCGGCGTCGATCGCGACTACCTCGAGACGGGCGATTACGAGCTCGAGGTCGCCACGGTGCGGGTGCCGGCCCGGGTGCATCTGCGCCCGCTCTACGACCCGGCCATGGAGCGCGTCAGGGCGTGAGCGGCGGCGTTCGCGGAGGCTGCGGCCGGTCATGAGGATACTCGTCTGCGTGAAGCAGGTCCTGAACCTGGACGACGAGTTCGAGCTGCGCGCCGACGGCCTCGACGTGGACCGGGACTACTGCGACCGCGATCTGAACGAGTGGGATGACTACGCCCTGGAGGAGGCGCTGCGCATCCGGGAGCGCGGCGGCGGGGACATCGAGGTGGTGGCCGCGACGGTGGGCGCGGAGGATGCGACCGCGGAGCTGCGCAAGTGCCTGGCGAAGGGCGCGGACCGGGGCGTGCGGGTGTGGGACGAGCGCCTGCAGGACTGCGACGGCATGATGATCGCCCACGTGCTCGCCGCGCTCGTGCGCCGCGAGCAGCCCGCGCTGGTGCTGACCGGCGTCCAGGGCGCCGATCATGGCCAGGCGCAGACGGGCGTGGCGCTGGCGGCGCTGCTCGCCTGGCCCCGGGCGGCGGTCGTGCGGGCGCTCGAGTTCAGCGCCGATGCCGGCGAGGCGCTCGTGCGGCGCGAGCTCGAGGGCGGCCTGGAGGAGTGCGTCCGCATACGCTGCCCCGCCGTGTTGACGATCCAGGTCGGCATCAACACCCCGCGCTATGCCTCGCTGCGCGGCATCACCCAGGCGGCCGGCCGATCCGTGGACACACCCGCACTCGCGGAACTGGCGATCGACGGCGCGGCGATCGCCGCGGCCAGGGCCGCGCGCGTGCGCCGCATGTACGTGCCGCCGAGGCCGAGGCCGAGGATGATCGAGGGCCGTGCGGGCGAACAGGCCGCGGCGCTGGCGGCGTTGATCAGGGATATCCGGGGAGGCCCGCGGTGAGCGCGGTCCTCGTGATCGCCGAGCACCGCGGCGGCGTCGTGCGGCCGGTGACGCGGGAGATCGTCGCCGCGGCGCTCGCCGTTCGCGAGGGGCTCGGGGCGCGTGTGGAGGTCGCGATCATCGGCGCGCGGCCGGACGTCCTGGTGCCGGCGCTGAGCCTGGAGGGAGTCGACGAGCTGCTGCTCGTGCCGGCCCCGATCGAGGAGTTCCAGCCGGAGTGCTACGCCGCGATCGGCGCGGCGCTGATCGCGGCACGCAGACCTCGTCTGGTGCTGATACCGCACAGCGTCGACGGGATCAGCTACGCCCCGGCCATCGGGGCGACCGGCAGCCATGGATACGCGAGCGACGTGTTCGCGTTGCGCTGCGACGGCGAGGACCTCGTCGCGACGAGGTCTGCGTACCGCGAGAAGGTGCGCGTGGAGCTGGATTTCCCGGGCAGGGAGACGGTGGTGCTCACGGTGCGGCCGGGAAGCTTCCCGCCGGCGAGCCGGCCCGGCGGCGTGCCGGCGACGACCCTCGAGGTACCGGTCGGGCCGATGAACAGCGAGCACCGTGGCTACATCGAGCCGGACGCGGGCGGCGATGTCGACGTCGGTGCGGCGGAATTTCTCCTCGCCGTGGGCCGGGGCATCGGCGACCGGGCGACGGCCGAGGAGGCTGCGATGCTGGCCGGGCGGATGGGCGCGACGCTCGCCTGCTCGCGGCCGGTCGTCGACGCGGGCTGGCTGCCGAAGTCCCGGCAGATCGGACAGTCCGGCCGCACCGCGACGAACTGCAGGCTGTACCTCGCGCTCGGGATCTCCGGGGCGGTGCAGCACCTGGCCGGGATGAAGCACGTCGAGACCATCATCGCCGTCAACAGGGACCCGGACGCGGCGATCTTCGGCGTGGCCCGGGTCGGCGTGGTAGCCGACGCCGCCGAGCTGGTCGCCGAGCTGCGCGCGCTGTTCCCCTAGCCGGTCCGCGTGGCGCTACGCGCGGGCATTGCCCGAAGGCGGCGAGGGCCGCGCCTGACGCCTGCGGCCGACCGCGCCCATGACCGCCAGCGCGGTGCCGAGCAGCCAGAGGGCGGCGGGTACGGGCACCGGCGCGCCGCCGAACAGGGCATCGGGGACGTAGGAGCGGATCCAGTCCTGGTAATACGCGACGGAGGTTCCGACCGTCCAGTAGCCGTCGTCCCAGTTCGGGGTCTGGGGCGGCGGGAGGAGATCGTTCTCGTCGAAGACGTACGACATGATCGCCGCCACCACCGGGTCACCGCCGTAATCGAGCCACATCGCACCGCCGCTGTCACCCGGCGCGCCGCCCGAGGTGTCATGCGTGCACAGCAGCATCGGCTGCGAACAGTCGAAGGGAAAGCCCGGGTCGAAGGGCGGCGGTGGCGTCGGCCCGATGGGATCGGTGTCGGCGACGCCGATGCGCCGCAGGATCGGCTCGTTCGGATCCACGCTGCCGTCGACCTGGGTCAGGCCATAGCCGGTGAGCGTCGCCGTTCCCGGCAGACCGCCATGGAGAGCCACGTTCGACAGCGTGGCGAAGGAGGCGTCGACGACGCCAGGGACCGGGATGATCGGCGTGATTAGTGAGATTAAGGCCAGGTCGTCGTGAAATTCCCCAGGCACGTAATTCGGGTGAGTGATGATCTCGTCCGAAATATAAAATTCCTCCGCACCGGTGTTTGGATCGCCCATTACCAATGCTAAAGGTAGTGCTGGATCGGTCGCATCGACCACGTGCGCGGCCGTCAGGACCCAAAACGGATCGAGGGCGACGACGCTGCCCAGCCCGGTGCCGGTAAGCACCCAACCAACTGAGGAGTAGGTGTTGTCGGCGTCCACCGTGCCGACGGTGATCGCATGGACATTGGAACTCAGCGCCAGAGTGAACGCGGCGCAGCGGACCAGCCTCTTCATGCATGCCCCCATGCAGGCCCCCCCTTGTTCCCGATGCGGCGAATTCCCGAAGTATAGACCGCGTTCCCCGGGATGATCGGCGAGGCGCCAGCGCCCGCCGGCTGCGTTACGTCCGGGCCGGCGACGTCGTTGCCGCGAGCAGCGTGTGCGCGACCGGCGGGCCGGATTCCGCGACCGCGGTGTAGACCTGGAGGAGATCGGCGCCGGCCCGCAGGTAGCGGCGCGCGGTGTCCGCGGTGCGCACGCCGCCCACGGCGATGAGCGGGGTGTGGCCGAGCTGCGCGCGCATGGCCGCGATGCGGGCGCAGACCGCGTCGATCGACGGCCAGCGTTCGAAGGCGCTCACCACGCCGTCGTATCCCAGTGCGGCCGCCAGCCGCGCCGCTTCCGGCACCGGATCCGCGTCGCCCGGCAGCGCCGCCACCTTGACGAGCAGGGGAATGCGCCGCGCGAGCGCGCGAGCGCTCGCGTCGACCTGCACCCGTATGTGCTCGAGCAGCGGTCGCAGCGATTGCGCGCCGGCGGCCCCGTCGCGGCACGCGCTGCCGGGACGGCTCAGGTTGACGACGAGATAATCGGCGAGCGGCGCGAGGGCATGCGCGCCTAGGGCGATCTCGGCCGCGGCAACCGGGTCGAGCGGCTCGCGCAGGCTGCCGATGCTGACGCCGAGCGCGGCGCCGTACACGCCGGCCCACGGCGCCGATCGCAGGCGATAGCAGGAGAGGTTCTCGAGCACCGGTTGCAGCATTGCGTTCGCGCCGGTCCCGGAGGTGACATTGATCGTTCCGATCTCGACGAAGGCGAAGCCTGCTGCCGCCAGTTCGGCCGCCCGGCTGCCGTCACGGTCGTAGCCCGCCGCCACGCCGACGGGATGGGCAAACTCGATGCCCATCACGTGGATCGGTTGCGTCGTCACGCGCGTCACCTCGTCAGGCTGCCGCCTGGCGGCGTGCGGCGAAGTCGCGCATGAATGCGATCAGGGTCTCCACCGACGTCTCCGGCGTGGCGTTGTGCAGGCTCACCCGTATGCCGCCGACGGCGGAATGTCCCTCGAGATGATGCAGGCCGTGCCGCGCCGCCTCATCCAGGAACTCGCGCTCCAGCTCGCCGCTGGGCAGCCGGAAGCAGAGGTTCACCTGCGACCGGTGCGGTGGCTCGACCGGACAGCGATAGAGCGGGCTCCCGTCGATCACCTCGTACAGACGGGCGCTGCGGCGGGCAGCCGCCTGCGCGAAGGCCGGCACCCCGCCGTTGCGGCGCATCCACGCGAACATCAGCCCGGCGCAGTAGACGCTGAAGGTGGGCGGCGTGTTGACGCAGCCGTTGCTCTCGGCCTGCCGGCGGTAGTCGAACACCGGCGGCGCGACGTCCGCGGCGCCGCGCAGCATGTCCTCGCGGACGATGACGACGGTCAGGCCGGCGCAGCCGGCATTCTTCTGCGCGCTGGCATAGAGCAGGCCGCAGCGGGAGACGTCGATCGGCCGGGTCAGGAAGTCCGAGGTCACGTCGGCGACCAGCGGCACCGCGCCCGTGTCCGGCAGCTCGCGGAACTGCACGCCGTGCGCGGTCTCGTTGGTGGTGAGGTGGCAGTAGGCCGCGGCCGGATCGAGCTGCCAGCCCGCGCGCGGCGGAATGCCGCGGCAGCCCTCGCGCGCAGCACTCGCCGCAATGCGCACCGCGCCATGGCGCCGCGCCTCGGCCGCCGCGCGCTCCGACCACAGGCCGGTCACGACGTAATCGGCGCTGCGCCCGGGGGCCAGGAGATTCATCGCCAGGATGCCGAAGTGCGCATAGGCGCCGCCCTGCAGGAAGAGGATGCGATGGCTCGCCGGCACCTCGAGCAACTCGCGCAGGTCGCGCTCGGCCGCGGCGGCGATGGCGCGGTACTCCGGGCAGGAGAACGGCATCTCCAGCACCGACATGCCGCTGCCGTGCCAGTCGAGCATTTCGTCGCGGATCTCGCGCAGCACCTCCTCCGGCAGACAGGAGGGGCCGGATGAGAAGTTGTGGATCCGGCTCATGGCGGCCGCGCGCTCGGCTCGGCGTTCAGAACAGCATCGGCGCGTGCGCACCGGCGATCATCAGGAACACCGCCGGGAACGAAAGGATGGTGTTCGTGCGCGAGGACAGAAACGTGACGCGCGTGCAGCGCACCCGCTCCGCGTGCGGCGCCGGTACGAAGCCCAGCACCTTTTTCTGATGCGGCCACAGCACGAACCACAGATTGGCCGTCATCAGCAGGCCGATCCACACGCCCAGGCCCAGCACGGCGAACTGCCCGCGCAGCGCGAGCGCATCGGCGACGATGCCGCGGAACCACAGCATGTAGAGGCCGCTCGCCAGGACGACCAGCGAGGCATAGCGGAAGGTGCCGTGCTCGCGCCTTGCCGCCTGCATGAAGAGCTGCTCGGTCGCGGCCGCGTCCATCGCGTCAACGGCGACATAGCGCGGGCGCTGGATCACGTTGGCGTAATTGTGGCCGATCCACACCAGCAGACCGAGCAGGTGCAGCCAGCGCGCCACCACGTCGAGTTCCACGAGCGTCACGGCGCGCCCCCCTGCGTGCGCATGCAGCTCTGCCTAGACCATCACCCGCAGCAGCGCATAGAGCACCGCGGTCAGCAGCACGCCGCAGATCACGGTGCCCTCCAGGGTGTCGTGAGGGAGCCTCATCCGCCGCAGCCCATGAACGCGGTGTTGATGCTGTCACGGCGGCGCATGACGATCGGGCGATGGCGGCGGCCGGGCGCGACCGCCTCGGCGACTGCATCGACCACCAGGTGATGCTGCGGCGATTTCGCGCATACCGGGTCGGTGTTGGCCGCGTTGCCGGTCAGGAGGTAGGCCTGGCAGCGGCAGCCGCCGAAGTCCTGCTCCTTCTCCGGGCAGCTGCGGCACGGCTCCTTCATCCAGGAATCGCCGCGGAACTCGTTGAACACCGGTGACTCGTGCCAGATCCAGGCGAGCGGGGCGTCGCGCACGCTGGGAAACTCCAGGCCCGGTATCACGCGCGCCTCCTGGCACGGCAGCGCGCTGCCGTCCGGGGCGATGGTGAGGTGGATCGCCCCCCAGCCGTTCATGCAGGCCTTGGGGCGCTCGTCGAAGTAGTCCGGGATGACGAAGTAGATCGTCATCTTCTTGCCCAGGCGCGCGCGCGTGCGCGCCACGGCGGCCTCCGCCATGGCGATCTGCTCGCGCGTGGGCAGGAACTCCGAGCGGTTCAGCAGCGCCCAGTTGTAGTACTGGATGTTGGCGAACTCCAGGTAGTCCACGCCGATCTCCTCGGCCAGCTTCAGGATCTCCTCGGTCTGCTCGATGTTCTGCCGGCAGATCGGCACGTTCAGCACCATCGGGAAGCCGTGCCTCTTGATCTCGCGCGCCGCGGCGAGCTTGGCGTCGAAGGCCTTGGCCCCGACCAGCGAGTCGGTGATGGCGCGATCGCTGGACTGCAGGCTCAGCTGGATCTGCTTCAGCCCCTTGGCTTTCAGGACCTGCAGCCGCTCGCGGCTCAGCCCGATGCCGGAGGTGATGAGGTTGGTGTAGAAGCCGAGGCCGTCCGCCTCGCCCACCAGCTCCTCGAGATCCTCGCGCAGCAGCGGCTCGCCGCCGGAGAAGCCCAGCTGCAGCGAGCCCATCGCGCGTGCCTCGCGCAGCACACGCTTCCACTCCTCCGTGCTCAGCTCGTTGCGGTAGTTGTCGAAGTCCAGCGGATTGTTGCACCAGGCGCAGTGCAACGGGCAGCGGTAGGTGAGCTCGAGGACGAGCCACATGGGGATGCGGTCGCCATCAAGACTTAATCCTGATCCAGCCTTTGGCATGAGAAGTCTCCAGGAATCTGTACACGCCGGCGGACACATCGGCGTCGGTGTAACGGCTGTTGAGATCGGCGACGATGTCGGCGGCGGTGCGCTGCCCGTCGCACAGCAGCAGGATGGCCGCGGCGGTCTCGTTGAGCTTGACCACGCCCTCCGGGTAAAGCATCACGTGGGCCTGCTGCGGCTCCTCCCAGCGCAGCAGGTACAGCGGGTTCAACTGCGGCACGTCACCGGCCGCGACGGTGCTGTTCTCGGTCATACGGTGTGGAGAGGGACGGATGGAGCGCTGCGCGGACGCCGGAGATGAAGAAAGGCCGGGTCGGACCATCCTCCCGGCCTTTCCCTGCTACCAGCGCTCAGCGCACGTAGACGTACGCAGTGACTTCGAAGCCAAGACGCAGATCGCAGTACGCGGGATCGACCCAACTCATTGTCTTCTCCTCTCTTCGTGTGACGTATGGATGCACTATGCATGTCCCCTCTTTCGCCTCGGTGCACGAATGAGGGCCATCCACCAATCAGCAAGGTTGATGCCACGAATTCCCTGCCCGCCGTCGTTCGCAACCCTCTGTCCGCGCGAGAGTTCCTCGCAGGGCAATACAAACCTTGATTCATATCAAGGTTCATCACAACCAGGAGCTGGTCGCGAGCAGCCAGGACTCGCTCCAGGCGCGCCGCCGCGCGCGCGACAGGCGGGATCGCGCGCCGGTTGCCTCTTGATCAAAATCATGTCGGCGCGGTGAGGCAGGTGAAATAGTGGCGCGGCCAAGACCATGCACGCCGCCCTGAGCCACTCGTGTCAATTGCCGCATTGAACGTTCATTCTTCCAGCGCCACGTGGCGAGCAGGTCGGCTCGGGACGCGGCGATGAGCGTCCGGGAAGCGCCTTCCGGGGCCGAACGCTTCATCCCGCCGCCCGATGGCGTGGTGCGTGGCGTCTGTCCGCATGACTGCCCGGACTGCTGCAGCGTGCTGTATCACGTGCGCGAAGGCAGGCTGCGCAGGATCGAGGGCAACCCCGATCACCCCACGACGCGCGGCTTCATCTGCCGCAAGTTCGCGCTGTCCCCGAAGCGCATTCATTCCCCGGACCGCCTGCAGCACCCGCTGTGCCGCCGCGGGCCGAAGGGCAGCGCGCGATTCGAGCGGATCTCCTGGACGGCGGCCATCGAGGAGATCCGCGCACGGTGGCAGTCGATCATCGCCGAATCGGGGCCGCAGTCGATCCTTCCGTTCTTCGGGTCCGGCACCGAGGGGCTGGTCAATGGCCGCATCGCCGGTCGGCGCTTCTTCAATCGCCTGGGCTCCCTGCAGCTCGAGCGCACCATCTGCACGAAGTCCGGCCGCACGGGTTTCGACTACACCATGGGGTCCTCCGTCGGCGCCGACCCGCGATCCGTCGCCGACTGCGAGCTGATCGTGCTGTGGGGCTGCAACATCGCCTGCACCAACATTCATCAGCAGGCGCTGGTGCACGAGGCCCAGGCGCGCGGCGCGACACTCGTGGTCATCAATCCGATGCAGGTAAAGGGATCGAGTCGCGCCGACCTCATCCTTCAGCCGCGTCCAGGCACCGACGCGGCGATCGCCCTGGCGATCATGCACGTGATCATTCGCGATGGCCTGCACGATCGGTCGTTCGTGGAGCGCCATACGCTCGGCTTCGAGCAGCTCCGCGAGCGCGTGGCCGGCTACCCCCCCGGCGTCGTGGAGGGGATCGCCGGCGTGCCGGCCGCGGACATCGAGAGGCTGGCCGCGTGGTACGCCTCGACGGAGAATTCATTCATATATATAGGACCGGGCTGCCAGCGCCACAGCAACGGCGGGATGACGGTGCGCACCATTTCCTGTCTGCCGGCGCTGACCGGCGCATGGGCGCAACGCGGCGGCGGCGCCTACTTTCCCACCAGCACGGTCTTCCCCGTGGAGACCGAGGCGCTGGAAGGCGCCTCGATGCGCCCGAACCCGCCTGCCGGCTACAACATGATCGAGCTCGGCGCGATGCTGACCGGGCCGGACGCCGGCGTGCGCAGCCTCTACGTGTTCGACGGCAATCCCGCGGCGACTCTCTACAACCAGGAACGGCTGCGCCGCGGGCTGGTTCGGGAGGACCTGTTCACCGTCGTGCACGAGCAGTACCTGACCGACACGGCGAGGTACGCGGACATCATCCTGCCCGCGACGTCGCACGCGGAGAATCTCGATCTGCTCTTCTCCTACTATCACTACGGCGTCATGCTGAACCGCCCCGCCATCGCGCCCGTGGGCGAGTCGCGGTCCAACCTCGAGACGTTCCGGCTGCTCGCCGAGGCGATGGGATTCCGGGATCCATGCTTCCGTCAGGACGCCTGGGAGGTGATCGAGGACATACTCGGGCTGGGGCACCCCGCCCTCGCGGGCGTCAGCGCCGGGCGGCTGCTCGAGGACGGCTGGTGTCCCGCCACCGTCGAGGCGGCGCACGCCCTGGTGCGGGACAACCGCTTCCCGACGCCGTCGGGACGCATCGAATTCTACTCGCGGCGCATGGCCGACGACGGCTTCGATCCGCTCCCGGCGTATGTCCCGCCGCGTGAAGGCAGGGAGCTCACGCCGTCGCTCCATCAGCGTTACCCGCTGAATCTCGTCACCCCCGCATCCTGCTCGTTTCACAAGTCCAGCCACGCGCGCAGCCGCGGCTGGGAGCGCTGCGAGGAACGCCCCACGCTCGTCATCCACCCGCACGACGCGCAGGCCCGCGGCATCGCGCACGACGACGAGGTGAGGGTGTTCAACGACCGCGGCGAGTTCGTGTTGTGGGCGGCCGTCGACGGCGGCGTGCGCCCGGGCGTCGTCGTCGCCATGGGACTGTGGTGGGACGAACGCTACCCGGCGCGCCGCAACGCCAACCACACCACGCCGGACCTGCCGGGCGACATGGGCGGGGGGTCGAGCTTCAACACCAACCTCGTGGAAGTCGCGCGCTGGCGGGGTACGCCGGACCATGCAAACGACTGAAACGATCGCCGAGCGCCTCCTGCACCGCGGCCTGGGCGGCGTGGAGCTGTTCGACTTTCCGCAGCAGTCCTGCGACGGGCTGCGGCACACGCTGGCCGGCCTGACCCGGCAGGGCTACACACGGCTGAGCTTCCACGCCCCCATGCCCCGGCCGTCGTACTTCCACCACAGCGGCGTAAGTTGCTTCTTTCTCAACGAGGACGCCTCGTTGCGCAACCTCACGTACCGCGTGATCGAAGAGACCGTCGGCCACGCGCGCGAATGGAACGCGGACTACGTGGTGACGCACCTCACCTATGGGAGAACGGACACCACGGACCGGGACTACGCGATACACCTGGCGCGCGCGGCCTGCATCCGGCTGGCGGCGCTGAGCGATCGCTACGGGATGCCGATCGACATCGAGTTTGCCGCCTACTCGGGCGCGTTCGCCGGTCCCGCGGACTTCCTCGCCGCCATGAACGGCTATCCCCAGCTCGGGATCTGCATAGACACCGGCCACGCGTCGCTGGGAGCCCGGATCCGGCAGCGTTCGTACCTCGAGGACATACGGACGCTCGCACCGAGGGCCCGCTCCATGCACCTGTGGAACACCCGCGGCCCCGGGGATCCGCTGTATCGCGGGCACGTTCCGCTGCACCCGACGCAGCGGCCCGAGCAGGGCTGGGTCGACATGGAGGAGACCATGCGCATCGTGCTCGAGCACAATCCACGGATCAACATCGTCTTCGAGTACCCCGTCGAGGAGCTGACGGCGGAGATACGCGAGGGCTACGACTGGATCGCCGGACTCGTCCGGCGCCACGCAAGAGACAATCAACCGCTTCCGGGGGCATCGGCATGAAGGAATTCAGGGTACTGCTCGTCAACTGCAACACCATGCTGGACACGCTCGTGACCGCCGGCATAGGGATACTGGCCGCGTGCCTGAAGAACAGCGGCGTCGAGGTGAGACTGTTCGACACCACCTTCTACCGGACCGCCGAGAAGACCGGCGACGAGGCGCGGGCACAGGCCCTGCAGGTGAGGAAGACGGACTTCGCCGAGCTGGGCATCCTCCCCGAGCCGGGTGACGTCGTCGAGGATTTCCGCAATCTCGTCGAGTCCTACAGGCCGGATCTCATCGGGCTGTCGTGCATCGAAGTGACCTTCCCGCTGGGGCTGAGGCTGCTCGAGGCGATACGCCACACCGGCATCCCGACGATTGCCGGCGGCGTGTATCCGACCTTCGCGCCGGACATCGTCATGCGGCACGCGGCGATCGACATGGTGTGCGTGGGCGAGGGCGAGCTGCCGCTCATGGAGCTGTGCGAGACGATGCGCCGGGGCGAAGACATCACCGCCATCCGCAACATCTGGGTCAGGCGCGACGGCAAGCTCTACAAGAACCCGGTGCGCCCCGGCATCGACATGCGCCAGCTGCCGTTCCAGGACTGGGAGGTCTACGACCGGCGACGGTTCTGGAAGCCCATGGGCGGCAGGATCTCGGTGACCGGCACCTTCGAGATGAACCGCGGTTGCCCCTACACCTGCACCTACTGCATCAACTCCGGATTCGATCAGCTCTACGGCCCGCTGGGCGGCTATTACCGCGAGCAGGACATCGGACGGCTCGTCGAGGAGATGCTGGAGAAGAAGGAGAAATACAACCTCGCATACGTCTATCTCGTCGCCGAGAGCTTTCTGACCACCAGCCGCAAGCGCGTGGAGGAGTTCGCGCGCCGCTACCCGGAGGTCGGGTTGCCGTTCTGGGTGGAGGCGCGCCCGGAATCGATCTCCACGGGCAAGGTCCGGATCCTGAAGGACGTCGGCTGCGAGGGGATCAGCGTCGGTGTGGAGAGCGGCAACGACGACCTGCGACGCAACGTGCTGGGCCGTAACGTTTCCAACGACACCATCATCAAGGCCTTCGACCTGCTCGCCGACACCGGCATCCGGGTGAGCGCCAACAACATCATCGGCTTCCCGACCGAGACGCGCGAGATGATCTTCGAGACCATCGAGCTCGACCGGCGCATCCAGCCACACGGGGTGATGGTGAGCTTCTTCAGCCCCTACCGCGGCTGCACCCTGCGCGAGGTCTGCGAGACCGAGGGCTACATCGGCGCGGAGGACATCGCCATGGACTACCGCCTCGGACCGACGATGGACATGCCGCAGTTGCGCCGCCGCGAGCTCATCGGCCTGCACCGCGCCTTCCCGCTCTACGTGAAGTTCCCGAAGAGCGAGTGGGACGATATCCGGATCTGCGAAGGCGACGGTCCGGAGGCGGAGGCGGCGTTCAACGAATACGCGCGCCGCTACGTCGAGACCTACATGCGCTAGCCGGCGGATACGCGCGCACATGTCCACGATCGCATTTCTCGGCACGGGTATCATGGGATCGGCGATGGTCCTGCGGCTGCTCGGCCGCGGCCACGAGGTCACCGTCTACAACCGTACCGCGCGCAAGGCCGCGCCGCTGCGCGCTGCCGGCGCGGCCCTCGCCGGCAGCGCGGCGGAGGCGGTCGCCGGGGCGAGTTTCGTCATCTCCATGGTCGGCGATGACGAGGCCTCGCGCGAGATCTGGCTGGGCGCACGCGGGGCGCTGGCGGGATCCCCGTCTGCCGGGGCGATCGCCATCGAGCACTCCACGCTCTCGCACGGCTGGATCCGGGAGCTGGGTGGCGTGCTCTCGAACGCCGGGGTGCCGTTCATCGACGGTCCCGTCACCGGCGGCCCGGATGGCGCCACGGCCGGCGAACTGACGGTGCTCGCCGGCGCCGGCAGCGCGACGCTCGAGCAGGCCCGGCCGCTGCTGCAGGCCTACGCCCGCGAGCTCGTGCATTTCGGCCCGCCGGGCGCGGGCACCGCCTACAAGCTCATCGTCAATCTGATCGCCACGGCGCAGATCACGGCGCTGGCCGAGGGGATGTCGGCCGCGGAGCGGGCGGGCCTGGACCTCGCGCTCGTCGCCGCGACGCTCCGCAAGGGCACCGTCGCGAGCCCGGTGGTCAGGTACCTCACCGAACGGATCGCGCAGGGCAATCACGACGAGGTCTATTTCGCCACGCGCTGGCGATGCAAGGACGCAAGCTACGGGCTGCGGCTCGCCGCGGAACTCGGCCAGCCCGTGCCCACCTGCGAGGCGGCCGGCGGACTCTTCGAACGGGCGATGCGGGCCGGTCTCGGCGAGAAGAACTCCAGCGTGATCGTCGAGGTGTTGCGCCGCCTCGCTGACGGCCAGGGCGAGGCGCCAGGGGCGGGTGCCGGCCACACCGGATCGGCATCGGCTGTAACGCGACCATGAGCACGCCCGATCCGCCTGCCGCAGCAGACGCTGCCGCTTTCGCGGTGCCGGTCCATGCGCCAGCGGGTTGAGCTGGTATGCCCTGCCGGCAGCCTGCCGGCGCTGAAGGCCGCGGTCGACAACGGCGCCGATGCCGTGTACATCGGTTTTCGCGACGGCACCAACGCGCGCAACTTCCCCGGCCTGGGATTCAGCGCGGAGGAGGCCGCGCTCGGCGTGGACCATGCGCACGCGCGCGGCGCGCAGGTGCTGGTGGCGCTCAATACCTACCCGGATACCGAGCGCTGGCGCGCGGCCACGGCGGCGCTCGCGACCGCGGCCTCCGTCGGAGCGGACGCCGTCATCCTCGCCGACCCGGGCCTGATGGCGCATGCCGTGCGCGTGCATCCGGACCTGCGGCTGCACCTCTCGGTGCAGGGCTCGGCCACCAACCGCCACGCGATCGCCTTCTATCACCGCCACTTCGGCGTGCGCCGCGTGGTGCTGCCGCGCGTGCTGTCGCTGGCGCAGGTGCTGAACCTGGTGGGCAGGGTGCCGGTGGAGATCGAGGTGTTCTGCTTCGGCAGCCTGTGCGTGATGGTCGAGGGCCGCTGCGCGCTGTCGGCGTATGTCACCGGCAAGTCGCCCAACGTCCACGGGGTGTGCTCGCCGGCCTCGGCCGTGCGCTGGGAGGAGACGCCCGCGGGCCGGCAGTCGCGCGTCGGCGGCATGCTGATCGATCGCTACCAGGACGGGCAGCCGGCGGCCTACCCCACCATCTGCAAGGGCCGCTACCGCGTCGGCGGCCACGTCTATTACGCGATCGAGGAGCCCACCAGCCTCAACGTGGTGGAGATCCTCCCCGAGCTGGTCCTGGGCGGCGTGGCGGCGCTCAAGGTGGAAGGCCGGCAGCGCGGTCCGGCCTACGTGGCGCGCGTCACGAAGGTGCTGCGCGCCGCGCTCGACGCCTGCTGCGCCGACCCGGCGCGGTTCGTGCCGCGGCAGGAATGGCTGGATGAGCTCAACTCCATGGCCGAGGGCCGCTGCCACACCCTCGGCGCCTATCACCGCCCATGGCAATGAAGCTGTCGCTCGCACCCATACCCTGGTTCTGGGATCGCGCGCGCGTCTTCGACTTCTACGCGTCGATGGCCGCCACACCGATCGATATCGTCTATCTCGGCGAGACCGTCTGCTCGAAGCGGCGCGAGCTGCGGCCGGAGGACTGGCTCGAGATCGCCACGGCGCTGGCCGGCGCCGGCAAGGAGGTGGTGCTCTCGACGCTGACCCTCATCGAGGCGGAATCCGAGCTCGCGACCCTGAAGCGCATCGTGGACAACGGCCGCTTCCTGGTGGAGGCCAACGACATGGCGGCGGTCGACCTGCTCAGCGCACGCGAGCTGCCGTTCGTGATCGGCCCGCACGTGAACGTGTACAACGGCGAGACGCTGGCGCTGCTCGCGCGTCTCGGCGCTCGGCGCTGGGTGGTGCCGACGGAGGTCTCCAGGGCGCAGCTCGCCGCCCTGCCCGACCGCCGGTTGCTGCAGATGCAGACGGAGGTGCAGGTGTACGGCCAGCTCGCGCTCGCCCACTCGGCCCGCTGCTACACCGCCCGCGCGCACAACCTGCAGAAGGATGCCTGCGCCTTCGTCTGCCGCGAGTATCCCGACGGCCTGCCGCTCGCCACGATGGAGGATCAGAGCTTCCTCGTGCTGAACGGGATACAGACCCGCTCCGCGGCCGTCTGCAACCTGCTGGCGCAGTGGCACGACTTCGCCGCGCTGCGCATGGACATCGGCCGCATCGTGCCGCAGTCCGCGGGCACGGCGCAGATCATCGACCTCGCGCATGCGGTGGCCGTGGGCCGCCTCGACCCCGCGGCCGCGGCGCGCGAGCTCGCCGCGCAACCGGCCACGCCCCACTGCAACGGCCACTGGCACGGTGCCGCGGGGATGGAGCAGGTGGAATGAGGAGGCTAGCGCGCGGCGAGCGCGGCGCGAGCCCGGCGCAGGGCGCGCACCGCGCGCGCCGCGACCGGCGCGGGCAGCACGGCGCGCAGGTGCGCCTCCCAGTCGAACTCCTGCGCGTCGAGCAGGTTCTTGACGTGCACGCCGACCTCGGTGTCACCCTCGATGCACAACCGGCGCTGGAAGAACAGCGCGTCGGGGTCCTCGCGCCGCGTGGCGAGTCTCAGGAAACCCTCCACGTCGCCGCGGATGACGACGTCCGGCGCGCGTGTTTCCACCGCGCGCAGGCGCCCGCCATCGATGCGGAAACACACCGTGCGTCTCAGATCGGTGACGTCGATGGCGACGCTGCGGCCGTCGATCTCGCGCAGGCGCGAGACGAAGGCCTGGCCGCGGGCGAGATGGTTGAACAGCAGCGCGCCCGCCGGGGCCTGCAGCGGGCCGGGCACGATGCCCAACGACCACCGCAGCAGGCGTGCGGCGCGTGAGATGCGGGAGGAGGCGGACATGGAAGGCGATTTATCGTCCGCCGGCGCCGAAGATCGGTTGATCCGGATCAGGCGGCGATGATCTTCCGGGATCTGCGCGAGTTCATCCTTTATCTCGAGGCCATGGGCGATCTCCGCCGCGTTCGCCAGACGCTGGATCCCTGCCTGGAGATCACGGAGGTCTGCCACCGCACACTGCGCGCCGGCGGACCGGCGCTGCTGTTCGAGCGCCCCGCCGGCGGCGAGATGCCGCTGCTGGGCAACCTGTTCGGGACCACGCAGCGCGTGGCGCTGGCGCTCGGCTGCACGAGCACCGCGGAGCTGCGGGAGCTCGGCGAGCTGCTCGCCTTTCTGAAGGAACCGCGCTGGCCGAGCGGCCTGGGCGAGGCCCTGGAGCGGCTGCCGAAGTTCCGCCGGCTGATGCACGTGACGCCACGAACGGTCGATCGCGCCCCCTGTCACGAGCACGTGCTCGAGGGCGCCGAGGTGGATCTGGCGCGCCTGCCGGTGCAGACCTGCTGGCCGGGTGACGCGGGCCGGCTCATCACCTGGGGCATGGTGATCACCAGGGGTCCTGCCCGGGAGCGGCTGAACATCGGCATCTACCGCCAGCAGGTGATCGCGCGCAACAAGGTGATCATGCGCTGGCTCCCGCACCGCGGCGGCGCGATCGACTTCCAGGAGTGGCGCGAGGCCCGGCCGGGCGAGCCTTTTCCGGTCGCGGTGGCCATCGGCGCCGATCCGGCGACCATGCTGGCGGCGGTGACGCCGATCCCGGACACGATCTCGGAGTTCCAGTTCGCCGGCCTGCTGCGCGGCGCGCGCAGCGAGGTCGTCCGCTGCCTGGGCATACCGCTGCAGGTCCCCGCCTCCGCGGAGATCGTGCTGGAGGGCCACGTCGTGCCCGGCGAGGAGGCGCTGGAGGGCCCGTTCGGCGACCACACCGGCTACTACAATGCGCAGGGCCGCTTCCCGGTCTTCTCCATCGATCGCATCACGCATCGCGGCGGACCGATCTATCTGGGCACCTACATGGGCCGCTCGCCGCACGACGAACCCTCGGTCATGGCCTCGGCGCTGAACGAGGTATTCGTGCCGATCCTGCGCAAGGCATTCCCGGAGATCGTGGACTTCCATCTGCCGCCGGAGGCCTGCTCCTATCGGGTGGCGGTGGTGAGCATCCGCAAGCAGTACGCCGGCCACGCCCGGCGCATCATGTTCGGCGTGTGGTCCTACCTGCGGCAGTTCACCTACACGAAGTTCGTGATCGTCACCGACGAGGACATCGACGTGCGGGACTGGAAGGCGGTGATGTGGGCGATCGCCACGCGCATGGACCCGGCGCGCGACACCGTGCTGGTGGAGGGTACGCCCATCGATTACCTGGATTTCGCCAGCCCCGTGGCGGGTCTCGGCTCCAAGGCCGGCTTCGACGCCACCAACAAGTGGCCGGGGGAGACGCAGCGGGAATGGGGACGCCCGATCGCGATGAGCGAGGAGGTCACGCGGCGCATCGACGCCATGTGGGGGGAGCTCGGCCTCTGAGTTGCGGGCCGCGCACCGGGTCTGCCGGACGCTCGCGATCCTGCCTGGACGCCATCGCTGCGCGGGAATATTGATCCGGGTCATTAACGCGGCGGGCCGCAGGCGTATCAGGGATCCTGACAGTCTCCCCGGCGCGGAGGATCCGATCGTGCCCGATGCGTCGAAGCCGCAGGCAGGGCCACCGCCGGACCGGACAGCGCCCGTGCGGCTGCTCCTGGTCAACCCGCGCTTCCCGGAAAGCTTCTGGAGCTTTCGCTGGGCGCTGGGCCGGATCCTGCCCGGCAAGCGCGCGGTCAATCCCCCGCTCGGGCTCGCCACGCTGGCGGCCCTGTGCCCGCCGCACTGGTCCGTGGAGATCGTCGACGAGAACGTCGAGACCGTGCCGCTCCGGCCGGCGGTCGACCTCGTCGGTGTGTGCGGCATGGGGGTCCAGTTCCAGCGCCAGCAGGAACTGCTGCGCTACTATCGCGGCCAGGGCTATCACGTCGTGGCCGGAGGCAGCTATGCCTCCCTGTGCCCCGAACGTTACGGCGCGATGGCCGACACCGTCGTCGCCGGCGAGGCCGAGAACATCTGGCCCGCGTTCTGCTCGGACTACGAGCGCGGCCGGCCCCGGCGGCTCTACCAGGAGAGCGGCATCGTGGACCTGGAGCGCTCGCCCGTGCCGCGGTTCGACCTCCTGAAGCTCGGGCGCTATACGACCGTTGGCGTGCAGTTCTCCCGCGGCTGCCCTTTCCGCTGCGATTTCTGCGACATCATCGTGATGTTCGGCCGCCGGCCGCGCACCAAGCGCCTGGAACAGGTCGGCGCGGAGCTCGACCTGCTGCGGTCCCTGGGCGTCACGAACGTCTTCTTCGTGGACGACAATTTCATCGGCAACCGGGCGAAGGCCGGGGAGCTGCTCGGCTTCCTGGCCGGGTACCAGCGGCGCCACGACTACCGGTTCCGGTTCGGCACGCAGGTCTCGCTGAACCTCGCGGAGGACCGCGATCTCATGCGCGGGCTCCGCGAGGCCAGCTTCAACTGGGTATTCATCGGCATCGAATCGCCGGAGGAGGCCAGCCTGCGCGAGATCAGGAAGACCCAGAACCTCCGCCACGACATGCTGGAGGCCGTACGCATCATCTACGCCAATGGCATCGACGTGCTGGCCGGATTCATCGTCGGATTCGATCACGACACCGTGGAGACCTTCGAGCGGCAGCACCGCTTCATCGTGGCCTCTGGCATCCAGGTGGCGATGGTAGGCCTGCTGACGGCACTGCCCAGGACGCCGCTGTACGCCCGGCTGGCGCTCGAGGGCCGTCTCATCGACGCCGGGGGGTCGCATTGCGACAATGCCAAGCCGGGGACCAACCTCGTGCCGAAACGCATGAGCTACGCGGAGCTGATCGCCGCCTACAAGGCCCTCCACCGACGCCTGTCCGGCGATCGACGCATCGCGCAGCGCATCCGCAACAAGCTGCGCTACCTCGGGCACCCGTATCAGAGCGGCTATTCCCGCGGAATGCAGCTCGGCATCGTGGCGCGCCTGATATTCCACGGCCTGCTGCGGGCGCCGGCGAGCCGCCTGCCGTGGTTTCTGCACTCCCTGGTGGCCTGCCCGCCCCGCGCCTGGGCACTGCTGGTCGCGGACTGGATCGCGGGGCTTTCCATCCAGGACTACGTACGGCGGCATATCGGCGATGCATCCGCAACGGAGCGGCGCCGCGTGCGCGCGACCGTGGAGTCCATCCGCCGCCGCTGGGCGCACTGCCTGCAGCGGGGAAGCCTGCAGGTGGCCCTCGAGGATGACCCTGCCGGCTGCAGCGTGACGCTCGCGGTCAAGCGCGGGATCGATCGCCGTTTTTTTGCCGGAGTGGCGGGCCGTCTCAGGCATCTCCTGCGGCGCTCCGCCGTGAACATCACCTTGCGCATCGATGCCATGGGACGTCGTGAGTGCGCCGGACTGGAGCGTCTGCTCCGTCGGCTCGCCGCCGACGGCGATCGGATAGCGGTCGACGTGGACGAGAGGATCCGTCACCTGCTCCCGGTCGACTCCTCGGTGTTTCACCTCGTCCTGGACGCCCCGGGGCGGCATTGATCGGACGCAGGACGCGAACCGGAACCGGGACAACAGTTGAGGAGGGACAGTCGAATGCGCCGCACCGATCGTCACGATCTCGTGGAGTCTGCCTCGGATGCCGCGCTCGCCGTCGGCGAGGACCTGCGCGTCCTCGCCGGCAACGCGCCCGCCCAGCGGCTGCTGGGTTACTCCGGGAACGAACTGCTGGGCCGGCGCTGCTATGAAGTATTGAGAGCGGTGTTGCCCACCGGCGCGCCCCTGTGCGGCCCGTGCTGCGACGGGATCTCGTGCGTCACCGACCGCAAGCCTTTCTCCGTGCCTGCCTGCCTGGTGCTGCGCAGGGACGGCCAGTGGTTCCCCGTGGCGTTGAGCACCCTCATGCTTCCGGGAGCGGCGCAATCGGCAGCCCGCATGCTGATACTCATCAGACCGCGCAGCGAATCCGCCGAGGCGCCGGTGTCCGGTTCCTGTCTCCGGGTCTTCACGCTGGGCCGCTTCAGGCTGGTCTTCCGGGGCCGCGACCTGGCCGTGGAGAAATGGGTGCGCAAGCACGCGGTTCAGCTGCTCAAGCTTCTGGCGGGCTGCCCGGGCAACGCCCTGCATCGCGGCCGCCTGATCGAGCGGCTGTGGAGCGAGGCGACCGAGAAGCGCGGGCGCGAGCGCCTGAAGGTCACCGTGTGTTACCTGCGCCGCCAGTTGATGTCGGCGGGACTGGACCGCGACGTGGTCGCCACGGATGGCGAGTCGTACCTGATCAGGCGCGAGGCGATGTGGATCGACGCGCGCACCTTCGAGCGCCTGGCGGTGCAGGGCATGCACCTCGCCCGCCAGCAGGAGCTCGAGCGTGCGCTGCGCTGCTACGAAGACGCCCTGGCGCTCTACAAGGGGGATTACCTCGAGGAGGATCTCTACGCCGACTGGTGCGCGGAGGAACGCGAGCGGCTGCGCGAGCTCTGCCTCGACGTGATCGCGCGGACGGCGGCCATCCATGCCCGCCTGGGACGGTACGAACAGGCGGCGCAGCTCTGCCGGCGCGGGCTCATCATGGAGCCCTGCCGCGAGAGCATCCACAGGGCACTGATGATGTACCTGTTCCAGCTCGGGCGGCGCAGCTCGGCGCTGACGCAGTATCAGCGCTGTCGCGACCTGCTCCGGCGGGAGTTCGGCGTCGAGCCGCTGCCGGTGACTCAGGCCCTGTATCGCCGGATCCTCGAGCCCGGCGCCCCTTCCCTCGATATCTGATCGCCCGGCGCGCGCGCCGGCCGACGCGCCAGCCCGCCCGCCGGACACGACGCACGACCCGTGGCCGGGGCGCACGGCCGCGCGATATGGGCGACGTTCCGGACCATCCCACGCGCGCTCTGATCCCCGCCGCGTCCCACTTTGAGGATCCGCAAATCCGATCCACCCGCGTCGATCAGCGCCTCCCGAACGGCGACTCGCGCAGCTCTCGCGGCTGTTACCGGACTGTTACCAGCGCGCCACAGACTTCGTTATTCCAACTCGAGGTCGCGTGCAAGCGTGATGAAGCCGGACGACGACGCTGCGGCATCCTTCGTGGTGCGGATCTGGATGGAACGGACGACCAACGGTGAACCGGCGTGGCGCGGGCACATACGTCACGTCCAGGGCGAGAGCGAATGCTACTTCCGCGACCTCGGCGAGATGCGCGGATTCGTCGAGCGGCTGAGCGGGGTGCGCATGGCCGGCCGGCCCACGAAGCGGAAAGCGACATAACGACACGGCGACGCCATCGGCGGGGAAGGAGGTCCGGATGCTCGAACAGTCACCGGCAGCGTCGGCACGGCGGGCGGCCATGGTGCTGATTGCCTCGGCGCTGCCGGGGCTGGCCGTTGCCCAGGGCGTGCCGCCGCCGCTGCCCGATTACGCGGCGCCGGCGCTCATGGACAGCCGGCTGGCGGTGTGGATGGCCGCGCAGTTGCATCTCATGTTCGCCGCCTTCGTCCTGGCCGTTCCGATGTTCGCGCTGTTCATCGAGTACCTCGGCTGGCGTACGCGCAAGACCGACCCCGCCGCCGCGCGGCGGCACGACTGGCTCGCCCACGAGATGGCAAGCCTGCTGCCTGTCGCCTACTCGCTGACGGCGATCACCGGGGCGGCTCTCGGCTTCCTGCTGTTCACCGCCTACCCGCGATTCATGCACTATCTCACCGGGGTGTTCGGCCCGACCTTCATCGTCTACCCGCTGTTCTTCATCGCCGAGACCCTTTGCCTCTACTTCTGGTACTACGGCTGGCAGCGCATGCAGGGCGAGCGCAAGTGGCTGCATCTCGTGCTCGGCCTCGCGCTCAACGTCTTCGGCACCATCGTCATGTTCATCGCCGACGCCTGGGCCACCTTCATGATGACGCCGGGCGGCGTCGACGCGCAGGGGCGGCTCGTGAGCCTGTACGACGCCGTGTGGAACGCCGGCTGGATGCCCCTGAACGTGCACCGGCTCATCGCCAACATCACCTTCGGCGCGCTGCTGTGCTCCGGCTACGCGGCCTACCGCTTCCTGCTCGCCGGTACGCGCGCGGAGCGCGCGCTGTACGACTGGATGGGATACACCGGAAACCTGATCGCGCTGTTCACGATGCTGTTTCTCCCGTTCGCGGGCTACTACTTCGGCTTCGAGCTGTTCGCCTACTCGGCCACCTACGGCGTGACCCTGATGGGAGGGGTGCTGTCGTGGCTGTTCATCATCCAGGCGATCGTGATCGCGACGCTGTTCATCGGCGCTGCGTACTACTCCTGGCTGGGGCTGCTGCGCATCCCCGGATCGGAGCGTCAGCAGGCCTGGTCCTCCGTTTTCAACGTCCTGCTCATCGCCGGGTTCATGGTCTGGGCCACGCCGCACACCATGGCCGCCTCGCTCGAGGAGTCCACCGGCGGCTTCCATCCCGTGCTCGGCGCGCTCGGGGTCATGGCGCCGAAGATGATCGCGGTGACGCTGATCCTCGTGGTCCTCTACGGCAGTTACCTGCTGTACCGGCGCGCCGGCAAGGTGATCACGGTGCCCTGGGGCAGGACCGGGGAGCGGATCCAGTGGAGCCTGGTCGGCGTGACCGCGCTCGCGATCACGGCGCTCGGCATATACGGCTATTTCGCCCCCGCCGAGGTCCGCATCCGCACCTCGATCTGGCAGATCATCGTCCTCATGGGCGGGATCGTCGCGACCTTCATACTCGATCAGTTCCTGATGCGCGGCGCGCGCACCGTCGCGGAGGTGCAGTGGGGCAGGATGCCCGGCCGCGGCCAGTACGTGCTGGTCGCGCTCGCCGTGGTCATCGTATGGCTGATGGGTCTGATGGGCTACGCGCGCAGCGGTGCGCGGCTGAACTGGCACGTCTTCGGCATCATGGAGGACACCTCCGCCGGCGCCGGGCTGCCCTCCCTCGGTGAGGCCGCACTCGTCATCACGCTGATCACCGCCATCTTCTTCGCCCTGCTCGCGGTCGGCTTCTACATCTCCGCACTCGCCCGTGGAGATGGCGCGGGCGCCGCGGATCTCGAGTCCGCCGGGCTGCTCGCCGAGGGGGAACGGGCATGAACCGGGGACTGCGCCTGTTCACGCCGGCGATCCCGGCGGTTGTCGCCGTGGGCTTCTTCGTCTCGTTCGCCAACTGGATCCCGCAGACGCACTGGGCGCCGCCGAAGAAGCTGGCGCTCACCGCCGATCTCACGCCGGCGGAGCTCGCCCGGGCAGGCGCGACCATCGTCCGCGAGCGCGGCTGCATGGCCTGCCACACGATGGAACCCGGCGCGGGCGTCAAGGGCGGTGGCCGCGGACCGAACCTCGACGGTATCGCCGCGCGCCGCGCGCAGGGCGCCGCCGGTGCGCCGGCCAACGTTGTGGATTACCTCGTGCAGAGTCTCTACGAGCCGGGTGCCCACCTCGTGGAAGGCTATCCGAACATCATGCCGCCCGCGATCGGCGCCCCGGCCAAGCTCAGCTACGAGGAGGTGACCGCGGTGGTGAACTACCTGCAGTCGCTCGGCGGCACGGCGTCGGTGAAGCTCGGCGAGCTGCCGAAACCGCCAGGCTCCGGCGCGGCCGCTCCGATCCAGGCCGCGGCCGCGCCGGCCGTACCCGCCGCCGCCGGCGGCGCGCAATTGCTGACCGACCTGGGCTGCGTGGCCTGCCATGCGCAGTCGCCCGGCCCGCAGGCGATCGGGCCGGTGTTCGATGCCGACAGCATCAGGAAGACGGCGGGCGAGCGCGGGATGTCGCCCGAGGCCTACCTCATGGAGTCCATCGTCGAGCCGGCGGCATATCAGCGCGAGGGTTTTCCGGCCGGACTGATGCCGGCCGACTACGGCACCAAGCTGACGGCGGCGCAGCTCGAGTCGATCGTCGCATACCTGCTCGGGGAGGCTGGATCGTGAAACCCGCTGCCCTCGCCCGCCTGTGCGCGGCCATCCCCCTGCCGACCGGTGTGTTCCTGGTCGCCGCGGGCATCTACGTGATCCTGAAGCTGGTGCGGCCGGTCATCCCGCACAGCGTCATCCTGCTGTACATGGGCTTCGTCGTCCTGGGGCTCGTCATTCACGTGACGCTGCGCGACGAGCGCATGCACCGGTTCGCGGAGTTCTTCGTCCAGACGGGCGCCGGACAGCCGCGAGCCCTCCGCGCGCAGCGGCTGGGCCTGCTCGCCGTGCTGCCGCTGCTGTTCGGCTGGTGGGTATACGACGCCTACCGCCCGCGCTACGCGCCGCCGGTGGAGATCTTCCAGCGCCACCCGACGGTCGGCGAGGAGGTGCTCGGCCGCATCGCCGTCCCGGACTGGATCGCGGCGGCGCCGGCGCAATGGGACGCCGGGTTCGTGAGCGAGGGCAAGAAGCTCTACGACGCCAACTGCGCCGTCTGCCACGGCGAGAAGCTCGACGGGCAGGGCGTGGCGGCCGAGGGGTTCAGGTATCCCATCCGTCCGGCGAACTTCCAGGACCCCGGCACGATCGCCCAGCTCACGCTGCCGTACATGTACTGGCGGCTGACCGTGGGCGGCATCCAGAACCAGTTCAACAGCGCGATGCCGCGCTGGGTCGCCCCGCCGGACAACCCGGACGTTTCGACCCTGCACAGCTACGACATGAACGGGGACGAGGCGTGGAAGGTGATCGCCTATCTCTACAGAGCCACCGGCCACGAGCCGCGGCGCTGACACAGCAGCGAGGACACGAACGATGAGCGAGCGGGAGTTCACGCGACGGCAGTTCCTGAAGCGTACCGGCGTGCTCGCGGGCGGGGCAATCGCGGGGTGGACAGCGGATCTCGCGTTCGCCGGACAGGCGCTCGCGCCGGTGCCCGACATCACCAATCCGCTCGAGTACTACCCGGACCGCGACTGGGAGCAGGTCTACCGCGATCAGTACCGCTACGATCGCAGCTTCACCTACATCTGCGCGCCGAACGACACGCACATGTGCCGGGTGCGGGCGTTCGTCCGCAACGGCGTCATCGTCCGTCTCGAGCAGAACTACGATCACCAGCGCTACAAGGACATCTACGGCAACCAGGCGACCTACGCCTGGAATCCGCGCATGTGCCTGAAGGGCTTCACCATGCACCGGCGCGTCTACGGTCCCTACCGCGCCAAGGGGCCCATGCTTCGCCAGGGCTGGAAGGATTGGGCCGACGACGACTTTCCACCGCTGTCCGACGATCCGGCGCTGCGCACGAAGTACCGCTTCGACTCGCGCGGCACCGATCGATTCGTGCGCGCCACCTGGGAGGAGGCGACCGGCTACCTCGCCCGTGCCCTGGTCGCCATCGCCAGGACCTACAGCGGCGAGGAGGGCCGGCGACGGCTGATCGAGAGGGACGGATACCCCGAGGAGATGCTCGAGCACTGGGAGGACGCCGGCGCCCGGACGATGAAACTCGGCAGCTCGCTGCCGCTGCACGGCGTGGTGGGCAAGTTCGGGATCTTCCGCATGGCCAACCTGCTGGGGCTGCTCGACGCCCATGTGCGCGGCGTGGGGCCGGAGGAGGCCAGGGGCGGACGCGAGTGGTCCGAGTACACGTGGCGCGGCGACCAGGCGCCGGGGCAGCCCTACGTCCACGGCCTGCAGACCTCCGACATCGACCTGAACGATCTGCGCTTCACCAAGTTCACGGTGCAGGTCGGCAAGAACCTGATCGAGAACAAGATGCCGGAGGCGCACTGGCTGACCGAGCTCATGGAACGCGGCGGCCGCATCGCGGTGATCGCTCCCGAATACAACCCCTCGGCAAGCAAGGCCGACTACTGGATCTCGGTGCGGCCGGGACTCTCCGACACGGCGATCTTCCTGACCGTGACCCGGTTGCTGATGGAGCGCGGATGGTACGACGAGGACTTCGTGAAGCGGTACACCGACTTCCCCCTGCTCGTCCGCACGGACACGCTGCAGCGCCTGCGACCACAGGACCTCATCGCCGGCTACCGCAACAAGGACATCAGCGCCGGGCCGAGCTTCACGGTGCAGGGCATGACCGCCGAGCAGCGCGAGCGCATCGGCGACTTCGTGGTCTATGACGCGACGGCCGGCGCCTTCCAGCCCGTCTGCCGCGAGGACATCGGCGCGGCGCTCGCGGTCGACCCGGCGCTCGACTGGCGCGGCAAGGCACAGCTCGCCGACGGCAGCGAGGTGGAGGCGATGACAGTCTGGGAGATGTACAAGGATCACCTGCGCGACTACGACGTCGACACGGCGCACGCGATCTCCGGCGCGCCGGGCGAGCTCATCGAGCGGCTGGCGGAGGATTTCGGCCGCCGCTTCTGGGACGAGGACTTCAAGGGCAAGCCGCGCGAGGCCTATCCCATCGCCATTCATTACGGCGAAGGCATCAACCACTACTTCCACGCCACGCTGCACAATCGCGCCGTTTATCTGCCGCTCATGCTCGTCGGCAGCGTCGGCATCCCCGGATCGGGCGCGCACACCTGGGCGGGAAACTACAAGGGCGCCCTGTTCCAGGGTTCGCTCTGGTCCGGCCCGGGCGTCGGCGGTGCCTACGTGAAGGAGGACCCGTTCAACCAGGTGCTCGACCCGGAAGCCGCGATCAAGCCCGAGAATGTGCGCGAACTGCTGCATGGCGAGGAGATGAGCTACTGGGGCTTCGGTGATCGGCCCTTCATCGTCGACACCCCGGAGGGGCGCAGGAATTTCACCGGCCACACGCACCTGCCCACGCCGACCAAGCTCATGTGGTACAACAACGCCAACCTCATGAATCAGGCGAAGTGGATCTACCACCTGCTGGTGAACGTCAACCCGAAGATCGACTGCATCGTCGATCAGCAGGTCGAGTGGACGGGCTCTGCCGAGTACGCCGACGTGGTCCTGCCGGCGAACTCCTGGCCGGAATTCCAGACCCTGGAGGTGGGCGGCTCCTGCTCGAACCCCTTCCTGCAGATCTGGGGCGGCGACGGCATCAAACCGCTGTACGACTCGAAGGATGACGGCATGATCTTCGCGCTCGTCTCCGAGCAGCTCGCGAAGCTGACCGGCGACCAGCGCTTTCGCGACCACTGGAAGTTCATGCTCGAAGGCAAACCCGAGGTGTACATCCAGCGGGTGCTGGACAACTCCTGCACCACGCAGGGCTACACGGTCGCCGACATCATGGCGGGCAAGTACGGCGAGCCCGGCGCGGCGCTGATGCTGTTCCGCACCTATCCGCGCGTGCCGTTCTACGAACAGGTGCACGACAGCATCCCGTTCTACACCGACACCGGACGCATGAACGCTTACACCGATCTGCCCGAGGCGATCGAGTATGGCGAGAACCTGGTGTCGCACCGGGAAGCACCCGAGGCCACCCCGTATCTGCCGAACGTCATCGTCTCCTCCAGCCCCTACCTCCGCCCGAGGAACTACGGCATCACGCCGGAGCTGCTGCAGAAGGAGGTCCTCGATGCGGACCTGCGCGCCGTGGCCAACAACAAGCTGACCTGGTCGCAGGTTCAGCAGACCCGCAATCCCCTGTGGCAGGAGGGCTACACCTTCTACTGCATGACGCCGAAGAGCCGGCACACCACCCACTCCTCGTGGGCGACCGTGGACTGGAACTGGATCTGGAGCACGAACTTCGGCGACCCCTACCGCATGGACAAGCGCCAGCCCGGGGTCAGCGACTGGCAGGTGCACATGAACCCGCAGGCGGCCAGGGATCTCGGCATCGAGGACGGCGACTACATCTACATGGATGCGAATCCGGTCGACCGCCCGTACGCCGGCTGGAAGGAAGGCGATCCCCGCTACAAGGCCTTCCGCCTGATGACGCGCGTCAAGTACAACCCCGCCTATCCCTACCACGTCGTCATGACCAAGCACAGCGCCTGGATCGCGAGCGAACGCACCGTTCAGGCGCACGAGACGCGGCCGGACGGCCGGGCACTGGCCGCCGACACCGGCTACCAGTCGAACTTCCGCTACGGCTCGCACCAGAGCGTGACCCGCGGGTGGGCACCGCCGATGCACCAGACCGACGGCCTGTTCCACAAGAAGGTAGGCAGCATGGCCTTCGTGTTCGGTTTCGACGTCGACAACCATGCGGTGAATACCGTGCCGAAGGAGACCCTGGTGCGCGTGCAGAAGGCCGAGCCCGGCGGCCTCGGCGGCACCGGCGCCTGGCCGCCGGTCGAGAGCGGCTACACGCCCGGGCACGAGAGCGACTTCATGGCCCGGTATCTGCGCGGCGAGGCGACGCGGGTGAAAGGCTCGACATGAAACAGGCCGAGCCGCATGACCCGATGGAACTGGTCGGCGTGGTGCTGCCGGGCAGCGGCATGGAGAACATGGCGGCCTGCCTCGTCGAGGAGTATCTGATGCTCGGCTTCAGCGACCAGCAGATTCTCGCGCTGTTCAGGCGGCCGTGTTTCGGCGCCACGCACGGCATCTATCGCGCCCGCGGAGAGGACTACGTCCGGGCGCTGATCTGCGATGTTCGCCGGCGCTACACCGAAACCTATCGAGCGGGGAGTGACGCCCATGAGTGAGGTTTACAACTGGCAGCTCGGCCGGCCGATGAGCTACCCGCATCCGCAGGCCACGCCGCAATGGCAGTTCGCCTTCGTCTTCAACACCAACCGCTGCATCGCCTGCCAGACCTGCACCATGGCGTGCAAGTCCACATGGACCTTCTCCAAAGGGCAGGAGTACATGTGGTGGAACAACGTCGAGACCAAGCCCTACGGCGGCTACCCGCAGTCCTGGGACGTGCGCATCCTCGAGCTGCTCGACCAGGCGCACCGCGACGCCGGCCAGGAGGCGGTCTGGGATCCGGCGACGGACGGGGCGGCGAAGGCGCCGTATGGCGTGTTCGACGGCATGACCATCTTCGAGGCGGCGCGCCGCCAGGCCAAGCGGGAGGAGGTCGCGCTCGGCTACGAGCCCACCGACCTCGAATGGCGATCGCCGAATTTCTACGAGGATACGGCAACCGGCTCGAACGCGGCCCGCGACCGCATGAATCTCGATCCGGTCACGCTGCCGGAGCACCAGACCTGGTTCTTCTACCTGCAGCGCCTGTGCAACCATTGCAGCTACCCCGCGTGCCTCGCCGCGTGCCCGCGGCGGGCCATCTACAAGCGCCCGGAGGACGGCATCGTCCTCATCGACCAGAAGCGCTGCCGTGGTTATCGCAAGTGCGTTGCGCAGTGCCCCTACAAGAAACCGATGTTCCGGGCGACCACGCGCGTGAGCGAGAAATGCATCGCCTGTTACCCGCGCATCGAGGGCAAGGATCCACTCACCGACGGCGAGCCGATGGAAACGCGCTGCATGGCGGCCTGCGTCGGCAAGATCCGCATGCAGGGGCTGGTGCAGGTGGGTGAGGATGGCACCTGGGCGGAGGACCGGCAGCACCCGCTGTATTACCTCGTGCAGGTCGAGAAGGTGGCGCTGCCGCTGTATCCGCAGTTCGGCACGCAGCCGAACGGCTACTACATCCCGCCGCGCTGGGTGCCGCGGTCCTACCTGCGGCAGATGTTCGGGCCCGGCGCGGACGCGGCGGTCGAGAAATACACGCGTCCCTCGCGCGAGCTGCTCGCGGTGCTGCAACTGTTCCGCGCTAGCCAGACGATGGTCTTCCGCTACGAGATCATCGAGGGGCCCAAGGTGCTGGAGATGACCATCGGCGGGCAGCCGTGGTCGATGTACAACGACACCGTCGTCGGCTACAGCAGGAGCGGCAGGGAGGTCGCGCGGGTCACGGTCGAAGAGCCGAAGATCGAGCGCGACGCCAGGCACTACAACTCCATCTGAGCGCGAGACCATGCAAGCGCACGCGATTCCGGATCCCCTGCTCCGCAGCCGTGTCTACGGGTTCCTGGCATGGGCCTTCGGCGCCCCGGACGCGGGTCTGGCCGGCGACCTCGCCGCCGCGTGGCGGGAGATCGGACCGCCGCTCCTCGCCCTCGGCGACGACTCGGCCCGTGCGGCGCGGACACGGCTCGGCGCCGCGCTCGATGAGCTCGATCCCGCCGGCCTCGAGCGCGCCTACCTCGCCTGCTTCGGATATGCCATCTCGAAGGACTGCCCGCCGTACGAGACCGAGTACGGCCAGAGCCACGTCTTCCAGAAGGCCCACCAACTGGCCGACATCGCCGGGTTCTACCGGGCGTTCGGCCTGGAACCGGCCGCGCACTCGCATGACCGGCTCGACGCGCTCAGCGCGGAGCTCGAGTTCATGCAGTTCCTGTGCATGAAGGAGGCCTACGGCACGGCCCGCGGGCATGCGGCCGAGCGCCTCGCCGTCGGCCGCGAGGCGCAGGGGAAGTTCCTGCACGAGCATCTGGGCCGCTGGGTGTTCGGGTTCACGCAGCGGTTGGCGGCCAGGGCCGCGGGAACCGTCTACGCGGACCTTGCGCGCCTGCTGGAGACATTTCTCGGGACCGAGCTGGCCAGCCTCGGGCTGGCGCCTGCCGACGTGGCCGGCCCGAATGTGCTGTCCGACGCGGTCGATGTCGGACGTTGCGGCGGCTGCCGGCCGGATGATCCGGGCGTCGCCGCGGAATGCGGAGGATAGGCCATGGGAAACGATAGCGTCAGCCGCCGCCGGCGCGCATTGCTCTGCGCGTCCGTCGCGCTGTTTGCCATCCCGATGCCGCGGCTGGCGCGCGCGGCCGGGAGCCAGAAGGCAAGCCTGCTCGCACGGCGGGTGGAGCGCGTCCCCGAGGACCCCGCGGATGCCGCGTGGGGCGAGGCCGACGTGCTGGAGGTTCCGCTCGCCCCGCAGGCGGTCGTGAAGCCGCGCGCCTACGAGGCGGGGGTGAAGTCGCTCAGCGTGCGCGCCCTGTATTCGCAGGAACGCGTGGCGCTGCGCATCGAATGGCTGGACGGCGCCCGGGACGCGATGGCCGGCCAGGTGGAGGCCTTTCGGGACGCGGTGGCGGTGGCATTCCCCGCGGAGCCGCAGGCCGGCGGCATCCCGTATTTCGGCATGGGCGAGCCGGAGCGGCCGGTCACCATCTATCAGTGGAAGTCGGACTGGCAGACCGGACCGGTGACCGACGTCGACGAGCGCTATCCGGACATGGCGGTGGACTGGTACCCGCTGGCGGGCCTTGAACCGGGTGCGATCGCGGAGGCGGCGGACTACGGCAAGCAGGAGGGTGCGAAGGCGTTCGTGACCGCCTGGGACGCGGGCAGCCCGCTTGCCGACCCCCAGGTGCAGGCGGCCACGCCGGTCGAGAAGCTCGTGGCGCGCGGATTCGGCAGCCTCACCTCGGTCGATCGCAAACAGCAGGACGGCGCTGGCAAGGCGGTCTGGAAGGACGGCGTGTGGCGCGCATACATCTCGTTTCCGCGCGTCCAGGAACAATTCACCTTCGAGCAGGGCATGACCGTGCCGGTCGCCTTCGCGGCCTGGGACGGCGCGCACCGCGAGCGCGGTGGCGAGAAGGGCGTCTCGACCTGGTATTTCCTCAGCCTCGAACGACCGGTCGGAACGGTCGCCTACGCCGCGCCACTGGCGGTGGCGGCCGGGGTGGTCGGCCTGCAGGCGTGGGGTCTGCGCGTGCTTCGCCGCAAGGCCAGGGCCGCGGAGCCCGGCTCGTGAGTGCGACGGCCCTTACGGGTGAGGAGGCGCGGCTGGCCGGTCGCGCGGCGCCCTTGCCGCGCGAGACCGCCGCGTGGCGCCGGCTGCTCGTTGCCCTCGATGGCTCCGGCCATGCCGAGCATGCGCTCGGGGAGGCCGCGCGGCTGGCAGCCGGGGCGGACGGCGAGGTCTGCGGCATCCACGTATACGCCGCCCGCCTGCACGACCGCCGTTTCCGCGAGATGGAGAGCGGGCTGCCGGAGCGCTACCGCGGAGAGACGGCGCTCGAGCACCAGCGGGCGGTCCACGACGAGCTGATCACCCGCGGCCTCCGGCTCATCAGCGACAGCTACCATGACCATGGCGAGGCGGCCTGCCAGGCGGCGGGCGTGCGCTATCGCCGCATCAACAGCGAAGGCAAGAACTACGGCGGTATCCTCGAGGCCGCTGGCAGCGGCGCGCACGACCTGCTGGTGCTGGGCGCGCAAGGTCTCGGACTGGACGCGCAGGCGCCCCTCGGGACCGTGTGCATCCGCGTGGCGCGGCGCTGTCCCATCGACGTGCTGGTGGTCCGCGACCCGGCGCCGCGGATCGGCGCCGGCCCGCTGGTGGTCGCGCTCGATGGCTCGCCGCGCTCCTACGGCGCCCTGAGATCGGCGTTGGCCCTGGGCCGGCGTCTCGGTGCCCCGGTCCACGCCGTCGCCGCCTTTGATCCCTACTTCCATTACACCGCCTTCGGCAGGATCGCCCGGGTCCTCAACGACCAGGCGCGCGCCACGTTCCGCTTCGAGGATCAGGAGCGCCTGCACGCGGAGCTGATCGACGGCGGGCTGGCGAGGATCTACCGCTCCTATCTGGAGGTCGGCCGGGCGATCGCCGATGCCGGGGGCGTCGAGCTCGTCTGCGAACTGCGCGACGGCAAGCCCTACCAGGCCATCGGGCGCTACATCGCGGAGGTCGGGGCCAGCCTGCTGTTGGCCGGCAGGACGGGGATGCACGCCGATCCGGGGCTCGATATCGGCGGCAATGCCGAGAATCTGCTCCGCCTGGCGCCATGCAGCATGATGCTGGCAGCGGGGGATTACGAGCCGCCGCTGGAGATGATGGCGCGCGAGACCGTCGCCTGGACCGAAGAGGCGGAGTCCAGGCTCGAGCGGGTCCCGCAGATGGTGCGGGCCATGGTGCGGACCGCCATCCTGCAGTTCGCCTCGGAGCGCGGCCATACCGTCGTCACCGCCGGGGTCGTCGACGAGGCCACCGCCCGCCTGTGCCCCCATGCCCGCCCGGCAGAGCCGGGCTGAGCCCATGGGCGCCGCGATCGCCCCGCCGATACTCGTCGCGCTGAATCTCACGCGCCGGTGCAATCTCGCCTGCGCCCACTGCTACCTCGACGCGGGAACGCGCGGCCACGGGACGGCGGATGAATTGAGCACCGGGGAGGTCAAGGCGCTGCTCGATCGCATCGCGGACCTGAGCAGTGAGATCCTCGTGGTGCTGACCGGCGGCGAGCCCCTGCTGCGCACGGATGTCTGCGAGCTGGCCGCGCACGCCACGCGGCGAGGCCTGGCGGTCGTGGTGGGCACCAATGGCACACTGCTGGACGATCGCCGGGTCCGCGCGCTGCAGGCGGCCGGCGTGCGGGCGCTGGGCATCAGCCTCGACTCGCTGGACGCGAACCATCACGACCGCTTCCGCGGACATTCCGGCGCATGGGTCAGGGCCGTGCGGGGGATCGACGCCTGTCGCCGGAACGGCCTGATGTTCCAGATCCATTTTTCGGTCACCGACGCCAATGCCCACGAGCTCGACGCCATGATCGGCTTCGCCCGCTCGGCGGGCGCGGCGGTACTGAACGTATTCTTCCTGGTATGCACCGGCCGCGGCGCGTCGTTGTCCAATGTGTCGGCCGCCGTCTACGAGCGTGTCCTGACCCGCATCGCGGTAGCGGCGCGCGAGGAAAAGGAGCTGCTGGTACGCGCCCGCTGCGCGCCACACTTCAAGCGCCTGGCCATGACGATGGCCGGGGCGGATCGTGGCGCCGCGGCGCCCGGCCTCGAAGCGGCCGGCTGCCTGGCGGGAAGACGTTACTGCCGCGTGACGCCCGAGGGCGAGCTGACGCCCTGCCCCTATATCGAGGCCTCGGCGGGTTCCGTGCGCAGCGCGGAGCTCGCCGATCTGTGGGCCACGGCGCCGCTGTTCGCGCCGCTGCGCGCGCCGGCGCTCGCGGGCCGCTGCGGCGCCTGTGAGTACGCCAGGGTATGCGGCGGATGCCGGGCACGACCGTACGCCCGCGACGGGAACCTCATGGGTGAGGATTTTCTCTGTACTTACCAGCCGCGGGGCGGCGAGGTCATCGACCCGGCGGCGGACGCCTGCCTGCGTCCGCAGCTTGCGTGGACGGCGCGGGCCGAGGCGCGGCTGGGTCACGTGCCGGCGTTCGTGCGGAATTTCGTCCGTCAGCGGGTCGAGAGCCATGCCCGCGCGCGGGGCGCGGACGTCGTCACCGAGCACGATCTCGACGAGCTGGCGAAGCGGCGCTTTGGCGCGCGGCCCGGTCACGGCGTCGACCTTCGCCGTGAGGGCAGTGCCCAGGCAGGCCCCGAGCCCCGGCAAGGTGGCGGTTCATGACCCTCGACGTGGCCGTGATCGGCGGCGGGATCTCGGGGCTGGCGACCGCGTGCGAACTGCGCCAGCGGGGCTACCGGGTCACGGTCCTGGAACGCCAGGCGTGCGCCGGGGGAAAGGCCCAGTCCGAGCGCATCGGGAGGTATCTGATGGAGCACGGGCCGAGCGCGGTCGCGGGCGGCTCCGCCGTCGCGAGCGCGTGGTCGGGCGCGCTCGGGCTCGACGCGCAGCGGCTGAACCTCGGAGCTGGCGTGCGGCGGCGTTACCTGCTCGCCAACGGCACGGTCGTGGGCATTCCTACGCACGCCTTCGGCTTCCTCGTGCGCCGCTATCTCTCCGTGCCGGGGCGCCTGCGCATGCTGGCCGAGGTGTTGCCCACCTGGGGGAAGTCGCGCGCCGGGGAGAGTGTGACGGCGTTTTTCCAGCGACGTTTCGGGCGGGAGTTCCTGGAGCGCGTGATCGAGCCACTGGTCGGCGGCATGTTCGCCGGCGACCCGGACAGGATGGCCATGCACGCGGCGTATCCGGCCCTGGTCGGCATGGAGCGCCGGCACGGTTCGGTCATCCGGGGACTGATACACAGCCGCCTTCGGGGCGGGCGAATGCCGGCACGGCGCCTGTACTCGTGGCGCGAGGGTGTGGGGGCGCTGCCGCGCGCGCTCGCCCTGCGCCTCGGTCCATGCCTGAGGACCGGCGTGACGGTCCGCGCGATCCGGCACCGGGGGCAGGGGGGATTCCGCGTCGACACCGCCGGAGACGGTTACCTGGATGCCTCGGCGGTCGTCATTGCCGCGCCGGCTCACGCCGCGGCCGGGCTGCTGGAGCACCTGTCGCCGGCAGCGGCGGAGGCGGCCGGTCTCATCGAGGCACCGCCGCTGGCGGTGGTGTTCCTGGGCTATCGCCGCAGCCAGATCGAGCATCCCCTCGACGGCATAGGCTGCCTGAATCCCCGCACCGAGGGACGGGTCCTCTCCGGTGTGCTCTTCTCCTCGACGATGTTCGAGGGTCGCGCGCCCGATGCGCAGATCGCCCTGACTGGCTACGTGGGCGGGGCGCGCGCGCCGGAGCTTGCGCGCCTGCCCGGGAGAGACCTGATCGCGGCGGTGCAGTCCGAGCTGGCGGAGCTGCTCGGAATTGCCGGCCCGCCGCTGCTGGCGCGAAGCTGCCATTGGCCGTACGGACTGCCTCAATACAACCTCGGTCACGAGGCGCGCATCGCCGCCCTGCGCGCCGCCGAGGCGAGTCTTCCCGGACTTTTCGTCACGGGCAATTATTTCCATGGCCTCGCGGTGGGATCCTGCCTGGAGCAGGCGGCGCGCGCCGCCGGAAGAGTGCACGACTTCCTGGCCGAGCGGTCGCGGTCGATGCCGTACTGCACGCGGGCCCAGGAAGTGGCCGCGGCCCCCTGTTAGCCCGACGTCTTTTGATCGGCCGCCTCGCCCCGGTCCGGCGCACCGCAGCCGCGGTCCGGGCAGGAACTCCGGGCGCGCATAACCGCGCCGCGCGCCCCTGAGCCGGTTGCGAACTGGCCGCGGGTCGCCGGCAAGCGCGTCGGCGCGCAATCCTGCGGATACCCCGAGACCACCAACGACCTCAGCGCCACTCGCCTGCCAGGGCCCCGGGGCGACCTGAGCCGTCTCGCGGATCCGCAACGACATCCCCACCCCGGATTCCTGATCTGAAGTATTGTGAATACGAATAGGAATGCTTATCATTCGTGTTGGTGCACTTGCAGCCGGTGTCGCTCACACGCCGCGGGCCGGCGACCGGGTCGGGTCGCACCAGTTCAACCGTTCCACATGGAGGCCATCATGAAGTCCATTGCACGCAGTCTCGCGACCGGCGCATTGCTGACCGGGGTCGCTGCCTCAGTTCAAGCCATCGAGTACCCGATTGGCACACCGCAGCACCGCTACGGCATGGAGATCGCGGCGGTCTACCTGCAGCCGATCCTCATGGAACCGGACGGCATGATGCGCAGACCGGAGGAGTCCGACGTACACATGGAGGCGGACATCCGCGCGCTCGCGGACAATCCGAACGGCTTTGCGGAGGGCGAGTGGATCCCGCACCTGGTGGTCCGCTACGAGGTGACCAGGATAGACACCGGCGAAAAGATCCAGGGCGACTTCATGCCGATGGTCGCCAACGACGGGCCGCACTACGGCGACAACGTCAAGCTCATGGGTCCCGGCCAGTACCGCGTCAAGTACACCATCCTGCCCCCCTCGGAGAATCCCCAGGCGCATTTCGGCCGCCACACCGATCGGCTGACCGGCGTGCGCCCCTGGTTCAAGGCCTTCGACGCCGAGTACGAGTTCACCTACGCCGGCGTCGGCAAGCGGGGGGGATACTGACATGCGCGCGGCAACCGGGCGGGCTCCGGCCCTCGCGATTGCGCTGCTGAGCGTGCTGCCGGTCCGCGCCGCGGAACCGAGCATGGCGGACCTGCTCGCCGAGATCCGCCGGCTGGAGGCGCGGTTGACGAAGATCGAGCAGGAGAAGATCGACGCAGGGACCGAAGCGACCGCCCCTGCGGCGCCGCCCCCGCCCGGGTCCGGCGCGGACGTGGCGGCGCTCGCGCAACGCGTCGAGGCGCTCGAGGCCACCAACCAGGGCGTCGAGCAGTCGATGGCCGACGATCACATCAGCGAACGCGACCCGGAGATCGTCGCGCGCCTCAAGGACGTGGAGATCCGTACGCTCGCCATCCAGAAGCAGGCCCGCACCATCGAGGCGCTCGAGGGCATCACCGCCGGCGCCCAGTTCACCCTGGTCGGCCAGTATGCGGACGAGGAAAGCACGTTCACCGGCGCCGACGACTCCGAGCTCAACTACCGCGGCGACGTCGCCGTGACGCTGCCGGGCGGCGAGTTCGGCAACGCCGAGGGGCACATCTTCGCGCAGTTCCGCATGGGGCAGGGCGACGGTCTCGATGAATTGAACCCCACGTTCACCAGCACCCCCAACACCACCGCCTTCGCGCTCACCCACGGCGACGATGCCGCGGCGATCCTGGCGCAGGCGTGGTACCAGCTCAACGTCCCGCTGCCCCTGAAGGGCCACAAGCCACTGTCCAAGCAGCATCTCGAGATCAACGTCGGCAAGATCGATCCGTTCGTGTTCTTCGATCAGAACGCCGTCGCGGACGACGAGGCGATCAGGTTCCTCAACAACGCCTTCGTGCACAATCCGCTGCTCGACTCCGGCGGCGACATGGGCATGGACAGTTACGGCTTCACGCCGGGTGCGCGCCTCGCCTACCGCAGCGACCGGCAGGATCCGGAATGGTGGCAGGCCTCTGTTGCCGCGTTCGGGGCCGGCGACGGCGCGAGCTTCGAGGACAGCTTCGATTCACCGATGTTCGTCGGCCAGCTCGAGTTCGGACGCAAGTTCTTCGGCGGCCTCGACGGCAACTACCGCCTCTATGCCTGGCACAACCCCCAGGCTCCCGGCTTCGACGGCCAGAGCCACAGCCACGAAGGCGTGGGATTGAGCTTCGATCAGCGCGTCCACGATGCCATCACGCTGTTCGGGCGCTACGGGCACGCACTGCAGGAGGACCGACGCACCTTCGGCAAGGCGCTGACACTGGGCGCGGAGTTCGGTGGTTATTACTGGGAGCGCTCGGGCGACGCCCTCGGCGTGGCGTGGGGCTGGCTCGACGCCACCGACGACTTCGAGGACGCCTCCGCGACCGTCGATGCGGACGGCGACGGCACGCCGGATTTCGGCTACACCGCCGACGGCGCCGAGCAGATCGCCGAGATCTACTACCGCTGGCAGTTGCACAGCCAGCTCGAGATCACACCCGACCTCCAGCTCGTGCACAACCCGGGGGCGAACGAGGATGCCGATCTCATGAAGATCGTCGGCGTACGCATGAAGGCGGCATTCTGATGAGGCTCTCCTTCCTCCATCACCCCACCCTCCCCCGCCGCAGCGGCGCCCGGCGGCGACGCACCTCGAATGCAGCCGGCGGCACGCGGCTGACGGCGGCGATCACGGTGCTCGCCGCGCTGGCTTCGACAGTGGCGAGCGCCGCGGAGCTGCCGACGTTTCACATCGAGGCGAAGGCGGGACGATTCCATCCGGAGCGCATCACGGTGCCGGCGGGCGTGCGCTTCAAGATCGTGGTGACCAACCGCGGGCCGGGTCCGGAGGAGTTCGAGAGCATCGAGCTCAAGAAGGAGACGGTGCTCGCCCCCGGCGTCAGCCGCGCCGTCGTGTTCGCGCCGTTGAAGCCCGGCGTCTACCGGTTCTTCGGCGAATTTCATCCGCAGACGGCGCAGGGCGAGATCGTGGTCGTCGACGACGGTGCGGTATCCGCCCCATGACGTCCCGGGACCGTGCACATCGCGGTTCCGGGTACCGGGCCGATTTCAGCCGGGGCGTCACGACTCGCCCCCTTCCATCCACGAGATCCCTCATCCGCCGCGGGGCGGATCCGTCGGTTCTCACGCTGCGTCCGGTACGACGCCCGGGCCGGCGGCACACACCGGGAGGACATGACGCATGAGCAGTGCCTTTTTCATCGTCTGGCGCGAGTCGCTCGAGGCGGTCCTGATCGTGGGGATCCTGTACGCGTGGATCCGCAGAAACGGCGTGGCCGGCGCCGCCGCGTACCTCTGGGGCGGCGTCGCCGGCGGTATCGTGCTCGCCGCGGCGCTCGCGCTGGCGATCTTCTCGGTGCAGAGCCAGCTCGGCGGCGAGGCGCTCGAGTACTTTCAGACCGCCATCGTCGCGCTCGCGGCGGCGCTCATCATCCAGATGGTGTTTTGGATGCGCCGTCACGGCCGCGGACTCGCGCGCAGCCTGGAGGCGGGCGCCAGGGAGGCCACGAGCAGCGGCAGGCTGCTCGGACTGGCGGCGCTCGCGGCCATCGCGGTCGGGCGCGAAGGCGCGGAGACCGTGATCTTTCTCTATGGCCTGGGTCTGGAGCGCGGCGGCACCGACCTCGCGGCGTATCTCGGCGCGGCCGCAGGCGGACTGGCGGCCGCGCTGCTGACGTCATGGGCCATGTGGCAGGGCGCGTTGCTCCTGTCGTGGGGCACGTTCTTTCGCGTCACCGGGTTCATCCTGCTGCTGCTCGCCTCGGCCCTGATCGTGACCGCCGTGGAGCGCCTCATCGGCATGGAGGCGCTGCCGGCAGGTGTCGACCCGCTCTGGGACCTGTCCGGCGTGCTCGACGACGGTGCCGGCGTGGGCAACGTCGTGGCGGCGTTCACCGGCTGGCGGGCCCGGCCCGCGCTGCTGACGGTACTGGTGTGGTCGTGCTACTGGCTCGCGCTCGCGGCGGTGCTGCGTCCGTCGCGGCTCCCTGCGCGGCGGGCATGAAGGACGGCCGGCGGATCGCGCGCAGGCATTCGCCATGCTGGTCCCGCACGAATCGCTCGACCGACACGGGGAAATGAGCGCCCGCCCGCCGCCGCCGCGGGCGGGCGACGCGCGACCACGCTCGCCGCGGCCTGGCCGCCGGCTTCCCGGCGGGGGCGTCGATCGCGCGGTCGCCCGCCTTGGCGAGCTCCTGCGCCGGCATCGCGGCGTCGTGACGGCCATCCAGGCGATCGTCGTGGTGTTCTATGTCGGTCTGGTCACCGTACCGGCCTTCCTGCCGCTGCCGGCCATGGACGCACGCATGCTCGGCAACCTGACCCTCATCGCGCAGTTCCTGTTCTGGGGGCTGTGGTGGCCGTTCGTGATCGTCTCGATCATGCTGGCGGGAAGGCTGTGGTGCGGTGTGCTCTGCCCGGAAGGGGCGCTCAGCGAGTTCGCCAGCCGCTACGGCCTTGGGCGCGGCATCCCCCGGTGGCTGCGTTGGCAGGGCTGGCCGTTCGCCGCATTCCTCGGCACCACGGTGTACGGCCAGCTCGTCAGCGTGTACGACTACCCGAAGCCGGCGCTGCTGGTACTCGGCGGCTCGACGCTGGCGGCCATGGTGGTCGGTTTCCTCTACGGGCGCGGCAAGCGGGTCTGGTGCCGCCACCTGTGTCCGGTAAACGGCGTGTTCGGCCTGCTGGCACGCGTGGCGCCGCTGCACTTCCGCGTCGATCGCGAGCTCTGGGAATCGCGCACCGACCCCCGCGGCGCCGTCAACTGCGCGCCACTCGTCGACATCCGCCGCATGACCGGCGCGTCGCAGTGTCACATGTGCGGCCGCTGCAGCGGACAGCGTGGCGCCGTGAACCTTGCCCTGCGCGCGCCGGGGCAGGAAGTGCTGAGGCTGCCGCACGAGGGCGTCAATCCGTGGGAGGCGCGCCTGCTGGTCTTCGGTGTCATCGGCACCGCGATCGGCGCCTTTCAATGGTCCGCATCACCGTGGTTCGTCGCCGCCAAGCAGCAGGTGGCGGAATGGGCCGTGACACACAAGCTGTGGTGGCTGCTCGACACCGACGCACCGTGGTGGATCTTGACGCATTACCGGCAGACCGCCGACACGTTCAGTTGGCTGGACGGCCTGCTCATCGTCGCCTACATCGGCGCGGCCGCGCTGATCATCGGCGGATGGGTGTGGTCGTGGCTGCACGTCGCCGCGGCCTGTCTGCCGGGGCCCCGGTCGGCCAATGCCGGGCGGCTCGCCTACGCGCTGATCCCGATCGGAGGCATCGGCGTGTTTCTCGGCCTGTCGGTCCTGACCGTCACGATGCTGGGCGCCGAGGGCATCCGGGTGCCCGGGCTGGAATGGGCCCGCGGTCTGCTGCTGTCCGCGGGCGCGGCCTGGAGCGCGCTCCTCGGCTGGCGTCTGCTGCGCCGCCAGCAGGCGTCGCGGATACGGCTGTGGGTCGCCTGCGGCGCGTTGCTCGCAGCCCTGTCCGGGGTGCTCCTCTCCTGGAGTCTGTTGTTCTTCATCTGGTAGCCGGCGCCGGCCCGCCGGCCGGGAGGGGCCGCCGATCGCGCATACCCCCTGTATGTAGGTGTCTCCATGATCTGGATCAACGATATGTTGTGGCTTCACCGGTAACAATATGCATTCAATCGGCCAC